>CAWIFB010000007.1:0-8059 GCA_963835335.1 uncultured Chloroflexia bacterium | reverse complement strand
TCCAACAGGCGGGCACTCGCCGCCGTGCCCCTGCCCCCGCGGGTCCCACGGGCCCGCGAACGGGCGATACGCCCAGCAGGCGGACGAATGTCAGTGCAGAACCTCGCCGGATCGGGGCGAGCGCCGGCGAACGCTCGCAGGGTGGACATGTGGCATGCAACCGATGGTCGCGGCACGGGCGAAGGCCGCAGGGCGGGCGATCTCGCGGGGCGGGCGAAGGTCGCGGGGCGGGCGATCGTCGCGGGCGTCAGCCCCCGCGAGGGTGCCAGGTGACGATGCCCACCGCGCCCGCGGGCCGATCGGCCAGCGTCCAGCCACCGTCGCGGAACACGATCCGGTCCGGGATCGCGGCGCGGAACGCACGGTCGCGCTCGCCGTCCTCCGCGATGAACAGCTGGCGGCGGAGGAACGCGGTCAGCGCGTCGACGGACTCGAACGACCGTGCGGCGCGCTCCACCATGACCACGTCGGTCGTGCGGCCGCGCGCGCGGAGCACCTCGAGCAGCTCCGGGAGCGCGGGGAGCGGCACGCGCGGCTCGCCGTGGACGACGGGCCAGAACGGGTCCGCGACGGAGGCCGGGCTGCGATCCGTGAGCACGGCCACGCACCGGTCGCGGGTCGCGGTCTCCATCGCGTCGAGGAAGGGGCCGATCGCCTCGATGTCGTAGCCGACGTGGGCGATCATCGACACATCCGCAGCGGGCGAGCGACCGAGCAGGTCGAGGGCGGTGGGCCACGCGCCGGCGATGACGCGGATGTTGGCGATCCCGTGCTCGGCGATGCCGGTCCGGAGCGCCCGGCGCATGCCCGGCGATGGCTCGACCGCGATCAGGCGCCTGACCTGGAGCGCGAGCGGCAGCGCGTACCGGCCGGCGCCCGCCCCGATGTCCAGCCACGTCTCGTCGCTCCCGGCCATCGAGCGCAGCGCCTCGAGTGTCGGCTCCCCCGTGCGGCGCGGATCGGCGACGAACAGGGCCGAGACCGGCGCGTAGAAGTCGCCCGACGGGACCTCGCGGACGCGCTCGGCCTGCTCGCGGTTCGCGCGCACGCGGGCCGCCCAGGCATCCTCGAGGGTCCGCGCGCCGGCGGGCCGATCGCCGATGGTCATGCCCGCGGCCCACGCACGGCCGGACGCGCCGATGCCCTCGCGGTCGCCGCAGACGCGGTCGTCATGACAGGCCCTGTCGTCACGACAGGCCCTGTCGAAGGGTCGCGCGCGCGAGGTCTGCCGGGGTGTCGATGTCCGGGTTGCGGCCATCGACCGCGACCTCGCCGACCAGCTCCGGGCGACGGGCGAGCAACGGCCCCAGGCCGCGGTCCCCGTCGAGACCTGCCGCGAGCGCCCAGGCCGACCGCCGGATGAGCACCGGGTTCGGGGCGTCGTCGTCCGCGTAGCGGGCCCGGATGATCGGCTCGGGGGCGGTCGCGGCGGCGGCGACCACGGCACGGATCACGGCCGGACGAACCGATGGCTGGTCGCCCAGGACCACGATCACCGCCTCGGCCAGCGGATCCTCGGCGGCGGCATCGAGCCCCACCCGGAGCGAGCTCGACAGCCCGTCCTGCGGCCGCGGGTTGACGGCCCGGCGCTCCCCCTGCCAGGCGATCCCCGCCTCGATCGCCGCGCCGTCATCGCCCAGCACCACCACGACGTCATCGATGGGCGCCGCGGCCACCGCATCGAGCACGTGCTGGAGGACGGGCCGGCCGGCGAGCGGGGCGAGCAGCTTGGGAGACCCGAACCGCCGGCTCGCCCCGGCGGCAAGGACGATCGCGACGACCCTCACCCGGCGGCCGCCTCGCGCGCGCGGGCCAGTTCCCGCATCGGGCGTCCCGTGCCGGCTCTTCGTTCCGAGACGACCTCGGCCAGGATCGCGAGCGCCGTCTCGGCCGGCAGCCGGCCGCCGAGATCGAGCCCGATCGGCCCGCGAAGCCGGTCCAACGCGTCCGGCGCAACGCCCGCCTCGAGCAGCCGCGCCCGTCGGTCGGCCTGCGTCTTGCGCGACCCGACCGCCCCGACGTACCGGCAACCGCGGGCAAGCGCGGCGATGATCGCCGGCTCATCGAACTTCACATCGTGCGTGAGCACCGCCACCGCATCGGCCGGCCCCAGCCCGATCTCGTCCGCCACCTCGTCGGGCCAGCCCACGATCAGCCGGTCCACGTCCGGGAACCGCGCCTCGGTCGCGAACGCTGCACGCCCATCGATCACCACGGTCTCGTAGCCCAGCTCCTTCGCGAGGCGGACGAGGGTGCGGGAAACCTCGACTGCGCCGACGACGACGAGCCGCGGTCGCACCGGGTACGCCTCGATGAACAGCTGGCGGCCGCCGATCTCCACCGTCCGCGACACGCCCTGGGTCAGCGCCGCGGTCCCCGCCTCGACCAGCGCGGCGTCGAGCGCCGGCTCCCCCAGCGAGCCCTCGAGGCGCCCGTCGTCGTGCACAACCAGCGGCGCCACGGGCTCGCTCCCCTGCCCCGGCTGGTGCGCGCCGAAGGCCGAGGGTGGCGCGTCCGCGGGCAGCATCGTCACGATCGCGCGCCCATCGCCCCGGCCGTCGCGCGTCTCGCGGGCGGCCTCGGCAGCAGCGTCGGGCACCAGCGGCGAGATCAGCACGTCGATCGTGCCGCCGCACGCGAGGCCAACGTCCCATGCCTGCTCATCGCTGATCCCGTAGCGGATCACGCGCTCGCGTCCGGCCTTGCGTGCGGAGAGGATCTCCTCGGCCGCCGCGCCCTCGACGCAGCCGCCCGACACCGACCCCGCCAGCCGGCCGTCATCGGTCACCAGGAGCACGGCGCCCTCCGGTCGCGGCGCGCTGCCGAACGTTCGCACCACGACCGCGCGGCCCACGCCGGCGCCCTCGGCCCGCCAGCCGTCCAGCGCGTCCATGAGCTCCTGCATGTCGGGTCCTCCCGTGCGTGTCCTGTGCCGCGGGCGGCCGGGTGGCCCGCCGGCGTTCGTTCCTACCGGAGCGGCCGCGCCGAGCCCGCGTCCGTGTCCTTGTCGTCGAGCTGCCGTGGCGGCGCCGCGTCGGGTGCGAACAGCCCCATCGACGGCGCGACCGTTGCTGCATGGGTTACGGCGGCACCGCGCCGGGCGGTTCCCTGCGACGCCCCGCCGAGCACCTCGCCCAGCCGCTCGAGCGAGCCCAGCGTGCCGGCCGCGAGGAAGTCGTCGATATACGGATAGGCGGCCTTCATCCCCGCGGCCAGCGGCTGGTAGCCTGGTGCGGACGCGAGCGGGTTGAGCCACACCAGCCGATGGCAGTTGCGGCGAAGCCGGGCGGTCTCGGCGGCGACCAGCGCGGGGTCGCCGCGATCCCAGCCGTCGGACACGACGATCACCACGCCCGACGTCCGGAGCGTCCGCCGCGCCCAGCGATGGTTGAACTCGCGGAACGACTCCCCGATCCGTGTCCCGCCGGCCCAGTCGTTGACCGAATCCGCGACCCGCTCCAGCGCCCGGTCCCGGTTCCGGTCCTTGAGCAGCCGCGTCACCCGGGTCAGCCGCGTCCCGAACACGAACGACTCGGTGCGCACCTCGTTCGTCCGCGCGAGCGCCTGGATGAAGCGGAGCAACAGGCGGGAATGGCGCTCCATCGAGCCCGAGATGTCGCACAGGACGACGAGCTGGCGCGGCTCGCGGACCTGCCGGCGCCACACCCACTCGGTCAGCTCGCCCGTGGCGAGGTTGCGGCGGAACATCGCCCGCGCCGCGAGCCGGCGGCCGTGCGGGTGGAGCTCGTGGCGGCGCGTCTTCCGGCGTTCGAGGCGGGGCCGGAGCAGGTCGACGAACCGCTCGGCGTCGCGCAGCTCGGCGGCGGTCATCCGGTCGAAGTCGCGGTGGCGCAGCACCTCGCCCCGGGAGTACGCGTCGGGCGAGATCGTCACCCCCTCGAGCTCGGCGCCCTCGTCCGCGTCGGCCGCGATCTGGACGCCGGCCGTTGCCAGCTCCGTCATCGTGGCCTGGCGGCCATCGCCCAGCTCATCGGCAGCGCCCGGCTCGCCCTCCTCGCGATCCGCGTCGGGGGCGGCGTTGGGGTCGATCCGGGACATCGCCAGCTGCCGGCCGCGGCGGCGCCAGAACAGGTCGAACACCCGGTCGTAGACGATGCGATCGTCGCGGCGGCGGACGAACAGCGCGGCGCCGGTGTCCTTGACCGTCCCGCGCTCGCCGACGTCGACCATGCCCAACGCCCGCGCGAAGTCGATCGCGGCGCCCATGTCGACCGCGAGCCCGGCGGATCGGAGCGCCCGCCCGAAGCCCACCGCCTCCGCGAGCAGCCGGCGGCCGTCGACGGCCTCGCCGGTGGGGGCGATCAGGATCGGGGCGCGGTCGAAGGGGGCGCGGTCGGCGACCATGGCGCACAGGGTAGTCCAGGCGGCCAGATCAGCGGCGGGGCCCGCCTCGTGACGGACGCCCCCTCGCGACGGACGCCCCCTCGCGACTCACGGGGCGCATCAACGGCGAGCCTGTCGGCCAGCGGAGCGCCGGATTAGGGCCCAAATCGCGCGTCGGCCCCAGCCGGGGTGCCGTTCTGACTCGCCGGCTGAGTCGCCGGCAACCGGCGCGCGCGGGCCTCGGGGCAAACGCGGCGATCCGTCAGCGATCGAGCGGCAGCTGCCCGATGAACCCATCGATGATCTCGCCGGTGGCGGGCAGGTCGGGTGGCGGCGAGGGCGGGAAGTCGCCGAATTCCAGCGACGTGACCCAGTAGAACGTGTCGTTGGTCGCGTACACCGCCCATCCGACCTCGCTCAGCCGGTAGGCCCGCCCAGCGACCTCCGCGTCCGAGAACAGGCCGCCGGTGAGACCCCGGCTCATCCGGAAGAACCACAGGTCGCTCAGCTCGTGCCCGCTCACCCCGTCGATCTCGACCGCGACGACCGCCCAGTTCCGGAGCGCGGGCGCGATCGCGACCCCGAGCCGGAGGTCGCCGTGGTCCTTGCCGGTGCAGGCGAGCAGGGCATCGAACAGCCCGAAGATGAAGTCGAGCCGCTCGGGCTGGTCCATCGAGATCTTCGTCGTCGGCCGGCCGAGGACCGCGTCGGGGAGCTTCGCCTCGAGCTCCGGGACCGGCTTCGGCGTCGCAGCCGGGGTGGGTACGGGAGTCGCGCCGGGTGCCGGGGTCGGGATGAGCTCGATGCAGGTCTTCGCCGGCCGGTCATCGGCGCGGTCGAGCGGATCGCGCCCGGCGGCGACCTCGCTGCCGTCCGACTCGCCGCCGTCGTCCGTATCCCACTGCCCCGGCAGGGTGCCGTGGTCGACGAGCTCGGCCGCCGTGGTGAGCCCGTCGTGATCGTGGTCCATCGCGCCGTCCGCCGGATCGTTCGGGTCGAGTCCGTTGTGCTCCTCGACCGTGTCGCTGATCCGGTCGCCGTCGGTGTCGCGGAGCGGAGCGACGTACCCGCCCTCGATCCACTCGAACGTGCGGACGCCGCCGTCGGTATCCGCGAGCTCGAGGTGGAGGACGACCCGGTACGAGCCCGCCAGCGGCGGCGCATCGATGATCGCGCCCAGCACGACCTGGGCGCCGATGTTCAGCTCGTCCTGGTCCATCGGGCCGAGCACGATCGATCGCTCGTTGCCCGCCGGGTCGGTGATCCGCGCCGTCGCCGCGCGGACCGCGTTTGGATCGCCGATGAACGCGATCCCGGTGCGGAAGTCGTCGGTGGTGTCGCCCGTGCCGTATGCCGTCCGCAGCATGGACCGCTGGCTCAGCGTCTCCTCGACCTCGTACCAGGCGCCCGACCGCCCATCGGAATCACCGCCACCGCCCGTGACACGGACCTGCCACTCGCCCGGGTCGGCGCCGTTCACGACGATGGTCACCCGCTCCCCCAGCTCCTGGACGGTCACCGACTCGTCGCGCGTCGCCGCCGTGTAGACCCGGCCATCGGGCGCCGTCGCCTCGATGCCCAGCGTCCGCCCGGGCGAGACGACGGTGAACCGGACGCCGAAGTGGCTGGGGCCGACCAGCACCGTCACGGCCGCGCCGGATGCCGGGACGCTCCCGTGGGAGAGCAGTGTCGCCTCGCTCACGGCGAGGCGGTACGGGACGAGCGCCCGCGCGATCGCGTCGATGGACCGGCCGCCCACTGGTAGTCGTCGTATGCGGCCCGCGCGAGCAGCGGCTCGTGTTCGCCCGCGCCCACCGCGACCGCGTGAAGGTCGACCGACCACGTTCGAGCTGCCGTTCACGACGGGTCCGCGCGTCGCGTCGCGCAGGTCGTCGAGGGTGGTCCCGTCGGTGCCGGTCGCGATCAGCAGCACCTGGTATGACCCGGGCCCGATCGCTGCCGCCGCGTCGGTCGCCGCGCGCACGCCGGGAACGAGCCGGCGAACGCCCCCGAAGGCGAGCCGCCGGATCGACGCCCGAGCCTCGTCGCGACCCGCACCCCGCAGCTCCACCCCATCGACGGGCGTGCGGACCGCATCCGCCGTCGCGATGAGCGTGAGCACGTCGTACTCGGGCAGCTGGTCGACGAGGTCGATCAGGCCGCCTCGGATCGCGGCGGCGGTCACGTCGTCGGTGGCCGATGCGTCCACGACGACCATCACCTGCGACGCCGTGCCCGGCTGCCCGGGAACATCGTCGCGACCCGGAGGCGGACCCGCCGGATACACCGCGAGGGCGGCCGGCGGCTCGCCGGGGGTGGACGGGACGCTCGATGCCGCGGCGCTCGACGAGATCCCGTCAGTCGCCGTCGTGCCGGCCCCGGTGCGAGCGTCGGCGCCGTCGGTCGCAGGCGACCGGCCACCCTGCGCGACGATCGCGCCCAGCAACCCGCCGAGGACGACGAGCGCGACGGCGATGGCGACCGCGACCGTGATCCCCGGACCGCCCGGCCGCTCCGCGGGCACCGGGTGCAGGGAGGCTCCACGGGACGAGCCCGGGTCGACAGGCTCGGGGGCGGTGGGCGGCGCCTGCGGCTCCATGGGCTCCCCTCGGCACGGCGTGTGGACCCTCTCTATCGCGCCGGTCCCCATGTGTCAATGCGGGAAGTCCCGCGAAGCCGGCGAACATGAGCCCAGCCGCAGGCCGGCAACCCGCAGCGACGCTCGACCCAGGAAGGCACCGCTTCCTCGCACGGCCGGGTCGATCACGGCGCCGGAATGATCAGCGTCTGTCCAGTCAGGATGAGGTTGGGGTCGGCCAGGTTGTTGGCCGCCTGGAGCGCCTGGACCGTCACACCGTACCGGGCAGCAATCTGCGTCAGGGTCTCGCCGGCCGTGACAAGGTGCGTGGTCGGAGCCGGAGCTGGCGTTCGGGTCGACGCGGGGCCGGGCGCGGCACTCGACGCCGGGGTCTCCGCGGGGACGGGCATCGCGGACGGCGTCACGGCCGCCGTGGCCGCTGGCGCCTGGCTGGCGACGATCGACGCGGTCGGCGTGGACGCGCCGCCCGCCGGGGCGCTCGGATCAGGCGTGGCGCCCATCTGTTCCGCGAGGCGCGGCCCGAGGTAGAGGCCGCCAACTGCGACGATGGTCAGCAGTCCGCCCAACAACGCGAGTGTCACCACCCGACGGGACGCCGGCGGCTGGCGCGTTGCGGCCCCAGGCCGAACGCCCGTGGCTGCGCGGGCCGGCGCGACAAGGTCCGGTGCCGGCGCGGCGTCACCGCGAGGCAGCGCGATATCACCGCCTGCCGGACCGCAGTTGGGCTGCGCCGTCGCCGGATCGGACCGCGGCGGCGGCGTCGTGGTCGGCTCGGTCCGGCATCGTTGTGGCTCGGAGCAGCATCCCTGGTGGTCGGCCCGTCACCGGGGCCGGCGAGGACAGCTCTTGCCAAGGGCGCCCGCGGGGCCGGCTCTGCAACCGGGCGATACCGCGGACAGCGAACGTGATCGGCGGTGAGGCAGTCCTGCGCCTGCTTCACGTGATCGGCCGCGGTCGGCCGGCCGAGCGCGTGGCAGACCTGCGCCGTCGATGGGTAGTCGAGGTGCGTCGTGGGGTCGTCGCTCAACCCAAGGTAGGGACAGACAACCCCGGGACCAGGCGACGTCTCAGTGAAGCTCATCGGGCGACCGTCGGCACGCCGCTTGCCGTGCGATT
>CAWIFB010000006.1:0-300360 GCA_963835335.1 uncultured Chloroflexia bacterium | reverse complement strand
CGAGGCGAGCATCGGGTTCTGGCACCGGCACGACGAGGGGTTCGCGGGTCGCCGACCGCTCGCGCACCTGCCCGACGAGGCCGCCCGCGCCTGAGCGCGTCCGGCGCGCTCGTCGGTCCTCGGGGACCCACGCCGTTACACTCGCGCGCATGCCGACCGCGCCTCGTTCCAGCCGCCAGGTCACGATCCGGCAGGGGGACCGCGACAAGGCGTACCGCCCGCTGCCGGAGGGCACGCGACGGGATGCCCTCGCGGCTGGCCTCGCGGCGTATGCCCGCGGTGACTTCTTTGCGGCGCACGAGATCCTCGAGCCTGCCTGGATGGGCAGTGACGACCTTGCGGAGCGCGCGCTCCACCAGGGCCTGATCAAGATCGCCGCGGCCTATGTGCACGCCGTTCGTGGCAATCCCGCGGGCGTCGCCAGGAATCTCGCGGGCGCCCGTCGCCACCTCGCCCTGGCCGTCGACGCGGCGGACGCCTGGGGCGTCGACGTCACCCGCCTCCTTGCCGACGTGGACGCACGCCTCGCGGATCCGCAGCTCGCCGAAACGCCACCCGCCATCCGGAGGACCGCAGCCGAATGAACCGTCCCCAGGGGATCCCCGCCCTCGACCCGCTGTATGCCGACATCCGCCGCAGCGACCCCGTCCGACCGGCCGTCGTCCTCGACGTCCGCGAGCGCGACGAGTACCTCCAGGTGCGGATCGACGGATCGCTGTTCATCCCGATGTCGCAGCTCGGCGCCCGTCTCGACGAGGTGCCCAAGGACCGGCCGGTGCTGGTGATCTGCGCGACCGGCAACCGGTCGGCGAACGTCACCGGTCACCTGCTCGCGTCCGGCTGGACGGACGTTGCCAACATCGCCGGCGGCATCAGCACCTGGGAGCGCATGGGGCTGCCCGTGGCCCGCGGCCCGGTGCAGCCCGCGGGCGGATAGCGCGCCGGCAGCGGACGCAACGTCGCGACACGCCGCGGCGATGTGACCGGGCCGGATCAGCCACGGCACCCCGGATCAGCCCCCGCGCACCGGCTCGGACGGAGGGCCAGCCGCGGCGGCCCGAGATCAGCCCCGGCGGCGCCGGCGGTTGCCGATCATCTCCCGGACGCGCTCCTTGTGCGCGAACGCCCAGCCGATGAGCAGCAGCGCGACGAAGTTCACGGTCCCCACACCCGCGGCGCTCAGGTAGCCGAGCTGCTGGCCGATCTCGCCACTCAGCTTGAGCGCCGGGATCGTCGCGCCGAGCACGCCCAGCTGGAAGAACGGCTCCTCCGGCGCGAGGTACGCCCTGGCTGCGGCACCGGTCAACCCGGATGCCGTCCGACCGCCCACGATGAACGCGTACGGTCCGGCCGTGAACGCAGCACCGCCGTCGATCCCCTGTCCCAGGTCGAGCTGCGAGAGGTGGTGCCACTCCGGGATCACGCCGTCGGCGTCGGGGATCGCCCACCACGTCTCGGTGCGCGCCCCGCCGGAATCGCTGCCGCCCTGGACATAGATCGCGCCATTCGCGGTGAACGAGGTCGCGTTGGTCCGGGCCGCCGGCAGGTTGGTCTGATCGCTCGCACGCCACGCGGCCGTGATCGCGTTCGGATCCTCGGTGGTGGCCTTGGGTCCGCCGACCAGGCCCTGCTGGACGGTGGCCACCGGTCCTGCCGCGCTCCGTCCGCCGATCAGGAAGATCACGTCGCCCACGTGGGTCGCGGTGCCGTCGACGTTCTCCTCGAACAGCGACGACTGGTCGGTCCAGGCCTGGAGCGCGCCGCTCTTGTCCTGTTGTGACTTCCACACGCTCGTGGTCGGCCCGCTGGCATCGGCGCCGCCCATCACGACGATCCCGTCGGACACGGCCACCGCCGATGCGCCGGCACGCGGCGCGGGGAGCGCGATGGCGTCCTCCGACGTCCAGTCGCCGAGCGCGCCGTCATTGTCGACCGTGATGCTGAACACGGTCGACGTTGGCGCGCCGGTGGCATCAGCGCCGCCGATCACGTACAGCGTGCTGCCGACGACCACGGACGCCGCATCGGTGCGCGGCGCCGGCAGGCTCGGGCCGGCCGTCCACGTGTCGAGGTTGCCGTCGCCGACCGGGTGCGACACGAACACGGTGTCCGTTGCCGCCGTCCCGTCGCTGCCGCCGACGTAGAGGTACGTCTTGCCCAGCGCCGCGGCCGCCCCGTCGGTCCGGCCGGCGGGAAGCTGGATCTCGGCGGGCGACGGATGCCACGGGAGGGTGGCCCCCACCGGAGCCGGGCAGGGAAGTGTCTCGTTCGCTGGCGGGCAGAAGTTGATCGGCGACCAGCCCAGCAGGCCGACGTCGACCGTCCGCTGCACCGTGAAGTAATAGGCGCGGTCCGGGATGTAGCCCAGCAGGACGATGAGCAGGATGAACCAGAAGAAGGCCTTGACCGAGGCCCAGCCCCAGCCGTCGGCGTCGAACACGCCGAAGAATGCGCGGCGGCGGGGTGCGGCGGCGGGGCGCGGAGCCGGAAGCAGCGTCTGTGCCATCGGTCAGCCCCCCACCGTGAGCGTGCCCGTCATGTTCGGGTGCACGGTACAGATGAAGGTGTACGTGCCGGCCGGTAGCGCGGGGACGTCGTAGGTGACGGTCGTCGGACCGGTGACGATGTCGCCCTTGAACACCTCCGTGCCCGAGGGGTCCTTGATCGCGATGTTGTGCGGGATCCCCGCGTCCTTGTTCTCGAACTCGATCTGGAACGCGGCGTCCGCCGGCGCGCTCAGCGAGCCGTTCTCGAACGCGATGTTGAGCGCGCTCTCCTTGACCACCGTCCCCGACGGCGCCTCGGATGCTCCCGGTGCGCTGGACGTCCCGGGCGACGCCGACGCGGCGGGCTGGCTGAACTCGTCTGACCAGCAGGCCGGGAACGGCGTGGCGCCGGGATCGGGCTTGTAGTTGGGATCCACCCAGCCCGTGAACGTCTTCTCCTTGCCGGTGGCGGGGTCGATCACGGGCTCGAACAGCGACGAATCGAGGACGGTGTACTCCGGGCCCTTGGTGGCCC
Organism: uncultured Chloroflexia bacterium; assembly: GCA_963835335.1. Classification (GTDB taxonomy): domain Bacteria; phylum Chloroflexota; class Limnocylindria; order Limnocylindrales; family CSP1-4; genus CAIXZV01. The sequence goes on along the minus strand of CAWIFB010000006.1, from coordinate 297,339 downwards.
TGATGAAGTTGATCAGGTCCTCGATCTGCTTGTAGTTGAGCGGTCCGGGCGGGCTCCCGGTGTTGGACCAGATGGGCATGATGCTGTCCGGGTTGCCGCAGGCGTACCGGCCGCCGACCTGGAGCATCGTATGGATGTAGGCCGGGTTCAGGTGCGCGAACAGCTTGTCCTGCCGATTGAGGGTCGGGCCCTTGCCTCCCTCGCCGTTGACGCCGTGGCACTGCGCGCAGTTGGCCTGGTAGATGTTGTAGCCGCGCTGGATCGAGGTCACCTGCTGGGCGTCCGCCTGCTGCTGAAGGCGCGCCTCCGACAGCCCGCCGGGCAGGCCGAGCTCGTAGAAGTAGTACGCGATGACGAACAGCGCGACGACCGTGACGGCGAGGAAGCCGACCCAGCGCGCGTTGGCGGACTGGCGGACGATCTTCGCGGCGCGGTCGGGCGTCAGGTCGTTGCGGTGGGCCGACGGCGGCGCGGAGAAGCGCTCGGCCGGGACCGGTGCGGACGACGGCCGTGGGGCGGGCAGGCGCTCCTCGGGCGGGCGGCCGGGCTGGTCGGTCATCGGTCTCCTCGGTGGGCGGGCGGGGTCACGGGCGGCTCAGATGCAGCCGGTCGGGGTGCGCGGGGGGATGATCCCCGGCTGGCCGACCGCGACCGGCAGCGGACCGAGCGTGATCTTGCCGGTGTTGATGATCAACGTGCCGTCGGGATCCACGCGGGTCGCGAAGCGATCCATGCTCCGCGGCGCGGGTCCGTACTGGGGCCCGAGCGCCTTGATGCCCAGCCGGTCGTACCGGGAACCGTGGCAGGGGCATTCGAGCCAGAAGTTCTTGATGCACGGATTGGGCTTGCAGCCCAGGTGCGGACATCGCTGGTAGAGCGCACGGACGTTCTCCGCGGTGCCGTCGCCGGTCGTGTCGCTGCCGGGGATGAACCGCTGCTGCGACGGGTCGATCAGGACCACGAAGGCCTTGGCCTCCGAGTAGTACGCGGGGAACCCCTGGTCGACGGGAAGCGAGGCGTTGGCGAGCTTCACGTCGTTGAAGGTGCCGATCTTGACCTCGCCGCCGAACTTGCCCTCGAGGTTCGGCCACAGGAACCCGATCGTCCCCGCGGTGACCTCCAGCAGCCACAGGCCCATACCGGCGGCCAGCGAGCCGCGGAGCAGCTCGCGCCGGGAGACGCCCTGGACCTGCTCGTGGCGCAGGGCCTTGATCGCCTCGGTCGTGAGGGCCTGCGACTTGTGGACGGGCTCGACGTGGTAGTTGCTCATGCGCGGTTCCTTCGGATCAGAGGGCGAAGTGAAGGCCCGGTGTACCGATCGAGAAGAACTCGAGGTACGGGATGACGAACGAGTAGCCGGGACCCCGGAAGAAGATCGCGACGAAGGTCAGGAACAGCCCCAGCGTGCACAGCAGCGAGAACAGCACGACGGCGGTCTTCCGGTCCGAGGGACGGTGGGCGTTGATGTTGCCCCGGTCGACGAACGGGAGAGCGATCCCGCCGAGGGCCACGAACGTGGGCACCATCACGCCCGCCACGGTCGGGTGGAAGTAGGCCAGCAGCTCCTGCAGCCCCAGGAAGTACCAGGGGGCCTTGGCCACTGCCGGCGTGACGTTGCCGTTGGCCAGGTCCTCGAGCGGGGCGTTGATGAACAGGCCCATCAGCAGCAGGAGGATGCTCATCATGGCGGCCGCGAGGAACTCGATGCTGAGCAGGTGCGGCCAGGTCATGACCGTGTCGTCCGGCTCCTTCTGGACCCGCACCACGGCGTCCTGCTTGACCAGGGCCAGCAGGCGGTACGGGCGCGCCGACATCGGCACCCGCTGCTTGTCGATCTCCGTCCGCCGTGCCGGATCGACCGGCAGGACGACACGACCCTCGGACGGCTTCTTCGTCTCAGTCATTGCCTCAGCTCCAGTCGGGCCGAAAGGACGCAGTCGGCGCAAGGCGCAGCCGAGCACCGGAGCGAGCGCACTCGGGCGTGCGTGAGCGAGGAGCGCAGGCGGCAACGCGGCGATCGGCCGGTCATAGCGGTCCCGAGATCCCTCCGTCTTTGCGGATGCGCCAGAAGTGCACCGCGAGGAAGATCGCCGCCACCAGCGGGAACACCATGATGTGGAGCACGTAGAACCGCAGCAGCGTGTTCTGGCCGACCTCGATCCCGCCCAGCAGCAGCAGCTTGGTCGGGGTGTTGAACAGCGGCGCATAGCCGGCCATGTTGGTGCCGATCGTGATCGCCCAGTAGGCGATCTGGTCCCACGGCAGCAGGTAGCCGGTGAAGCTGAGCAGGATGGTCAGGTACAGGAGCACGACGCCGACCACCCAGTTGAACTCGCGCGGCGGCTTGTAGGCCCCGTGGTAGAAGACCCGCATCATGTGCAGGAACACGAAGAACACCATCAGGTGGGCGGCCCACCGGTGGATGTTGCGGGTGAGCAGGCCGAACGCCACCCGGCTCTGGATGTCCAGGATGTTCGAGTACGCCTGCGTCTCGGACGGGATGTAGAAGAACATCAGGTACACGCCGGTGACGGTCAGCACGAGGAACAGGAAGAAGCTCAGGCCGCCCAGGCAGAACGTGTAGGCGAACTTGACCGCGTGCTGCCGCACCCGCACCGGGTGCAGGTGCAGGAACACGTTGTTCATCACCGCGTAGGCCCGCGACCGCTCGTCGTTGGGGTACGGGTTGCGGAACAGCGATCGCCAGACCGGGCTGCGGCGGATGCTCTGATCGACCCGCTCCAGGAAACTCACCTGGCTCCTCCTGCCACGCCGGCGGTTCCGGCGAGTTGGGCGTCACGGTACGACTCTTTGTAGAGCCGCCCGTCGCTCGAGATCTCCTGGAGCTCGAACCGCTCCATGGTGATGGCATCGAAGGGACAGCGCTTGACGCACAGCGCACAACGGATGCACCGCTCCTCGTCGAGGATCATGGCGGCCCCCTGGGACCAGCCGTAGGACTCCTCGATCTCGGGCTGCAGCCCCTCGGTCTTGAGCTGGTTCACGTCCACCATGTGGATGACACCCTCCGGGCACACGTCGGCGCACGCGCCGCACAGCACGCACCGGAACGGGTCGAACCAGATGTTGTAGTTGCACATCAGGCAGCGGGTGGACTCGGCCACCGCCGCGGTCCCGTCGTAGCCCAGCTCGACCGGGGTCGTGAAGTTGACCGTCGGATCGGTCGACGGCATCCGCGCGGGCAGCTCCACCATCGGGATGTGCTGGCGAGGCAGGACGTCGTACAGCTCCGGCATGTCGTGGCGCCAGGAGCTGGTGATCTTGACGTTCGGGCTGACCGTGACGTCGGTCCGGCCGGCGAGGTACCGATCGACTGCGTAGGCAGCCTTCTTGCCGTGGCCGGCGGCCTCGATCAGGGTCGTGGGCCCGGTCACGAAGTCGCCGCATGCGAACACGCCCCGGATGTTGGTGGCGTACGTGGCGGGATCGACCTTGAGGCGTCCCCGGTTGACCTCGAAGTTCGCCTCGACCGGGAGGAAGCTCAGGTCCGCGGCCTGGGACACCGCCGGGATCACCGTGTCCGCGGGAACCACGAACTCGGATCCCGCAATGGGGATGGGCGACCGGCGACCGGAGGCGTCGGGCTCGCCCAGCCGGTTGCGGATGAAGCGCACCCCGGTGAGCCTGCCGTCCTCGCCGGTGAGCTCGATCGGGCTGACCAGGAACTCGAGGTTGACGCCCTCGCGCTCGGTCTCGCCCAGCTCCTCCTCGTCCACGACGAGCTCGGACCGGGTGCGGCGATAGGCGATGGTCACGTTCTCGGCGCCGTAGCGAAGGCTGGTCCGCGAGCAGTCCATCGCGGTGTAGCCGCCGCCGATGACCACCACGTTGCGACCGACGGTCAGGTCCTGGCCGAGGTTCGCCTTCTTCATGAAATCGACGCCGTACTGGACGCCGTCGAGGTCCGCACCGGGCACGTCGAGATAGACGGGGTTCATCGCGCCGGCCGTGATCGCGATCGCATCGTGGTCGCGCTGGAGATCCTCGAACGGGATGTCGATGCCGATGCTGGTATCGAACACGAACCGCACGCCCAGCCGTTCGACCAGGCGGACGTCCATCTCGATCGCCTCGCGCGGCAGCCGGAACGCCGGCACCCCGACCAGCATCGTCCCGCCTGCGAACGGCAGGCTGTCGTACACCGTCACCCGGTACCCGCGGGTGGCCAGCTCGCGGGCGACGGCAAGTCCCGCGGGGCCGGCGCCGACGACCGCGACACGCTCGTCACGAGGCGTGATCTGGGGCATCACGTCCGGGATCCCGGACGCCTCGTGCCATTCGACCAGGAACCGCTTCATCGCCCGGATGGCGAGAGGTCGATCGATGTCGCCGCGGCGGCACGCACGCTCACACGGCGCGGAGCAGACGTACGAGCACATCGCCGCGACCGGGTTCGGCTCGCGCGACAGGATGTACCCCTCCTCGAAGCGTCCCTCGGCGGCGAGGTTGAGGTAGCCCCGGCAGTTGGTGCCGACGGGGCATGCCTCCTGGCATTCGATGTTGCATTGAAGCCAGGACGCGTCGACCGGTTGAACGAGGAATTCCTGGGACTGGTCGATGGCCACGAAGCGGACGTGCCTTTCCAGCGATTGCTCGGCAGGGCGACGGGAAACGAAGGCGGCGCAGCCGCCGCCCGTGCGCCGGAATCTACCAAGCCACGGCCGCACCTGCACGGCGGTGCAGGCCAACCGGCCTGTTTCGAAGGGCCACCATGGCCGCCGGTCGGCCCAGGCGGGTGGTCCCGGGTGCGGCACGGCCGCGATCCGGCCGGGCTGGGCATCCCCCAGCGCGCGCGTGGTCAGGTTGACGACGCGCGGGGCCGCAGCTACGCTGGCCGCGTTCGACAGGCTCCCGTCCGGGGGCCCCAAGGAGGCACGTGAGCCCCCCGGAGATCGCGTTTCTCGCCCTGGGCCTCGCGGTCGGCGCCATGTTCGGCGCCGCGCTGTTCGGGGTCCGACGCAACCAACCGGCCCGTCGCCGGGAGGTCCGGCTCACCGTTTCCCCGAACTCGATCGTCCCACGTCGCGCGACGACCCTGGCGTCCGCTGACCCTGCCGCGGGGCGGATCCTGATCCCCGGCTCACCAGGAGACGACGACTGGCTCGAGCGCCGCCTTGCCGGCCTCACCGGCGACAGCGGACGGGGCACGAGCGGCGACGGCAGCAGCCGGTCCACTCGAACGCGTGTTTCATCCCCCGTCGAGATCCACGCCGCGGCGATCGCGGTCCCGGTGGGCGTGGGCGTGCCGGCAGCCGCCCGGGCGACCAGCGCACAGGATGCCGTATCGCGGGACACCGATCGGATGACGGCGGGTGTCGCCGTGCGAGCGAGGCCGGCGGCGGCCACGCCCGGGATCGGTCAGACTACGGTCGCGATCAGCATCGAACCGGAGGCGCCGAATGCAACCGCCGACCCTGCCGGCGCACGCGCTGCGCCCGTCGCGATGACCGCCGAGGAGCCCGGCCGGGGCGCGCCTGCGGACCCTGCGAGCGCGAACAGCCCGGCCGACAGCCCCGAGGCGGCGGACGACGCCAACGCGACCTGCGCAACCGAGCGGCATCTCGTCCGCGAGCGGTGTGCCCTTGCCGACGCTGCCCGCGAGCAGGCGCGACGTGCCGCCGAGGCGCTGCGCGAGGCGCAGCGAGCCTACGACGCCCTCCGCGAGCGCGTCGAGCAGGCGCAGACCCTGTCCGATCCACGCGAGATCCGGGCCTCCAAGGACGCGCTGCATCGGGCGTTCCGGTCGGCCAGGGCGAGCGCCTCGAGCCCGGAGCAGGCCGAGGCCGCGGCCCGCGACTGGCTCACCCAGGTCAATCGTCTCAACACCGGAGCACGGGACGCGGCCCACACGGTCCAGACGGGCGGTGCGCAGCTGCGCGAGCTGCTGCCCGGTCTGGATCGCGTCGCCGTCGAGGCCGATGTCGCGCGGATCACCGCCGAGACCGCGGATGCGGCCTGCCATGAGGCCCGGACCGCGCTGGCGCGATGCGAGGAGCAGGTGATCCGCGCAGCCAGCCAGTCGGCGGCCGCGGCGGCGGCCACGGCGGCTGCAGCGTCAGCTCCCGAACGCGTCGAATTCGACGCTCGACGGCGTATGGCCGACGGAACGGGAGGAGCCTCTTCCCGCTCCTGCCGACGTGCTGGCCAGGGACAACGATTCGGCGCCCGTCATCCGGATCCTTCGGGGCGACCGGCAGGCGCTCGAGCGTCTGGTCGCGGTGCTCGCGGACCCAGGACCCGAGACGGCCCCGGAGTGGCAGCTGCGGATCGCCGGTCTGGTGGACGCGATCGTCGCCCGCGCGATCGAGGCCGGGTACCTGCGGCTGCCCGAGGACGGCTTCTGGGGCCTGTTCAACCGCCGCGAGCAACGGGAGATCGTCGCCGCGCTGTCGGCGCTGGGCTTCCGGTTCGATGGGATTGGCGGCTTTGCCGACGCCCGCGTCCCGGCCCAGCGGGATCTCTCGCTCGCCGTCGGCTATGCGGGCCTGGACCGGATGCGGATCCGGAACTGGCCGCGGGAGTCGGAGCTGGCCGGCCTGTTCGCCGACGCCGCCGTGGCAGCCGACGAATGGCTGCTCGACGAGGCCGGCGACCTGTCGCTTGGCCGGATGGTCGACGCCCTCGGCGGGCGCGCAGCCGAGCTGGCCGATGTCTGGAACGCCTGGGGCCGGGTTCGTCCGGCGCTGATCGGCGAAGGCTGAGCCGGCCGACTCGGGTCAGGCCCCGGTCGCGTCCGCTGCCTCGGCTTCGTCCGCTGCCCCGCCCGGCGATGGCTCGCCGGCCGGCGACGCTGCATCGTCGTCGTCATCGATCACGATGACCCGCAGCGCCTCGGCCGCTTCGACGCCCAGCGGCTCGCCCTCCTCGCGGGCCCAGTCGCGGATCCGCTGCTCCAGCTCCGCCGGGCGCCGGAGCTGGCTGGCGTGCGCGCGGAGGGCGTCCAGCTTGCGCCCCAGGGTGCCGCTGACGTCGATCCATGCCGAGGGCTGGTTCGACCAGAACAGGTACAGCCGGCGGACGCGGTGCGGCGCGAGCCCGTCGCGCGCCAGCCACGGGAAGGCCATGGCGTTCCGCGCGGCCGGATAGACGGCATCCACGGCCGCGATCCCCGCCGCCCGGTGATCCGAGTGGTTGACACCGTGGTCCCCGTGGAACAGCGCCTCGGGATCGACGGCAAGCACGGCGTCCGGACGGAAGGTCCGGATCTCGCGGACCAGGTGCTCGCGCAGGGCAAGGTCGTTGGCGAGTCCGCCATCCGGCTGGTGGAGGAAGGTGACGCCGGCATAGCCGATGATCGCGGCCGCGGCACGCTGCTCGACCTCGCGGACTGCCGCGAGCTCGAGCGGATCGGTCGCCCAGTCGTCGGCGCCGGCGTCGCCGCTGGTGCAGCAGACGAGCCAGCCCTCGGACCCTTCATCGATCCACCTGGCGGCCGTCGCCGCCGGTCCGAAGTCGGCGTCATCGGGGTGCGCCACGATGACCATGAAGCGCGCGGGACGCCAGGAATGGGACGTTGCGCGGGCGTCATCCGGCATATGGGCGAGACCTCACCATCTCCGTTGCGCGGCACCGTTCTGACCGCCGGGATTGCAGATGCATTGCAGTTCCTGTTGTGCTACTTTGCGAACTGAGGCTTCGCTCGTCTCCCCCCACGAGCGAAGCCTTCTTTCGTGCCCGGCGATCAGTCGCCGGCCTCGCGCACGGCTGTCTGGAGGGCCGCCAGCACGAGGGCCGCGTGACCGTCCGCCTTGACCTTCGGCCACACGGTCGCGAGCCTCCCGTCGGGGCCCACCAGGAAGCTCGAGCGGACGATCCCCATGTAGGTCCGGCCGTAGTTCTGCTTCTCCTGCCATGCGCCGTAGGCGTCGGCGACCGCATGATCCACGTCGGACAGCAGGATGAACGGCAGCGCGTACTTCGCCCGGAACGCCGCGTGGCTGGTGGCGTCGTCCGGGCTGATCGCCCAGATCTCGGCGCCCAGGGCCTGGACCTCCCGGTACAGGTCGCGGAACTGGCAGGCCTCGGTGGTGCACCCTGGCGTGTCGTCAGCCGGGTAGAAGTAGACGACGGTCCACGCGCCCGTCCGGTCGGCCAGGCGGTGGAGCGTGCCGTGCTCGTCGGGAAGCGAGAGCGGGGGCGCCGGATCGCCGGCGGTCGGCATGATCATGTCGCGGAGGATAGCCCGCCCTGGATCGCGGCGGTCTCGACGACCACCAGCCGGCCCTGTCGCACCGTCACCTCGGCATCTGGCCCGATGCGGACGTTGGACAGGCCTCGTGCCGGACCGATCACCAGCGGCTCGTCATCGAGCGCGTAGCGAAGGCCACGTGTCGTCACGCCGTCCACGTCCCCGGCGAACGGCAGGAGCGAGACGAGCGCCCCCGGACGGCCGGCCAGCCGGCGGGTGACCGGTTGCCCGTCCGGACCCGGTGCGACGATGAGGGTGACGCGCGAGCCCGCGTCGAGCAGCACGACGTCCGCGGTGGCCAGCGCCGGGTGCGCGAGCAGCCACAGATTGGCAAGCGCGTGATCCAGCCGCGAGCCGCCGAACGCGCCCAGGACCGTGATCCGGGTGGCGCCGCGCGCGACCGCGGCGAGCATCGCGAGCTCCGCGTCGGACTCGTCCTTGGTGACGGCTGCGCGCTCGATGGGCAGGCCCTGGGACTCTGCCTCCGCGACGAGCGCCGGGCTGATCGAGTCGAGGTCGCCGACCAGGAGCGTGGGCACCAGCCCGGCGACCGGCGCTTGCGCGAGCCCGCCGTCGGCGGCGATCACCTCCCGGACGTCGTCTGCCCACCCGGGCCACGCAGCGTCCAGGTCGGCCCTGGTGGAAACGTCGCCGTCCGCGACGACCATCACGTGCCGGGCCACGCCCGTGGGCGCGGATTCGCGCCGGTTTCCATTGCCCATGTAACGGATCGTAGCGCGCCGGACCGCGCGTTCAGAACGCCGCGTCGTGTAGACTCCCGGCCGTGCCCGAGACCCCACTCAACGCGCCGATCCAGCGGGTGGTGGATGCCGCCGCCCGGAAGGGCGTCGCGCTCGACATCAGGGTCTTCTCCGAGTCGACGCACACCGCGGAGGAAGCGGCCGCGGCCGTCGGCGCCGAGCTCGGCCAGATCGTGAAGTCCCTGGTGTTCGTCGCGCCGCGGGACGACGCCCCGGTCGAGCCGATCATCTGCCTCGTCTCCGGCCCGAACCGCGTGGATCTCGCGAGGCTGGCTGCCGTCTCCGGCGAGCCGGACGTGCGGCGTGCGACGGCGAACGAGGCACGGGAGCTGACCGGCTTCGTCATCGGCGGCATCCCCCCGATCGGCCACCCCCGCGCCCTGCGCGTGATCATGGATCCCGATCTTGGCCGCTTCCCCGTCGTGTGGGCCGCCGCGGGCACGCAGACCGCCGTGTTCCCGGTCCCGCCCGCGACGCTGCGGATGCTGGCCAACGCGCACGTCGCGCCGATCTGCGAGGAGCGCCGGCAGGCCGACGTGCTGGCCGAGGGAGCCGGTCTCGGGAACCCGCCCGCAGCCCAGAACGCCGGCGCCTAGGCGCCGGTCATGGCTCCCGAACCCGGTCACGCGGTCATCCAGTTCCCCGGTGGCATCCGGGCGAGCATGCGCTGGGCGGGCTCCGGCCAGTCCGCGGCGGTGTTCGCGCTGACCGAGGCGGGAGGATCGCTGGTCGATCTCGGCGACCTCGCCGGGCCAGACCCGGATGAGCGGTGCCGCGCCGAGATCCGGGTGGAGACGCCTGCCGGACCCTGGACGGTCCGCCTCGCGTCGCTCATCAGCGACGAGCCCGCGGGCCTGCTGTGGGACACCGAGGGGCTGCTCGTCGTCACGTTCGGGTTCCATGCCTATGCGTTCGAGGCCCGGTCGGGCGCGCTCCGCTGGAGCCATCGCTCCGCCACGCCGATCCTGGTCGTCCTGGGTTCGTCGCGGCTGCCGCACGTGATCGTGCAGGCAGAGATCGAGACCTTCGCGATCGATGCGAGCGGCGAGGTCGCGTGGCGGGTCGCGCACTCGGACGTGGTGACCGGGGCGGAGCTGGTGGGCGGGCGGCTGGTCCTGACCAGCTTCGACGACCAGGTCCGGGCGATCGACCCGCGGACGGGCCGCGACGCGGGCTGAAGCCTGCCGATCCGGCTGACCGTCCGGCCGTGCCGCTGTGGACGGCTGGTGGATAGATCGGGCCGACCGGGCGGTTTGGGGTGGATAAGCACATTGACCCCGACAGCGGCCGAGCGTAGCGTTGAATGCAGCCCGAAGGGGCCGAGCGATGCTAACGGCGGCGATGACATCAACGCCCACGCGTCGAGTAGGTTCCTTCGGGCTGTTGATTCCCCGCGGATCGTCCGCCACCGGCTCCGGCCCCGGGTGGCCGGTATCATCGCCGGGTGATCCCCCAGGTCCTGGTCGTCGCCGGTATCGTCGCGCTCGCCGGTGGCTGGGTGGCGCTGCGGCGACTGGGCACCAACGCACGCCTGGGCCGGATCCTCGCGTCCACTCCGCTGATCCGGATCGCCGATGCCCGCGCCCTTGCCGAGAGCGGGCGAACGCGGTACGTCGCGGTCACCGGACGGATCGAGGCAGAGGCGGAGTTCGAGGACGAGCACCAGCGGCCGCTCGTGTATCGCCGCACCCGGCTGGAGACCCAAGGCGGAACCGCCTGGCGGGCCCTCGAGGACGTCCGCGAGGCGGTGCCATTCGAGCTCTCGGAGGGCCTGGACACGATCGGGATCGACGGCGGCGATCTCGACGACGGGCTGCTCGTGGTCATCCGCGAGGCGGAGGGCACCGCGGGCGAGATCCCGGACCGGGTGCCTGCCGACCTGCCGCCCGAGACCCCCGTCCGGCTCCGCGTCGAGCAGCTGAGCAGCGTCGAGCATGCGCTTGCGCTGGGCGTGCCGGCCATCGACCCGGACCGGGGGCCGATGCTCCGGCCGGGCGTCGGTCGTCCCCTGATCCTGACCAATCTCGAGCGTGCCGAGGCGATCCGGCTGCTGGCCGCGGGCCACCGGCCCGCCACCCTGCTCGCATCGGTGCTCCTGGCGCTCGGGGTCGGGCTCATCGGCATCGCCATCGCCTGGGGCCTGGTCGGCGCGCTGGGCACCGCGCTCGTCCCACCGGCGGTGCTGGCTGCGTCGCCGGAGCCCACCACCGCGGCCCTCGGCGACCCGCGGAGCTCGGGGCAGGGTCCGGGCCTCGTGGGTGACCCGCTGGCGGCCATCGTGGCGGTCGTGGTGATCGCAGGGCTGGCCCTCGTCGCGACGCTGCTCTACGTGCGCGCGACGGGCGGACCGCGACGGGACCGGCGCGAGCCCTGACACAGGCGGCCTCGCGGCAGCCACGGCGCCGCCGCGACCGCGCTCATGGCCCTCCGCGCTCGACGCGGGCGCGTCATGGGAACATGGTCCTATTGTCAACTCCTGTGAAGCAGCAGACAGTCGCAGCCGATGGTCCAGCTTGCCAAATCCCACACCGCCACAACCAGTCCCCGGGCCGCACGCCCCGGGGACGCCACGCTGACCGTCGCCAGGGCGGCGCGCATCCTCGGCGTGCACGCGAACACGGTGCGTGCCTGGAGCGACGCCGGACGCCTGCGCTACTACCGGATCAACGAGCGCGGCGACCGGCGGTATCGCGAGGCAGATCTCCAGCGGTTCCTGGCCGCGGCCGTGTCGGGCCCCCAGGTTCCCTCCGCAACGGCCGTCGCAGGCCTTCGCCAGCCGCGGCACCAGGGCACGGTCCCGGCGTCACTCACCGAGAGCCCCGCCGGCTTCGACCTGCTCGCGGACCTGGCGGAGGTCGCATCGCTGCCGAGCGGCCTGGATCCGGCCCTGGATGAAGCCTGCGACCGGATCCGATCGGTGACCGGGGCGGCGCTGGTCGGCGTCTGGGAGCACCGCCCCGGAGGGCTTGTCGCTCGCGCGACGGCGACGGAGGGCCCGGGATCCTGGCCGTCGCGATCGATCCCCGGCGGTCCCAACGTGATCACGTTGGCGCTCGAGACATCGGAGCCCGTGCACGCACGCCCCGGGACCTCCGGCCCGCTCCCCGTTCTCGGGATGGGCACCGACGAGCTGGCGGTCGCCATTCCCGGCGGGAAGGCGCCATGGGGCGTGCTGGTCCTGGCCGGCGCGGTCGAGCTCGGGCCCGATGACGGTCGCCGGCTTGCGCGGGCGATCGCTCGGACGCTGGGCGTCCTCGTTCGAGGTGCCGGCGCCGCCGAACAGGCGACGGGCCGCCTCCGTCGATCCGAGGCGCTGCGGCGTGTGGCAACTGACCTCGCGTCCCGGCTCGACGTCGGCGAGGTGGTCCGGGACCTCAGCGACCATGCCCGCGTCCTGTTCGGCGCCGATCGCGTCGCCGTCGTCCTGCGCGACGCGGACGGGCGCGTCTCGTCGCCCGCGGGAACAGGCTTCTCGGAAGACTTCCTGGCCGCTGCCCGGGACATCGAGGCTGCCCGTGTCGTGCCGCAGGACATCCCTGCGCGCCGGCCCGTCGTCGCGGCCGGACCCGACGCCGCGCGGTCCACGAGCCCGCTCCGCTCGGTCGCCGTCCAGGAGGGCGTCGACACGCTGCTGGTCGCACCGCTGGTCGACGGGCACGACCTGCACGGGATCCTCTACCTGGCACACGATCGCCCGTACGACTGGCGCGAGGCCGACCTGGAGGCTGCCGAAGGGCTGGCGGGCGATGCAGCCGTGGCCGTCCGTTCGGCGCGGACCTTCGGGCGGATGGCTGCCTGGGCGGCGCAGCTGCAATCGATCCAGCGCCTGGGTGCTCGCCTGTCCGGGCTCACCGACGTGGGCCAGATCGGTCACGCAATCGCCACCGAGCTGCGCGAGCTGATCGACTACCACAACGTACGCGTGTACCGGGTCGACGGCGGCGACCTCGTCCCGGTCGCGATGCTGGGGCAGGTCGGCGAATACTCGGACGAGACGCCGGACCAGCTCCGGACGCCGCTCGGCCAGGGGATCACCGGCTGGGTCGCCCGCTACCGCGTGCCTCAGCTGGTCGACGACGCCGCCACGGATCCGCGAGCGGTCACGATCCCGGGCACCGAGCCGGATCTCGACGAGTCGATGCTGCTGGCGCCGATGGTCCACGAGGGCCAGTGCCTGGGCGTGCTCGTGCTGTCCAAGCTGGGGCTGCACCAGTTCGAGGAGGACGACCTCCGGCTGTTGGTGATCTACGCCTCGTTCGCCGCCCAGGCCATGGCCAACGCCGATGCGACCGAGCGGCTCCGCCGCCAGTCGGCGACGCTCGAGCGCCAGCTGCGCACCCAGCAGGAGCTGCTCCGGACGACCGAGTCGATCCTCACGACGCTCGACCGGATCGCCGTCCTGGACCAGATCACCGAGAGCCTCGGCTCGCTCGTCCAATGCGACAACATCGCGATCGAGGCCGTGGAGCGCCCGACCGGGCTCCTGGTCCCGCTGACCGCACGCGGCGTCCATGCCGATGAGTTCCTGGCGCCGTGGGAGCCGGGTGAGAGCGGGATCGCGACCTGGGTCGTCGACCACAACGAGCCGGTCCTCATCCACGACGAGCGCACCGACCCGCGCGTCAACCACTTCCGCTCGACGGGCGAGCTCGACGGCAGCCTGATCGTGGTGCCGCTGATCGGACCGCACGGCGCGGCAGGGGTGCTCACGCTGGAGCGCCTGGGCGTCGAGGCGGGGTTCGACGAGCAGGAGTTCGAGCTCGTCAAGCTGTTCGCGGGGATCGTCTCGATCGCACTGCGCAACGCGGAGACGTTCCAGGCTGCCGAGATCCGGGCTCGCACGGACGACCTGACCGGCCTGCTCAATCACGGGACGTTCAAGGACTGGCTCGGACGGAGCGTGTCCGCACGCGACCCGTTCGGCCTCGTGATGGTCGACCTCGACGACTTCAAGGCCGTCAACGACACGCTCGGGCACCAGGCCGGGGACCGGCTGCTGCGCGAGATCGCGGCCGCGATCATGGCCGGCGCACGCGACACCGACGCGGTCTTCCGCTATGGCGGCGACGAGTTCGTGGTGATCCTGCCGCGCAGCAACGCCGCCGGGCTCGCGGCCGTCGCCGACCGGATCCGGTTGGCGGTCGCGGCGGTTGGCGACGCCGGCACCCGGTGGCTCGCCGACGGCGTCCAGGTATCGGCGTCGGTCGGCACCGCATCGTTCCCGGACGACGGGGATGACGCGGAGGCGGTCCTGCTGGCCGCCGACCGCGCCTGCTTCGTCGCCAAGCGGCGCGGTCCCGGTCAGGTCGCCACCGCCGCGGAGACCGCGTCGCTGGCCGGCAGGTTCACGCTGTCCGAGCCGACCCCTGTCGATCCGCCCTCACCCACGCCCGCTTAGCCGGGCCTGGTCGTCGAGGCGTCACACTGCGGTGGTGATCCGAGCCCGGCGACCCCAGGTGCGCGCATCGCGGCGTGTCGCGGTCGTCATTGCCGCAGGCGCGCTGACGGTCTCGCTCGCGGCGTGCCTGCCGGCGTCGGTCAGGCCGACGCCCACGCCGGGACCCACCCCGACACCGTCACCGACTCCCGTCCCCACGCCGTCGCCCTCCCCGGCGCCGCCGACCCCGACCCCGGCGCCGACCTTCGCGCAGTACACGGTCGTCAGGGGCGACACGCTGCTATCGATCGCTCGCCGGTTCCAGACAACTGGGCGGAGCATCGCCTACTGGAACCGGGACCGATACCCCGGCCTGGATCCCGAGTCGGCTGACTACGACCCGAACACGCTCCAGCGCGGCTGGGTGCTGATGATCCTGCCGGGCCAGGAATATCACCCGCCGATGGACGAGGGCGAGACACCGGACCCGACGGTCGAGCCGTCCGCCGCGGAATCTCCCCCGCCGAGCACGGCCGCCCCGGAGTCCGCGACGCCAGGCGCCTGACGCCGGCGCGGGCGCGGCCCGGCGCGGGGGCGCGGGGCGCGCGTATCCTGCACCCCCATGTCGCCCGCCGTCGCACCGCGCATCGTCGTCACCCTCATGGTCGCCGCGCGCCAGGCCGATCCCGCGATCGCCGCTCGCAAGAACGCGCTGTACGTCGATTCGGTGGCGCGTCATGGGGCGACCGTCATGCCGCTCGACGCAGCCTCCACGGCATCGGACCGGGCCGCTGCGTTCGCGTCCATGCACGGGCTGCTGCTGAGCGGCGGCGCGGACATCGATCCCGGGCGGTACGGCCAGTCGATGGCCGGCGCGCGCGACGTCGAGCCCGATCGTGACGCGCTCGAGGCCGAGGCATGGGCAGCGGCCGAGCGGCGAGGTGTGCCCGTGCTCGGGGTGTGTCGTGGCTTCCAGGCGATGAACGTGTTCGGCGGTGGTGGCCTGCTCCAGCACGTCGAGGGCCACGCCGGGGCGAGCTGGGGGCAGGGCCCGGCGACGACCCACCCGCTGCGCCTGGTGCCCGGGGCACGGATGACACGGATCCTGTCGCCATCGAACGTCGGCGGCGGGGTCCTGACCGTCAACAGCCATCACCACCAGGCGATCCGGCCCGGAGATCTCGCCCCGAGGTTCGTCGCGACCGCGTTCTCGCCCAGCCCCGCAGGCGACCTGGTCGAGGCGTTCGAGGCAACGAGCGGCCCGTTCCGGATGGCCGTCCAGTGCCATCCCGAGCGCACCGAGTCGACGCCCAGGGCCTTCGAGCGGCTGTTCGCGTTCTTCGTGGACGCCTGCCGGGGTCCGATGGCGGCCCGCTGACCTGGTTCGGGGCCGCGACAGGGCGAGGCTCCGCGCCCCGGTCGCGCCGACTCAGGTGGCGAGTCAGAATGGCACCCCGGCTGGGGCCAATGCGCGACTTGGGCCCCAATCCGGCGCTGCGCTGGCCGACAGGTCCCGCGCTGACACACCCCGTGAGTTGCGCGGCGGATTCGACCGGCGGCTCGGCGGCGGACCGGCCGGCGGCTGGATGCGAACCTAGAGGCGCCCGGCCTCGATGATCCGGTTGAGGAACTGCCGGGTGCGCGGCTCGCGAGGCTCGGAGAAGATCTGGTCCGGTGGTCCCTGCTCCAGGATGCAGCCGCCGTCGAGGAAGCAGACACGGCTCGCGATGTCCCGCGCGAAGCCCATCTCGTGGGTCGCGATCAGCATCGTCATGCCGCCCGCGGCGAGCTCGCGGATGACGTTGAGCACCTCAGCCACGAGCTCCGGGTCGAGCGCCGACGTGACCTCGTCGAGCAGCAGCAGGTCAGGCTGCATGGCCAGCGCGCGGACGATCGCCACCCGCTGCTGCTGGCCGCCCGACAGCCGGTCCGGATAGTCGCGGGCCTTGTCGCCGAGCCCGAACCGATCGAGCAGCGTGAGCGCGGCGGCCTCCGCATCCGACGACGACGTGCCGAGCGCCTTGCGCGGACCGAGGGTGACGTTGTCGATGACGCGCATGTGGGGGAACAGGTTGAACGACTGGAACACGATCCCCACGCGGCGCCGGATCCGGTCCACCTTGACGCCGCGCGCGGTGATCTCCTCGCCCTCGATCAGGATCCGGCCTGCATCGATCGGCTCCAGCAGGTTGATGCACCGCAGGAGCGTGGACTTGCCGCTCCCCGACGCGCCGATGAGCGCGATGACCTCGTGCTCGGCGACCTCGAGATCGATGCCGCGCAGCACCTCCAACTGGCCGAACGACTTGTGGAGGCCCTGGATCGACAGGGCGGCCGGGGTCATCCTCGCAACCGGAGCAGACGAGGCCGGCGGCTGCCGACGATCGGCGTGTTGCCGCCCATCCGGCGACCCTTCTCCCGCCTGAGCATCCAGTCGGTGAACCGGGCCATCGGGATCGTGATCACGAGGAACACGAGCGCGGTCGCGAGCAGCGGCGTGAAGTTGAACTTCGCGCTCTGGATGATCGTGCTCTCGCGGAAGATCTCGACCACCCCGATCGTGGACACGAGGACGGTGTCCTTCTGCAACCCGATGAAGTCGTTGAGCAGCGGCGGGATCACCCGGCGGATCGCCTGTGGGACCACGACGAAGCGCAGCGCCTGGAGCTCGGACAGGCCCAGCGAGCGCGCCGCAGCCGCCTGGCTGGGGTGGATGGACTCGATGCCCGCGCGGTAGACCTCCGATACGTAGGCCGAATACAGCAGCGTGAGCGCGACGACGCCCCAGAAGAACGGGTCGATCGGGATGCCTTCGATCCCCAGACCCGGGATGCCGAAACCCAGGATGGCGATCACCAGCAGGCCCGGCAGGGCGCGGAACACGTCGACGTAGATGGTCGCCAGCAGGCGGACCGGGAAGAACACGGGGCCCGGCACGCTGCGCATCACGGCCAGCGCCAGGCCCCACGCGAGGATCAGGACCTCCGCGATCAGGAACAGCCGGACGTTGACCCAGAACTTGTCCACGACCAGCGGCAGCGAGTACCAGAACCACTGCGCGTTGAGGAACTTGAACTGGAACTCAGACCACCCGGGCGCGTTGGTCACCACCAGCACGAGGATGGCGAACACGACGACGGTCGAGACCGTCGCCACCAGGATCGAACGGCCCCCCTCGCCGAGGGGGATGCGGGGGCCGGGGGCGCGGGACGTCGACGAGGTCGTCGCGCCGCGCGGAACCCCGGCCGTCATCGGTGGGTCAGGGCTGGAATTCCGGGGCGCTCGCCTTGTCGGACAGCCATTCCTTGGTGATCGAGTCCAGGGTGCCGTCCGCCTTGAGCGCGGCGATCGCGCCGTTGATGCACGCGGTCAGCGCGCTGTCCTTCTGGAGCACGATGCTGAAGTGCTCGGCATCGGCCCCGCTGGGGGTCGGGAACTGGCCGACGATCACGCCATTCTTCGCCTCGCCCGAGCCCACGATGTAGAACGCCGTTGGCAGGTCAACGACGATGCCGTCGATCTGCTTGGCGTCGAGTGCCGCGACGGCGCCGGTGTTGTCGTTGTAGACGGACGCCTCCGCCGCGGGCTTGATCGTGTCGGTGATGAACTGATAGCTCGTGGTGCCCTGCTGGGCGCCGAGCTTGAATGCCGCCAGGCCGGAGATCGTGGTGACCTGCGTGATCGGCGTGCCGGCGTTGGCGACCAGCGCCTGGTTCACGGTGTAGTAGCCGTCCGACATGTCGACCGCGGTGGCACGGTCCGCCGTGTAGGAGACCTGGTTGATGTCGAAGTCGAAGGCCTTGGCACCCGGCGCGTACGAGCTGTCGAACGGGACATAGGTCCAGGCGACGCTCCCGCTGTCGAACCCGAGCTTGGCGGCCACGGCGTAGGCGACGGCGCTCTCGAAGCCGCGGCCATTGGTCGGATCGCCCAGCTCCCAGGGAGCTGTTGCCGTCTCGCCATCGGCAGGCGGGTCGAAGTACGGCGGGAAGGCGGGGTTGTCTGTGCCGATCGTGAGCACGCCCGCCGTGACCGTCGCCAGGTTGTCCTTGGCGCAGGCGTCAGGCGTGGCGGTCGGCGCCTCCGACGCCGCGGCGCTGGGCGCGCTGCTGGGTGCCTCGGTCGGCGCGACGGACGGCGACGCGCCACCGCTGGAACAGGCCGCGACGAACACGGCCGCAAAGGTGAGGGCGGTCACGCCCCGGATCGTGCGCATCCTGGTGGTTCTCCTCCTGAGAGTGTGCGGCGGAAGTGTACCGGTCGTCCGCTGCGCGGGGACCCGCGTCAGGCGGACCGGATGTCGATCGTCATCCCGTCCGCGAGGTCCAGCTGCTCTGCGGCGTTGCCCTGGTTGACGGCGATGCACAGCCGCCCGTACGAGTCCTCGTACAACAGCGGCTCCCCGCGCGCGATCTCGCCGAACGTCCCGGCTCGGGGCAGCGCGACCCGGATCCCATTATCGATGGTGATCTCGAGCCGCCCGGCCGGTGCCGCACCGAGCGCGGTCGCCAGGTCCTCGGCCAGCGCCGACAGCTTCACGTTGCCGAACGTGTCCACGTACACGATCTCGGTCCGCAGGCCGCCGTCGGCGAGGCGGACGGGGGCGGGCAGCGGTGACGGCACCAGGGACGCAGCGTCGAGGCGCGGCCCGAGCGCGGTGAACGGCACGCCGGCTGCGAGGTACGCGGCGGCGGGCGCGAAGATGTCCCGCCCATGGAAGCTGCTACTGACCACGGGGAGCCGGTATTCCGGGTTCGCGAGCTCCCGGACCTCGTCGATGCCGCCAAGCCGGGACGCGCCCGACGGAAGCAGACCGTTGTCGGGCCCGATCAGGACGTCCCCGCGGACGACGCGGATCGCGATCGGCGTCCGCTCCGTCCCCACCCCGGGGTCGACCACGCCGACGTGCGTGCCGCGCGGCAGGTATGGCAACGCACACCACAAGGCGAGGGCGCCGTCGCGGATCGAGAACTTGCGAACCTCGTGGGTGATGTCGAGCATCTCGACGTCGGGGCAGATGCCGAGGATCACCGCGCGGCAGATCGCGGCCGACGCGTCGCGCGCCCCGAAGTCGGTGAGCAGGGAGACGAACGGGCGCTGCATCCCCGGATCGTAGCCCCGGAAACGCCCGAAGCGACGCCGGGAGGAGGACGGCGTCGCTTCGGTTGGGCCGTGCGGATGGGAGGAGGAGGAGCCATCGCGGCCGGGTTGTTCGTGTTGTCGCGCACCGGAGTGCGGTGAGGTGAGTATCGGTCGGGATCAGCGTGGACGGCGATGGCCCTGGAGTTCCATCCGGCCGGTACTTGTGGCGTGATGCCGGGGCGCCGGCTGCCGCGCCATGCGATGACCGCCGGTGCCACGCCAGGCACCGAAGGTCGACGCAGGCTCGTTAGACTCCGACCGTGCGGGTACGGATGATCGAACTTCGGATCCTTGGGGCGGCGCTGGCGGCCCTGTGGTTCGCCACGTTCGCGCTGGTGCTGGTGGGGTACCAGCCCGGCGGGCCGGCAGACCACGTGGTGGGGCTGGCCACCGGGCTGCCGATCCTGGTTGCGCTGGCCGCCGTCGTGTGGCCGCCGGTTGCCCGTGGAGACCGGGCGTTCGCGGCCATTGCCTGGCTGGGCCTGGGCGTGATCCTCCTGATGGTCCCCTCGATCGTGAGCGTGGCCGCCCAGGTCGGTGGGCAGGGATCGCAGACGCTGGTGCCATCGCTCGAGGCTGCGTACCCATGGATCCTCGCCCTCGCCGGCACCGGAATGTTTGCCGGCCTGGGCATCGCGCGGCGCCGCCTGGGCGAGACAGCCCTCCGCCGGCGCCGCGTCATCCTGGGCACGGGCCTGGGCCTCGTCCTCGCGCTGCTTGCCGGTGGCGGGTTCACGGTGGCAGCCGTGGCCAACGAGCTCTCGCTCCGTGACCAGCCGGCGTCCGGATCCCGATTCGGCCCCACGGATCCGACGGGCGAGCCTCCGACCTGCAGCGGCCCGCTGGTCGCCGGCTCGACCGCGAGGCTCGCAATGCTGATGGATGCGTCGATCGATGGCAGGGTCACCGGCCAGGTCTCGATCTCGGGCATCCGAAGCGGCACCGACGTGCGCTGGACCGGGTTCGCGGCGACGCGGGTCACGCTTGGCCAGCACGGGCTGGCGCGGATCGGCGATCGCGCCTGGACGCTCCAGCCCGGATCGCCGTGGACCCGGACGACCGTCGGACAGGTGGCCGGTGGCGACCTCGACCAGCAGCTGCTCGCGGTCGCGCTCACGATGGACAACCGGGCCGTCTCCGAGGACCGGGGGCTGGCATTCATCGAGGGCGCCCGGGCACGGCATTGCCGCGTCACGATCGACGGGTCGACGCTTCGCCGCGCGGTGCCCGAGGTCGAGCTGCTCATCGGCTCCGCTGACGTCTCGCGCTGGCGCGGTGACCTGGACTACTGGGTGTTCACCGATGGCCAGCTGGGCCAGGCCGACATCCACGTGACAGGCCCGGCCACGGAGCTGTCGAGCGACTCGCTGCTGGCCTCGCTGCGGATCCACCTCACGGCGGTGGATCGCGCGTCGCCGGTGTCGATCCAGGCCCCGGGTTCGTGAGCGAGGATGCCTCGATGACCGACGACCTCGACGACCCGCTGGAGCCCGACAGCGAGCGGCTCGAGGGCAAGCGCGACCGCACCGCCCGGCTGCTGCGCGTGCTCCAGGTCCTGCAGGCACATGGCGAGGATGGTGTCCGCCCGGCCGAGATCGCGAAGCGGACGGCGATGCACGTCCGGAGCGTCTATCGCGATCTCCGGGCGCTCGAGGGCGAGCTCGGCATCCCGGTGTGGAGCGAGCGCGGCCGGTGGGGCGTCGAGGGCCACGCGTTCCTTCCCCCGCTCCGGCTCACCCAGCAGGAGGCGATGGCGGTGTTCCTGTCCGCCCGCCTGATGACGCGCTATGCCGACAAGTACGACCCGGCCCTCGCGGCGGCGTTCCAGAAGCTCGAGGAGGGGCTCCCGGACGCGCTCCGCGCCCACGTGGAGCGTACGCTGTCGGACCTCGCCGAGCGGCGGGTCGATCCCGCATTCAACCGCCACGTCGCGGACCTGACCCGCGCCTGGGCAGATCGCCGGGTGGTGCGCCTGACGTACGCACCCGCCCGCTACGAGGGCGCCGAGCGCGAACCCCGGACGGCCGAGGTCCATCCGTACCT
The DNA here is from genome assembly GCA_963835335.1 of uncultured Chloroflexia bacterium. GTDB lineage: Bacteria > Chloroflexota > Limnocylindria > Limnocylindrales > CSP1-4 > CAIXZV01. The sequence continues at coordinate 275,807 of CAWIFB010000006.1, read as the reverse complement.
GCTCGAGCCGTCGCTCGAGACGCACGCGCTGTACCTGATCGGGTTCGACGAGACGCGGGGTGCGATCCGGACGTTCAAGGTGGAACGGATCGTCGACCTCGTCGCTCACGCCGCGCACCTTCGAGCCACCGGAGGCGGGACCGCTCGCGGCGACCCTGCGACGGGCGTGGGACATCATCGCGGACCAGCCGCAGGTCGAGATCGTGCTGCGGTTCGCGCCGGCGGTCGCGGCGCGCGTGAGCGAGGCGACCTGGCATCCAAGCCAGCAGATCCGGGAGGTCGAGGACGGATCGCTCGAATGGCGGGGCACGGTGTCGGGCACGATCGAGATCCGGCTGTGGATCCTGTCCTGGGGCGACGAGGTCGAGGTCGTCTCCCCACCGGAGCTGCGGGCCGACGTGGCGGCGACGCTCGCCCGGGCGGCCGCGGCCTACGGCCCGTTCGAGCGCGAGGCCTGATGTCCCCGGCGCGGTACGCTCTCCGGGTGGACGATGGCGATCACGATCCGGATGGCCGGGGCGACCGGCGCCCCGCGCTGAGGGCGGGCCGGCGGCTTCCGTTCGCGGCGGTCAACCTGATCAGCGACCCGATCCACGGCTATGTCGAGCTCACCAAACGCCTGGGACGGGCCGACGCGCGCGCCGCCGACCTCCACCAGGAGGACGTCGCCGAGGTTGACCTCCTGGACACGGCGTGGGTCCAGCGGCTGCGGCGGATCAGCCAGCTCCAGAGCGCCCGCTGGGTGTTCCCCACCGCCGAGCACTCGCGGTTCACCCATGGCCTGGGGGTCATGCACGAGGCGGGGCTGTGGGCCCGGTCGCTCTACCCGTCGCTCCGGTCCGCCCTGCCCGCCGTCGCCGGGGAGCAGCCGATCCCATCCGAGGGCCTGGTGGTCGAGACGCTGCGGATCGCCGGGCTGCTCCACGATGTCGGGCATGGGCCGTTCGCCCATTTCTTCGACGACCAGTTCCTCGCCCGCTTCCCCGCCCCCGCGGATCCACGCCGGCCGGGCGCGAAGACGCTCAGCCACGAGGACCTTTCGCAGCTGGTCATCGAGCACGAGCTCGACCCGCTCATCCGCGGGCTGCGACGGGCGCCCGGGTCCGTCCCAGAGCGCGACCGGTTCGCGGATGGCGAGGTCATCGACCCGCGCTGGGTCTCGTTCCTCGTGTCCAAGCCGGCACTCGCGGATGCGTCGATGCCCGCCTGGGTCCGGCTGCTCCAGCCGCTGCTGTCGGGCGTGTTCACCGTCGACAACCTGGACTACGTGCGCCGCGACGCCTACCTCACCGGCGTGTCGATGGGGCCGGTCGATGCCGAGCGCCTGCGGCGGTACACGTTCGTGTCGGAGCGCGGCCTGACGCTGTACGAGTCCGGGATCGGCGCGCTGGAGATGTTCCTCACCGCACGGCTGTTCATGTACCAGCACGTGTACCTGCACCGCACGGTGCGGGCGATCGACCTCGACCTTGCGGAGGTGTTCGCGCCATCGATCCTGGCGGTCTTCGGCGATGGCTCACCCGCCGAGCGACTGGGCGACTTCGCCGACCTCGACGAGTACGCGCTGCTCCACCAGGCGGCCCTGTGGGCGCGCGGGGAGCGGCTCTCACCGGCTCCGGTGCCGGGCGACGGGACGGTGACGCCAGAGGTGGCCGATGGCTGGCGGGCGATCCTGCTGCGCCGCCCGCGATGGCGCTCGGAACGCGAGGTCCGGGCCGAGTCCGAAACGCGGGATTGGCCGCAGGCGATGCTCCGCGAGCTGGGCGACCCCGAGCCCGGGGTCGCGATCGATCTGTGCGATGTCGACGCCCGGCCGGGATCCGGCACACGGCCGACGCTCGCAATCGAGCTGCGCGACGGTCTGGCGGGGCCTGAGCTCGCGGAGGCGCTCGCGAGCGTTCCGGCCTGGTTCCTCGTCGGCCGGCGCTACCGCAGGATCAGCTGATCACCGGCTCGCCAGCCTGGTCCCGCCCGGTCCAGTCCAGGAGCCGTCCGTCAATCCGGACAGCCCAGTCGACCACTTCCTCGAGCACGGACGGGTCCAGCTCGGCTGCCCGCCGCACGCGGATGCAGCCTTTGCCACAATCGGCCGCCGGCAGCCGCGCCGCCCAACGCTCGACCTGCGTCGCACCGACGTAGAGCGAGATTCCAGCCCTGCGGGCAGCGAGCGTGAGCGCCGCCCATTCGCCACCCCGACCGCTCGCGTAGCGGTACCGGTATCGGCCGTAGGTGATCGCACCGCCCGAGACCGCCACCGAAAGCGTCGGCCCCGCGTGGCGGATCGCCGCATCCAGGGTCTCGATGTCGCCTCGCCGAGGCGCGTCAAGGGTCGCGAGCAGGCCTTCCAGGCCGGAGGGTGTGTCGCTCATCAAGAGGTCCTCACGGGGCCGGCGCCGGGGTCGTCGGCCGGGGTGTCGGCGGCGCGTTGATCCCGGGCTTGGGCGGGAGGACGTGCAGCGGATCGACCCGCGCGATCTCCTTCGCCGGGACCAGCATCCGCTTGACCACGCCGGCGTCGATCCCGAACGTGTCCCGCTCGAAGGGCGAGAACAGCCCGTAGTGCAGGTGGCATCCCGTGGCATGCCCGGTGGCGCCTTCGTAGCCGAGCAGCTGGCCAGCGTGCACCTGCTGCCCCTTCCTGACGACGATGCGCTCGAAGTGGGCGTAGACGCTCCGGTACCCGTTGCCGTCGTCGATCACGACCACGATCGGCAGCGCGCTCCACAGCCCCTTCGCCTGGAGCCGCGCCAGGTATGGCTTCAGGTCGCCGATCCAGCCCATGAACGCGTCGTACTTCCGCCCGGCCGCGAGGACCTTGCCGCCGTGCGCGGCGGTGATGCGATCCCCACAGAACGTCGCCAGGTCCACGCCGTCGTGGAACAGCTGCCCGTCGACGACCCGGGTTCCCCACGCCGTCGGGCCGAAGGGCAGCGTCAGGCGTGGGTGCGCGATCGGCCAGGCGTAGTCACGGAGAAGGTCAAGGGCCGGAGCCTTCGGCCGCTCGACATCGACCAGCGTCCGGGCGGATTTCAGGGCGACCGGGGCGGCAGTCGTCGCCGCGTCGACCGCCGTCGAGGCGATCGGTGCCGGTGTCGGCCCGTGCCCCGCCGCCGGCGCGGGCCCTGGACCGCCGTCGCTCACCAGGTCGAGCACCGCGCCGCGGGGGGCGGACCCGGGAGCCCAGAGCAGCGCGGCGCACGCGATCACGATCGCCAGGGGCGCGATGCGACGATGACGGGGTCGCGCCGATGCAGGGCGGGCATGTCGGGGCACGAAGCGGAGTGTGCGTCACGCGGTGCCCCGTCTGCAAACCCGACCGGCGCGGCTCGCGGATTGTCCCAGCCGGTATCATCTCGGTCCGCGCGCCCGTAGCTCAGTGGACCAGAGCATCGGTCTTCGGAACCGAGTGTCGGGGGTTCGAATCCCTCCGGGCGCGCCATTTGTCATGAGTCGCGACATCGGTGACACATGAGTCGCGTCATCTGCGGCACCTGTGGTCAGCCGGTCGCTCGAGACCCGGCCATCGTCCGGCTCCACTCGGTCCGATGACAGACGATCAGGCTCGTGGATATTGCGCGCATGCCGCCTGCAGCCGAGGATGGGCTGCATGACGACATCGACCGGCACGGCCGGGGATTTCCGGGTGCTCGGGCCGGTGCAAGCCGTGCGCGCCGGGCAGTCGGTCCGACTGGGCGGCCGGCGGCAACGATGGCTCCTCGCCCTGCTGCTCGTCGAACCAGGACGGACGATCTCGAGCGATCGGTTGATCGACGAGCTCTGGCAGGGCGAGCCCCCGAGGGGTGCAGACGGCACGCTCCGCGTCTACGTCTCCCGGCTGCGCTCGGCGCTCGGTGGGAACATGCTCGTCGCGCGGCCCCCCGGCTACGTGATCGACATCGAGGCTGAGCTGGTCGACGCGCGGCGGTTTGAACGGCTGGCCCGCGACGGGCGTGACGCACTCGCGCGCGGCGCTGCCGGGTTCGCGGCGGATCGCCTGGGAGCGGCACTCGCGCTGTGGTACGGCCAGGCGTTTGCGGACGTTCGCGACGTTGGCGTCATCGCGGACGAGGCTCGTCGCCTGGACGAGCTTCGCCTGGTTGCCCTCGAAGACCGCAACGAAGCGGAGATGGCGCTCGGTCGTCACGCGTCGCTCATCGCCGACCTGGAGCGTCTCGTCGCGGAGCATCCCCACCGCGAGCGCCTCTGGCGCCAGCTCGTGCTCGCGCTCTACCACTCTCAGCGGCAGGTCGAGGCGCTCGCAGCATGCCGCCGCGCACGCACGCTCCTCTCTGAGGAGTTCGGTCTCGACCCGAGCGAGGAACTTCATGCTCTCGAGCTCGCCGTGCTCCGCCAGGAGCTCGCTCCCGCGTCCAGGGCCGTGGAGCGTCACAATCTGCCGGCGCCACTGACGAGCTTCGTCGGCCGTGAGCACGAGCTCGACGACATCGCGGAGGCTCTGCGCGCTCACCGCCTCGTCACGTTGACCGGACTGGGTGGGGCCGGCAAGACCCGCCTCGCCCTCGAGGCAGCCACCCGGCAGATCGGAGCGTGGACCGGTGGCGTCTGGCTCGTGGACCTCACGGCGCACGCAGACCCGCGCACGATCGCGGGCGCGGTCGCGGGTGTGCTCGGCGTCCGCGAGCGACCGGACGTGTCCGCCCTTGCCGGTCTCGTCGAGCACCTCCGGAACGAGGAGCTGTTGATCCTTCTCGATAGCTGCGAGCACCTTGCGAGCGCGTGTGGAGAGCTCGTGCACGAATTGCTCCGCGCCTCCCCATCCGTTCGCGTGCTGGCAACGAGCCGGAGCCCGCTCGGCGCGCCGGGCGAGGTCGACTACGCGGTCGATCCCCTGCCGACACCGAGCGACGATCTTCCCGCAGACGAGCTAGCGCGGTTCGCGTCGGTCCGCCTCTTTCTCGAGCGCGGGCGCGCCCGACGGCGCGATCTCGTTGCGACGCCGAAGGACATGTCGACCGTGGCACGGATCTGCCGTGAGCTCGACGGCCTGCCGCTCGCGATCGAGCTGGCCGCCGCGCGGGCCAAGGCGCTCTCCATCGATGACATCGCCGGCCGTCTTGACGACCGCTTCCGCTTCCTGCGCTCGTGGCACCGGTCGGCCGCGCCACGACACCAGACGCTCCGGGCGACGATCGACTGGAGCTACGAGCTGCTCGACGCGAACGAGCGTGAGCTGCTGGCAGCTCTCTCCGTCTTCGCGGGGGGATTCACGCTCGACTCGGTTGCCGCGATCTGCGCAGATGGAGACCTGGCACGTGCCGATGAACTCGTCGGCAGGCTCGTCGAGTCGTCGCTCGTCGTCGCGGGGACGCGGAACGGCACATCGCGGTACCGACTCCTTGAGACGATCCGCGAATACGCTGCGGAGCGGCTCGACTCGCCGAGCCGGCGCATCGAGCTCCACCGCTTACACGCCGAGCACTTCCTCGAGATCGTGGAGAACGCACCGATCGAGGACCCCGTCGGCAAGGTCGAGGCGCTCGCGATCCGCGATCGGGAGCGCGACAACCTGCATGCGGCGATGCGCTGGACGCTCGCGGCCGGCAGTGTCCTGGCAGTGCCGCTGGCCGCCGCCCTCTGGCGCTACTGGCTCATCCGCGGCTACCGCCGGCAGGGCCTCGAGTGGCTCGAGCAGGCGCTGACCCTCCCGGCGAGCGCACCGTCGCCGTCTCGCGCCGACGCGTTGGCCGGCGCGGCGCTCTTGGCCCGGCTGCTCGGTGATTTCGCACGCGCTGAGCATCTAGCCCAGGAAGGCGTGGCGCTCGGCAGGACGGTCGGGCCGCCCGTCGCTCTGGTCGCGTCGCTCAACGTTCTGACGACGCTCGCTGCGCGCGCCGACGACTTCGACCGCGCCCGCGGGTACTGCGCCGAGTCGGTGGCCGTGGCACGCGCTGCGGGCGACGAACGGCTGGAAGCGATCGCTCTCTTCGTCCTCGCCGAGGGCTTGCTCCACGGCGGACGGTATGCGGACGCCCGTGACGTTGGCCGTCGCGCGCACGCTCTCGCCCGAGCGGCGGGCGACAAGGAGATCCTCTCGGTCATCCTCGCCCGCCTCGGCATCGCCGCCGCGCACGAGCGTCGGCTGGACGAAGCCTCGGAGTACCTCGCCCAGGCGATGGAGTTGGCCCGGGCACTCGGCTTCGCGGAGACGGCCGCCTGGTGCTGCGAAGGGTTCGCTCTCGTGGCCGCGGAGTCAGGCGACGTGATTCGCGCGGCCCGCCTGCTCGGAGCGGGCGAGTCGCTTCGGAGCGCCGGTGGGGGGGTGGTTCAGCCCGCGGAGGCAGCTGCGCGCGAGGCGGCCCTTCAGGCGATCAACCGGGTGCTGTCCGCGGAGCAGGTGTCTGCGGCGCTCCAGGCCGGCCGCGAGCTCAGCCTCGCCGACGCGGTGACGGAAGCGATCGGAGCCCCGCGCGCGATGTAACCGCTTTGCAACGCGCGTGACGCAACCTCTCGCGTCGTGGCGACGAGCCACAAGGTTCGTCACCACGGTCACAAGGAGCAGGGAAATGAAGCGTGCAACGGTTCTCGCACTCACCATCCTGGGTCTGCTGACATTCGCCGGACCGGCGATGGCCGGAGGGGCAGCCGCGGCCGGGCCAGTCCCCTTCAAGGGAACCCTGGAGGGCCTGCATGCGAGTCGGACGCCACTCACCCCACCCGTCGTGCATGACCGGTTCGAGACCCAGGGACAGGCGACCCAACTCGGACAGTTCGAGCTGGTCATCGAGGCCACCGTGGATTTCGGGTCTCGGCCAGTGACGGGCTTCGGGACGTATACCTTCACCGCCGCGAATGGTGACCGACTCGTGGCCGACCATACCGGGTCGTCTGCGCTCGTCATGCCTGGCACCGTGCTGATCACGGAGCACGCCATCATCGACCCCGACCGTTCGACCGGCCGATTTGCCGGCGCAGAGGGGACGTTCACCGTCGAGCGTCTCGCCGACGCCGCCACCGGCGTGGGCGGTCTGACCGTGGGTGCGTTTGCGGGAACGGTCTCCGTTGCTGCCTTGAGGTGATCGGCCTGCGGTCCCTGGCCGCCAGGCCGATCACCTGCGCGACACCGCGTATCGCGCCATGTGCTACCTTCATGTACATGGAACGAACGGTCGGCATCGCCGAGCTGCGCCAGAACCTGAGCCGCTACCTGCGACGTGTCGAGGAGGGCGAGCGGCTGGTCGTGACGGACCGAAATCGACCCGTCGCCGAGCTCGGCCCCCCGCCAAGCTCTGGCGCCGCCCTCGACCGGCTGATCGCCGGGGGCAAGGTGGTCCGCCCGACTCGCCGCGGGCTGCCTGGAGCGCTCCAGATGGACGGCGACGCCTATGCACTGAGCCGCGCCCTGGACGAGATCCGCGGCGAACGCTGAGCCGTGGCCCTGTTCTACGCCGACGCTTCGGCGCTCGTGAAGCTCATCCGCGACGAGCCGGAGAGCACAGCACTGCGGGCATTTGTTCAGGACGCTGACCTTGTGTCATGCGAGCTCGTATTGACAGAAGTCCCCCGCGCGATCCGCCGCGCGGCTTCCGACGATCCGCGGCTCGAGCTCGAGTTGCTGATGGGTCGTGCCGGCGAGCTGATCGACGCGCTTGGCCTGCTCCCGGTCAGCCGTGCCCTGCTGCTCGCGGCAGGCGCGCTCTCGGAGCCGGCGCTGCAGGCCCTCGACGCCATCCACGTCGCTGCGGCGATCGACCTTGCGCCGCTCGACGGCTTCCTGACCTATGACGAGCGCCAGGCGGCGGCCGCTCGACTTGCCGGCTTGCGGACGTTCGCGCCAGCCCATTGACTTCGGCATTGCGCAGCGCGGATTCTGCGGACAGCCCGGAGCCTCGCGGCTCCGGGCTCACATCGGGTGGTGCGCCGGATGGGTGATCAGCCCAGCGCCTCGCACATGGTCTCCTCGAAGGCGGCAATCGCGGCGTCGTCGTCGAACGCGATCGACTTCGGCGTCCTGAAGGTCGTTCCCTCGTCCCAGTCCAGCACAAGGCGACCGACGTCGAACACCAGGACGCCTCCCTTCCCGCGGAGGAAGAACCCCTGGGCGGTCTGGGTCAGTCCGTCCGGCGTGTACGTGGCGATCTGCCGGCCCGAGGATGTCATGGTGTGCCCGGTGATCGTGCTCACGAACAGGCTGTCGTACTCGTAGCGGACGATGTCACGCAGCCAGGCCCCGCCGGCATCGAAGTACGACGTCCCCTTCACGTTCGCCTTGACATGCTCGACGATCCCGCAGGCGTGATGTGCGTCGAAGGCGTCCGTGTACGCCCAATGCTCCGGCGTTGCCGCTGCAGCCGGCATCGCCACTGCCTGCGCGAGCAAGGTCGCAAGGATTCCACCAATGATCCGGGTCTTCACGATGTCGACCTCCCGTGGGCCGTCACACGCGGCCTCGGAAGCCAGCCTCCCGCACCGCCTGGTCCGTGGCATCGGCGCCCCCACGGGATCTCGAATCCGTGCTGCCACTGACGCCGGATGCGTGCTGGGTGACTAGCATTTCGCGGGTTGGCGTGGCACGATCCGCGCCTCGACGCCTCGGGAGTGACGGATGACCGCGAACTGGCGGCGGATCGGACGCATCAGTGCAGGTGTGGCGGTCGTCCTGGCGATCGCCGGCTGCGGACCGCTTGCGGCGGCACTCGCCAGTCCCGCGGCGGGCTCGCCCCGTGGATCCGCAACCGCAGCCAACCCGCTCGTCGGAACCTGGGTCTCGACAATCACACGCGACGATCTCCGGGCAGCTGGGATCACGGCGGAGGGGCTGCTCGACGAGAACAGTGGGCGATTCACCTGGAGCTTCCTGCCCGACGGCACCTGGACCCAGCGACAGGATGCGCTTGACGATACGGCCATCAACGCGCCCGTCTTCGAGGGGACGTACGAGCTGGACGGTGGACAGTTCATCCAGCGGACAACCTTCCCCGAGGAGTACCTGGGTGATCGCCTCGTCTTCTCGTGGCGGATTGACGGCGACGAGCTCCAGCTCGAGCTCCTGAACCCGGACGACGAGATCGTGCCTGTCGTCATGGAGGCGCATCCCTGGGTCCGGGTGGCGCCGTGATCGCGCCTGATCGGGCGAGCTCCCGGCTGCGCGTCCTCGTGGTGGACGACCATGCAGGGTTCCGGCGCCGCGCACGCGGTCTGCTCGAGGACGGCGGGATCGACGTCGTCGGAGAGTCTCAGGACGGAGCGGCGTGCCTCGACGCCGTGAAGGCCCTTCGCCCGGAGGCCGTCCTCCTTGACGTCCGCCTCCCCGATGAGGACGGCTTCCGCGTCGCCGAGCGGCTGGCGTCACTACCAGATCCACCGCACGTCGTCCTGATCTCCAGCGTCGCGCTCGCCGACCACGGACCTCGGCCGATCGCCGCCTGCGTCCGCGGGTTCATCACCAAGGACGACCTCTCGGTTCCGGCACTCCTGACGCTCCTGGCGATCGGGGCCCGCTGAGGTCGGATGAGGCGGCAGGTCATCTGGCTGGCTGCCTGGCCCGTAGGCTTCCTGTTCGGGCTGGGTGCCGCGAGCACCCTCGGCCGGTTCGGCGACAAGTCCGATGCCCTGCTCGTCTCGGACCTGCTTGGAGGTTGGGCATTCATGGCGACGGGCCTCGTGGCCTGGCGGCGACTTCCCGATCGCCGCATCGGACCGATCGCGATCGCCGTCGGGTTCTCGTGGTTCATCGGCTCCTACGCACCGAGTGGCACGCCGTGGATCAGGTACCTCGGGAGCAGCTTCCAGGGCTGGTTCGTCCCGCTCCTCGCCTGGCTCGCGATGGCCTATCCGACCGGCAGGATCACCGTACCCGCGGGCAGGGCCGTGCTCGCCGCGTACCTCGTGCTCCAGGCAGCGTGGACGGGTGCCAGGCTGGCCCTCGGGGTGCCGCTCGCCTGGTACCCGTGCTCGACGTGCGCCGAATCGGTGACCGCGTTCGCGTCGAGCCAGTCGCTGCTCGAAGCCGCCGCCCCGCTGTTCGGAACCCTGTTCGCCGTGTGCGCGACCGCAACCGTCGTCGTCCTCGGCTACCGGATTGCCGTGACGACCCCGGTCGGGCGGCGGCGGCTCCTGCCTGTCGCCCTGACCGGAATGCTCATCGCTGCCGGGCTGGCGGTCGTGGAGGCGGAGCGCCGCCTTGGTGCAGGCGTCCTGCCACACGGTGTGACGCCGGCGCTCCTCAACGCCCTGTCGATCGCCGTGGCGGCGGCGGTGCTGGCGGGCCTCCTCTCGGAGCAGGCGACACGGTCGGCCATCGCCGATGTCGTCGGGAGCCTCGAGCCGGGCTCGTCGATCGTCACACTTCAGACGACGCTCGCGACCGCGCTCGGTGACACGTCCCTCCAGGTCCTCGCGTGGGATCCGGCCGAGAACGCATACCGTGACGAGCTCGGTCATCGCGTCGAGCCGCCGCTGGAGGACAGGCAGCGTGCCGTGCTCCCGCTCGGGTCCGCGTCGCGCCCCGTCGGGATGGTCGTGTACGACGCGGCCCTTCGCGACGATCCGGGACTCGTCCTCGCGGTCAGTGCCGCGATCCGGCTCCACGTCGAGAATGCCCGGCTCAAGGACGAGATCCTTCGGCAGCTGGACGAGGTCCGGGCATCGCGCGCCCGCCTCGTGGAGGCCGCCGACACCGAGCGGCGACGGCTGGAGCGAGATCTGCACGACGGCGCCCAGCAGCGACTGGTCGGCCTGGCCCTGGACGTGCGGCGGGCGAGGGCGCGCCTTCCCGCAGGTGCGGACCCGACGCTCGTCGCTGTGCTCGATGACGCCGCGGCAGATGTCTCGCGCGCGATCGAGGAGCTGCGCGAGCTGGCGCGCGGCATCCATCCGTCGGTCCTGGCGCAGAGCGGCCTCGGACCCGCGCTCGAAACCCTCGCCCTGCGGTCGCGCCTGCCGGCACGCTTCAGCAATGAGCTGGGTGGTGCACGGTTCCCGCCATCGATCGAGGCCGCGGCCTACTTCGTGGCCGCGGAAGGCCTGACCAACGCAGTCAGGTCGTCCGGGGCCACCGCCGTACGGATCCGGGCCGGACGCGAGGACGGCAGGCTCAAGGTGGACGTCGAGGACGACGGCGTGGGTGGCGCGGACCCATCCCTCGGTTCCGGGCTCCGCGGCCTGGACGATCGAGTTACCGCAATGGGCGGGGCGCTGTCACTCGAGAGCGAGCCCGGGCGGGGAACCAGGCTCACGGCCTGGTTGCCAGCAACGGAGATCGTCGCATGAGGATCGTCATCGCCGACGACGCCGTGCTGGTGCGGGAGGGCCTGGCGCGCCTCCTGCGGGAGCTCGAGATCGATGTGGTGGGGCTGGCCGGCGACGCGGATACGGCGGTTGAGCTCGTGCGGGAGCTGCGTCCCGATGTCGCAATCCTCGATATCCGGATGCCGCCGGGATTCCGCGATGAGGGCGTCCAGGCTGCCGAGGCGATACGGTCGCTCCCCGGGAACCGCACATCGGTCCTGGTGCTTGCGCAGGACGTGGAGCCCGCAACCGCGGAACGGCTGCTGGCGGGCGCGTCATCCGGCGTCGGCTACCTGCTCAAGGAACGCGTCACCGATCCATCCGAGCTTGTCGACGCGCTCCGGCGTGTCGCGGCTGGCGGCCTCGCGGTGGATCCGGCCGTCGTGGACGCTCTCCTCGCCCACCGACATGATGTCGATCCCCTGCGTGAGCTGACCGATCGCGAGCGCGAGGTCCTCGCGCTCGTCGCCGAAGGAAGGTCCAACGCCGCGATCTCCGCACGCCTCATCCTCAGCGAGCGCACGGTCGAGACCCATGTGGCGACGATCATGTCGAAGCTCGGGCTTGAGCAGACGGGGGACAGCCACCGGCGGGTGCTCGTCGCGATCACGTTCCTGCGGGCAGCGCGTGGCGGTCGCGACAGCGACGGACGCTGATCCAGGCCCCGCGCCAGCGGCTCCAGGCGCCGGCCCAGCGGTCCCTCGGCCCTCGCCGATGATGCGCGCGACCGTGCACGCGCGGACCCGCGTCGTCGCTGCAAACCGGACGTGTCCGGAACGCCGCGCTGGCAGACGGGGGCTCACACGCGCGGTGCGAACCACGTGTGCCGGTCAGCCGGGAGCAGGCGCCAGCGACGTCGACGTCCGGGCCGTCCCCCGATACCACAGCCCCAACGCGGCGGCGGTGATCAGGGCGACGACCAGGAACAGGGGCGTGATCGCGGTCGATGCGACCGACGAGGCGGGATCGGCAGCGGATCCGAACCACTGGTCGACGGCGATCGCGATGGACTCCAGGGTCAGCACCAGCAGCATCGCGCCCCCGGTGACCAGGCCCCGGGGCGTCCGTCGCCAGAGGCCAACCGCGACGACGATCGTGAACGGCAGGAACAGGGCCATGTCCAGCACGTAGTTCGTCGCAGTGACCATGCCGGTCCCGGCCAGGAACGCCGGTGCCTCGCTGTCGAACGACGCCGGCACGACGTTCTTGAGCCACAGCGCATAGAACGCCATGCAGGACACGATCATCCAGCCGGCGAGCAGGCGTGACGGGAGCGCCGTGGTGAACGAGCTCGCGTAGGCGCCGAAGGGCACACGGGTCAGCAGGGACACCAGGCCCCAGAAGCCGAACGCGAAGCCGGCGACGTAGATCAGGAACAGGCCGTTGAACGGGACCGCGAACAGGAACATCCAGCCCTGGTAGGTGATGAAGGCAACGGACCCGATCCAGCCCACGACACCGAGCAGGCTGCCGCCGCGGGCGGCCGCCATGGCCAGGACGACGATCGGCATTCCGAGCACGAGGACAACGAGGGCGGTGCCGCGCATCGAACCGACCATCACCGCCGGTCCATGGATGAGCTCCGGCGCTGCGAGGGCGGTGATCGTCGCGACAGCGGTGGCGACCAGCAGCAGCAGTGACAGGACCCAGGGCGCCCGTCCGAAGGGCAAGCTGTCGATGGCCGTTCCCGTGTTCATCCCGACGTGCCTCGCTGATTCACCTGGCGTCGTGCTCGGCAGGATGGGTAATGTTCGTGCGAGCCCGCCGGCAAACGACAGCTGGATTCTCGTTTGGGCGTGCGGACGGGCTCGCGGGCCGACGGATCGCTTGTTGGGCGCCATTGGTCACCTGGGCGCCACCCGACATCGGCCTGCTGCGGCGGGGGCCATACCCCGAGACGCTGCCACACGAGCAGGTCGTCCCCGCTCCCCGCTGCGACCAGTGGTCAACGTCCAGCCGGGCCAGGCCGCAAGGACCGTCTCATGGCTCGGCATGGAGCGCGCGCCGAGGCGGTCCCACAACCTCGATCCCGTATCGCCGTGCCACGGGCTCGAGGACATCCGGCGCGGGCATCGCCAGCCCCGCTGGCATCTCGTCGGACGCGGCCGGGGATCCGAGATCCAGGGCGAAATGCTCGAACCCCGCCGGCGCAGCGAACACCAGGACGCGTGTTGGCTCGACGTCGACGGTGAAGGTGTGCGGCAGCCCCTGCGGCGCGAGGACGAACGACCCGGCATCTGCCTCATAGGCGATGTCGTCGACATAGAACGTCATGTGGCCGTTCAGCACGTACCAGGCCTCGTCCTCATTGTGGTGGATGTGGAGCGGCGGCTCGGTCGCTCGCGATGCGAGGGTCTCGACGACCGAGAACCGGCCGCCGGAACCCTGGGAGTCCAGCTTGACGGTGAACCGGCCACCGAGCGACCAGACGGACTGGCCCTCGCCAGCACGGACGAGGACGGGGCGACGGAGGGTCATGGGACGCAACCTCCAATGCCTGTGACGAGCTCGCCGCCGACAGGCCTGCGTGATCGCTCGAAGGGATCGTGGCGACACACTCGAGCGGGAATCTCCAGGCGTGGAATACGGCCCCAGCCGGGATGTGGTTGGACGATACCAAGGGTGATGGCCGCCATGGCGAGGGGCCGGCCCGGCAGGGACCTATCGCCGCAGCTCGCCCCTGAGCAGCTTGCCGACCGAGCTCCTCGGAAGCCGGTCGACGAACGTGATCGAGGCCGGCACCTCGTGCGGCGCGAGCCCCGTGCGGGCGAGCTCGAGCAGCTCGGCCTCGGCCACCGAGCCCCCGGGCACCAGGACGACGGACGCCGCGACGACCATCTCGCCATCGCGGGTCATGATCCCCGTGGCTCCGGCATCGGCAACGTCGGGATGCGCCATGAGCCGGCGCTCGACATCGCCGGGATAGACCGTCCGGCCACCGGCCACGAAGCCGGCGTCGATGCGATCCACGATCCGGACGTCACCCGCATCGTCCACGCGCGCCGCATCGCCCGTGCGAAGCCAGCCATCCGCCGTCAGCACCTCCGCGGTCTCGGCCGGTCGCCGCCAGTACCCGGACATGACGTTCGGGCCACGCGCCAGCAGCTCGCCGGTCTGGCCGGGATCGACATCGTGCCCCTCGGCATCGACGATCCGGATGTCGACGAGGAGTGGCGGTCGACCGGCCGAGCCGACCTTCCGCAGGGATCGCTCAGCGTCCATGAGCAGGAGCAGCGGGCTTGCCTCGGAGAGCCCGTAACCCTGAACCAGGGGGATGCCACGGTCGAGGAAGGCCCGGATCAGACGCTCGGGCACGGGCGCACCCCCGGTCACGATGAACCGGAGGCTGGACAGGTCGGCCTCCCGCCATCGATCGGCGCGCACCAGCTCGTCGAGCACGTCCGGGTTGCCGAAGCCGACGGTGACGAGATGCCGCTCAACAAGGCCCAGCAGCCCATCACCGGTGGCATCGTCCGGCACGACGACGGTGCCGCCGAGGAAGAGCACGGGCAGGACGTTGACGCCCGTGCCCCCGACCCGGAAGAACGGCGCGATCGCGATCGTCACGTCACCGCCCCGGAAATCGGCGAGCGACAGGAAGTTGACGACGTTCCAGGTCACGTTGCCGTGGGACAGCATCACCCCCTTGGGAGAACCGGTGGTACCCGAGGTGTGGGGCAGGAACAGCAGGTCGTCGAGCTCGATGCGGGCGTCCGGCACGTGATCCGGCGACGCGGCGACGAACGTCTCGTAGTCCATGGCACCATCGGTCGCGCGGCCACCGACGGCCAGGCGGTGCCGGACCGATGCGGGAGTGCGGGTGGGCCCAACGGACTGGTGCTCGATCAGCACCGTCGGTTCGGTGTCCTCCAGGACCAGGGCACGTTCGCTCGCGGCCAGGCGGTGATTGACCGGCGCAAGGACCGCGCCAAGCGTGCCGACCGCGAAGAACGCCTCGAGGAAGGCGCCATGGTTGGGGCCGAGCCAGGCGATGCGATCGCCGCGCCCGACCCCCAGGCGGTCGAGGCCACCCGCCAGGCGGCGGATCCGCTCGGCCAGCGCTCGATAGGTGACCGGTCGGCCCCCGACGATCAGCGCGGGGCGATCCGGATCGGTCCGCGCCCGTCGTTCGATCCACGAGCCAACGCCGGTGCCTGGACGTGCTGCGAGACCCACCGCAACAGGATGCCAGACGAAGAGGCGCTCACAATTGGCTCCGTGGAGACGCCGTCGCAGCTCCCCCGCCTGACATCCGGCGGCGATGGTTGTGTGAGCCAGGCCGAGATCAGCGTCCGGACCGTCGAGCGTCACCTGTCCAACGCATACCTCAAGCTGGGCATCACCGGCCGGGCGGCCCGCGCCGCGGCCGCGGCGGACCTGGTCAGGGCCGAGCGTCTGACCGGGCTGCAAAGGTCGGACAGGCGTCGTACCTGGTGACGGAGGGCTCGCCTCGCTCCGCGGGTGCGGGATCAGCCGGCGTGGACCAGGGCGACCACGTCCTCCATCCAGGCGATGGCCTCCGTCCGGGGGGTGTGCGCCGGAGCACGAAGGTTCACGCGGACCTCCGCGAAGCCGAGCTCGCCGTACTCGAGGAGCGCTTCGGCGATGACGCCTGGCGGGCCGCTGATCTGTAGCGCAGTGCCGTCAGAGGGCGGATCCGTTACGCCGGGCACGGCCACGGAGTAGATGTCGAGCGATCGTCTGAGCGTCGCGGGGTCGCGCCCAACCTCCTCGCATGCTCGACCCATCTCTGCGATGAGCTCGCGAAGCGTCGCGACGCCGTCGCGCTCGCTGATCCACCAGTTCCATTCGTCGGCGTACCGCGCCACGAGGCGCATCGCCCTCGGTTTCCCGGCGGCGATCGCGATCGGCGGTCCCGCCGGGCGTGGCCCTCGCAGGATCAGCTCCGCTCCGCGGGCCCGGTAGAACTCACCATCGAAGTCCACGCGCCCGTCGCGCAACAGCCCGTGGATGATCTGGATTGCCTCGGCGAAGCGCGAGTAGCGCGGATCCGCGTCGATGCCGAACAGCGGGTAGTCATCGGGAGTGTTGCCGAGGCCGAGGCCAAACGTGTAGCGGCCCCCGGCGATCTCATCGAGCGTCGCCGCGATCTTGGCGGTGAGCGCCGGCGCACGGTACGGGCTGTTGATGACGGCATGGCCGATCCCGATGGTCGTGGTGGCGGCGGCGACGGCGCCGGCCATCGACACGCTTTCCCAGACGCCGATCGACCCGCCCTCGTCGGGATACATGAGGGCGTCCTCGAGGACCACCAGATCAAAGCCTGCTGCCTCGGCGGCAAGCGCCTGCTCACGAATTGACGGCCAGGATGGCGGCGGGGGTTGAGACCCGGGTCGTCCAAGGAGCCGGATGTAGAGGCCGATCTGCACTGCGTCCCTCCGTTGCGACGAGTTCCCCGAGCGGCCGACTGCACTCGTTCGGGCGAGGTGCTCCTCCCTCCCTGCCCTGCCAGCGTGTCAGAGGGTGTCCAGCTCCACGCCCGCCGGCGTCGACGATGACGGAGCCGCGCCAACGAGCGCGCAGACCACGTGCCCGGTCTCGGCGCCGGGATGATCCGTCAGGCGCAGGTGAGGTTCAGCACGCCCTGACCGAGATCCACCTGGGAGTTGGCTGCCACATCGAGCTCACGGTAGCTCTCGATCCAGGTCACGTTCGTGCCGTCGACGGTTGCCGGAACCGCCCCCTCGCGGGTGCCGGAGCGGATGACGTAGATCTGCGTCGGGCCGAAGTCCAGCTGGACGCTCGTCTGCGACCACTTGTCGCCCAGGTAGAACTGGGTCATCTCGAACGATGCGCCGCTCGCCTCTGTCCCGTTGACATCGAAGGTGCCCTTGGACGGGCCGTCGTCGGTGAACTTGCACTCGCTGATCGTGAGGGCGTAGGTCTTTCCGTTGACCTCGAGTCGGCCCTCACCGGGATCTGCGGCCGGACCCGTGTCACCGCCACCGCTGCCTCCGCTCGTCGCTTCGGGGGACGCAGCCGGCGGTGTCCCGGCTCCGCTCGCTGCGGCGCTCGGTGCGACCGCCGACGATGTCGCCGGATCCGACGTCGGATCGATCGTCTCCCCACCGCCGGAGCAGCCGGCAAGGACGAGGCTGAGGGTGGCCAACGCCGCAGTCGCGCGGCCGGACCTGGTCGTCGGCGTGTGCATGGCACGGTCCTCCGTTGGAGACGCAGGACCGACCTCAGAGGCCAGCTGACGAACGGCCCGTGCCGAGGACGATCCCGAAAGACTTGTCGGTGAGGGTACGCATGGCGGTCAGCCGAGGTCAACCCGCGAGCACGATTGCCGGCCACCCGCCGGGTGCTCAGCTCGATGGGTGATGCCTGCGCAACGGGTGCTGGATCGGATCGTCAACGGTAGCCGGCCGTCTCGAGCACCTCGCGCGCATCGCGCAGGTCGGCCGTGTCGAAACCCTCGGTGAACGACTCGTAGACCGGGCCCAGCAGCTCGCCAGCCACGACAGCGTTGCCGTCGGCGATCCGCAGCCGCGCGAGTCGCGTTGCCGCGCGGAGCTGCGTCATCCGGGCACCCAGCTCGGCCGACCGGTCGAGCGCCAGCCGGTAGCAGGCCTCGGCATCGCCGGCCTCGGATTCGCCGCCGCCTCCCGCGGCCAGCAGGTCGCCTCTGGCGATGCGGAGCTCGGGCAGCATCGATGCGGCCGAGTCGGCGCCGAAGATCTCGATCGAGGTGTCGATCGCCCTGAGTCCTTCCGCGGTCAGCCCGGCGTGGGCGTTGGCACGGGCGGCGACGAACAGCAGGAATGGCCAGAAGACCGGCGGTGACCGGAGCTCGCCATACAGGCCGATCCCGGAACGGATGTTGCCCAGGCCCTCTTCGACGCGATTCAGCTCGACCTGCGCGGCCCCGAGCAGGACGCTGCCGGCCGCGGTCCAGATCCGGAACTCGTGCTCCTCGGCGAGGTCCAGCAGGCCGGTCGCCAGGTCGAACGTGATGTTCGGTTCGCGCCGCCAGTGTCGCAGGATTCCGGCGTGGAACCGGGCGTACGCGGA
Organism: uncultured Chloroflexia bacterium; assembly: GCA_963835335.1. Taxonomy (GTDB): domain Bacteria; phylum Chloroflexota; class Limnocylindria; order Limnocylindrales; family CSP1-4; genus CAIXZV01. The sequence continues at coordinate 257,525 of CAWIFB010000006.1, read as the reverse complement.
GGTGAACGGGTGATCCAGCTGGGCAGCGAGCGCCAGCGCCGCGTCGGCCCGCACGGCGGCGCGGTCCGGGCGACCGAGCAGCCACAGCGTGATCCCGGACGTGGTCAGGCATGAGACGCGCGAGTCAGTGCCCACCGTCACGGTGCGGCTTGCGCTCGGCCTGTCGGGGAACAGCGCGATTCCCGCATCGAGATGCTCGAGCCCGCCGGCCAGGTCGTCGAAGGACATCAGCGTGGTCCCCACCAGCAGGTGCCCGTCGATGAGCATCCGTGCATCGTGCTGTGCCTCGCCAAGGGCAAGGATCTCGCGGCCAAGGCGGGCGGACTCCTGGAGTCGCGCCGTGAACACGTACAGGCTGGCGAGGCCACGCAGGACGGAGAACTGCTGGCGGACGTCGGCGCCGCGCTCGAACAGCTCGAGGACACCCGAGAGCACGGCCTCGACCTCGGGCGTGTAGCCCTTGGTCGCGATCAGCGCCCGGGCCAGCGTCGTCCGCAGCGCGATCTCCTGGTTGACCGCATCGGACGAGGATGGGGCGGCGCCGAGAACGGCGAGCATGTCCGACGCGAGGTTGACCGTGTCCAGGTACCAGCCGTGGGCGTCGTTGAGGATGAGCAGCGCAGCGGCCAGCCCGTTGAGCTGCTCGAGGTCGCGCTCCTCGACCCAGCAGGCCCAGGCCCGTTGCAGGTTGCCGGCGTCCGCACCCAGCGCGGCCAGCGCCTTCTCCCGTCCACCGCCGACAAGGTCCGCCCGCAGGCGTCGCGCCAGGTCCGCGTACCAGGTCGCATGACACCGGCGGGCTCGCGCGGCGAGGTCCGGGCGCTGGCCGAGCCGGTCCGCGGCAAACTCGCGGATCGTTTCCAGCATCGTGACGCGCGGCTCCCCGCCCGGCACGTCCACGCGCCGCAGCAGGCTCTTCTCGATCAGGCCGGCCAGACCATCGAGGACGTCGAGCGCCACCCCATCGATCTCGCCCAGCTCCTCGGCGACCGCCTCGACCGCGGCGACATCCGCTTCCGCGAACACGGCCATCAGCTCGAACAGCCGCTGCTCACCGGGCTCGAGGAGCTCGTAGCTCCAGTCCATCGCCGCCCGCAGCGTCTGCTGCCGCTCGGGCAGGTCGCGCGGACCGCTGCGCAGCAACCCGAGGCGGTCACCGAGTCGGTCCCGCAGCACCTCCGGCGAGAACAGCCGCAGGCGCGCCGCGGCGAGCTCGATCGCGAGCGGCAGGCCGTCGAGCCGGCGGCAGATCTCAGCGACGTCGGCGGCATTTGCGTCGGTCAGCTCGAAGTCCGGGCGGACCACGCGGGCGCGATCGATGAACAGCTGGACGGCCTCGTACTCCCCGACCTGTCGCGCCGACTCGCTTCCCCGGCCGGCCGGGGGCAGGCCGAGCGGCGGAACCGGATAGAGCTGCTCGGCCCGGACGTGAAGCGCCTCGCGGCTGGTCGCAAGGACCGTCAGCCGTGCGCATTCGGCCAGCAGCCGCGCCACGACGCCGGCCGCCTCGGTCACCTGCTCCAGGTTGTCGAGCACGATCAGCATGCGGCGGTCGCGCAGGCTGTCGACGAGCTCGTCCTCGAGCGAGCGGTCGATGATCTCGCCCAGCCCCACCACCCGGGCGATCGCCACCAGCACGGCATTCGCATCGCGAGCGCTGGACAGGTCCACGAACGAGACACCGTCGGGGAACCGGGGGGCAAGATCGCGGGCCACCCGGATCGCAAGCGTGGTCTTGCCGGTGCCGCCCGGCCCGATCAGCGTCATGAGACGCACGGAGCCATCGGCGAGGCGGGTGGTGATCTCGGCGATCTCGTCCCGGCGGCCGACCAGCTCCGCGACCCGGGCCGGCAGGTCCGTGCCCGCCTGGCGGACCGTGACCAGCGGCGGGAACGCTGACGGCAGGTCCGGGTGGGTGAGCTGGAACAGGTGCTCGGGCCTGCCGAGATCCTTGAGATGGTGCTCGCCCAGGTCGATGAGCGCCGCTCCCGCCGGCAGCCTCTCCGTGGCCAGCGCCCCGGCCGACGCCGACAGCAGCACCTGGCCCCCGTGCCCGGCGGCCATGATCCGAGCGGTCCGATTGACGGTTGGGCCGAAGAAGTCGCCGCCTCGCTGCTCCGCCTGGCCACAGTGGACGCCCATTCGCACGCGGAGCGGCCCGGTCTCACCCCAGGGCTCAGCGGCCAGCCCGCGCTGTGCCGCCAGGCTCGCGGTCGCCGCGTCGATGGCGCCCGCGAACACCGCCATCATGCCGTCGCCGGTGGTCTTGACGACCCGCCCACCCGATGCCTCGATCGCGTCGCGAAGGATCGCGTCGTGACGGCTGAGGGCGCCCTTCATCGATTCCGGGTGCTGCTCCCACAGCCGGGTGCTGCCCTCAAGGTCGGTGAACAGGAACGTGATCGTCCCGGTCGGCTCGATCTCCACGCTGCCTATCATCCACGTTCGGCCGGATCTGAGCCCGGCTGCGACGTGGCGCCGCGCCGCACCCGCGTCGTCCGGCGCCGGGACCCCACCCGGCAACGATCGCCCTGCCGGCTGAGCCGGCGGTCCGTGTCCGTGTCGTCCCGGATCTCAGCCGCCCCGATCGACCTCGTCCATCCACTCGTCGATCGTCCGGCGCAGCGAATTGAGCGGGATCGAGCCGGTCGCCAGGACCTGGTCGTGGAAGGCGCGGATGTCGAACCGATCACCCAGCCGTGCCTGTGCGGTCGCCCGGATGTCGTCGATCGCCAGCCTGCCCAGCATGTAGCTGCACGCCTGGCCGGGCACGCCGATATAGCGATCGACCTCGGCGGTCACCTGGCCGCGGGTCATCGGTGCGTGGGCGAGCATGTAGTCGATCGCCTGCTCGCGCGTCCAGCCCAGCGCATGAATGCCGGTGTCGACGACCAGCCGGCACGATCGGGCCGAGTCGCCCCAGAGCATCCCGAGCCGGTCGAGGTCGGACGCGTACAGGCCCATCTCGTCGGCCAGGCGCTCCGTGTACAGGCCCCATCCCTCGACATAGGCGGATACGAGGCTCTCGGCCAGCAGCGGATGGAGGTCAGGCAGCTCCTGGGCGATCGCCAGCTGCAGGTGGTGGCCCGGCACGCTCTCATGGAAGGTCATCGATTGGACCTGGTAGGTGCCCCACATCGCCGGGTCGGCGACGTTGACGAAGAACTCCCCGCCCTTGGTCCCCTCCCGCGTCGGCGGGGAATAGAACGCGATCCCGCCCTGCATCGTCGGGTTTGCCGTACAGGTCGCCACGGGCAGGGTCCCGAACCACGCGGGCGTGGCCGCGTTCGCGCGGGCAAGCGCCCCGGTCGCATCGGCGATCAGCGTGTCGCCGTCCCGGTAGCGGAGGGCCGGATCATCGCGAAGCCGTCGGTAGATCTCCGCGACGTCGTCGGTCCCCAGGATCGGAGCCGCGGTCCGCCGATACTCGTCCTCGACGCGGGCGACGCTCGCCACGCCGATCTCGTGGACCTGCTCGGCGGTGAGGTCGAGGCTGGTCGAGGCCCGGAGCATCTGTGCGTACGCCTCGAGACCGCCATCGAGATGCAGGATCCCGGGCCGGTCGTCCGGGAGGGCCGCGGGCAGCGTGTGATCGACCAGTGTGGCGCGCAGTGCCTCGAACCCCCGGCTGACGGGCCCATCGAGCAGCTCATGCATCGTGGTCGTCCAACGCGCGGCGGCGTCGGCGTCGAGCTCGGTCGGAGGGCGCTGGGACCCCAGCTGGCCGGCGGACACGGGCGCCGCGAGGGTCGAATCGAGCAGCGCGATCTGGTCCTGGACGAGGTGCCGGATCGGCACGGTCCCTTCCGCGGCAGCGGCGCGCAGTCGATCGCACCAGCCCTCGATGAAGTCCGGGAACGCGCGGAGCTTGTCGTGGTACCTGGCGCCGTGGTCGGCGGTCACGAGCGGGTAGCGTGGAAGGAATGTGAGGATGGCTGCCGGCATGCCGACGACGGGGTTGATCCCCATCAACGTCGGCGTGGTGCGGAGGAAGACGGCGGCACTCCGGGCGCTGAAGGCGACGGCATCGAGCAGATTCCGGTCCGACCTGGTCTCCGCCGCCACCTCGTCCGCCCGATCGGCGATGCGTCGCAGGCTCGCGATGCGATCGGCGATACCGCCGGCCGAGTAGTCGGGCCATCGCTCGAGGTGGGTGACATCGCCGCGGTTCAGCGCCCTCTCGTGGTCCTCCGTCAGCTCGTGCTCGAGCAGTGCATCGGCGATCGCGCGCGGTGTCGTCGGGACGTTCGTCATGCCGCGAGCATAGATGGGGGGCGGCCGGGACGGGTACACTCGCCCGCCATGGATGACCGCCGCGATGCCGCCGCCACCGGCGCCCTCGGAATCTCGATCCAGGCCATCCTCCCGGCGCTCGACGAGTTCCTGCGCTTCGAGGGCCCGGACCCCGCCCGGGAGCGGTCGTCGTGGCTGTCGGCACTGGACCGACAGCTCCCGTCGGCCGGCGTCGGGCGTGACGAGACGCTTCGCGAGCTGGCCGAGGTCGTGATCGCCAACGGGCTGCGGGTCGGGCATCCGGGCTTCTCCGGATGGGTGACGACCGGCCCGACGGATGTCGCCGCGGCCGCGGACCTGGCCCAGGCCGTCGCGGTGCCGCAGCGCTGGTGGATGACAGCCGGGAACTTCGCGGACCACCTGGCGATGCGCTGGCTGATCGAGCTGCTGGGCTTTCCGCCTGAGTTCGAAGGCACCTTCACCGCCGGCGGCTCGACGGCGAACCTGCTGGGTATCGGTGCCGCGCGGCAGCACGCGGGCGAGCGGCTGGGGCTCCGGCCGTCGCTGGACGGCATCGACGGGATGCCCGAGCCGCGGGTCTACGCGAGCATCGAGACGCATCACGTCGTGGGTCGCGCGCTGGGCGTGCTCGGCATGGGTCGCCGGAACCTGCGGTCGATCCCGCTCGACCGTGCCGGCACGATCGACCTCGACCTGCTCCAGCAGGCCCTTGACGAGGATCGCGCCGCCGGCTGCACGCAGGTCGCCATCGTGGGCTGCGCGGGCGACGTGAACGGGGGCAGGATCGATCCGATGGCGGAGCTTGCGCGCATTGCGCACGAGCGAGGGATCTGGCTGCACGTGGACGGTGCGTACGGCGGCTTCGGCCTTCTCGACCCCCGCGTGCGCGACCGGTATGGCGATGTCTCGGCGTACGACTCGTTCGCGGTGGACCCGCACAAGTGGATGGCCGCGCCGGTCGGGACAGGCGCCACGATCGTGCGCGACGAGGGCATCCTTGGTCGCGCGTTCACGATCGAGACCGGCGACTACGACCGGGAGCGCCACGCAGTCGCTGACGAAGGCGACACCGCGTCCCCGTTCGATGCGATCGGGTACGGGACGCCGGACCTGGGCGTCGACTTCTCGACACCGGCCCGTGGGCTGGCCGTGTGGGCGATCCTGCGCGAGATCGGCGCGGACGGGATGCGCGACCGCGTGATCCGGCACAACGACTGCGCCCGCCGGGTCGCGGAGCGCGCGCGTTCGTCCGACGAGCTCGAGCTGCTCGCGGAGCCCGTCCTCTCGATCTGCTGCTTCCGCTACCGCCCGAGCGGCTGGACGGACGAGGCCCGCCTGGACGACCTCAACGAGTCACTCCTCCGCTCGATCCGCGCGCGCGGGCGGGTCGTGCCATCCAGCACCCGGGTCGACGGGCGGTTCGCGCTGCGCCCCTGCTTCATCAACCCGCGGTCGACGCTCGCAGACGCCGATGCGCTGGTCGACGAGGTGCTGGAGCTCGGCCGGGAGCTGGCTGGAGGAGCCTGACGGAACGGCCCCCGACCAGCGCGCGGTCGAGGTGGTGTGCCGCCGGATCGCCTCGGGCTATTTCGCCGTCCCAGGGACCAGTGCCTGCGGGCCCTCCTGGGACCCGTTGAAGGCGCTGACGCCGTAGGTATACGAGCCACCCCGCGTGGTCGACGTGTCCTTGTAGCTCGTGATCGTGCCGGTCACCGTCGCAAGCAGCGATTCGTCACGGTAGATCCGGTACTCGGTGATCGCGCTCCCGCCGTCGGAAGCCGGCGCCGACCACGTCAGCTGGACGCCCCTGCCTTTCGCAGGAGCCGCGGAGAGGTTCTGCGGCGCCGATGGCGCCGTCACGGTTGGAGCGGCAATCGGCGTCGCATCGATCGGATCGGATTGCGGCCCCGTGCCGACGGCATTGACCGCGGCAACGGTGTACGTGTAGGTCGTGCCGTTGACCAGACCGGCGTCCTGGAAGCTCGTGCCGGCCGGCGTGCCGACCGCATTCCCGTCGCGATAGACGACATAGCCCGTGATCGCGCTACCGCCGTCGCTCGTGGGCGGGGTCCAGCTGAGATCGACGACCGTGTCGCCGGCGGTCGCCGTGAGACCCGTCGGCGCCCCCGGCGCGGTCAGAGCCGGTGCCGCCGGCGTCGCATAGACGGGACCGGCAGCCGGTCCCTCGCCGGCCGAGTTGGTCGCGGCGACCGTGTACGAGTACTGGGTGCCGTTTGCGAGCCCTGCGTCGTCGAAGGACAGCACGTTGCCGAGCGTCGCCACGGCGTTGCCGTCGCGATAGACGTTGTAGCCCGTCGGGGCGTCGCCCGTCGTCGGCGCGGCCCAGGTCAGGTGGACCGACGCGTCGCCGGCCGTGGCGCTGAGGTTGGTCGGGGCGTCGGGCGCCGAGATCGGCGTCGTGGTGCACCCCGGGGAGCGTGAACGAGGCGATCCGTGTCTGCCACGGCGCGGGGCCGGTGGTGGGCATGTACTCGCTGGTGAACCAGAACGTGCAGTCGTCGGTGGGATCGACCGACATCGAGGCATAGTCACCCCAGCGCGACGCACTCCCCGTCTGCGCGCCGCCGCCCACGGCGATCGTCGTCTCGGCCTGGGTCATGACGCCGGGAGCGTCCCCGGCGAGCCGTCCCGTCACGCGGATGCCCGCGGACACCGAGCTGCTCGCCACGCTGTAGCCCAGCGCGATGTTGCCGGCCCCGTCCATGGCCACCGACCCGAGCCACCGGTTGGTCGCATCCGGCGAGAAGGTGCCCTGCTGGAAAAGCGAAGGCGTTCCGGTGGTGGCGTTCCGGATCTCGTACCAGCGCACCCCCGCCCGGACGGTGCCGCTCGAGTTCACGTTGACGCTGTGATTGACGACCAGGGATTCGTGGTCGCCGAAGTTCCGATAGGCGAGCCGGTACATCAGTCGATCGCCGAGCCCGTCAAGGCCGATGCTCGTGCCCGGCTGCGGGATGCAGCTCCGCGTCGATGGGCACAGCTCGTTGTAGGCGGCGATCGTGGTCGAGCTCGGACCCGTGAACGTCGAGCTGGAGGGATTTGACCAATCCACGTGGAATCGCCAGGTATGGAGGGCGGACGCCCCGACCTCGACGATCGGTTCGGGGGCGCCCGACGGCGGGAACGCGGACCCGTCGACATCGCCGGGGAGGAGCGACCCGTAGCCGGAGCTCGTCGTGAACTCCTGGAACGCAGCCGACTGCCCGGCGAGCATCGCGGCCCGGTCGAGGACGATCGCGCTGGCGCCCTGGAAGGTGCCGAACACGCCGCCGAACCGATTGGCGGTCAGGTAGTAGCCGTCCGGCCAGACGCCGATCTTCGGATAGTCGTAGAACACGCGGGTGCTGAACTGGAAGAAGTAGCGGTTCCATGACCCGGTCGGATCGGGGCTGGTCGAGACCGCCACGCATTCGCCATACGGCTTGGATGTCGTGAACTGGGCCATCAGCCAGCGGTCGGCGAACTGGTCGTACTGGACGATCGGGTCGCCGCCGTTCTGGTTCTGGCAGGGGTTGCCGAAGCCGGACCAGAGGGTGTTGCCGGCGGCAGGCCCGTACAGGACCGCCCCGGTCTTGGAGTAGATCGCGAAGTGGAGGTTCACCCACTGGATGTAGTGGTTGGGTCCGACGTCACCGTTCGTGTCGGGCGGGTAGACGCCATCGAGGTTGCTGATGCCCTCGAAGCTCGCCGAGGTGGACGGCGCGGTCGCGGAGGGCGGGCTGGTCTGGACCACCGGGTCGGTCACGTTCGAGCTCGAGCCATGGGCGTGCGTCGGGCGATTCTCGAGCAGGTCCTGCGGCGGCCCGTGGCCATCCTCGTCGTCCCCGCCCGGCAGCGGCGCAAGGTCGCGTAGCGCCGGCGAGACATCGTGCATGACGGCATGGCCGACGATGGGCCCCTGGTTGGGGGCCGCGGCCACCGGTGCTGCGAGCAGCGGGAGCAGTCCGACGAGGCCCGCCGCAAGGAGCACCGCCGCGCGGGCGCGATTCCGCGCCGACCAGCTGTTTCGGAAGACCATCGCCCGCAATCCCTCCTGCCCTTGCCCCGAAGCGGGGATCATGGCCGCTCGCGGCGAGCAGCGCAACCGCGGGCCGTCAACACCGGGTGCGTCGATGCACCGGCGGCGGCTCGGAACTGTCGATGCGGCCCAGCCGGCTACCGGCCCGCCACCCGGTCCCTCGCCCGCCGCCGCAGGACCTCGTGCAGCCCGTGCTCCACGGCGATGACCGGCTCGAGCAGGCCCGCGCGCAGCGACGCGTCGATGGACAGCTGCTCCAGCCATTCGCGACAGGCCTCGGCCGACGAGAGCTGTGCGTCGATGTCGCTCGCATCGCGGTACCCGGCCACGACCGCGGTCGCGATCCGCTCCGCCAGCATGTAGGCCATCGTCAGGCGCCCAGCTGCGCGGCGAGACGCTCGAGCGTGGCCTTGCCCAGCAGCACGCCATCCTCGTAACACCAGATCCACGCCTCATCGTTGTGGACCGAACGCATCAGCGGGTGGCCCGTGGCCTCGTAATGGGCGCGGGCGTGCTTCTTGAGCGAGGTGTCGCAGCAGCCCTGGTGACCGCACGTCAGGCAGATCCGCACGGTCGGCCAGACCGCACCGGGACCGCATTCGGCGCACTGCGTCGCCTGGCCGCTGGTCACGCGAACCTGGTCAAGGTGCCCGCACGGCCGGTCGGCAACCTGCCCATTGAACGCAAGCCGCAGCAGGAGCTCCGGGATCGAGGCCGAACGGTTGCGGGGCGGCAGGTGCATCTGGTCCGCCGGGTTGACGATCTCGACCTCTCGCAGGACGCCCAGGACCCCCAGCGTGGACATCTCGTCGATGTTGAGCGCGTAGCCGCCCTCGACGGGGCGGACGCGGAAGGGCGTGGTCCACGAGACGCGGCGCCCGCTGCCCGGCGCGCCCCACAGCACTCCCGTATGCGTGCCTTCGAGCGTGGCGCGACCGACGACGAGATCCCCCTCCGCGCGAAGTTGGTCAACCGTGATCGTGAGATCCGGGAACGCGGCGTCGATGTCCGCGATGAGTGGCCCGATCACCTCAGCCGCCGTCGGCTCGCCTGGCCCGGGGACGTGCTCGAAGTAGGCGCGCCCGATCAGGCGGCGAATTGCGTCCCGATCCCCGCCCCCGAAGGCGGCCACCGCCGCTTGAACGTCAGCCAGGGTCGACGCACTGCGCATTTTCACCTCCTTGCCGTCGCCATCACGGGTGGACCGGGACGCGGCCGAGCCATGATAGGAGCGGCATCGGCCCGGTGCCGGTCCACGGAGAACGGCCACGCGCGCCCGATGGCAGGTCCGCCTGGCCGTTGTCGGGGTGCGCTCGCGTGATCGATCATGGCAGCGAGGGGTGAGTCGGGACGTATGCGCCGGACGCGCACCCCGGAGCCCTGACACACGCAAGCGACCGAGGTATCGATGATCCCGGACGACGATCTCAGCATCGGCTTCCCGCGCATGTACAACGAGCCTGGAGAGCGGCGGGCATTCCTGCCGCCGTTGATCGGGCTGCTGGCCGGCAAGGGCCTGGACGTGTTCGTCGAGACCGGCAGCGGGACCGGGATGGGCTACACCGACGACGACTACCGGGCGGTGTCGCCGAACGTCCATATCGTCGATGAGGCGACGGCGTATGCCCGGGACATCGTGGTCGTCCTGCGCGCCCCGGAGGGCCGCTACGACCTCCTCCGGCCGGGGTCGCTGCTGATCTCCATGCTCCACTTCGTGACCCGGCCGGCGCGCGTCGAACTCCTTCGCGGCCTCGGTATCGAGGCCATCGCGCTCGACATGGTGACCGGCGACGACGGCCGGCGGCTGGTCCAGAACCTGCGTGACGTGGCCCGCAACGGCCTGGCCGCGGCGTTCGATGCACTGGAGCGTCGATGGCCGGCGCTGCTGTCGCCGATGCGGCTCCCGGTCCGGGTCACGATCATGGGCTCGGGCGGGGTCGGCAAGCTCGCCGTCGAATGGGCCGTTCGGTGCGGCGACGACGCGCGCAACGAGCGGTTCATGCGCGAGGGTCTGCCCGGCGTCGAGGTCGTGGTCGTCGACCAGAACCTGTCGGGGAACGAGGCCTACCTCCAGCACCGGCTCGCCGTCACCGACATCCTCGTGGACGCGACGGCGCGGCGCGATACGTCCCGCCCGCTGTTCCCCAACGCCTGGCTCGGCTTCATGCCCGCCCATGCCGTGATCTGCGACCTCGCCGTGGATCCGTACCTGCTGGACAACGATCCACCGGTGGTTCGGGGGATCGAGGGCATCCCCCAGGGCAACCTCGACCAGTGGGAGTTCGGGCCCGACGACCCCGCCTGGGACCGGCTTCCCCCGGGGATCCCGACCGACCACCGGCGGACGGTCGTGTCCTGCTACTCGTGGCCCGGGGTGGCGCCGGAGCCGTGCATGCAGCTCTACGGCCAGCAGCTGAGCCCGCTGCTCGAGACGCTGATCCGCTACGGCATCCCGGCCGGCATCAACCCGGACGGATCCTTCCACGCGCGGGCCATGTGGCGCGCCAGCCTCGGCCGGTTCCTCGCGGAGGCCGCCGGGCCGGGCTCCGGCTCGGCCGGGGCACGCGAAGGCAACGGCGAGTAGCCGCGCGAGGGAGGCTTCGGTGAGCATCGAGTACGTCAAAGCGGGTCCCCTGGCGACGTTCACCATCCGCAACGGGAAGGTGAACCCGCTGACCCAGGCCATGCATCGCGCGATGTACGAGGCGCTGCTGGACTTCCAGGCCGATCCGGACCTGATCGTGGGGATCCTGACCGGGGCCGGTGAGCGGGCGTTCTGCGCGGGCGACGACATCAAGTCCGAGGAGCCGGGCTCGGGGTCAGCGGTGAACGATCTGCTGGCGGCCATGAGCACCGGGCCGGCAGGGCCGCGCGTCCCCCTCGGCACCCGGACATGACTGGGCCGATCGGGTGCTCGGGCTCGAACGGACCAAGCCGATCATCGGTGCGGTCCGCGGCTGGTGCCTCGGCCGGGGTCTCGCGTACCTGCTCAACCTCACCGACATCCGGATCGCGACGCCCGACGCGCGGTTCGGGCTCCCCGAGATCGCCTACGGCATGGGCGGGCTTGCCGGTGCGATGCAGCTGTCCCGGCATGTCCCGGCGACGACCGCCTGGGAGATGGCGCTGACGGGCGAACCGATCGATGCGGCCGAGGCCCTGCGGGTCCACCTGGTCAACCGCATCGTCGAGCCGGCCGAGCTGATGACCGAGGCGGAGCGGATTGCGGGCCTGATCACGCGCCATCCGCCACTGGCGGTCCGGACCGAGTTCGAGTCGAGCCGGCGGGCCGAGGGGCTCTCGCCCTCGGACGCATACGCGATGGGCACGCACCTGTACCGGCTCCAACGCCTGGCCCTCGGCGAGTCCGACGTGCAGGACACATTCCTGTACCGGAAGCCGGCCGCCGGCGATGCCGGGGACCCGGGATGATCGCGCCGGGACGACGCGCGGGAGCGCGAGACGTGAGCCCTGCTGCCGCGTTGCGGGAGACCGGTCGCCGCCGCTGACCGCGGCGCCGGCTATCCGGCGGGGCGGTAGCCGATCACCCGGAGCGCGGCGTCGCGCAGGTCGTCCTGCGGGATCCCGGACCATCGCTCGCGATCGCCTCCGACGAGCCCGTCGAACAGCGCCACGAACAGGGTGACCAGCAGGTCCGGGTCGGCCGGCGCCACGGCGCCTTCGGAGCGCGCCTCGGCGAACACCCGTCGAAGGCTCGCCCGCCGGCGCCCCTCGATGGCGTCGCGGTCGATGTCCAGCCTGCGCAGCAGGTCCCGGCCACCGTCGCCGCCGAGGCCGCCGAGGATGGTCATCAGCGCATCGTTCCGCCGGTAGTGGTCGATCGTCCGGGCGACCAGGATGTCGAGCTTGCGCCGCGCCGGACCGTATTCGTCGGCCACCGCGACAGCCATCGCCTCGAGCTCGGCGAACCCGTCGACGAGGATCGCGCGCAGGATCGCCTCCTTCGAGTCGAACAGCCAGTACACGTTGCCCGGGCTCATGCCCGCGTCGCGCGCGATGTCGGCAACGCGGCAGGAGGAGAACCCTCGCCGGGCAAACAGCGTGCGGGCCGAGGCCAGCACCCTGGACGTGCTGGCTGCCCTGGCCTGTTCGCCTCGACCGCTCGTTCCGTTGTTCCATCGGTTCCTCCCGGGCGGGTCATCTGGTGCAGCCTCGTGTACGCCTCGTGCACGCCCAGCGCTGACTCAATATTCAGTGATCACACTACGGCTGAATATGAATTCAGTCAAGTCGATGTGCCGATGGGCTGTTTCGATCTCGCCCGGCGCGCCGGGCCGGCCGCACACGTCGTCGGCATCCTCGGTATCGTCCGAGCTCGTGGTGGCGGTGGCCGGCTTCGGCACGTGACGCGATCGAGCATGGAGGAGGCGCATGAGCCGCAGGGTTCCCCTCGAGCTGCTCCCGTTCGGTGCCCAGCACGTGGATGGCGCCTCGGGGCTGCTCGCCGACCGGCAGCGCGCACAGCGGCGCGTCGAGCCTGGACTCGCCCCGGCATGGGAGGAGGTGGCCGCGTGTCGCACCGAGATCGCGCGCCTGCTCGGCAAGGACGGAGCATCCGGTGCGGTCGCGTTCCGTGGTGACGCGATGGTCGGATACCTGCTGGGTGCGCCCCGTGGCGCACTGTGGGGACCGAACACGTGGGTCGAGGGCGCCGGTCACGCCGTGGTCGCCGACGATCCCGAGCTGATCCGCGACCTCTACGGCTTCGCGGCCGCGCGCTGGGTGGCGTCCGGCTTCGTGAGCCACTACGCGGTCGTGCCGGCCACGGATCCTGGAGCGGTGGACGCGTGGTTCCGCGTGGGCTTCGGCCAGCAGCACGTTCACGCAATCCGGGACGTTCCCGGGCCAGGCGACACCGTCGAGGTTCCGGCCCACCTGCGGATCCGGCGGGCGGAGCGGCGCGACATCCCGACGCTCGGGCGTCTCGACCTTGTCCTGCCCGAGCACCAGGTGCTGTCGCCGGTGTTCAGCAGACAGCAGCTCCAGAGCCTCGAGGACGTGGTCAACGAGATCGAGGATGAGTTCGACGACCCGCGGTTCACCACCTTCGTCGCCGAGCACGATGGCCTCGTCATCGGCTCCGCGGTGGGCTGCTCGATCGAGGAGTCGTCAGAGCACCAGGGGATCGTCCGGCCGGAACGCGCCGGGTTCCTGGGCTTCGCTGCCGTCCTGCCCGAGGCGCGTGGCCTGGGTGCCGGACGCGCACTTGGCGAGGCGGTCCTTGCGTGGTCGCGCGACGCCGGATATCGGACCGTCGTCACGGATTGGCGTGAGACGAACCTGCTGTCGAGCCGGACGTGGCCAAGGCTCGGCTTCCGGCCGACCTTCCGGAGGCTGTTCCGGCATATCCCGTGACCGTGCCGGGATCCTGCGCTCCGATGTGGTCCGGCGAGGCGCCGTGTCGCGCCGGTACCATCGGGCCGATGAGCCTCACCATCACCGATGCCGCCGACCATGAGCGCTACGAAGCCCGGGAAGGCGACGAGCTCGCCGGGTTCATCGACTACGTGCTCAAGCGCGGCCGGCTCGCGCTCATCCACACGGAGACCGTGGCCGGCCACGAGGGTCGCGGGATCGCCTCGCAGCTGGTCCGCTTCGCGCTCGACGATGCGCGGCGGCGCGGTCTGCCCGTGATCGCGATCTGCCCGTACGTCAAGGCATACGTGGAGCGTCACCCCGAGCAGGCCGACATCGTGGTGGGTGCCTCGCGAGGCTGAGCTCACGCGGCGCCGCCCCGCTCCGGCCCGCTCCGGCCAGCCGGGATCCCTGCCACGCAACGCCCAGGTGCGTCGTATCCCGCCGCCCGGCTCGCCGATCTGGCCGGCCAACGATCAGGTGCGTCGTATCGGCCCGGCGACGCTGGATCTTCGCCACCTACGGCTGGGCTACGTGCTTGGCCAGGAGCAGGTGGCCAACGACGCGCTCCATCGGTACGTGGCGAGGTCGAGGACTAGCCGGGCTGGGACCGAGGCCTCCCGCGCGCTCGCCACGCAACACGAGGCGACGGACGGACCCGTCGCACCGTGGCACGGCGGCGGATAACACGCAGGCCATCGTTCGGTGGCCGGAACGCGGGACGTGGCCGAGCAGCCGCGCCGTCCTCGACCGGGCTACTGTCCCAACGGCTCAGGCTTCGCGCGGCAAGCGGCCGAACAGGCCCAGCATCCAGCGCATCATCCGGTGCCCGCCGTCGGACGGTCGTCCGTACATGAGTGGGCAGCCACCGGCGATCGACGCGATCCCGTTCGCGCGGCAGTACTCGTGGGCCTCCTGCGAGACGCTTCCGGCTCCGAACGAGCGGTGCATCCAGACCCGCGTGATCCCGAGCTCCTTGCACTCCCGGGCGATCGACTCGGCGGCTTCCGGCGCGGTCGCGATGACCACGGCGTCGACGCCACCCGGGATCGAGCGGAGATCCCGGTAGCACGTGTCGCCTTCGATGGCGTCGGTGTGCGGATTGACCGCGAACACCTGGTAGCCCCGCTCCCGCAACCGCTGGTACACGACGTTGCCGCCGTGCCCTGCGGCCTTGCGCGACACGCCGGCGACGGCGATGCGTGGCTGGGCAAGGAAGTCGTCGATGGCCTGCTGCGCGGTGACCATGATGCGTACCCTCGAGGGCGATTCGACGGCACCGACCTGTGGCCGGCTGTCGATCGGGCGAATGAGGCGCCGTGACACCAGGCGCCAGACGCGGGGCGCCTGCGCAGCATCAGCCGCGAGCGGTCCTCCCGCGTAGGGCCATTCCTCCGGTCCGGGCACGACGTTGCGCCGTTACCGGCGTGCGCCGTTACCGGCGTGCGCGGTTACCGGCGTGCGCCGGTCCCGTCGTGCGCCGGTCACGTCGTGCGCCGGTCACGTCGGTCGCGACGGTCTGTCGTTCGTATTGACGGGCCTCCTAGGATCTGACGATGGCAGGACGCGTCCCGAAAGCTGCTGCGCAGACGGCGCACGACGCCGCCGCTCGCCTCACCAGCGAGCAGATCAGCGCGATCAACCGCTTCCCGGACGACAACCCCAACCCGGTGATGCGCGTCGACGTCGACGGGAACCTGATCTACGCGAACCCGGCGAGCGCCGACGTCCTCGAGGCATTTGGCGTCGGCGTGGGCGGCCACCTGCCGGCGGATGTCATCGCCCGGCTCGAGCGAGTTGCGCCAGAACGAGGGCTCATCGAGGTGCAGGCTCGCGGACGCACGTACGCTCTGTGGCCGGTCCCGATCGACGACCTGCGCTTCACCAATCTGTACGGGCGGGACGTGACTGCGGAACGCGCGATCACCAAGTTCCCGGACGAGAACCCGAACCCCGTGTTGCGCGTGGATCGTGCGGGCCGCCTGGTCTACGCAAATCCAGCCAGCAGCGGCCTGCTGGCTGGGCTCGGCATGGCCGTCGGCCAGACGTTCGAGCCGGACGTGCGCGATGCGCTTCTCGGCCGGGCATCCGAAGCCAGCGGCGCGTCGCTCGAGGTCGAGTCGGACGGCCGGGTGTTCACCCTGCATCCCGTCGAGGTGCCGGGCTTCGGCTTCATCAACGTGTACGGAACCGACGTGACGGCTGTCAAGGAGCGCGAGCGGCTCGCCCGCGAGAACGAGCGCCTGCTGCTGAACATCCTGCCGGAGCCGATCGCCGACCGGCTGCGCGAGGGGGAGCCGCTGATCGCCGACCGATTCGACGACGTCACGCTGCTGTTCGCCGACATCGTCGAGTTCACGCGCCTGTCGTCGACCATGTCGCCATCGGAGCTGGTGGCCGTGCTCAACGACGTGTTCTCCGTGTTCGATGACCTCGTGGAGCGGCACGGCCTGGAGAAGGTCAAGACCATCGGCGATGCCTACATGGTCGTGGGCGGCATGCCGGACCGCTCCGACGACCACACGGCACGGGTCGCGTCGATGGCGCTCGGCCTGGCCGAGGCGGTGAACGAGATCCCTGCCGCCGCGCGCCTGGGCATCAACTTCCGGATCGGCATGCACTGCGGTCCCGTCGTGGCCGGCGTCATCGGGACCAAGAAGTTCATCTACGACATCTGGGGCGACACCGTCAACATGGCCAGCCGGATGGAGTCGCTGGGGATCCCCGGGCGGGTCCAGGTCACCCATGCGGTGCGGGAACGGCTCCAGGGCCTGTTCGACCTCGAGCCGCGGGGCCTGATCGAGGTGAAGGGCAAGGGTCCCACCCCGACGTGGCTGCTGGTGCCTCAGGGGTCGCGGATCGGCGCGGCGCAGTCTGACCACGCGATCGCCGCGACCTGACCGCCGCAGCGCGGGTCCGCCGCCTACCGGAGGGGTTGCCCGGCCCCGAAGCGCGCGATGAGGTCCGTGAAGCCAGGCAGGCCGCGCTCGTACCCGATCGCCCACAGGCCCGCCCCCGCGAGCCCGCGGTCGTTGGCCAGCGCCAGCTTGGGGGCGAGGGTCGCCGGCGAGTCGATGTACACCGCACGCCAGGTTCGACGATCGGCGATGCCCGGACTGCCCTGCGCGGGTGGTGTCGGAGCGCCGATCGAGCCGTCCGACCCGAGGAGGTACACCTCGACGACCTCGATCTCGTCCCGCAGCGGCACGATCGACGGATCGGCGAGCACGTCGAGGTGCTGGCGCGGGATCCATGGGTCGCCCCGCCCCGTCCGTGGCGCACCGACCTCCGGAACGACGACCGGCCACGCCATGCCGTACAGGGGCAGGCCGAGCAGGGTGCGGTCGACGGGAACGCCGAGGTCCGCATACAGGTCCAGCGACCAGCCAAGGTTCTTCGCGCTCCCGTCCCGCCGGGCGAGCGGGGCCGAGGCGCCGGGGCCAGATCCGGCCGAGTGGTAGTCGTAGCCCATGAGGAAGATGCGGTCGGCTCCGGCTTCCGCGGCGGCGAGCGCCATCACGGCGCCGAGCGTGTTGGCCGCCGTCGCGACGGAGACCTGGCCGTCCGCATGTGCGGCCAGGACGGCGTTCCGCAGCCTGCCGACGAACGCCCCATAGGCCGGCACCAGAGTGGGCGGCAGCGATTCGACATCGACATTGACGCCGTCCACGCCGAGGCGCGTGGCAAGGCCGACCAGGCTCCGGATCGTGGCGTCCTGGAGGGCAAGATCCTCGAACAGCCGCGTGTTGCGATCGGTCCCGAAGCTGGTGAACACCAGCTCGGTGCGGACGCCGCGCTGCCGCGCATCGCTGATCAGCTGCTCCCCGACGGCGCCGGTGATCCTCCGATAGCCGTTCTGGCTGGTGTCGATCGAGCCGTCACGGGCGTTGGTCACCGAGAACAGGCCAAGCGTCGTGAGGAACGTCGTGGCCACGTGCGCGGCGATGGTGTCATCCATCTCCCAGTACGGGACGAAGCCGTACATCTCGTGCCCCGGCACCGGGTGCACGGTCGGAAGCGGGGTGGCGGGCTGTGCCGGCCCGCCGCTCGTGGGCCCGCCCGTCAAGCCGTTCGATCCTGCGTCGCAGCCCGCGACAGCCGCGCCCAGCGCGACCAGGAGCGCCAGGGAGGCCAGCCGATGTCGGTTCACGCGGGCAAGGGTGTGCCCGGTGCGGTCGAGCGTCAAACGCACGGCGACCAGCGTCACGCGCGCGGCGACGGGCGTCCCCCGTTCCGCAACGGGCGTCGGGTCTGGTGCATGGCCGTCGGCGCTCCGGCGACGCACGTCGCGTCCCGATACCCTGCGCGTCGGCGTGGCCCGTGACGACCCGAAGGGCCCGGGCCGAGGGGCCTGGGAGTCCCGATCCCAGCGGACCGCGGCGGGACGGCAACGCGACCGATGGCCCGTCAGTTGGGCGCCGTGGCGAGCGAGAGTGGAGGCTGCGGTCCCGTGGCGCAGGGATTGCGCACGCGCAGAACGGCAATTGAGGGCTGGGGTGGCGAGCAACGGAACGGGAGCCGGAGTGGGCAAGCTGGGGGTGATGCTTGCGATCTTCGACTTTCCGATGCTCGTCGAGGGGTTCCGTTCTGTCATCGACGACGAGCTGGACATGCGCGTGGTCGGCGTGGTGCCCGATCGCGACAGCCTCGATGGGAGCCTGGAGCAGGCCTCGCCCGACATCGTCGTGGCGGAATGCCTGCCGTTCAGCCCGGGGAGCGGCGGAACCACGTTTGAGACGATCGAGCAGATCCGGGCGGCGAGGCCGGGCGCGAAGGTGCTCGCTCTCGAATGCCGCAGCGGCAGCGAGCAGTTCAGCCTCGCCCTCAAGGCCGGCGCGGACGGGTTCCTGACGCGGGAGGCCGAGCCGGCCGACATCATTGCCGCGGTGCGGTCCGTCAGCCGCGGCCAGACATACGTGAGCCCGGCGATCGTGACCCGGATGGTCAACACGTACGTCCTGCGCAGCCCCGAGGGCTCGCTCGAGGATGCCTACGGCAACCTGTCCGACCGAGAGAAGGAGGTCCTGCTGCTGGCGGCGGTGGGGCACACCAACCGCGAGATCGCGAAGGTGTTCCACCTGTCCGAGCAGACCGTCCACAACTACCGGGCCAACATCATGGAGAAGCTCGGCTTCCACGACCGGGTGGAGCTGCTCAAGTACGCGATCCGGCGGGGGATCATCAGCGTCGCCGACCTGTAACGCGCGCCGGCAGGGCGCGCGACGCGGGTCAGGCCCCCGTGCAGCGCCGGCTCGCCGGTCCGCGACGCCCGGCGCGGGCGACCCCCGGCGTTGGCGACGCCGGCCCGGGTCAGCCTGCTCCGTCGATCGACGCCAGGATTGCCGCGACGTCGAGGGTGCCGGTGAAGCGGGCCACCTCGACGCCCCCACGCCGCACGACCACCGCCGGCGCGCTCGAGAGGCCCGCGGCGACGCCCGCGGTCGTGTCGGCCGCGACGTCCGCGGCGACGGCAGGATCGTCGAGGCATGCGCTGAGCGCGCCGATGTCGAGCCCGATGCGGGCGCCGAAGCGCAGGATGTTGCGAATGGTATAGATGCCTGCTCCCTGCCCCTGCGCCGATGCGGCAAGCACGTCGTGGGTGAACCAGGTCGGGCCGTCCTGGCGGGCAACGCACCGGACCGCGGCCGCCGCGACGACGGATTCGTCACCCAGCGTCGCCAGGTCGTGCTGCTCCACCCGGACGCTCCCGCTGAGGATCCGGGTGCGCAGGAGAGGCTCGAGCTCGGCGGCGATCACGGCCGAGCCCGGCGCCTGGTAGTCCATCCACAGCTCGACCGAGACCGGAGCGGCGAGATCACCCGCCGCTCGCCCGTCCGTCGCGACGCCGCTCCAGGGGTCGGGCGACAGCGCCGGGGTGGGCATCGGTGCAGGCGACGCGCCGGCCACGGCCGCGTCGATCGTCGCCAGCAGCTTCGCGACGATCGTCCACGCCAGGAAACCGGGTGCCGTTGACGTCGACCGTGGGCGTGGACATGATCCCGGCCCGGACCCCGGCCGACGTATCGTCGAGGACCTCGACCAGCACGGATCGATCGTCCATGCACGTGTCGAAGGCCGCGGAGTCGAGGCCGACCGTCGCGGCGACCTCGGCCAGCCTGGCGCGCGCGAAGGCGCCCTGGTTCTCGCCCTGCTGCGCGGCGTAGACCGCGTCATGCATCTGCCAGTACATGCCCTCGCGCCCGGCGCAACGGACGGCAATCGCCGCGTCCACCGACTCGTCGCCCAGGAAGGCGTAGTCGCGATGGACGAGGGCGACGGTCCCGTCGGCGATCCGGGAGGCCAGCGCCGGGACGACGGTCTCCGCGAAGCGCGCGCAGAAGGGGCACTGGTAGTCGGCCCAGTAGTCGATCACGACGGTCGCGTCGGCGCGCCCCAGCCTCGGACCATCCGACGGCAGCCCGGGCGTGGCCGTCGGCGCGCTCGACGACGCACCGGGTGTGGGCGATCCGACCGGCACCAGCCCGCTCGTCACGACCGGAGCCGACGCGCGCCCGATGGCCAGACCCGCAGCGAAGGCGAGGGCCACGATCAGCGCGATCAGCCCGATGCCGGCCCAGCGATTCTGGTCACGGACGGAGCGTTCGCGGGCGGCATCGACCGGCATCGGCAGGCGCGGGGCCACGCCCTCGGCGCCGGATCCTGGATCGGAGTCGGGATGGGGGTGGGAATCTGGACGGGGATCGGAACCCGGATCGGTGCGCATGTCGTCCACGTGCGCATCGTGCCCGATCCGACAACGCTCGCGTCAAGTGCCGACCGCCGTCAATGGGACGTTCGTCCCGACCCCGCTGCGCGCGTGGTGCGCGGGTGCACGATCGCGCCATGCGGCAGGACCACTGGTTGGGTGATTCGAGCGGTGCTTCGGGGTTTCATGCGTGCATGAGGCGGCCGACGATCCCGGGGAACGATCCCGCCGGGGCGCGGCTGTTGCCCGCGACCGGCGCCCGGCGCCTCCTGCTGCCCGCATACACGGCCGGCACGATCCTCATCGGTGCGGCCGCGGTCGTCCTGGTGACGCTGCTGATCCCGGTGTCGCCCGAGATCGCGATTGCGGGTTTCGGCGGCGGGCTGTCCCTGCCGGCGGGCGTCGCGCTGTGGACCATGTTCGGTCTGGCCGGAGCGGCACGCGTCATCCGCGAGCCGTCGGGCCACGGCGTGTTCACGTTCCACATGCCGTTCGTGGTCGCCGCGATGACGCTCGGCGGCCCGGTCGCCGGCGGCTGGGTCGCGATGCTCGCCTCGTTCGACCGCCACGAGCTCGAGGAGACACCGTGGTACGGGATCCTCGCCAACCACGCCTCGCTGTCGCTGGGGGCGATCGCCGGCGGCCTCGTCATCCTGGTGCTCGATGACGCGGGCAGCAGGCTCGGCCTGTCCACCGGGTTCGGGTTCACGCTGGTTGCGGTCATCGCCGGCACGATCATGTTCATGCTGGTGTCGATCGCCCTGGCAGCCGGCACGATCGTGCTCCGCGACGGGATCTCCGTTCGCGAGACGCTGGCCTCGTTCGACGAATCGTTCCGGACGGCGGCGACCGCGGAGACCCTGCTCGGCTGGCTGCTCACGGTCGCCTACATCGCCGTGGGCTGGTGGGCACCGCTGGTGTGCACGGTGATGGTCCTCGCGCTGTGGGGATCGTCGCGTGTCTCGGAGCGGACTCGCCGTGACGAGCTGACCGGCGTGCTGAGCATGACCGCATTCACGGAGCGCGCCGTCGAGGCCGTCGATCGGGCACGACGCGGGGTCGAGGGTGCCGCATACGTGTTCATCGACCTTGACGACTTCAAGGCCGTGAACGATGGCGCACGCGATCATCATGTCGGCGACCAGGTCCTGACCCAGGTCGGGCTGCGCCTCCGGGGTGCCATCCGGGCGAACGACGCGGCCGGCCGGCGGAGCGGCGACGAGTTCGTGGTGCTGCTGGCCGGTGTTCCCGACCAGGGAACCGCCGAGCGCCTCGCGAAGCGACTCCACCGGACGATCGTGGCGCCGTACGCGACCGACGCCGGCGAGATGCGGGTCGGGGCATCGGTCGGCGTCGCCCTGATCGAGCGCGAGGCGAGCGCGACCGAGCTCGAGGTGCGGCGGCGCGCCGATGCCGCGATGTACGCGGTCAAGGAGCGCGGCGGTGGTGTCCGGATCTGGCGCGAATCCACCGGAGCCTGAGCGCGTCCGATGCTCCCGTGGGGGCTGAACCGCGCCGACGCTGCGGCCGAACCGGGGTGCGGCGTTCGCCGCGTTCGCTGCGTCGCCGCGAGGCGAAGCCGGTCCGACCGCACATGCGGCCACCCTCCGGTCCCGCAGTCGCCACCGCGCCGCAACGTTCCGCCACCTGCCCGCTCCGGTAGACTGGTCCCGTCCACCCAAACTGTGTCCAGATGGACGGTGATGCCCCATGAAAGTCGGCGTCGCCAGGGAAAGCGCGGCCGGCGAACGGCGCGTCGCCCTGGTGCCCGAAGGGCTCGGCAAGCTCACGGCGGCCGGGCTCGAGATCCTCGTCGAGGCAGGCGCAGGCGCCGGTGCCACGATCCCCGACCGGGCGTACGTGGACGCCGGGGCGACGATCGCGAAGACCGACGCGCTGTACGCGGCCTGCGACGTCATCCTCCGCGTCCAGAAGCCGGACAAGGGCGAGGCAAAGAGGCTGCGAAGCGGCCAGGCCGTCATCGGCCTCCTCCAGCCACTCCTCGACCCGGCCCTGATGCAGACGCTGGCCAAAGCCGGCGTGACGGCGATCAGCCTGGACGCCATCCCGCGCACGCTGTCGCGGGCCCAGACGATGGATGCCCTGTCGTCGCAGGCGAACGTCGGCGGCTACAAGGCGGTGCTGATCGCTGCGACCACGTATGGGCGCTACTTCCCGTTGCTCACGACCGCGGCCGGGACGGCCAAGCCCGCCAACGTGCTGATCCTCGGGATCGGCGTTGCCGGCCTCCAGGCCATCGGCACGGCGCGCCGGCTGGGCGCGGTGGTGTCCGCCTACGACGTGCGGCCCGAGACGGCCGAGCAGGCCGAGTCGCTGGGCGCGAAGTTCGTGCGGCTCAAGACCTCGATCGATGCGACCGGCGCGGGCGGCTATGCCCGCGAGCTGACCGCGGAGGAGCGTGCCGCGCAGCAGGCGGAGCTCAACGAGATCATCGCCGGCCAGGATGTCGTGATCACCACGGCCCAGGTCCCGGGGCGCAAGCCGCCGGTCCTGGTGACGGCGGACGCGGTCCGGGCGATGCGCTCGGGCTCCGTGATCGTGGACATGGCGGCATCGGCGCTGGGCGGCAACTGCGAGCTGTCGAAGGCCGGCGAGACGGTCGTCACCGACAACGGCGTGACGATCGTCGCGCCCGACAACCTGCCGGCCTCGATGCCGACCGGGGCGTCGCAGTTCTACGCCCGGAACATCTCGTCGCTCCTGCTCAACATGGTCAAGGACGGGAACCTCAACCTCGACTTCGAGGAAGAGGTGACCCGGGCGACCGTGATCACCCACGGCGGCGAGGTGCTGTCCGAGGCGGTGCAGAAGCTCCTGGTCGCCGCGGGAGGCAAGGCATGAGCCCCGAGGTCGCACAGCTCATCCAGAACTTCACGGTGTTCGTGCTCGCCATCCTGTGCGGGTTCGCCGTGATCTCGAAGGTTCCGGCAACGCTCCACACGCCGCTGATGTCGGGTGCGAACTCGATCCACGGCATCGTCCTGGTCGGCTCGATGTTCATCGCCCTGGGGGCGGACGACCCGCTGTCCTACCTGCTCGCATTCGTCGCGGTCTCCTTCGCGACGCTCAACGTGGTCGGCGGGTACGTGGTCACGGACCGGATGCTCCAGATGTTCCGTCGCAAGCCTGTCGCGCCCAAGGCCGAGAAGGCGGAGGGCTGACCCGATGAGCCTCGACATCCTCGAACCCCTTGTCCGACTCGCCTGGCTGGTGGGCGCCGTCGCGTTCGTCATCGGGCTGATCCGGATGAACTCGCCGGCCACCGCCCGCAACGGCAACCTGATGTCCGCCGGCGGCATGGCCGTGGCGATCGTCGCCACCGCGCTGTACCTGGCCCTGCGCCCGAGCGACAACGGCGTCAACGTGATCGGCTGGGTCATCGTGTTCGCCGGCATCGCGCTCGGCGGCGGCTACGGCCTGTACACGGCACGCACCGTGAAGATGACCGCGATGCCCCAGCTGGTGTCGCTGTTCAACGCCGTCGGCGGCGGCGCCGCCGCGCTGATCGCGATCGACGACTACCTCGGGCTCAAGGCGGCGCCCGGGCTCCAGATCAACGTCGCCACCGTGCTCGACATCGTGATCGGGTCGATCACGTTCACGGGGTCGCTGATCGCCTCGGGCAAGCTGATGGGCCTCAGGATCACGCCCTCCCGGCCGGTCATGATCCCGGGCGGCCAGCTGGTGACCGCGGCCCTCGCGCTGATCGTCGTCGCCGGCGCGATCTTCCTGTGGATCCCCAACCTGAGCGTCGCGGTGATGCTCGTCATCCTCGCCGCCGCGCTGGTGTTCGGCGTCACCATGACGCTGCCGATCGGCGGCGCCGACATGCCGGTCGTCATCAGCCTCCTGAACTCGTTCACCGGCACGGCCGTGGCGATGGCCGGGTTCGTGCTCAACAACCCGGTGCTGATCATCGCCGGCGCGCTCGTCGGCGCCTCCGGCGCGATCCTGACCAAGCTGATGGCCGACGCGATGAACCGCTCGGTGCTCAACATCATGATCGGCGGCTTCGGCGGCGGCGAAGGCACCGTCGGTTCCGCGGGCGGAGCCGGTGGCAGCGTCCGGGAGCTGGGCGTCGATGATGCCGCGATCCAGCTGGCGTACGCGTCCTCGGTGATCGTGGTGCCCGGCTACGGCCTTGCCGTGGCGCAGGCACAGCACGCGTGCCGCGAGCTCGGCGAGCTGCTCGAGACACGGGGCGTGGACGTGAAGTACGCGATCCACCCCGTGGCCGGCCGGATGCCGGGTCACATGAACGTCCTGCTCGCGGAGGCGAACGTCCCGTATCCCCAGCTCAAGGAGATGGAGGACATCAACCCGGAGTTCGACCGGTGCGATGTCGCCCTGGTCATCGGCGCCAACGACGTGACGAACCCGGCGGCCCGCCGTCCCGGATCGCCCGTGTCCGGGATGCCGATCCTGGACGTGGACCACGCCAAGAACATCATCGTGATCAAGCGCTCGATGGGTCGCGGCTATGCGGGCATCGACAACGAGCTGTACGGCAATCCCAAGACCGGGATGCTGTTCGCCGACGCCAAGGCCGGCCTCAATGACCTGATCGCGGCGGTCAAGGCGCTGTAGGCGGCGATCCGTCTCACAGGGCATCGGCCCCGGCGGCAGCGACCGTCTCCCAGGGCATGCGCCCGCCCGGCGGCAGCGCCGGGGCCGTTGTGCGCCCGCCCGCCGACGTCTGCGGCCACGACGATCTGCGGCCACATTGCAACTCTCAGAGAGCCTGAACACTGCGCGGCCTATGTTCGGTGCGTGCTACCAAGACGAGTAGCCATCCGCCGGGCGAGGCCGAAGCGCCTCGGACGGACGGCGAGCATGCGGCCGTCGCGCCGCAGGCGGGCTGTGACACACGCAGGAGCTGATCCATTCCCGCCGGCGCGATGCCCGCGAGATCGGAGCTGCCGATGCGAAACAGGATCCTCCCGACACGACGTGATTACCCGACCGCCACCACGTCCACGACACGACACCGCCGTGGGCGCGCGTGGCTGCCCCGACGCCTGATCGGTGCACTCGCGGCGACATTGCTGATCGCCGCCGCCTGCGGGTCGAGCTCGGGCTCGCCCGCGGCCCTGACCTCAGCCCCCGCGTCGTCGCCGGGATCCACTCCCACCGGTGTCGCCGCGACGCCCGGCGCGACGCCGTCATCGGGCTCCCCGTCGGGCGTGCCCGCCGATGGCAACGCGCTTGCACAGCTGCAGCAGGACTACGAGTCGGTCGTGCAACGGGTCTCGCCCTCCGTCGTCGTCATCCAGACACCCGCCGGCCTCGGATCGGGGATCGTGCTCGACGCCAGCGGTGACATCGTGACCAACGCGCACGTGGTCGACGGATCCAGCACCTTCGACGTCACCCTTGCCGACGGCCGCCAGTTCACCGGGACACTCGTCGGCACCTTCGCGGCCAACGACATCGCCGTGCTCTCGATCCACGCGACCGGCCTGCAGCCGGCGACGTTCGCCGATTCGTCGACGCTCCAGGTCGGCGAGATCGTGATGGCGGTGGGCAACCCGCTGGGCCTCCAGACGAGCGTCACGCAGGGCATCGTCAGCGCACTCGGCCGCACCGTGACCGAACCCGGCGGCGTGACCCTGCCGGGCACGATCCAGACCAGCGCCGCGATCAACCCCGGCAACAGCGGGGGTGCCCTGGTCGACATCCAGGGCGATGTCGTCGGGATCCCGACGCTCGCCGCCGTCGACCAGCAGCTCGGCGGTTCGGCGCCCGGCATCGGGTTCGCGATCCCGAGCAACGACGCGAAGGACTTCGCGGGCCAGCTGATCGCCTCGGGCAAGGTGACGAACTCGCATCGCGCCTACCTCGGGATCCGCGCCGCGAACGTCACCGGGACGCAGGGCGTCCTGGTCTACGGGCTCGATTCCGGCGGGCCGGCCGCCGCCGCCGGCATCGAGAGAGGCGAGCTGATCACGAGCATCGACGGCAAGGCGACATCGGACAGCAACACGCTGTCGGTGGTGCTTGCGGGCCTCGAGCCGGGGACGACGGTGCCCGTCGTGGTCGTGAGGTCGGACGGCAGCCAGACGACCGTCCAGGTCACGCTCGGCCAGATCCCGGGATAGGCGTCCGGCGGGGCCGGGGTCCGGGTCGCGGTGCGGCCGGCGGCCCCCGGTCGGCCCGGATCTGTGCCGTTCAGTCCTCAGGCGCCTGTTCGGCCCCGAGAGGCGCCTGTTCGGCCCCGGAATGTGGTCAGGCAGTATCCACAACACCAGCTGACTCTGAATCCAGCCGGGCTGGCGTCGAATGAGCGTCCAAGAGCCGCGTCAGGACTGATTGACACCTCCGGCCCGGGCCGGCGCCCGCCGCCGCGTCGCCATACCCTGTAGGCGATGCCCCGACGACGACCTCCCGCCTGGCCGCGCCCCGCCAAGATCGCATTCATCGGCTCGCACGGGATCCGCAAGACGTCCGCGCTGCTGGCCTTCGCAGCCGAGGTCCAGCGGGCCGGGCGCTCGGTCGAGCTGGGCCGCGAGGTCGTGCGCGACAACCCGCTGGGGATCAACGAGGGCGCCACCGGCGAGGCCCAGCTGTGGGTGCTCGTGTCGCAGATCCGCCAGGAGCTGGAGCTGGCGCGCAAGGCCGACGTCCTCGCCACGGACCGGGGCGTGATGGACAACTACGCGTACTACCTCCGCGCCTGCGGCGGCGCTGACGAGTTCCACGTCGAGCCCCTGGTCCGGCGCTGGTCCGAGACCTACGACCTGGTCGTGCGTCTGCTGCCCGATGTCGCGCTCCAGGCCGACGGTGTGCGATCCACCAATGACGCGTTCCGGGACGAGGTCGAGGCGATCCTGGACCGGGTGCTGCCGGCGCTGGTCCCGCCTGCCCACCTTGTGACGCTCCGGGCGTCCGAGGTCACCAGCCGGTTCGACTGGTTCGCGGTGCTCCAGCGGCTGGCCGGCTCCATCGGCGCCGAGGTCCGCGCACCGGACCTCTGGACATAGGGCGCTGGACCTGGCCCGCGCGACCCGGCGAACGGCCCGTCACCATGCCTCGGGCAACGGGTCCCGCTGGGGCAGGCGCAGCGACACGGCTGACAGCGCGGCCGTGTCCGGGTCCAGGACGAGCTTCAGCTCGGCCGGCGCGCGCTCCGACCCCGCGGGTTGGGTCGGCGCGTGCCCTGGTCCGCGCTCGCCGTGGAGCTCGAACGTGGTGGTGGTCAGGCCGTCTCCATCGACCGGCAGGCCCAGGCGCAGGCGGCCCAGACGTGCCCATGCCGCATGGAGGGCTCGCTCCAGGGCCTCGCGATCCTGCCCCTCGGCCAGCGGAAGGTCGGCCGGCCAGGCAGGATCCGGAGCGCCCGCGAGGGCAATGATCCGTTCGGCCAGCGATCGGAGCTCTGCCGACGGGTCCCCGACCGGGCGCAATGCGAGTCGCTGCAGGCGCGGGGTGGGCTCCGGGGTCACGAGGATCGACACGCGCAGCCAGCCGTTGGCCCCGCACAGCCACCAGGCCAGGTCGGCGGGTGAGACCGAGACCGCCGGCCGCGCGTCGTCGGGGCGGAACGGTCCCAGCTGTTCACGGACCTTGGCAACCGCCGCCCGACGGATCTCGCGGGGCTCGTCCAGGTCCATGTTGTCCGCGAACGCGGTGTCCGCCAGCGCATCGTCCCAGGCATCGACGAGCTGCTCCGCGACCGGGCGCAGCCGGTCGACGGCGGGCACGACGATGATGCGGCGGCGGGGGGCGCGCTCGGCACGAACCAGCTCCGCGAGGACTTCCTGGACCACCGGCCTGACCGGCGCATAGCGCAGGTTGCCGAGCCCGATCACGCCCAGCCCGGTCCCCGGATGCCATGCCATGTTGGAGCCGTACCCCGGGTAGCCGCCCGCGTGGCTGATCGTCGTGCCCAGCTCGGGGTCCTGGGCCACGAACAGCCCGAACCCGTAGCCGGCGGCGGTGATCGATGGCTCCGCGTCCGGCGCATGCGCGACGACCATCGGCCCGATGGCGCGCTGGACCTGCTGCATCTCCCGTCGCGACGAGCGTCGAAGAGGGTGGCCGCCCTCCGGGTCGTCGCGGGCCGGAAACGCGTCAAGGAACCCCAGCACCCAGCGGGACAGGTCGCGCATCGTCGAGAACACGCCGCCCATCGAGGCCAGCGCGCCGTACCCGTCCGTGCCCTCCCGGACGTACGCCTCGTCTCGCCGGACGTAGCCGTGGGCGAGGCTGGCCTCCGCGACGTCCGTGTCGAGGTAGGCGGTCGAGGTCATCCCCAGCGGGGCCAGCAGCCGGTCCCGGACCACGTCGCGATACTCGCGGCCGGCGACATTGGTGATGACGCGTCCCAGGATGCCGTAGCCCAGGTTGCTGTACTCGAACGTCGTCCCCGGCGGCCACGCGAACGACGGGCCGGCGGCAAGCAGCTCCGCGAACCGGTCGAGGTCGAGGCCCTGCTGCCGGTCGCCCCACGGATCGTCGGTCGGCAGCCCGCCCGACATCGTCATCAGCTGCCGGATCGTGACCGGCGGGCTGTCCGCGGTCGGCGGGCGCCAGCCGGCGAGCTCCGGTACGTGGGTGGCAACCGGCGCATCCAGGACAAGCCGTCCCTCGTCCCGCAGCAGGATGAGCGTCGACGCGGTGAAGCTCTTGGTCATCGATGCGATCCGGAACACCGAGTCCGCGTCGGGGCGCCGATCCTCGCCGTCGCGGATGGTCCCCGCTCCACCCGTGTGGATCAGCTCCCCGCCGGCGATGACCCCCCAGGCCACGCCGGGGATGTGCGCCTCGTCGCGGAGGCGGCGGAATCGGTCGTCGAGCGCGGCAAGCGCCTGGTCGAGATCTGGCATCCGGTGATGATGCCGGGATTGAACGCGGATTGCCTGCTCGTCAGCCGACGGCGTCGCGACGCGACCGCCCGCTATGCTGACCCCGGATCTGCATGGAATTCGACGTCCCGCCCCAGCCGCTCCGCCAGCGAGGATGGCGCCGGGCTGCGGTCGTGGCGGCCGGGTCGATCGCCATCTTTGTGTTCGCCCTGGTGTTGGCGGACACACCCGCGACGCCGCCCGATGGCACTCCCGCGACGCCGCCCGAGGGCACTCCCGCCGCGCGCGTGCTCGTTCCCGCGACGCAGGCCAGTCCCCTGCCGACCCAGGTCGCTCGCGCGACGGGCACACCGATCATCCAGCCCAGCCCGCCCGCGAAGGACGCAATCCGGTGCGCGGGCCTGGACGAGGCGACCTGTGCCCAGGTTGCCGGCGCGTCGATCGCGACGCTCACGATCGCCGATGGACCCGTGACCCTGGTCTCGGTCTCGCGCAGCCTCCTGTGCAATGACGCCGGCGCCTGCCCTGCCTCGATGCTCGCCCGAGGCCGGCCGCTCGGCAGCGCTGTCGTCACGCTGGGGTCCGGTGCCCAGGCATGGGTCAACGTTGTCGGGCCGGCCCCCGCCGCGGGCCGCGCCCGGGAGCCGGCACGGACGACCGCGTGGATCGTCCGGTGGCTGCCCTGACGGCCACGCGTGCGCTATGCGTCCGGGCTGACACTGCCGATGCGAATCACCTGGAGCGCGATCAGCTCGACGATGGTCCAGCCCACGAGGGCGACCACGGCCGCGATGTCGAGCACGGCGCCGCTCGCGGACATCGCGTCCGTCCGCAGGATGCCTTCGAACGGGGCCACGAACACGGAGCTGACGGTCAGGATCGTGGTCACGATGTCGTTCCCCTGGCGCGCGTCGAACGCGAGCAGGACGATGCGCAACGCGATCACGAGCTGGACGAGGCCGAACAGCAGGGTCACGATCCGGGCGGCAACCGTGATCCCCGCCGGTCGTGTGGTGACCGTCTCCTCGGTATCGACCTGGCGCAGCGATTCGCGGGTCGTGGACCCGGCTGCGCGATCTTCCGTGAGCGATGACCGCCCAATCTGGTACGTCATGTCATCTCCTTGAGAGCCGCCGCCTCGGATGCCGAACGGCGGCGATGGATCGTGTAGGTCGTACCCGTGCGAAGGCCGTGCGGACAGGCTCGTCACCAGGCGGACAGGCGCGTCCTGGCACGCGGTGAATCTGGGTGGATCGTCGTCAGGCAGGCGTTCGTCGCAGCGCCGCGCACGGATTATGTCCGACCCCCGCGACGAATCGAGCAGGTGTCAGTCCCGAACGGGGAGCCGCGTGCGAACGCTCGTACGGGGGGCAGGCGTTCGGAGGCCGAACACGTCCACGGCGTCTGCGCCCCAGCTCATGGGCGGGCCGCTTTGGATGCGTGGCCGTGACGGATTGCAGTGGTGATGGCCAAGCTGCACCTCCTTCGTCGACCCATCCTGGAGGGCGGCTCTCCCGGCGTCCATGCCGCGGGTCGCCACGGCCTTGCAAACCGCTTGCAGCGTGGCAGATGGCCCTTCAACCGAACTGCCGGCTCAGCCCGAAGGCCCGCGAACCGCCTCCAGCAGCCGCTTGAAGTAGCTGTCCACGAGCGCGAACCGCCTCGGGTACTTCTCCATCATGTGTCCCCGCATCGCCGGCCCCGTCAGGTACATCGCGATCGACGTCGCCAGATCCTCCTCAAGCGTGCGGGGGTCGGGCGACGCTTCGTAGGCCTTGTCCTCCTTGGCCTTCGCCTCGGGTGAACCCGCGGGAACCCACGTGGCCAGCGGCCCCGTGCTGATCGGCACGACGCTCACGCGGCCCAGGTATGCCGCGTCCCCGCCGCGATTGATCCAGCCGACGGCGCTCGCCCTCAGCCCTCGGGCCTGGCCGCCACGAACGCTGCCAGGTCCGCCGACTGCCGGATCCGCGACGGCTCGTGCACGTACATCATGTGGCCGGCCTCGAAGTACGAGAACGTGACGTTGGCGCGAAGCTCTTCCGGGATGGGCAGGTGGGCGAAGACCGCCTCGGCGGCGAAGTACGGGGTGGCGCCGTCGTAGTAGCCGCAGCCGACGTAGATCCGCAGGTGCGGGTTCCCGCGCATCGTCTCGCCCAGCCGGTCCACGACCGAGACGCTCCGGCCCTCGAACTCCTTGTAGCTCCAGGCCTGGTGCGTCGCCGACGACAGGATCTCGTACGGGAGATCGTTCTCGTAGCCCAGCTCCTCGCGAACGTACTGGTTGACAGCGGCTGTGTATGCCCCCGCGATCGCCAGGTGGGAGGGATCGGCGGTGAAGTGCTCGCGTCCCCCATCGGGCTCCCAGCCGAGGAACCGCCCGTCGAGCCGCCCGACCGCCCGGCGCCGATCGCGCAGCAGCTCCGTGAAGAACCGGATGTGCTCGATCCGCAGGTTGACTCGATCGACGTAGTCCGGGCTCAGGCCGGTCAGCCGGGCGAGGGTGGCAATGGCGCCGTCCCGCTCGGCCTGGGTCATCCGGGTCCCGAGCGCGAGCAGCCGCGGGTACTCGCCGGCGGCGTACGACTCGGCCTCGGCGAGCACCTCCTTCAGCGGCCGGTCGCCATGCAGGCCGTGGTAGTGGGCGATCGCCGCGTACGTCGGCAGGTACATCGCATGCGGGACGTCGTTCTGCTCGGTGAAGAAGATGCTCGAGAGATCCAGGACACTCGAGATCAGCATCAGCCCGTTGAGGTACAGCCCGTGGCGCTGCTGGAGGTGGGCCGCGAGGCCGGCTGCGCGGAGCGTCCCGTAGGACTCGCCGGCCAGGTACTTGGGAGAGAGCCATCGGCCGTTGCGCGAGGTCCACAACCGGATCACCTCGCCCACCGACTCGATGTCGGCGGTGAAGCCGTGGTAGTCGGCCGGCTTCACGCCATCGACCGCCCGCGAGTAGCCCGTGGAGATCGGGTCGATGAACACGATGTCGGAGTGGACGAGCAGGGACTCCGGGTTGTCGACGAGCTCGTACGGCGGCGCAACGGGCGACCCGGCGTCCCCGGAGACCACCCGCCGCGGCCCCAGCAGCCCGAGGTGGAGCCAGACGCTGGACGAGCCGGGCCCGCCGTTGAAGGCGAACGTGACCGGTCGCTGCCGCTGATCCGCCCGGTCCAGGGTGTACGCCGTCAGGAACACGCTGGCCCGCGGCTTGTACCCCTTGACCTTGCCGTCCTCGACGACCTCCTCCCGCAGGACGACACGTCCCGAGGTCGAGGTGTACTTCAGCCGGCGGCGGCCGACGGCGAGGACGTGCTGGCGGGTGACGAGGTCGTCGGTGGGCTCAGGTGACGGCGCCGCCGCTCCCGCATCCGTCTTGCCGGGCTCGGATCCGGCGCCGGGCGCCGGCTCCGGCGACGAGGCGGGGGTGTCGGTGGTGGGCATTGCGGTCGTCTCCCTCGATGGCGCCGGATCCGGCGGGCGAATGTCAGCCTGAGGGTACCCGGCGGAGTCCAAACAGCCGGGACACCGACGCATGCGACGATGCGTCAGCGACCCCTGAGCCGCGAGCCTACCGGTGCGGATCCTCGAGGCGACAGGCCCCGGTGGTGGAGGCCCAGGGCACGGCCTACCTGCCGAGGCGGAACATGTTGGACTCGCAGACTCAGCGGGCGCATCAGGATGGCCCTCAGACGCGGGATTCCGGCCAATAGGGCGTCCATCAGACGGATTTCGGCCAGCCTGGCGCGGCTATTGATGCACCCGTTGAGTCGGGGCAGGTCGGGACGAACCCTCTGCGGCCTCGATCACGATCCGGATCCGCGTGTTGACCCGCCCCTTCACGTCGTCACCGGTCGCCCTGATCCCGCCGACCTCGCGAGCGTTCGCAACGTGCATGGCGCGACCTGCAGGTGCTGTTCCGAGCCGGTAGGCCCCGAACCCCTTGCTGGCTGGCGTACCCTGCCCTCTCGGGGCTACGCGCTGACTGGCGGCGCGCGTGGAAGGAGGGTTGCCTGATGCTGGTCTGGAAGGCGCTGCACGTCGCCTCGATGTTCACCATGGTCGCCGGATTCATCGGGACCGAGGTCTTCTTCGCGGCTGCGATGCGGCGCCGGGACGTCCGAGCCACCGCCTTCGTCCAGCGAACGCTGGAGAAGACCGGGTTCGGCGCGCTGGCGCTCCTTGCCCTCCTGGCGGGGATCGTCTTCGGCATCCTGGCCGCGGCGAACGGCGGCTTCGACTATGCCGCGGGCTGGCTGGTCGGCACCTACGCGCTGATCGGAGTCTTCATCGTGAACGCGGTCATCGCCGGCGAGCCGGTCGTCAAGGCGGGGAAGGCGGCGATCGAGGCCGACGAGGGACGCGCGTCGGTCGAGGAGGTCGCTGCGGCGCTCCCCGTCGGTCGCGCAACCTACATCGTCCTGGCGAATGCCGCGACCTTCACCGCGATCATCCTGCTCATGGTGCTGAAGCCGTTCTGACATCACGCTGTCGCCGGCTCGGAGCAGTCGGTCCAGGAGACGCCGCTCGAGGCTGACGCCAAGACCTCGGTCAGGTCGTCGGCCAGTAATTCGAGCACCCGTGATGAAAGGCGCGAACGAGTGGGCAGCAGCTTCGAGGCGAATCTGCTCCGGCTGCGGAAGGGGACGCCGGTCTCGGCCGCCGTTCCCCGGCTGGAGCGACCGGCCGGTGGGGACGGCTGGTTCGCTCTGGGCCAGGGGTGGTACGTCGTCACCAGCTCGATCTTCGGGACCGACGAGGATCCGGGGGTGCTGGGCTTCGTCTGGGTGCGGTGGGAGCCGGTCGTCGAGCTCGTGCTGAAGCACGACCGTCTGCCCGCCGTCCGCGAGCGGACTGCCGAGCACCCGGAGCCGGACGCGGCGCTCGTCGGGTTCTCGCCCCTGACGTTCACGGCTGCCGTGAGCGACGAGAAGGCGCAGGGGCTGTCGCCGATGCACTCGGCGGCGTACCGCTTCCCGGACGGGGTGTTCTCCCACTCCGAGCTCAGCACGGCTCGCCGAACGTACTACTTCGAGGACGCCAACCCCGACGATCATGACGACCGTGCGATCGGGGTGCTGTTCAAGCTCGGCTGAACAGGCCGAGGTTTGGCTCCCTCGCTCGAAGCGATCGTGACATCCGACGATTAGGCGCTCGCTCCGACGATCCATGCCGCCGACATCGGATCGGCCGCATGGAGTCGCGCTTCCCCATGACGTCGACCACCATCCCTGTGGCAACGGATGAGGTCAACCGCACGGTCGACGACTATTCGTCCACCAGCGCGATGCGGATCCGCTTGTTGATCCGCCCCTTGGACTCGTAGCCCGTGACCTTGATCCCGCCCACCTCGCGGGTGTTCGCAACATGCGTCCCCCCGTCCGCCTGCAGGTCAAGCCCGACGATCTCGATCGTCCGGATCTGCTCGATCCCGGGCGGCAGGAGGTTGACCTTTGTCCGGATCAGGTCGGGGATCGCGAACGCCTCGTCCCGCGGCAGCACGTTGACGCGAACGTCGTGGGCAGCGCGCAGCTCCTCGTTGACCTTCGCCTCGATCTCCTCGACCAGGTCGCCGGACATGCGCTCGAACTCGAAGTCCATCCGGCCCGCACCGGGCTCCATGTTGCCGCCCGTGACCAGCGCCCCGTAGTCGCGCCACACGACGCCGCACAGCGCGTGCAGGGCGGTGTGTGTCCGCATCAGCGCGTAGCGGCGCGCCCACTCGACGTCAACCGTGACGCGATCGCCCGCTCGAGGCAGCTCGCCGTCCCCGGGCGGCTCCAGCTCGTGGACGATCTCGCCGCCCACGCGCCTGGCCGCGCGGACGACCCAGCTCCGACCGTCGGCGGCACGGAGGATCGTTCCGCGGTCCGACGGCTGGCCGCCACCGCCGGGGTAGAACGCGGTCGACTCGAGGACGATCAGGGGCGGGCCGTCATCGGCCGCCGTGACCTCCAGGACGCGCGACGGGAGCGTCCGCGAATACGCGTCCCGGTAGCAGACCTCGTCGACCCGCGGCGTCACGGCGGGGACCTCAGCCGCCCACCGTGAGCGTGCCGGTCATGTTCGGATGGATCGTGCACACGAACTGGTACGTGCCGGCCGGCAGGGCGGGCACGTTGTAGTCGGTCGCGGCAGGCCCGGTGACGACGTCCCCCTTGAACACCTGCGTACCGCTGGCGTCCTTGATCGCGATGTCGTGCGGCACGCTCGCGTCCTTGTTGTCGAAGTGGATCACGAACGGCGCGTCGGCCGGTGCGCTGACCTCGCTCTGCTCGAACGCGATGTTGAACGCCGAGATCTGAACGGTCGCGCCGCCCGTGCCGCCGGACGCCGCCTCCGATGGCGCGGCGGAGGCCGGCGCCGCCGAGGGCCCCTCGGAAGGCGCGGCCGATGCGTCGCCCGAGGCGGCCGGCTGCGACGCCGGCGCCTCGGTCGGCGCGGCATACGTCCAGCCGGGGCTCTCGGTCGCACAGGCGGCGGCGGACAGGGCGACGAGCATCAGGGACAGTGCGATCAGCGGGCGGCGCATCGAGACCTCAGGTGATGACGACGTTGGGACCCTCCGATGCTAGCGCCGCTGCGCATCCCGCGCGCTGATCGGCGTCCTGTGGGGGCACGTCACCGGAACTTCACCCGGACTATTTTGCAAAGTAGTCTTGGCAAAGGTTCCTTTGCGTTGTAGGATCCCGCCATGGACGAACGACGCACACCCCAACCGGCCCCCCGCGAACCCGAATCGGGCAGGGCCTTCGACCCCCGGCGGGACGATGTCGTCTCGCCTGACGCGCGATCCCTGCGAGGGCTGGCGCATCCGCTCCGGCTCCAGCTGCTCGGCCTGCTGCGGGTCGACGGTCCGGCAACCGCAACGCAGCTCGCGACGCGTACCGCCCAGTCGAGCGGCGCGACCAGCTACCACCTCCGCCAGCTGGCAGCCTACGGGTTCGTGGTCGAGGACGCTGAGCGGACGACCGGCAGGCGCGACCGCTACTGGCGGGCGGCCCATCGCACCACGATGTTCGACCAGCTGCCGGACACGGACGAGGAGAGCCGGGCCCTCGGCGAGGAGTACCTGCGGATCGTTGCCGATGCCAACGCCCGGCACGTGCAGGCGGCGATCGCAGGTCTGGCGACGATCGAGGAGGACCTGGGGCCGGGCTGGATCGACGGCTTCACGATGAGCGACCTGGTTCTTCGCCTGACCCTGCCGGAGGCCAGGGCGCTGATCGCCGACCTCGAGGCCGTCGCCGCGCGCCGGCGGCGTGACGATCCCGATGACCGTGCGGCGGCCCCGGCGGGCGCACAGCGGGTCGTGATCCAGTTCCAGGTCCTGCCCGCGGCGTCACCGGCCACCCCGGAAGCGCCCGCGGAGCCCGGTGCGGAGGAGGGCGACGATGCCTGACACCCCGGCCCGACCGTCGTCCCGATCGCGCCGGGGCATGGTCGGACTCCTCGCAGCCAACTTCGTGTCGATCCTCGGCACCCGGATGTCGATGCTCGCCCTGCCCTGGTTCGTGCTGGTCACGACAGGCAGCGCCGCCGAGACAGGGCTGGTCGTGTTCGCCGAGATGGCGCCGTACGTGCTTGTCCAGGGCTTCGGAGGGCCGGTGGTCGACCGGTTCGGGACGTGGCGAATCTCGATTGTCAGCGACGCGATCGCGGCGTGCATGCTCGGGCTGGTGCCACTCGTCTACGTCACGGGCGGGCTGTCCCTGGGCGTGATCATGGCGCTGGTCGCCGTTGCCGGTGCCGTGCGTGGCGCGGGCGACACCGCCCGGCACGTGCTCGTACCCGGCCTCGCCGATGCTGCCGGCACACCCCTGGAGCGTGCCAGCGGCTGGTACGACGCGGTCAGCCGAGGCGCGGGCATGATCGGCGCTCCTCTCGCGGGGGTGCTCATCGCCGTGATGTCTGCGCCGGCGGTGCTCGCCATCGACGCTGCCACCTTCATCGTGTCCGCCGTCATCGTTGCCGTGATGGTCCCCCGGTCGGCCCAGCCGGGATCCGAGGCGCCGGTCCACGATCCGGGTGCGGTCCCGGAGCCCCGGGTCTCCTACCTCGCATCGCTGCGCGAGGGGTTCGCCCACCTGGGCGCCGACAGGCTCCTGCTCGGGATCGCCGGCATGATCCTGGTGACGAACCTGCTCGACCAGGCGTTCAGCGCCGTGCTCGCACCCGTGTGGGCGAACGAGGTGACCGGCAGCCCGGTGGTCCTGGGGATGATGGGTGCGGTCATGGGCGTCGGGGCGCTGATCGGCAACGGTTCGGTGGCGTGGCTTGGTCCCCGCCTGCCGCGCCGGTGGACGTTCGCCTGCGGATTCCTGCTGGCCGGGGCGCCCCGCTACTTCATCCTGGCCGGCGTCGCGTCGGTCTCGCCCGTGCTCGCGATCAGCTTCCTGGCCGGGCTCGGCGCCGGCGGCATCAACCCGATCCTCGGCGCGGTCGAGTTCGAGCGGATCCCGCGCCACCTCCAGACCAGGGTGCTCGGGGCACTGGGCGCAACGGCGTGGGCAGGGATCCCGTTCGGGGCGCTGGCCGGCGGCGCGCTGGTGGAGCAGCTCGGCCTGCAGGGAGCGCTGGCCGCCACCGGCGCGGCGTACCTCGTGACGACGCTGGCGCCGTTCGTGTTCCCCGTCTGGCGCGAGATGGACCGGCGCCCCGCGATGGGGATCGCGTCGCCGGACGGGAGTCCGGAGGCCGACCGGCCCGCGGCCTGACCCCCAGGCTCCTCCCGCCCCGGCGTCGGCCGGCGACGGTCAGCGGCCGGCGACGGTCAGCGGCCGGGAGTCGCGGCGCCACCCTCCTCGAGACCCAGCCTGATCGCGACCGCCGCGGCCTCGACACGCCCCGACACGCCGAGCTTGGACAGGATGTTGCCGACGTGGACGCCGACGGTCTTCTGGCTGATGAACAGCCGGTCGCCGATCTCCCGGTTGGTCCGGCCCTTCGCGATCCACGCGAGCACCTCGAGCTCGCGCCGGGACAGCCCGAATGTGTCCGCACCCACCGCGGGTCGTGACCCGCCGGGCGCCGGGACCGGCGGCGGTCCCGAGGCCTGGACGACGGGGCCGGGAGCAACCGAGGCCCGCGGCTGGACGGGCGCGGGTGCCGGCTCCTCGAGCAGCGCGTCGACCTCGGGCGGCAGCGTGATCAGGGCACGGCCTCCCAGGTCGCGGAGTGCCCGCAACAGCGGCCGAGCATGCAGGGCCATCGCGAGCTCGACCGCACGGATCAGGGGATCCCGTGCCTCGGCGCGGGCGAGCCGGGCGTCGGTCCTGACCCTGGTGCCTGCCGCGCTGCCGGCGATGGCCAGGTTGAGGCTTGCCTCCGCCTGGTGCCACAGGGCGCGCGCCTCGCGGTACGGATCGCCGAGCTCCTGCCATCTCGCCGCCAGGCTTGCCCACCGCGCCGGGTCGTCCCGGCCGTGGAGTCGCTCGTGGAACGCGCGCGCCGTGGCCAGGCTGGTGCCGGGCTCCCGTCCGGCGGTCGCCGGTGCCTCCAGGCCGGCGCGGGCCACGGCGGCCTCCGCCTCCGCCAGCATCCGGCCCGCGCGCTCCCGCGAGGCGGCCACGTCCGCGATCCGGCGCTTCTCGAGCGCGGTGGCCACGATCGCCGACTCGACCTCGAGCGCCGTCGCCGCCATCCGCGCGACGAGGACCCAGTCCTCGGTCCCGCGCAGGCGTGCCCAGCCGCGCTCGACCGCCCGGCGGGCATCCGCAAGGTCGCCGCTCCACATCGCGTAGGACGCGGTCGCCTGGTACGCGGGGACGGCGAACTGGAGATCACCCCCCGTCTCGAGCTCGACCAGGATCCGCCCCAGCAGCCGGCCCGCTTCCTCGCCGGCCTCCGACTCGATCTCGACGAGCACGAGGTTGATGAGCGCATTGACGAACGGCACGCCCGAGGGGCTCCAGTCCAGCGCCCGGAGACTCAGCTCTCGCGCTTCCGACCATCGCCCCACGTCGACCAGCAGCCCGGCGACGTTGCCGCCCAGGAGGTTGCCGTAGATCGCGTCGAGATCGTTGGCGCGCGCTTCCTCCATGTCCCGGAACGCGATGTCGATCGCCTCCTGCTGGCCGCCCGAGCAGCTCCAGGACGACGGCCATGTTCGCGCCGGCCCGCCACCACTCCTCGACCAGGCCCAGGGCGCGCGAACGCTCGACCGCCTGCTCGAGGATCGGCAGCGCGGACTCCGGATCGTCGCCCCAGCCCTTGACCACCGCGAGCGTCGTCATGGCGTGGATCGCCTCGGGCTCGGCCGACGGCCCCAGACCTCCGGTGATCGCGAGCGCCTCGGTTGCCGCGCGTTCGGCGTCGTGGAACGCGCCCGCGATCATCCGCTCCTGGGCAAGCAGGGCGAGGATCCGGGCGCGCTCGATCGACGGCGCATGCGGAACGACGTCCGCCGCTCGCCGGAGTGCCGTCGTGGCACCCGCGGTATCGCCCGCCGCCAGCCGGTAGCGTCCGAGCCGGGCCTCGAGGACCCCGTGCCGGACCCGATCGCTCCGTTCGCGCAGCGCCCCGATCGCCGCTTCCGCGTAGGCAACCGCGCGGGTCGGGCGGAGCGCGGCGAGGGCGGCCTCCGCCGCCTCGTCCTGGAGGCCCACGTTCACGTCGTCGGCGATCCCGCCGTCCTCGGGCTGCGGGAGCTCGAGCGCGATCTCGAACGCGGCCAGCGCATCCTCCGGCGCATCGACGGTCATCGCCTGGCGACCCGCCCGGATCGCGGCGTCGCGCGCCTCCGGCAGCCGGTGCGCCGCGCGCCAGTGCATGGCCGCGACGATGGGCACGTCCTCGAACGCCCGGGCCACCGCCGCGCGGTACCGTGGGAGCTGGGTCGGCAGCAGGTCGCCGACCACGGCCCGCGCGACCATCTCGTGCCGGATCCGCATCCGACCCTCGGCGCCGGCGCTCACGAACCCGTGCTCGAGCGCCTCGTCGAGGCCCGCGGACAGGTCGGCGTCCATCAGCGGCCCGCCACGCCTGGGCAGCGATGTCGAGCGCGGGGGGAGTCGGGTCTGCGGCCCGGCCTCGAACGTCGCGGCGGCGAGGGCCAGCTGGGCGCTGTCCATCGCGCGCTCGGCGGGTGCCATGAGCCGCAGCACCCGCCGGCACTCGGGCGATCGCCGCTGGAGCCGGGCCGCGACGAGGTCCGACAGCGTCCCGGTCAGGGTGGCGTTGCGAACCTCACGCCGCGCGGCGACCAGCTCCTCGACCACCATGGGCGAGCCACCCGAGCGCTCCGCGACGAGGACGACGATCGAGGCCGACGGTCGCTCACCCTCGATGCCCTCGATCATCCGCGCGATCTCCCGCCGCGCCATGGGCTGGAGCTCGATGTTGACCGGAGGGCGGAGCCCGCCCTCGATGATCGCGAGGTTCTCGCGCAGCGGGTGCTCCCGGGTCATGCGATCCGGCTGGTACGTGACGATGAGCGTCAGCCGCTCGTCCCGCGCGATCCGGGCGACGAACGTGGCGAATGCCCGTGTTGCGGCGTCCGCGACGTGGAGGTCCTCGAGCACGATCACGAGCGGCTGCTCGAGGGCCAGCCGTCCCAGCCAGCGCAGGAGGGCCGCGAGGGCCCGGGGCTGTCGACGCTCGGGGTCCGCCAGCGCGCTGACCGGCGGCGCCGGGAGCTCCGCCGCGAGCTCGGCCATCCCCGGCAGGGCGAGCAGCAGCGAGCGTGAATCTCGCCGCAGGAGCCCCAGCCGCTCCTCCCGGGGACGAGCCGACAACACCGGTCCCAGCGCCTCGAGCACGGCCGCCCACGGCGAATCGACCGGCCCTTCGGCGCGGCCGCGCATGACGAGCGGCGGCGTGGCTCCCGATGCGGCACGTGCAAGCGCCTCATCGATGAACCGGGAGGCGCCCATGCCCGCGCTCGAGGCGACGACCACCGTCGTCGCGCCGCCGGTCGAACCCGACGCGATGGCCGCCCCGACCTGCGCGAGCTCCGGCTCGCGTCCGATGTACTGGCGGCTCACGACTCTGCCCGGCATCAGCGCATTGTAGGGACGCCGCACGGGGCCAAGATGGCCGGTCGCCCGTGGCCGGCCACGGCGATGGCGGCGGCCGGTACGCTTCCCGGGTGCAGGACCGCCGGCCGCCCCACCCCGCAAACGAGCTCAACGAGCTGTCGGGCGAGGAGTGGCTCTACTTCACCAAGTCGGTCTGGACCACCGCGTACCCGTCCGAGCTCGGGCACAGCCGGCGCAGGGCGCACGGCGCCAACAAGCCGCCCCGCCTCATGGCCCGCCTGATCGAGTTCTTCACCCGCAGCGGCGAGCTCGTGCTCGATCCGTTCGCGGGTGTCGGCGGCACGCTGCTGGGGGCAGCGATTGCCCGGGGACCGCGACGGGCGCTGGGCATCGAGCTCGATCCACGCTGGGCAGAGGTCTACGCGGAGACGGTCGCCGCCCTCGCCGCCGAGCGCGATGGCCTGGGCCCGCAGCTCGCGGACCTGGGCGCCAGCGACCCGGGCGGCGTTCGCTCGTTCGACCCCGCGGGGCTCGAGCTGCGCGTCGGCGACGCCCGGGCGATCCTGCCGGCGCTCGAAGCCGGCTCCATCGACTTCGTGGTCACCGACCCGCCGTACAACGTCCAGCTGCCGATGACGATGGCGGGCGGCAGGCTGGCCGAGGCGCACGCGAACCGGCGCACCGACTACGCGATGGTGTCCTCGCTCGACGCGGACCTGGCGAACCTGCCCGACTACCCGTCCTTCCTCGACGCGATGGGCGAGGTGCTGGGCGAGGTCCACCGGGTCCTCCGGCCCGGCCGCTACGCCGTGCTGATCGTGCGCGACGCGTACCAGGGCGGCCGCTACCTGTTCACCGCCGCGGACCTCGCGGGCCGGGCGGACTCGGTGGGCCTGGTTCCCAAGGGCGACATCGCGTGGTACCAGGCGGGGACCCGGCTGCGGCCGTACGGCTACCCGCGATCGTTCGTGCCCAACATCGCGCACCAGCACATCCTGGTGCTGCGCAAGGCGCCCGCGACGCGGCGGTCAGCCAGGGCGCCGGGCGCGTCCGGTCGCTGAGGTCAGGCGTCCCCGAACTGGCGGCGGTGCTCGTCGTAGGCGCGCAGCACGTCCTCGAAGCCGCCACCTGCGGCGTCCTCGTCGCCCGACGTCCAGCTCCCCGAACCGGAGACCGAGCTGTCGATCACGACGTCCCCGAGGGTCATCTTGTGGAGCCAGCCCTCGCGGCCGTCCGGGCACAGGACGCGCCAGTAGGTGCCGCGCTTCTCGAGCAGCACGACCTCGTCGCCCTCGTCGAGCACGTCGATCTCGACCCCACGGACCTCGTCCGGCATGTCGAGCAGGCTGACCAGCCGGTAGCGGATGAGCCGTCGTTCCAGCCCGCTGACGGCGTCACCGGCCTCGCCGTCGAAGGTGAGCCGAACCGTGGTCGAGACGCTGCGCAGCGGATCGTTCTTGCGGGCCTCCATCAGCGAGGGCCGGCGCCAGCGCGGCAGGTGCTGGTCGGTCTCGACGGCCGGTGCGGACACGATCACGGCCTTGAGCGCGGCCGATGCGCCGGCCGCCTGGGGCACCAGTCCCGAGTGACCGCCCATGCCGTACCCGCGACGGGCGGCCTCCGAGAGCTCGGCGTCGGAACCGTTGGGCTCGCCGTCGCGGCGGCGCTTCCCGAACATCATGAATGCCATGAGC
The DNA here is from genome assembly GCA_963835335.1 of uncultured Chloroflexia bacterium. Classification (GTDB taxonomy): domain Bacteria; phylum Chloroflexota; class Limnocylindria; order Limnocylindrales; family CSP1-4; genus CAIXZV01. The sequence continues at coordinate 214,656 of CAWIFB010000006.1, read as the reverse complement.
ATGGTCACGCCGCCCGTCGTCACCACCACCGTGGGCAGGGTCCGGAGCACGGTCGCGGTAAGGGTCGAGGCGCCGCCGAGACCGCCGGGCAGGCTCCCGCTCCCGTCGCCGCCGCCGGTGCCGGAACCGCCGGCGCCGGAACCCCCTGTGCCGCCGGAGCCGGAACCGCCAGCGATCCCGGCGGTGACCGGATCGGGCGTGGGCGATGGCGACGCGTCGGGTGCCGGGGTCGGCGCAGGCGTCGGGGTATCGGGACTCGCGCCCGGCTCGCTGTCGAGGACGGCCGCGTGCGGGATGGTCGGTGAAGCGGTCACGAGGGGCGACGTGGTCGGGGCCGGTGAGGCCGTCGCGACGGGCGCCGACGTCGGAGCGGTTGATGCGGGCCTGGGCGTCGGTGCCGGGGTCGGCTTGGGCGTCGGTGCCGGGGTCGGCTTGGGCGTCGGTGCCGGCGTCGGCTTGGGCGTCGGTGCGGGGGTGATCGTCACGGTGTCGCCGGCGACGCTCGAATCAAATGTCCCCGACCTGGCCTCGAACCGGACGGTCCAGGTGCCGGCCGGCAGCCGCGTCGAGGTGGCGTACCGGACGCCGTTCTTCCAGTCCTCGGCCCCGGCCGTTCGTTCCAGCTGGTAGGTCTTCGAGCCGACCGCGACGCGCACGTACTCCGGCGCGGCGTCCCTCGAGCTGTGGTAGGTGACCGCAAACGTGATCGCCGTTGCCGTCGTGCCGGAGGTCGGGGAGACCGATGGTGCCGTGAGCCCGGACGGACCCTGCCCGGCCGCAGCCGGAAGGGCGGCCACGGCAACCAGCAGGGCGGCTGCGATCAGCGCCCGGGCCGGCGACCGACCCAGGCCGCGGGCGACCGTGCGGAGGGCTCGCGAGGTGCGGTGGACCAATGTGGCTCCCAGGCTCCCTGTCCCCCGGCGGATGTGGGGCTTGCCTGCAGGATCGGAGTCACGCACAGGGCGCGCAATGGTACGGGGGTCCCGGCCTCGAGTGGGTCGCGGGGGTACCGACGGCGAGGCCCCGGGCTGCGGTCGCGTTCCGTCGCGGCGCCATCGCGGCGGGCCGGGCCGCAACCCGCGGTGCGGGCGCGCACCGTCGCGGTGCGCTCCGGGGCGGTCCGGTGCGGTTGCGAGGACCCTGGCCCGTCCCGTTGTAGCCCGAAGGGGGCATACCCACCGGCGCGCGGGCTCGCGAGGATAGGGGCATGCAAGTGATCGCTGCCGCGGCGCCGGCGTCCCGCGCGGGCCGCGTCTCCATCGTCCGCGCGGCTGTGTCCGCGATCCTGATGGTCCTGGTGGGCGGCTTGCTCGCGTGGATCTTCGTCGCGACGCCGATGATCAGCGCGTTCACGCCGACCGGCCGCGCGACGGCCGTGCAGATGGCCGCGGGGATCCTCGCCTGGGGATTTGCCATCGTCGTCCCGGCGGGCTTCCTGATCCTCGGGATCGCGCGCTTCTTCACCCTTGTCGAGCACGCGGCGGCCCGGCCAAAGACGCTGGCGCCACGCCTCGCCGGCGAGCTCGGCGACGACCACGTCGCCGTGACCGACCTTCCCCTGCCGGGTGGTCGCCGGATCCGGGAGCTCATCCTCGGCCCGTTCGGTGTGGTGGTCCTGGGCGAGGTCCCGCCGCCGAGCGTGAGTCGGATCGTCGCCGGCCGCTGGGAGCTGCGTGGCGCGCAGGGCCGCTGGATCCCGATCGAACCGCCGCTGGACGCCACGGCTCGCGACGCGGAGCGGATCCGGGGGTGGCTCTCGTCGGACGACCGTGACTTCCTGGTCAAGGTCCACGCGGTCGTCGTGACCGACGACCTGCGCATCGAGCGCACCGCCGGCTGTGCGGTCGTTCGCCCCGACGCGCTGGCGGGCTGGCTCGCGGCCCTTCCGGCACAGCGCGGGCTGACACCGGAGCGCCGGGAGCGCCTGATCGAGATGCTGCGCGCCGAGGCGGCCGGCAGCCGGGGCCGCGGCACGCGACGCTGATCGGGGCCTCACGCGACGCTGCCGCGCGGTGTGGTAGGGGAGCCAGGACTCGAACCTGGAACCGGCGGGATATAAGCCCGCAGCTCTAACCGATTGAGCTACTCCCCCACGATGGGACCTGTGACGCGACGCGTCTCAGTCGGTCGTGCCGCCCTCATTGTCGCGGAACAGGCCCGTGATCGCCCGCAGCCGGAACGGCCGCGCGCGGAGGTGCCTCGATTTGCCGTTGCCGCCGCGCACCGGCTCCGAATCACCGGCGGCATGCTCGTATCCGCGCGCAGCGATGCGACGCGCGAGCTCTCGCTCTTCGTCCGTCTGCACCGCCTCGAGCGGCAGGGCATCGGGATCGAGCGGTCGCTCGGCCTGCTGCACGGGAACCGCAGGCGGGCGCGCATAGGCAGGAGCCCCGTAGAGCTTTGGCAGGGCGACGTGTACGTGGTCTTCGTTGGCCACCCGGATCCTCACTCGGCTCGGTCGGGTCGTGCACCGACCGCGACCGATGATAGCGGGCCGCCGCAACGTCTGACCGGCAGATTGTCGTGACCGGCCGGGCGTCACACCAGCAGGGGCTTGACCAGCTCGTGGAGGACCACCAGGACGAGATACGCGATCGGCACCGCGGCGAACAGGCCCAGCGCGGCGCTCCACGGCGTGCGGGTCGCCCGGCGCGTGCCGCTCCCGGTCGGCAGCGGCACGACGAGCCAGGTCACCACCGCACCCGCCACCAGCACCAGCGCCACGTAGAGGGTGAGGACGAGCAGGCGGAGATCGCCACCGGGGAGCACCGCGCCGCGATCCAGCGCGATGTCATAGGCGAGAAAGGCGATCCCTGCCACGACCGCGACCGACAGGCTGCTGGCCACCGCGCGGACCACCGGTCGCGGGGCGCGCCGGAACTGGCGCCAGCGGATCGCGAACCACCCGCGCGGGCGTGCGGGGGCCGTTGGCATCCCGTCAGGAGATGGGTCGGTCATCGCTGCCCAGGATGGTCAGGGTACGGCGGGGCGGGATCGTGTCCGGTCCGTGGCGTGCGAGCAGCTCCACCGTCTCCGCGAAGCGGCCGAGCTCTGCCTCGGTGTTCCAGAACCCGACCGACGCCCTGATCGCCTCGATCGCCGGCACGTGGCGGATGATCGCGAACGCCCGGGAGCCCAGCTCGTCGGCGGCCTCGGCTGCGGCCCATCCCCGGATCCGGAAGGACACGAGCGTGCTCATGTGCGCGCGCGGCGTGACGAGCTCCACGCCCGGGATCGAGCCCAGGCTGGCCGCCGTGGCCGCCGCGAGGCGCCCGGCCCGCTCGATCGCCCAGGGCAGCCCGATCGCCATCGACAGCCAGCCGCATGCCCGCGCGAAGCCGACCAGGGACGGGCGATGGAACGTCGTCGCCTCGAGGCGTCGAGCGCCGGGATGGAAGGGCCCGCCGGTGCCGGGGTCGAACGAGGCGAACGACAACGCGCCGGCCACGGGGGGCACGATGCGGTCGGCGAGGCCACGCCGGACCCACAGCGCACCCATCCCGTCGGGCCCGAGCAGCCATTTCTGGGCCGGCACGGCGTACGCATCCGCACCAAGCTCGTCGAGCACGACCCGCATCGCGCCGGCAGCCTGCGCCCCGTCGACGATGCTGACCGCCCCGGCCGCTCGCGCCATCGCCGCGAGCCGCGCCGCCGGGAGCACCGCACCGGTGGTCCACAGGACGTGGCTGAACAGGATCGCGCGTGCCGGATGCTCGAGCGCGGCCGCAAAGGACGCCAGGGTCCGTTCGTCGTCGCCGCCGTCGCCGATGTCGACCTGGTCCACCTCGACCCCCAGCCGGTCGCGCAGGGCGAGCAGCGGGCCCAGCCCGCCCGGATGCTCGTGGCGGGTCGTGACGACGCGGTCGCCCGGCGACCAGGCGAGCGCGTTCACGACGAGGTTGATGCCATCGGTCGTCGAGTGGGTCAGCGCGATGTCGTCCGGATCTGCCACCAGCACCGCCGCAACCGAGGCCCGCGCCTCAGCCATCCGCTCGAGCGACTCGGGCCATGCGTCGGGGTGGGCACGGCCCACCGCGAGGTCGCGTGCCGCCTGGTCATCCATCGCCCGCTGGGCCTCGGCCGACATCGGGCCGGCGGTCCCCGCGTTGAGGTAGATCCCGGCGCGGGTCGCGGGCAGCAGGTCGCGAATGGCCGCGACCTTCTCGGCCTCCGGCATGAACGGGGAAACCACGACCGTATGATATCGATGCCGGTCACCGGCACCCGCACCCACAACCCGTCACCTTGTTCGGAGACCCCCTTGGCCGGATACGCTCGTCCCGAGCTCCTCGCGACCCCAGACTGGCTGGCCGAGAACCTCGCGAAGCCGGACCTGCACGTCCTCGATGTCCGGTGGCGGCCGGACGGCACCGGGGCGGCCCTCCATGCGGCCGGGCATGTCCCCGGCGCCGTGTACGTGGACTGGAAGGCGGCGCTTGCGGATGTCGGCGAGGGCGGCGAGGCCCTGCTGCTGGCACCCCCGGATCGCGTTGCGACGGCGATGTCCAACGCCGGGGTGGGCAACGGGACATCGGTCGTCCTGTACGACGACACGCTGTCCTTCTACGCGGCTCGCGTGTGGTGGAGCCTCCGTGCCTACGGGTTCGAGTCCGCGCGCGTCCTCGAGGGCGGGCTTCCCGCCTGGCGCGATGCAGGCCACACCATCACGGCGAGCACCTCGCTCGTCCGGCCCGCGGCGTTCACGCCGAGGGCGCAGGCCCGGCTCCGCCTGACCACGGCGGACGTGCGGTCGCTGCTGGGAACCCCGGACGTCCTGCTGATCGATGCGCGAGGTCCCGCCGAATACCGCGGCTTCGAGGGCAATGTGCGCCGCCTCGGCCATATCCCCGGGGCCGTCAACCTGCCCGTGGCCGCCCTCCACCAGCCGGGCACCCAGCTGCTGCGCGACGCGACCGAGATCCGGTCGCTGCTGCTCAAGGCGAACGTCACGCGTGGACGGCGCCTCGTGTGCTACGACGGCTCGGGCGTCTCGGCGGCGAAGCTCGCGTACGTGCTGACACTGCTCGGCCACGACGACGTCGCCGTGTATGACGGTGGCTGGGCCGAGTGGGGCGACCGGCTCGACCTGCCGGTGGACCGCTAGGGAGCCCGGCTCGCGCGGGACCCGCTACCAGCCGCCGCCGGGCGGGTCCGGGGGCTGGGACGGGAGCCCCGGGCCAGGTCCGGCACCGGGTCCCTTGTCCAGCCCGGCCCACGGATCGACCTCCTGGTGCGGCGCCAGGATCTGCGCCCGACGATGGTTGACGGCGACGACCATCGCTGTCTGGCGGCCTTCGCCCAGGTGCTCCGACCAGAAGGTTGCCTCGGTGACGGGCAGGAAGCGTCCGGTCAGCTCGGTCAGCGCCGCGCGGAGGTCGCCGCCCGTCGGCAGCAGGTGGATCAGCCCGGTCACGGTGAACGGTGGCACCGAGACGATCGCCGGCTCGGCCATCTTCGGCGTCCGCAGCTCCGGCGACGGCTCGACGGACGTGTTCGCCACGGCGAACAGCACCGCCTCGAGGTTGACCTGCGCGTACGCGGACCGGATCGGCTGGCCGTGGGAGCCGAACTCCTCGACGGTGACGTCCTCGAGGATCAGGAACGAGTCGTCGGCCAGGTTGAGGATGTCCGTGACCCGGTGCTGCCGGGTCCGGACGGTTCCCCGCGCGATCAGCGCATCGGTGTACAGGGTGATCTCATAGCCCTGGAGCTCGTTGAATGCCGCATACATCGGCGCGGTTCCTCCGTGCGAGCGCCCCCCGGGCGCGCAAGCGCGACCAGAGCAGCATACGTGGGCGTGGCCAGCCGTCGATCCCCTATTCGGCCGGTGGCACGCGTCATCGCCTCGCGCGAGCCGTCACCAGGTGCTCGGCGCCGAGCTGCAGGGTCTCGTACAGGCGCGTGACCGTCGCCAGCGTGTCGATCTCGGCCGCGGGCTTGTCGGGGCGGAGACGTGCGATTCGCGGGAAGCGCAGGGCATACCCGGATCGGTGCCGGGCGGAGCGCATGATCACGTCGAACGCCACCTCGACCACCACCGTCGGTTCCACGACGCGGTACCGGCCGTGGACGCTGATCGTGTGCGCCTCGAACCATCGGGTCATCTCGGCGATCTCCGCGTCGGTCAGGCCGCTGTACGCCTTGCCGATCGTCACCAGGCTCCCGGTCGCGTCGTCGCGGACGGCAAAGGTGTAGTCGGACAGCACGCCGTGGCGCTTGCCGTGGCCGACCTCGACCCCGACCACGACGCAATCGAGCGTCGCGAGCGCCTTCTTCATCTTGAGCCAGCCCAGCCCGCGGCGGCCCGGCGTGTACCTGCTGTCCGGATCCTTGACCATCAGCCCCTCGTTCCGACGGGCCCGCGCCGCGGCGAACGCATCCTCCAGCCCCTCCGCCGACGCCACCTCGATCAGGTAGCTGAGCGCGAACCGGCCGCCATCCGCCGCCGCGGGCAGATCCAGGGTCTCGAGCCGGCGCCGCCGGTCTGTCAGCGGCAGGTCGAGCAGCGGCTGGACGATGCCGTTCGAACCGTCATCCAGGCCGATCGCATCCCAGGCGACGTAGATCACCGGGATCTCGTCACGGATCTGGGCCGACGGGCGCTTGCGGCCGAGCCGCGCCTGGAGCTGGAGGAAGGGCAGGACGGTGCCGTCCTTCCAGGCCAGGATCTCGCCGTCGAGGATCCCGGACCAGGCCAGCCCTGCGGCACCCTCGATCACCTCCGGGAACTGGTCGCTGATGTCGTTCAGGTCGCGCGAGTAGATCCGCAGCTGGTCGTGCGCGCGATGGAGCTGGGCACGGATCCCGTCGTACTTGTCCTCCACCCACACGGTGGGTCCCAGGCGAGCCATGATCTCGGCCGCGTCCTCGGCCGGCGATGCGAGCATGAACCGGAGCGGATGGAACAGGGTCAGCGTCGCCTCGGCCAGGCGACCCTCGCTCGCAAGCACGGCCGTCTGCCCCACGTCCCCGGTGAGCATCCCGGCTCGCTTGACGTCCTCCAGCGGACGCTCGAACGCCTTCGCGATCGCCGCCTCGAGCAGGCCCTCGCGCAGCCCGATCCTGAGCTCGCCCGTGAGCACCTTGACGATGCCCGCGGCGGTTGCAGGCGACGAGCGGGCGAGGAGCGGCTCGAGGATCGCCGCCTTGGCGGCGGGCCCGGACGCCACCTCGATCGCGTCGAACGCGGTGAGGACGCCGGCAAGCGCCGGCTCGGCCCCCGCGTCCGGAGCATGGCCGGCCGCGGCGAGCACCTCGGCCACGGCGGTGGACAGGTCCGATGATCGATCGTAGGCACGACGAAGCGCATCCGCGTCGGCGTCCGCGACCCGGAGCACCGCCGACGAGAGCCCGGCCCAGCCCATCCCGATCGTCCGCTGGTCGGCTTCGGCAAACGGACGGCCGGTCAGGAACCGGGCCGCGATGGGCAGCTCGTCCCGTGGCAGGCTGGCCAGGTAGCCGGCCAGGATCGAGGTCTTCTCGGACGTCTTCGTCGTCCCGGCGACCCGTTGTGCGATCTCGCTCCAGCGGCGCATGCGGGCGATGGTATAGGGTGTCCGCGATGCTCCATCGGCGCTGGTTCCCCGAGCACATCGACGGCGAGCTGGTCGTGCTTCGCCGCCATTCCCGCGAGAACCTGCGCGACTTCCTGCGCTGGTACCAGGACGCCGATGTCGCACGCCTGACGCGGTACCAGGACGGGCCGATGCGGCCGGACGAGATCGAGCGCTTCTTCATGATGCGGGCGCTCGGACCGGACTCGCTCGCGATGGGGATCCACATCAGGGCGACCGACCGCCTGATCGGCTCGTGCGCGTTCTCGCAGCTCGACGGGGACAACGGGTCCGCGCTGTTCCACATCACGATCGGAGAGCACGACGCGTGGGGCCACGGGTACGGCGGCGAGGCGACGAGCCTGATGGTCGACCACGCGCTCGGCTCGCTGGGCCTGCACCGCGTCGCGCTGTCCGTGTTCGCCTTCAACGAGCGGGCCATCCGCGCCTACCTGCGGGTCGGCTTCGTGATCGAGGGACGGTCGCGCGAGGCGATCTGGCGCGACGGGCGCTGGTGGGACGAGGTCCACATGAGCGTGCTCGAGCCGGAGTGGCGGTCGGCGCGCTGGCAGGCGCGAGCGAGCGCTGAGGGACGGATCGAGGCGGGCCAGCCTGCCGAGGCCGGCGCGACCCAGGTGAACGGGCGGGCCGCGGTCGCGTCCGGCATGGTCGACGCGATCAACGAGGAGCCGGTCGTCCCACGAGGCGGAGGGTGAGATGGCAAGCCAGGGTCCGGCGGCGGATGCCGCCCGCGCCGCGTTCCGGGAGTGGCTGGACGCGAAGGGCCACGCGGTCGAGAACGCGCGGCACGCCGTCGAGGGGCTGAACGCCGCGTTCGACGCCGGGGCGCTCAACCGGACCCCCGTGCTCGGCGCCATGCTGGCCGATCTCGAGACGGCGCTTCAGATGGAGGAGGGGCAGCGGCTCGGCGGCAAGAGCGCCGAGGCGGCGCGGTTCATCACGCGGGCGATCTCCCGCGAGCTCGACAACGCCTGAACGAGGCTCGACTCCCGGGTCGGCCGAGCGTTGCTCTCGGGGTACACCGAGGGTTCAGGATCGTGGTACGGGTGACGAGCTGCTCCCGATCGTGCGGCTACTCGCACCCGATCTCGCGGCGCTGGCGGGCGCGGAGCAGGGCCATCCGCGCGTGGAGCGGGAGGGACTCGACGCGCAGGGCGAGCTCGGCCTCGAGCTTGGCCCAGACCTGCGACAGCAGGATCGCGACGGCGTCGTCGAGCTCGCGTGCCAGGAGGAGCTCCTCATCGATGGTGAGCTCGTCGCGGTCCGGACGACCCGCCAGATCCTCGGCGAGCGATCGCAGCTCGCGCGCGAGGCCTGAACGCTGGCCTGGGAGCCCATGCCGGGCGTCACCGATGACCGGGTGGTGGGGGGAGCGCAGGACGTCGACCATCGGGGTACCTCCGCGACCGGGCCGGCGTGCGGCTCACTGGACACACCATCCGCCCGGATGTCGCCATCTCAGCCTCACGACTGGACGAGGCGCTGCCAAGTGCCGAGCGGCCCAGCCCCCGGGGCGAGAGCCGTCATCGGGTGGGCGGGGAGGTCGTCATCGGGTACGGTTCCCGCACACCGCGAGGAGCCGAATGCACCGATGACCACCGCTGCCGCGCCCCAGCGCGCCGCCACCGTCGAGTTCGATCACGTCAGCAAGTCGTATGACGCCCGGGCATATCGGGCGGGCACGCCTGGCGCGGTCAACGACCTCTCGCTCGTCGTGCCGGCCGGGCGGATCTGCGTGCTCGTCGGTCCATCGGGCTGCGGCAAGACGACCTCGCTCAAGATGGTCAACCGGCTCATCGAACCCACGTCCGGGCGGATCCTGCTCGATGGAGTGGACGCATCCTCGCGCGACGTGACCGAGCTGCGACGGAGCATCGGCTATGTCATCCAGCAGACCGGGCTGTTCCCGCACCAGACGATCGCTGACAACGTCGCGACCGTGCCGCGGCTCCTGGGCTGGCCGAGGTCGCGCCGGCGCGAGCGGGCCGAGGAGCTGCTGGACACCGTCGGGCTTGACCCGGCCGCGTACGCCGGCAGGTATCCCGCGCAGCTGTCCGGCGGTGAGCGGCAACGGGTCGGGGTCGCACGGGCGCTGGCCGCCGACCCGCCGATCATGCTCATGGACGAGCCCTTCGGCGCGGTGGACCCGATTGTCCGAGAGCGGCTCCAGAACGAGTTCCTGCGCATCCAGGAGCAGCTCGCCAAGACGATCCTGTTCGTGACCCACGACATCGACGAGGCGATCAAGATGGGCGACGTCGTGGCGGTGTTCCGCGACGGCGGCGTGGTCGAGCAGTTCGCGACCCCGGCCGAGATCCTCGCCGCACCCGCCTCGGACTTCGTGGCCCGGTTCGTGGGCGCGGACCGTGGCCTCAAGCGGCTGTCGCTGACCCGGGTGGGCGAGCTCGACCTCGTCCCGGGCGTCACCGCTCGCCTCGGTGCGGACGCGGGCGACGCCCGTCGACGGACGCTTGCCGAGCCATTCCAGTACCTGCTGCTGCTCGACGAGTCGGACCGGCCGGTCGGCTGGGTCGACGAGGACCGGATCCCCGCGTCCGGGGCGCTCACGACCGCGCTGGTCCAGGCGACCTCGCCACTGCTCGATCGACGGACCACCCTCAAGGACGCGCTCTCGATGCTGCTCGAGGAGGACGTCCAGGCAGGCGTCGTGATCGATCGCCGGGGCGTGTACCGGGGCCTGGTCACCGCCCAGCAGGTGATGGCGTACATGCGGGACACGGCGCGCGAGATCGCACCGCCGGACCCGGACGCGGCCCCCCGCCTGATGATCGAGGCCGCCGAGGCGATCGCTGCCGAGGCGATCGCGGCCGAGGCGCGGGCTGCCGCCGACATCGGCGGACCACCCGGACCCGATCCCCGGAGCCCGGCCGGGGATCAGGGCGCGTAGGTGGACGAGTTCCTCCGCCGCAACGGCGGCGTGCTCATGAGCGGCCTGGTCGACCACCTGGTCCTCACGGGAATCGCTGTCGGCGTCGGCTTCATGCTCAGCCTTGCGCTGACGCTCGCCATCGTCCGCTGGCGTCGACTGGCCGGTCCGATCATTGCCGTCACCGGGACGCTGTACACGATCCCGAGCCTCGCGCTGTTCGCCGTCCTGGTCCCGATCACCGGCCTGTCCGTCACGTCGGCCGAGATCGGGCTGGTGTCGTACACGCTGCTGATCCTGATCCGGAACATGCTGACCGGGCTCGATGGCGTGCCGGCCGACATCCGGGAGGCCGCCGACGGCATGGGCCATACCCGCCTCCAGCGGCTGGTCGCCGTCGACGTCCCGCTCGCGGTCCCGCTGATCATCGCCGGGCTGCGCATCGCAACGGTGACCACGGTCGGGCTGGTGATGGTCACGGCCGTCATCGGCGAAGGCGGGCTGGGCCAGGTGCTGCTGCGCGGGTTCACGCTGAACAACTGGGAGCTCGTCTACGCGAGCCTGTTCGTGATGATTGGGCTCGCGGTCGCGGCGGACCTCGTCCTCGTGCTGGTCGGACGGCTGATGACGCCGTGGCAGCGGGCCGGCGGACGCTAGCCGTGGAAGCGGTGATCGCGTGGTTCCTCGACCCGGCGACGTGGAGCGGGTCGTCGGGTATCCCCAACCGCCTGGTGGAGCACGTCGAGCTGGCCGGCCTGGCGGTCCTGGTCGGCGTCCTCGTGGCGGTCCCCGTCGGGCTGTTCATCGGCCATACCGGACGCGGCGCGGTGGCCACGGTCGCGATCGGCAACCTCGGGCGTGCGGTGCCCTCATACGCGCTGCTGGTGATCTTCGTGCCCGTCCTGGGGATCGGGTTCCCCAATGCGCTGGCCGCGCTGGTGCTGCTGTCGCTTCCGCCGATCCTGACCAACACCTATGCGGGCATGAGCGGCGTGGACCGCGAGATGGTCGAGGCCGGGCGGGGCATGGGCATGCGCGAGCGGGAGCTGCTGTGGCGTGTCGAGCTGCCGCTCGCCCTGCCAGTGGTGATCGCCGGCGTCCGCGTGGCCGCGGTGCAGGTGGTCGCGACGGCGACGTTGGCCGCGCTGGTCGGCGGCGGGACGCTGGGCCGGTTCATCGCCGACGGGTTCGCACGCCGGGACCAGCCGATGCTCATCGGCGGCGCGATCCTCGTCGCGCTGCTGGCCGTCGCCACGGAGCGATCGATGACGCTGCTCGAGCGGCGGGCGGTGTCACCCGGACTGCGCGAGTCGCGGCGGACGCTCACCCCGGCCGAGCTTCCGCCGCCCGCACCCGCCGGCGGGGCCTGATCGGCGGCACGAATGGGGCGGCGGTCCGCCGTGGCCCCTGTCACAGACACGGCACAGACCTCATGTACGATGCCCCGACCCGTTGGATCGCCGATGGCGATGCGGGCTGTTCAGGAAGGAGGACCCATGCGGAAGTTCCGCACTGCTGCCCTCGGGGCGACGATCCTCGCGCTCGTGCTGAGCGCGTGCTCGTCGGGTGGGGGCGGCGCGTCGCCGACGGCGACTGCGGCATCGAGTGCCGCTGCAAGCGAGGCTCCGGCTTCAAGCGAGCCGGCGACCGCCGGACCGCCGATCTCCAGCGTTCTGTCGCTGGGCGGCCCGCCCGAGTGCCCCGATCGACCGTTCTGCCTCAAGGGGCTGGAAGGAACGTACGGGCTCACGTTCAAGGAGTTCGTCTCGCTCGACGCCGGCGGTCCGCTGACCGTCGCGGCACTGAAGAACGACAACATCCAGGTCGGCCTGCTGTTCACCTCGGACCCTGCGATCGCGTCCAACGGGTTCGTCCTGCTGGCCGACGACAAGGGCCTCCAGCTCGCCGACAACCTCGTGCCGGTCGTCCGGCAGGCGGTGCTCGACGCCCATCCGGACGTCGCGACGCTGCTCGACGGGATCTCGGCCAAGCTCTCGCAGAGCGAGCTGACCACGCTCAACAAGCAGGTCACCGTCGACGGGACACCGGCAGCCGACGCCGCCAAGGCATGGCTCACCGCCAACGGGTTCCTGCCCGGGCCTGGCGGCAGCGGCATGGGCAGCATCACCGTCGGCTCGACCAACTTCTACGAGCAGGAGATCCTGGGTGAGCTGTACGCCCAGACGCTGGAGGCCAACGGCTTCACCGTTGATCGCAAGTTCCAGCTGGGCAACCGCGAGATCGTGTTCCCGGCGCTCGAGTCCGGCCAGATCGACATCCTTGCCGAGTACGCTGCGACGGCCCTCGAGTTCGTGAACGGCGGCGCCGGCGAGGCGACGACCGACGCTGCGGCGACGGTCGCGAAGCTCAACGAGCACCTCAAGGACAAGGGCCTCGCGGCCCTGACGCCGGCTGCGGCGACGGACCAGAACGGCTTCGTCGTCAGCCAGGCAACCGCCACCAAGTACAGCCTGGCCAAGCTCAGCGACCTGGCCAACCCGCTCCCCTAGCTTCCAGCCCGACCGCACGCGCAGCGCCCCGGCACCGCCGGGGCGCTGCCGATTCTTGCGGCCATGAGCGGGCGGCCGCCACGCCCGGTCTGCGCACCGTGCCCGCGCCCAACTGGGGCCTCGCTGTTGACTCTGTTGACTCGCGGGGCGGGTCAACGACGCGTCCCGAGCGCAGCCTCGCGGCCTTTTCGGGCCTTCGGACGCACGAGGCCCCAGCCGGGGGCCGCATTTGACTCGCCGCTTGAGTCGCCGGGGGGCGTCGCCGCCTGAGTCGCCGGGGGGCGTCGCCGCCTGAGTCGCCGGGGGGCGTCGCCGCCTGAGTCGCCGAGGGGCGTCAGCGCCGGAGTCGCCGGGGGCGTCGCCGCGAGACTCGTGGTCGACGGGGCTGTCAACGCCGGCGTGGGGCGTCAGCGCCGCCCATCGACCCTACCCGAGCTCCAGCCAGGCGAGCAGCGCGCCGCCGTCGTGCCACGCGACCGGTACGTCGGCCGACAGCCGGTGCGCCTCGTGATCGACGGTCCGGCCCAGCGCCGGGAAGGCCTCCCGCATCCGGCCGCCGGGTCGCATCCGCGAACCCAGGTGCTGGATGAACGCCCCGTACAACGCCTCGGGGTCGGTGTCCGCGATGCGGGCCTCGGCATCGGGCTGGTAGTCGACCGGGACCATCAGCCGCGCGAAGAAGGCGCCGATCTCGTCGGCCAGCGGATCGACGCCCTGGGAGTGCCCGGCCCAGCGAACGATCGGTGCCCGCGACACGAATGCCACGATCGTCTCCTGCTCATCGTGAACCGCCCCGAGCACCGTGCCGCCGAAGGACAGGAACTGGTTCGACACGGGAACGCGATCCGTGACCTGGAGCCGGCCCCAGGCGAACGTACGACGCAGCGGCATCGGTGTCCGGAGGTCGATGTGCGCGAGCTGGCAGCGGCCGGAGCCCGCAGCCCAGAACGACGCCTCCTCGGGGTCGAAATGCTCCAACGTCGGCTCGTATCGCAGTGCAACCAGCAGGCGCGGCCCCGGAACGGTGCCCGGACGGCTCCCGTCACGCAGGACGAACCCGAGGTGGGCAAGCTCGCCGGACGCGTCCTCCAGCCAGCCGCCGCCCCAGTCGAGCGAGCCGGGCCAGGGAGACCCGGGCGGCGACGTCATCACGGCTCGACGTCCGCCGCAATCCCGGCCGCGGCACGCCCGTCCGGCGCCGGCCTCGGCGTCGCGTCGGACGGCGCGGGAGCGTCCGCAGGAGCCCGACGGCCGCCCAGGGCGACGACCGCGACCCCCCCGACCGAGGTGAGCAGCAGCGTCGTTGCATGGACCAGCACGGCGAATGCCAGTGCCGGCTCGGCGGCGATCCCGACCGAGCGGGCGATGGTGACCGCCGCCAGCTCGAACGTGCCCACGTACCCGGGGGCGGCCGGAATGGCGGTCGCGAGGTTCGTGCCGGCGGCAAGCAGCGCGGCCTGGCCGATCGTGAGCTCGATCCCGATCGCCTGGCCGGCGGCCGCAAACGCGAGCACCGTGCACGACCAGGATCCGATCGAGAGCGCGGTTGCGGCGGCCATCGTGCGCAGGTCGCTCGCGATCGACAAGCCGGTGCGGAGCCGCCCCAGGACGTCGCGTACCCGCGGCCACCGTCCCACGAAGCCGGCGACCCGGTCTGCGCCCGGCAGCCGGTGGGCGACCATCCCGATCGCGATCAGGAGGACCAGCAGGGCGGTCACCGCGAGGCCGACCAGCACCGCCGACGCGACCACGCCGCGCACCGACAGGACCAGGATCGCGGCTGCCGCGATCGCCACGACCACGACCGTGTCCACGACCCGCTCGACCACGATGGTGCCCAGGATCGTGGTCCGCGAGACCCCTGTCCTGCTGCCCAGGTGGTGGCTCCGGACGATCTCGCCCAGCCGCGCCGGGAGGACGTTGTTGGCGAGGTACCCCACCAGCAGCGATCCGAGCGTCGTGCGGAGCGGAACAGCCGCGAGCGGGGCGAGCAGCAGGCGCCAGCGGATCGCGCGCAGCAGGAGATCGGTGACGACGAACGCGATCAGCAGGACGATCCAGCCGGGCTCGGCATGTCGCAGCGCGTCCCAGGCGGCCCCGAGGTCCACCGAGCGGACCACGAGGGCGAGCGCCACCACCGAGATCGCGATGCCGGCTGCAGCTCGCCAGAACCGTTCGGGCAGCCGCATCTCAGTTGGTGCCGGACTCGCCGGCAGCCACGCGAGGCCTGAGCTTGGACGAGCGGCGGAGCCCGCTCCGGTGGAGCAGGAACCGTCCCACGACCCGCAGCGTGGACAGGCCGTACACGACGCTCCTGCGGAAGTTGACCGACGACGCCTCCTCGAAATAGCGGGTGGGAACCGCGATCTCGCCGATGTTGAGCCCGCCGGCGGCGACCACCTGCGAAATGAGCTCCTGGTCGAACACGAAGTCGTCCGAGTTGAGCCGGTACGGGATCGTCTCCAGCAGCCGCCGGCTGTACGCCCGAAGGCCCGTGTGGTACTCGGACAGCCGAAGGCCGAACACGAGGTTCTCGACGCCGGTCAGGAACCGGTTCGAGAGGTACTTCCAGCGGGGCATCCCGCCGGCCAGCGGATCGCCGATGAACCGGCTGCCCAGCATCAGGTCGCGCTCACCGGATGCGATCGGTGCGACCAGATCGGGGATGCGCGTGGCGTCGTACTGGTAGTCGGGATGGAGCATCACCACGACGTCCGCGCCCCACTCGAGCGCGCGGTCGTAGCAGGTCTTCTGGTTGCCACCGTAGCCAAGGTTCTGGCGATGCGTGATCACCTCCAGCCCGAGCCGCTCTGCGATCTCGACCGTCTCGTCCTGCGACACGTCATCGACGAGGATGAGGTGGTCGACGAGGTCGTGGGGAATATCCGCATACGTGCGCTCGAGCGTGCGAGCAGCGTTGTACGCGGGCATCACGATGACGACGCGGGGCAGCTCCGGCATGGCACAAGGGTAGTGCCTCGTGCGCCAGCCGGGCGATCGGCCGATGGTCATGCCTCGGGTGTTCCCCGGTAGCCACCCCGTCGCAATCCCGTCATCATTGACCGGTACGCTTCGGCGTCCCGGGATCGGCCACTCGTCCATGTTCCCGTGCCCGCAGGAGTCCAGGATGTTCGAGCGCCTGTTCGGGGATCGTCGCGGCGATCCCTCCGTCGCCGACCGCGTCCCGCCCGGTCAGTACCTCACCGAGAAGTTCCCCGTCCTCCACTACGGCAGCGTGCCGCACACGGACCTGTCCACGTGGGACTTCAAGGTCTATGGCGAGGTCGACAATCCGTTCCGGCTCACGTGGGACGAGTTCAAGGCGCTGCCCCGCAAGCAGGTCACCACGGACATCCACTGCGTGACGCGCTGGACCAAGCTCGACACGCACTGGGAGGGCGTCGCGATCCAGACGATCCTCGAGCTCGCCCAGGTCCGGCCGGGCGCGAAGTTCGTGCTGGGTCACGCCGAGCAGGGATATACCGCCAACGTGCCGCTCGAGGTCCTGGACGACGATGACGTGCTGCTCGCGGACACCTACGAGGGCGAGCCGCTGGAGCCCGAGCACGGCTACCCGCTGCGGCTCATCGTCCCCAAGCGCTACTTCTGGAAGGGTCCCAAGTGGATCCGCGGTCTCGAATTCCTGACCCACGACACGCTCGGCTTCTGGGAGCGCTACGGGTACCACAACGACGCGGACCCCTGGCGGGAGGAGCGCTTCAGCGAGTAGCGGGCCGGGCGGCGCGATGGGCGGCGGCGCGATGGGCGGCGGCGCGGCCCGCGCGCGGATCGCGTTGGCCGACCCGCCAGACCCGATAATCCCCCGATGTCCGTCCCCCCGCTCATGCGCCGCACGTCCCGGACGGCGCGGCTCGCACCCTTCGTCGCGACCACCGCCCTGGGCAGCACCGCCTACATCGCCTCGTTCACGGCTGCCTCGATCGCGGCCCGCGAGATCACGGGGAAGGCGGAGCTCTCGGGCCTGCCCAGCGCCCTGGGCACGATCGGCACCGCCGCCGCCGTCGGCCTGCTGTCGGCCGTCATGGCACGGCGCGGACGCCGTGCCGGCCTGCTGGGCGGCTTCGCGGTCGCGGTCGCCGGGGCGGTGGCGTCGGTCGTGGCCGTCGTGCTTGCCGCGTTCCCGCTGCTGCTCGCCGGGAGCGTGGCCGTGGGGTTCGGCAACGCCGCCATCCAGCTGTCCCGGTATGCCGCCGCGGACCGGTTCCCGCCGGAGCGACGCGCGGCGGCGGTTGGCACGGTGGTCTGGGGCAGCACCGCCGGAGCGGTGCTCGGACCGAACCTGGTCGCGCCGGCGGGAGCCATCGCCGCCGCAGTCGGACGACCCGCGCTCGAGGGCGGGCTGACGATCACGGCGCTCGGCTTCGCCCTGGCGATGCTGGTCGTGCTGGGCCTCGTGCCACGGTCGGAGGATCCCGCACACCCCGTGGAGCCGGGACGCACCCAGGGCGATCCTGCCGTCGACGGCGGCGCCGGGCCATCGCCGGTCGCGCCGGGTCTCGCCGGGCGCATCGGAGGTCTGCTGGAGGGGCTCGCACCGCTCCGGGTCCGGGTCGCGCTGGTGGCGATGGTGACCGCGCAGGTCGTGATGGTTCTGATCATGACCATGACCCCGGTCCACATCCACGACATGGGGGAGAGCCTGACCACGGTCGGCTTCGTGATCAGCGCCCACACGCTGGGCATGTTCGCCCTGTCGCCGATCACCGGGCGGCTCGTCGTCCGGTTCGGGGCGTTCACCGTGCTCTACGGTGGATTCGCCACCCTGCTGGTTGCCGCCGCCCTGGCCGCGGCCGCGCGGGACCCGAGCATTCCCGTGCTGACGCTCGCGCTGTTTCTCCTTGGCTACGGCTGGAACCTGGCGTTCGTCGCCGGCAGCAGCCTGCTCACCAGCGGCGCGTCGCTGCGGGAGCGGATCCGCCTCCAAGGCGCGACCGACATGCTGGTGTTCTCCGCCGGCGCCGCCGCCAGCGTCTCATCCGGCCTGCTGCTCGACTGGGCGGGCTACCAGACGCTGGCCATCGTCGGGGGTGGCTTCCTGGCGCTCCCGGCAGCCGTCATCTTCCTCGCCGGACGCCGAATTGTCGAACCCGCTCGAGCCGGCACCTGACACGCTCCCCGGCAACGGCGATCCGTCGTCAGGTTGCGGTGGGCCTCCACCTGGACGATCCCGGTGAGCAGGAACGACAGCACCGACGGGTCCCCGAAGTAGGGCGCCGGCGGTGTTCAAGATAGGGCGGCCGCCCGATGCCTCCGCGACGATCAGAACCCATGCTCGGCGTCAGGAGGATCACCGATGGCGCTCTTCATGGACAGTCACGTGATCGATGGCGGCATCAAGGCAAGCGATGTCGCTGAGGCGCACCTCGCAGACCTTCAGACCCAGGATCGATACGGCGTCCGCTATCTCCGCTACTGGGTCGACGAATTCAGCGGGCAGGATCTTCTGCCTGGTCGACGCACCCGATGCCGAGGCGGCGATCCGCGTCCATCGGGAAGCCCACGGTCTGGTCGCCGACTCGATCCACCCGGTCGTCGAGGGAGACTGACGAGGTCATCGACAGCCGAGGCGGACGCCTGGGACCACCGGATCCACTGTTTGACCGAGTGACTATCGTTCGGGGATGGCTGCCCCTCCCGTGCCCACGGAGCGTCATCGCAACGAGCTGATCGAACGCGCCGAACCGCTCGCGGCGCTCAGGCGCTACCTCGACGAGGCGGCCACGGTCGGTCGATTCGTCCTGATCAGGGGTGAGGCGGGCATCGGCAAGACGGCGCTCCTGCGGGCCTTCCTCCAGGACAGCTCGTCGACGGGCCGCGTCTTCTGGGGTGCCTGCGATGGCGTGTCCACGCCGCAGCCGTACGGGCCGTTCGATGACATGGCAGACGCGCTCGGCCCCGACATGCGCCGGCTCCTCGACTCGCACGCATCCCGGAGCGAGCTTGGCCGCTGGCTTCTCAACCGGCTGTCGACGGGGCCGACGCACGTCATCGTCATCGAGGACATCCATTGGGCAGACCAGGCGTCGCTCGATCTGCTGGCCTTTCTGGCTCGCCGTGTCGAGCCGCTCCCAGTGCTGATCCTCGTGACCCACCGAGACGGCGAGGGCGATCCCACAGCCGTCGCGCGGATCCTCGGAGGCGTCGTCTCGCTCCCGGTCGTCCGGCAGCTGCCGCTCCAGCCTCTGAGCCCGGCGGGGGTCGCGGCCCTCGCGGGTGAGAGCGATGTCGATGTCGACGAGCTCCATCGGATCACGGCCGGCAACCCGTTCTTCCTCCACGAGGTGCTCGATGGCGGGATCGATCGCATCCCCGTCTCGGTCATGGACGCCGTGCGGGCCCGCGTCGAACGACTCGACGAACGCGGACGGCGCGCCCTGCAGGTCGCGGCCGTCGTCGGCGTGCGAGCCGAGCCCTGGTTGCTGGCCGCGATCGCCGGCGAGGACGTGGTCGGAATCGACGACTGCGTCCGGGTCGGCCTTCTTATCAAGGAGGATGGGGTCGCCTTCCGACACGAGCTCACGCGGATGGTCGTCCTCGAGGATCTGCCCGTCATCCATGGCATCGCATTGCACCGCCGCGCCCTGGATGTGCTGGAACGCGCCAGGTCCACGGACAGCGCACGACTCGCGTATCACGCGGAGGGTTCGGCGGACCGCGAGGCCGTCCTTCGCCACGCCCCGAGAGCCGGTCGAGAGGCCCTCGCGGCGGGTTCGCTGCATGAGGCGATCGCCCAGCTCAGGCGCGCGCTGCGATTCGGCGATGACCTCGAACCGGCGGCCCGCGCAGAGCTCCTCGAGCCGCTTGCGCAGGCCCTGCACCTGGTCAATGACCTTCCGGCGGCGTACGCCAGCGCAACGGAGGCCGTCGCCCTGCGGCGACAGGGCACGGACGCTCGGTCGACCGCGGCGGACCTGACGCTGCTCACCCTCGTGGCATGGGCCAACGGGCGCGCCGACGAGGCCTGGCAGGCAGCTCGTGACGCCGTCGCGCTCGTCGAGCCGATGGGTGACAGCCACGAGCTCGGCATGGCCTGTGCGGCCCTCGGGGGGGTGGGCACGATGGAGGGCCTGGACAACGAGGGACGAGCGATGAGCGAGCGCGCCCTCCAGATCGGCCGGCGGCTTGATGATCCGGAGGTCACGGCGGTCGCGTTGGTGAGTCTGGGAAGCCTGGAGCTGACCCTGGGTGACGAGCACGGTTGGGCCAGCCTCGGCGAATCGCTCCGCATCGGGCGGGAGGCAGACCTGCCGGCCGTTGTGGACCGCGCGCTCAACAATCTCGCCTGGTCCGCCTACGAATGGCGCCGCTTCCAGGTTGCCCTGGACTACTTCCGCCAGTACGAGGACCACGCCGCGCAGTCCCAGGTCGACCGCTTCAGCGTGAGTGGCGCACACGCCGCCATCGCGTTGGCGATCGGTGATTGGGACGTGGCCGAGTCGCGAGCGCGGGCCAGCCTCGAGACCGAGCACATGCTTGCGCTGGAGCGCGGCGCGTCCCTGCTCATCCTCGCGCTGCTGGCCATTCGGCGGGGAGAGCCCGGGTGGAACGCGTGGCTCGAGCAGGCCGACGAGATCCTCGAGCGGCTACCCACGTTCGCGCTTCAATGGCCGATGGCAGCCGTCAGAGCAGAGCAGGCCTGGATATCCGGGAGCCTGACGGCCGAGGACCAGGATCTCCGCGCCGCGTACGCCCTTGCCTGTCGCCATGGCAACCGGGGGGCGATCGGCGAGCTCGGGTTATGGCTCTGGCGCGCCGGCGCATTGTCGGAGATCGACCCTCGGGCCGAGGAGATGTACCGGCTCGAGGTTGCCGGGCGACCCCGGGAGGCGGCCGCCGCGTGGACGCGGTTCGAGATGCCGTATGAGGCCGCGCTCAGCCTGGCAGCGTCGCCCCACGCGTCGGACGTAGACCGAGCCCATGCCGAGCTGACTCGGCTCGGGGCCAGCGCGACCGCTCACAGGGTCGCGCTCCGACTCCGGGAGCTCGGCAGGCCGGTCCCGCGGGGTCCACGACCGACCACGCGCTCCAATCCGCGAGGCCTGACCGAGCGCGAGTGGGAGATCGCGCAGCTCCTCGCCCAGGGGCTCTCGAATGCCGAGATCGCCGATCGGCTGGTGGTGTCGCCGAAGACGGTGGGCCATCACGTCTCGGCGGTGCTCGCGAAGCTCGCGATCCGGCGGCGGGCCGAGGTCGCCGCGGCGCTCGGAGAGGCGGGATCGCCAATCTAGGGCATCGGCTGGCGCAAGTTGGGGAGCTCGTCCGATGCGCCTGGTCCGTCGTGGGGTGATCCTCGAACCACGGACGTCGGCAGCACGAATGACGGCCCCGCTCCGCTGCTGCGGGACCGACTGACCGACCGAAAGGAGAGCTCACGATGCGTTCACGACTCCGCGTGCCGGCGTTCCTCGCGACCGCCGCCATCGGGCTGGCCATGTCCGCCGCGCCGGTGTTCGCCGCGAACCCCGTCGACGACGGATGCCCGGCCTCCACCGACCTGATCTCGGTCGCGTGGCTCGAATCGCAGGGACCGTACGGCCTCCCGGGCCATCTCGACGATCCGGCCAACGGCGGCAACGGCGACGGCTACGTCTGCGCCTTCCCGCTGCCCGAGGCGATGGCCGAGGCCCAGGGGGCGACCGTCACGATCTACCAGTTCTTCGAGAACAACCTTCCGGCCGAGGGAAGGCCGTAGTGCCCGTCTCAGATCAGGTCGGTCTTGCCGGGTCGCGCCGCGGCATCGTTGCCGCATGGTCTCCCCGGGCGCTCGACTCGGCCCACAAGCTTCACGTGGAGGTGTGATGTGAAGATCGCGTCCCGCGCCCAGCACCTGCTCGGCATTCCCGGGCGGCTGCGACCGGCAGCTCTGGCCGGCATTCTCGCCCTGTCGGTCGGTGCCCCGCCGGCACTGGCGACAACCCTCACCTCGGGCGCTGACCAGGCCACCGTCGCGGGCGTCCGCGCTGCCACGGCGGCGTATCACGACCTTTCAGCCGCGGAGGCGGCCGGCTATGGGCTGTTCCCGGGGTGCTTCTCCGACACGACCGGCGGCATGGGCATCCACTACGTCGACTTCTCGAGCGTCGCCGACGGCACGGTCGACCCCCTCAAGCCGGAGGCGCTCGTCTACGAGCCGCTCCGCGGGGGCGAGATGCGGCTCGTGGCGGTGGAGTACCTGGTGATCGCAGCATCCTGGCAGGGGCAGGAGGCGCCTTCGGTCCTCGGCCACCCGCTGGAGTTTGTCCCGGCGCCGAACGAGTTCGGTCTGCCGGACTTCTACGAGCTCCACGTCTGGCTGTGGCAGCCGAATCCGCTCGGCCTGTTCAGTGAGTGGAACCCGTCGGTGAGCTGTCCGGGCGCCTGACCCCGGCGGCACCAGCATGCGATCACGCTCCGGCCTCGGCCGGGGCGTGATCGCCGTCTGAAGGGCTCAGTTCGCCCGGTTGGCGATGCCCGTCCGGTCCGGCGCGAACGGCGCAAGCCGGTTGGCGAGCAGCAGCAGCTCGCGATCGAGCAGGTCGTCGAGGTCCCGGAGCCGGCGCTCGGCGCTCACGGCCTCCAGCAGCGCCTGCTTGCGGTCCAGCTCCACCTGGACGATCCCGGTGAGCAGGAACGACAGCGCCGACGGGTCGTCGGGGATGCGCAGCGCAGCCGCGAGCTCGCCCGGCCCGCCACCCGGGGACGGCGCCTCGTCGTCGTCGGTCGCGGGCACTTCGACCTCGACCTGGACGTCGATCGGCTCCGCCGCCTCGCCGTCGCGGGGCTGGAGCAGCCGGAGGTACTCGACGAAGCGGGCGGAGACGCGCTGCGCGAGCGCGTCGGCTACGGCGGCATTGCCCACGGCATCGTCGATCGGATCGACCTCGGCCACGAGGTAGGGCTCGGAGTCTCCGTCGACGTCGACCACCATGAACCGGCGGCCACCGACGACCAGCAGGTCCCAGCGCCCGTCCGGGTAGCGGTTCGCCTCGCGGATCTCCGCCAGGGTCCCGACGGCGGCGATCGAGAGCTCCTGCGGCTCGCCGTCCACGGGTCCCACCTCGCTGCCTTCGCGGATCATCACGACGCCGAACGGCGATTCCGTATCCAGGCAGTGCCGGACGAGAGCGCGGTAGCGCGGCTCGAAGATGTGGAGCGGCAGGGCGATCCCCGGCGCGAGGACGGTTCGGAGCGGGAACAGCGGGATCTGCATCTCGACCGCAGCATAGGACGAGCGGCGAGGCAGGGCACCCTCCGGGTGTCGAGATCCCGCCCCAGGCCCGCGAATCGAGAAGCCGCCGGAGACCGGCGGCTTCGTGTCTGGCGGGCGGGTCAGGCCCGCTGGTCCCGGGTCCGGAGCGACGTCAGTGCGCGCAGCTCCTGGCCTGGCCGGCGTCCGAATCCGTCCGGAAGCTCGACCCGCAGCCGCAGCCCGACACGGCCTTCGGGTTGTTGACCGTGAAGCCGGCGCCCATGAGGGTGTCGACGTAGTCGATCTGGCTGCCCTCGATCAAGGGCACGCTGTTGCCGTCGATGTAGACGCGGACGCCATTCGTGCTGAGCACGTTGTCGTCTGCGGTGGGCTGATCCTCGAGCATCATCCCGTACTTGTAGCCCGAGCAGCCGCCCGAGTACACGTACACGCGCAGGCCGATGTCGGGGCTCGTCTCGTCCTTCGTGAGCTCGCGCAGCTTCGTGGCTGCCGCGTCGGTCAGCGAGACGATCGTCGGCTGGGCGTCGATCATGAGTGGATTCTCCTTCGAGGGTCGCAGGTCCCGCACCCACCCGGTGCGTGAACCCGACGATCGTACGCAAGGCAACGGATTTCGTCCAGCACCTGCGCCAAAATCACCCGCAGCTCCCGGCGGCACAACGCCCCGCGGTTGGGCAACGCCGCGGCGAGTGCGGAGCGCGCTACCCGTCGATGCGCTCGACGACCGTCGCGATCCCCTGTCCCACCCCGATGCACATCGTCGCCAGCCCGTAGCGGCCGCCCGTCCGGACCAGCTCGTGGACCAGCATCGTCATCAGCCGCGCACCGGAGGCGCCCAGCGGGTGTCCCAGCGCGATCGCTCCGCCGTTGGGGTTCACCCGCGCCGGATCGAGGCCGAGCTCGTCCATGCAGGCGACCGACTGGCTGGCAAACGCCTCGTTGATCTCGACGACGTCGATGTCCGGGACCGCCAGCCCCGCCCGCGCGAGGACCTTGCGCACCGCGGGCACCGGGCCCATCCCCATCACGTCGGGTGGACGCCCGCAACCGCCGTGGCCACGACGCGCGCCATCGGTCGCAGCCCGAGCGCGCGCCCGCGCTCCGCCTCGACCAGCAGCAGCGCGGCGGCGCCGTCGTTGATCCCGGAGCTGTTGCCCGCGGTGACGGTGCCGCCCGGCCGGAAGGCGGGCTTGAGCGCCGCCAGCGCCTCGATCGAGGTGTCCGAGCGCGGGTGCTCGTCACGGTCGACCACCGTGATTGCGCCCTTTCGCCCGGCGACCGGCACGGGAACCAGCTGCGACGCGAACCGTCCCGCCTCGATGGCCGCGACGGCCCGCCGCTGGCTCTCGAGCGCGAACGCGTCCTGCCGATCCCGCGGCACGGCCTGCTGGTCCGCGACGCATTCGGCGGTCTCGCCCAGCGAGATCGGCGGGTACGCCTCCTGCATCCGGGGGTTGACGAACCGCCAGCCGAGCGTCGAGTCCTCCAGCGCACGGGATCCGCGCGCGAACGCGCCCTCGGGCTTGAGCATCACGTACGGCGCGCGGCTCATCGATTCGACCCCGCCCGCCACGAACACATCGCCGTCATCGGCGCCGATCGCGTGCGCGGCCGCGTTGATCGCCTGGAGCCCGGAGCCGCACAGCCGGTTGACGGTCTGGCCCGCCACCTCGACCGGCAGCCCGGCGAGCAGCCCGGCCATGCGGGCCACGTTGCGATTGTCCTCCCCGGCCTGGTTGGCGCAGCCGAGGATGACGTCCTCCACGATGCCCGGCTCGATGCCGCTGCGATCAATGATCGCGCGGATCACGATGGCCGCGAGGTCGTCCGGGCGGACGGTCGCGAGCGCGCCACCGTAGCGCCCGATGGGCGTGCGCACGGCGTCGATGATCCAGGCTTCGCGGAGCGGGCGATGCAGGTCTCGAGCCATGCGTCGATTGTGGCACGCGAGCGGTTCCCGGCGTCAGCGCCCCTTCCAGACCGCCGCGCGCTTCTCGAGGAAGGCGATCATCCCCTCCCGCTGGTCCTCGGTCGCGAACAGCTCCTCGAACCGGTCACGCTCCAGCCGCAGGCCATCGCCCAGCGGCAGCGTCTGTGCGGCATTGACCGCGGCCTTCGCGGCGCGCACCGCCAGTGGCGGCATCGCGGCGATCAGCGTGGCCAGGTCCAGGGCCGATGCGATCACGTCGGCGGCGGGCACGACGCGTGTGACCAGGCCGATCCGCTCCGCCTCCGTGGCGTCGATCCGGCGGCCGGTCAGCACCATCTCCATGGCCCGGGCGCGCCCGACGGCACGCGTGAGCCGCTGGGTGCCGCCCGCACCGGGGATCACGCCCAGCAGGATCTCGGGCTGGCCGAACCTGGCGTTGTCGCCGGCGATGATCATGTCGCACGCCATTGCCAGCTCCGCGCCGCCGCCGAGCGCGAACCCGCGCACCGCCGCGATCGTGGGCGTCCGCAGGCGACCCACGCGGTCGATGACGGAGAACGGATCGTCCGCGCGCAGGCTGTCCGGGGTCTCGGCGGCGAGCTCGCGCACGTCCGCACCGGCGGCGAACGCCCGGTCGCCCCCGGTGATCACGATCGCCCGGCACGCATCGTCGTCGTCCAGGACGGCGAGCACGGTATCGAGCTCGGCCAGCAGCGCGAACGAGAGCGCGTTGAGCGCGTCGGGCCGGTCCAGGGTCACAAGCGCCACGCCGTCACGCGGCGGGTCGCCGCCGGGCATGTCGACCCTGATCAACGGCCGGTCCTCGCGCGCGGGTACGTCGTCGGTCATCGTGATGCCTCCTCCAACCAGTCCACGTCCGGCACGGCCGCGGCGCCGGTGTCACCGAGCGATGACGTCCAGCCATCGGCGCGTCCCAGCGGGGTCGTCCGGCCGGCGCCCGCGGGCGCCTCCGCGCGGCGTCGCGCGACCGGCTCCGTCGATCGATAGAAGCCGGCCAGGGCCTCGTTGAACAGCGCCGGCCTGCGGCGCGCCACCTCGTGCCCGCAGTCGGGGACCACCAGCAGCCGCGCGTCGGGCAGCTGGCGTCGCAGCGCCCAGGCGCGATCCACCGGCACGAACGGATCGCGGTCGCCCACCACGACCATCGTGGGTGCATCGATCCGCCGCAGGTCGCCCGGGCCGGGAAGATCCTGCGCCGCGACGTCCCGCGCGATCGCCGGCAGCAACCGCTCCCACGCCCCCTCGCCCTGGACGGGGTCGTGCCGCCGTGCCAGGGCGCGGGCCCACTCCGGGTCCCGCAGCCGGATGCGGCGCGGATCGAACAGCCTGCGCGCGACCGAGGCGCGCGGCTCCCGGTCGTTCGAGATGCCCGCCAGCACGAGCGTCCGCAGGCGCTCGGGGCTCCGGACCGCAAACCCCAGGGCGGTCGCGCCGCCCATCGAGAAGCCGACCAGGTGGAACGTCGCGAGGCCCAGCGCGGTGGAGAACGCGGCCAGGTCGTCGACCAGCCATTCGTAGCGGAAGCCGTCGTCCACGTTCCAGCGGGTCGACGCATGCCCGCGCGCGTCCGGCACGAAGCAGCGGAACGCCCGCCGCAGCAGCGGGAGCTGCGCCGCGAAGTCCTCCCGCCCGGACGACGTGGCCCCGTGGAGCAGGATCAGCGGCGGGCCGGCACCCTCGACCTCGTACCCGATCTCCAGACCGTTCGCCCGGACGTACGGCATCGTCGGCAGCCCGCGCTCAGCCGGCCGGTGATTCGGGCTTGCCTGCCACCGTGGCGGTGGTCGCCCGCTCGATCCGCAGGTACCGGCGGCGGTGGTAGAGCAGCGGCGGCGCGTCGGGGTCGTCGAGCGACAGTGCGTCCACCCGGCCCACGTACAGGTGGTGATCGCCGACGGTGAAGCGATCGATGACCGCGCACTCCATCGACGCGATCGCGCCCGCCAGCAACGGCAGCCCGGTCGCGCCCGGGCGCCACTCCGCGCCGCAGAACGCATCCCTGCCGGGGCTGACGTTGGCACCGGCGAAGCAGTCGGAGAGCCACAGCTGGCCCTCGTGCAGGATGTTGATCGCGAACAGCTGGGTGGCATCGATCATCGGGACGATGAACCGCTTCCGATCGAGCGCGACCATCACCAGTGGCGGCTCGAGGCTGACCGACGCCATGGCATTGACGGTGATGCCCTGTGGCCGGTCGCCGTCCATGGCCGTCACGACGGTCACGCCGGTCGCAAACTGGCCGATGATGGTCCGGAAGTCGCCGGTCGTGACGTTCACGCACCCAGCATACGGTGGGCTCGCCGGTCGCCAGCCAACGCGGGCCATCCGGCCCGTCTCGTCCGCTCGACCATCGCCGTACCATCGGCGCATGGATACAGAGAAGGCTGCCGCCGCCCCGGCGACCCGGATCGAGCGCGACTCCATGGGCGAGATGGAGGTCCCCGTGAACGCCCTGTACGGGGCGTCGACCCAGCGCGCCGTGGTCAACTTCCCGATCTCGGGGCAGCGGATGCCGCGTCGCCTCCTGCGCGCCCTGGCGCTCGTCAAGCAGGCGGCCGCCGAGACCAACGCGGGCCTGGGACTGATCGACGCCGCGACGGCACAGGCGATCGTCGCCGCCGCTCGCGAGGTCGCCGCGGGCCGGCACGATGAGCAGTTCCCCATCGACGTCTACCAGACCGGATCGGGCACCTCGACCAACACCAACATGAACGAGGTCATCGCCCACATCGCGTCGGCCCGCCTCGGCGGGGCGAAGGTCCACCCCAACGATGACGTCAACAAGTGCCAGAGCTCGAACGACACGATCCCCACGGCGCTCCAGCTGGCCGCCGCGGTCGCGATCGAGGACGAGCTCATCCCGGCGCTCGTCGCGCTTCAGCGCTCCCTGGCCACGAAGTCGGACGAGTTCTGGGACGTCGTCAAGACGGGACGGACGCACCTCCAGGATGCGACGCCGATCCGCCTTGGCCAGGAGTTCGCGGGGTACGCGGGCCAGGTGGAGGAGGCGATCCGGCGGGCGCAGGCCGCGCGCGACGAGCTGCTCACGGTGCCCCTCGGCGGCACCGCCGTCGGCACGGGCATCAACGCCCACCCCGAGTACGCGGCGCGGGCATGCGTGCACCTGTCGGAGCTGACCGGTCTCCAGGTCCGTGAGGCGGGCAACCATTTCCACGCGCAGGCGACCCTGGATGCGGCGATCGCGGCGCATGGCGGGTTGCGCGCCATCGCCCTCGGGCTGTGGAAGATCGCCTCGGACATCCGGTACATGGGCATGGGCCCGCGCGCGGGCCTCGGCGAGCTGGCGCTGCCGGAGACCCAGCCCGGCTCGTCGATCATGCCCGGCAAGGTGAACCCGGTGATCGCCGAGAGCCTGACCATGGTGGTGGCCCGCGTGGTGGGCAATGACGCCACGGTCGCGTTCGGCCAGACCGGCAGCTTCCTCGAGCTCAACGTGATGCTCCCGGTGACGGCGCAGGCGATGCTCGAGTCGATCACCCTGCTGGCGGCCTCGGCGCGCAACTTCCGGGTGCGACTCGTCGACGGGCTCAAGGCGACGGATCGCGGACCGAAGCTGGTCGAGCAGGGCCTGATGCTGGCGACCGCGCTGGCACCGGAGATCGGCTACGACGCGGCGGCGGCCCTGGCCAAGGAGGCGCTCAAGTCCGGGCGGACGATCCGCGAGCTGGCCATCGAGAAGGGGATCGCACCGGACCGGCTGGACGTGCTGCTCGACCCGGCCGCGATGACCGAGCCGGGACTCGGCGGGCCATCCGCCGGCGGCTGACCGGACTGGGGGAGGCCCGGGCCGCGGGGTCGGCGGGCCATCACGTCCGGCCGGACCGGGTCAGGGCGTGACGGTGAGGGTGCCGGTCATGTTCGGGTGCACCGTGCACACGAAGCGGTAGCTCCCTGCCTGCAGGGGCCCGAACCGCACCTCCGCCTGCCCCGGGCCCGAGATGGTCGCGCTGGTGGCGAGCTCCCGGTCGCCGTCGAGCACCCGGATGTCGTGCGGGAACGCCCGAATCCTGGTTGTCGAGGATGATCCGCAGCGGTGTCCCCGCCGGCAGCGAGATCTCGGCCGGCTCGAAGGCGACGTTGACGGCCCGGACCGTGACCTGGGCGCCGTCGAACGATGCCTCGACCGTCGGCGCCGGACCCGCGGATCCACAGCCGGCCACGAGGATCGCAACCAGCAGGGTCATCGGTAGGAGCCGCCCGGTTCGTCGCATCGCGCACAGGGAACCCGGTCTCCGGGGCGGCGTCAAGCGGAGTTCCGCGGCGCGGCCGGTGCGCAGGGTGGCGGACGGCGGCCGGCGGACGGCTACGGGGTGGCGGACGGCGGTCGGCGGACGGCGGCACGGACTTGTTGCGACGGACGGCGCCTCGGCGACCACAACCACCCGAGCCACCACCACCCGAGCCACCACCACCCGAGCGTAGTCCATGTGCTACGATGCCGGCCATGGAGCGGATCGCCATCCGGGAGCTGAGGAACCAGGTGAGCCGGGTGGTGCGGCGCGCGCACGCCGGCGAGCGGCTCATCATCACCGTCGACGGCGTCCCGGCGGCCGAGATCGGGCCGGTCAGCTCGGCCGAACGGGCCACCAGCCTCGACGAGCTGATCGCGACCGGTGGCGTGGCCGCGCCCCGACTCCGGACGCTGCCGAGTCTCCCGAAGCCCGTGCCCGCGCCGTCGGGCCGATCGAGCGCCGACGTCCTGGCCGCATTGCGCGAGCGCTGATGCTGTTCCTCGACACCTCTGCGCTCGTCAAGCGGTATGTCGAGGAGGAGGGTTCCCCGTTCGTCGCTCGGCGGATGGACGAGGATCCCGAGTGGGTCGCATCCGCCGTGGCCCGGGCCGAGGCCGAGATCACGCTGTGCCGTCTCGGCTTCGATCGCGGCGAGGACGCCGCCGTATGGCGCGGTCTTCGCGAGGACTGGGAGCGCTGTCATGTCGTCCCGGTCGACCCTGGCTGCCTCGAGCGGGCATCCGAGCTCGGCTGTCGGTATCAGCTTCGCACGCTCGATGCGCTGCACCTCGCCGCGGCAGACCGCCTGCCGCAACCGCTGGTGATGCTGACCTTCGATCGGCGCCAGGCTGACGCCGCCCGCGCGATGGGCATCGTCGTCGAGGGGGCCTGATCGAGACAGCGGCGCGCGGCACCCGCCGATCGCCCGTTACAATCCGCGCGATGTCCACCCTGCCCGCCTGGGACCGCGCTGGGTCCCTTCCCGTCCCCGTCACCGGCCGCGCCCAGCCGGAGGTCGTCGCGCTGCGCCGCGAGCTGCCGACGGTCGACGAGCTGTTCACGTTCATGCGCGATGCGGAGCTCAGGTTCGAAACGCTGCGGATGCGGATCGAGGAGCACGCCTGGAACACCCGAGGCGAGGAGCTCTCGCTCATCGAGGTCGCGCTCCGCCATCCGGGCGAGGTCAAGGTGCTGTCGTCGATCCCGGCCGATGGCACGACGGGCAGCTATGACGTGTGGGTCTCGGACGGCACGACCGTGCAGACATACGTGGCCAGCCGCAAGCTCGGGACGCGGCGCCCGGTCCGCCCCATGGTCCGGGGCGTTGCCGACGACCACGATCTCCCGGGTCGTTCGCGCGTCTACGTCCCGCGGACGGCGCTCCCGATGGAGTCCCTGCCCGACCTGTTCGTCCATCCCGCGGGCTTCTGCCAGAACGTCCTCGGGACCGGGACCTGCGCGGTGACCGGGACGACCGACGTGGCCGGCCGCGAGGCGATCGTGCTCGAATGCGACCATCCACGAACGGTCGAGGTCGTCGCGGATCGCCGGGACTTCCACGTCCGGATCGCCGTCGACCGCGCGGATGGCGTGATCCTGCGGCTCGAGGAGTCGATCGCCGGCAGCATCACCAGGGACGCGATCGTCACCAGCTACGCCCCGAACGCCCCGCTGCCGCCGTCGGCCTTCGGGTTCTCGTTCCCGTCCGACACGACGTTCCTCTACTGACCCCGGCCCGGACCACGCGGGGACGCCGGGCTACAGCGCCCGCCGGGCTACAGCCCCGCCGGGCTCGAGGACGAGACCTCCGGTGCCCGCCCCGCCAGCCGAACCAGGACCGCCGATGCGGCGATGGTGATCACGATCGCCGCCAGCACGGCGGTGAACGCCTCCGGTCCACGGCCCCCGCGGCGAGCCCGATCCCCGCCAGCACGTAGCCGAACTCGCCGAGCTGCCCCAGCCCGATCGCGAGCTGCCCCGGCCGTGCATGCAGCCGGGCGATCCGTGCGAGCAGCCACGCGACGCCGACCTTCGCGACCACCATCATGCCCACCAGGGCGGCCGTGAGCGGGGCCGCAGCGCCCAGCGAGCCCGGGTCGATGAGCGATCCGACCGCGACGAAGAACAGGACCGCGAACACGTCGCGGAACGGCAGCAGCCTGCGCCGGGCCTCCGCGGTCTCGGCGCGATCGCTGATCGCGAGCCCGGCCACGAACGCCGCGAGCGCCATCGGCATCCCGAACACCACCGCGCCCATCGCCGCGAGCGTGAGGCCCGCGGCGACCGACACGATCAGGAACAGGTCGTGGTACGTGCGGAGGCGGGCAAGGACCCAGGGCAGGACGCGCGCAGCGACGGCCGCCAGCGCGCCGAACAGGATGAACCCGGCCACCGTGTCCCCGAGGGGCCGGTCGCCGTTGCCCAGCACGGCGAGCATGACCGCCGCCAGGATGACCCCGGTAAGGTCCTGCAGGACGCTCCAGCCCAGCAGCGCCTGCTCGGTGGGGCGATCGGTCGTGCGACGGCTGGAGCGGGTGATGTTGACGACGACCACCGACGATGACATCGCCACGCTGAGTCCGAGCAGCGCGGCGCCGAAGGTTGCGAGCCCGAGCGCCGAGAGCACCGCCATCGTGCACCCGGTCGAGATCAGGATCTGCGCCGGCGCGGCCCACAGCAGCCCGCGCTGCTCCCGCCGCAGCCGGCCGAGGTCGACCTCGATCCCGACCTCGAACAGCAGCAGGACGACGCCGACATCGGCAAGCAGCTCGATCTGGTGGCGATCCGCGACGTAGCCGGGGGTGAACGGCGACACGGCCAGGCCCGCGACGAGATAGCCGACGACCGCCGGCAGGCCGGCCCGGCGAGCCACCCAGCCCAGCGCGGCCGCCAGGAGCAGGACAAGGCCGATGTCGAGGACGAGCGGTGCTGTGTCCACATCGCGAGGATAGCGACCGGGGTGCGCGGCGGAGTCGCGCCGATGGGCAGCGCAGTCGCGCCGATACGCGGCGGCCGAGCCGCCAACGCCGGGCTGACGCCGAGGTCAGCTGGCGGCGGGAACCGACGCGCGGGCGGGGGTGAGCGCCGGATCCGGCGGGAACGCGAGCCGCGCCAGGTCGAGCGGCCCGGCGTCCAGGTTCGGACCCGGGCGATGGAGCAGGTACCCCTGGCCCGCGTCGAGCCCGAGCTCGATGACGCTGACCAGCTGGTCCGGCGTCTCGACGCCCTCGGCAACGACCATCTGGCCGCGCCGGCGGGCGAGCTCCAGGAGCGCGCGCAGGACGGCCTGCGACGGATCATCGCGAGCGCCCGCCTGGATCAGCGACAGGTCGATCTTCATGATGTCGAACTCGAGCTCGCGCAGCAGCCGCAGGCCCGCGTTGCCGGCGCCCACATCGTCGGCTGCGATCCGGACGCCGTGGCGGCGAAGCATCGCCAGCGACTCGCGAAGCCGGTCGAGGTCTTCCACGGCCTCGCGCTCGGTCAGCTCGAGCACGATCCGCATCGGGTCGATGTCGCGTTGGCGGGCCAGGGCCAGCAGCTCGTGCGGCTTGAATGAGTCGGATTCGAGCGATCGCGGTGACAGGTTGACGGACAGGTACAGATCGGGATCAAGCGTCCGAGCCCCGGACAGCACGGCATCCAGGCTGGCGAGGTCGAGCTCGACCGTGTGACCCGTCGATTCGGCCGCCACGAACAGTGCGCTGGCGTCGGCGAAGCCGGACCCGGGCTTTGGCCTGACGAGCCCCTCGTAGCCCAGGACGCGGCCCGTCCGGAGGCAGTGGATCGGCTG
The DNA here is from genome assembly GCA_963835335.1 of uncultured Chloroflexia bacterium. Lineage (GTDB taxonomy): Bacteria > Chloroflexota > Limnocylindria > Limnocylindrales > CSP1-4 > CAIXZV01. The sequence goes on along the minus strand of CAWIFB010000006.1, from coordinate 181,478 downwards.
GTAGACCGGTGCCAGCAGTCGGCCCGCGGCAACGCGCGACACCGCCGCGGCCAGCTCCTCGAGCGACCGTGAGTCCTCCGCGATGCCATGGCGCATGGGGTCGAACAGCTGGACGTCCGTCCGGCCATGGCGCTTTCCCCAGAACAGCGCGGCGTCGGCCTGGTGGACCAGCTGCTTGCGGTCGTGGGCCAGTCCGGGCATCGACGACACGCCGATGGTCAGCGAGAACGGCGCCACGCCCAGCGTTCCCGAACCGCCGCTCAGCGCGCTGGCGAGCATCCGTCGCGCGATCGCCACGGCCTCGTCGGCGTCGCACTCGCGGAGCACGACGGCGAACTCGTCGCCCCCGATCCGGAAGCCGCGATCCTGCCGGCGGAGCTCGGCGGTGATGATCCGGCCGGTGGCCCGCAGCAGCGCGTCGCCCGCGGCGTGGCCCTGGAGCTCGTTGACGAGCTTGAGCTCATCGACATCGAGGATCATCAGGGCGAACCGCGTCGAGTCGGCATCGGCCGTGGTGACCCGGAGCTCGAGCTCCTCCTGGAACGCCCGGTGGTTGCCGAGGCCGGTCAGCCCGTCGGCGAGCGCATCGAGCCTCGCGCGGTCGAAGGCCGACCGCAGCTCATCCTGCTGGAGGCCGACGAGCGTGATCTGGCCCAGGATCCGGCGCAGCGTGATGCCGGAGAGCACGATCACAAGCGCCGCGAGCAGCATCGACACCGCGAGACCGGGAGTCGGTTCCGGACCCACGAGCCACGCGGCCGCGGCAGCGACAGCGATCCACAGCACGGCGACCGCCGTGTACCAGCGAACGAGGCCGGCGCGGATGGCGTTCGTTGCGGCGCTGTAGGTGCGGCCGGGCATGGAGTGTCAGGACCCCCCTGGCAATGCCGCAGATAGCGGCATTTCCTGTTGTACGCCCGCACCGCCGTCCCGACTCCGGTACGAAGGTACGGCCGAGGCGCGGGCGGACAGCGCCGATCTGGACGGACGGTGCAAACTTCGAGGTCGACGACGGAACCCCGCCCCCGATACGAATCCCTGGGCGACACGGATCCCGTCCGCGAATGGCCCGGAAACGAGGAGCCGATGAGCGACGACAAGAGCACGCCCAAGGGCCGCAGGGACGAGTCCGTCGGGGCGGGACGCGACAGTGGAGCGGAGGGCGCGGTGGGAGACGAGGCGGAGGCCCTGGCGAAGCAGGTCGCCGCGGTCGCGAAGGAGGCTGCCGCCCTGGCCGCGAAACCCGTCAAGAACGACCTGGACAAGGCCCCGCCGTCCACCGGCGGTCCGATCGACCCCGGCGCACGCCGGATCGGCATCGGCGTGGACGTCGGCGGGAGCGGGATCAAGGTTGCCGCGGTGGACCTCGATTTAGGGCAGCTCATCTCGCCGCGACATCGTGTCCCCACGCCGCAGCCATCCGCGCCTGCCGCCGTCATCGCGTCGATCGCGCGGCTGGTCAAGAAGATCTCGACCGAGGTGGTGCTCGCGCCGAACGTCGCCGTCGGGGTGGGCTTCCCGGCCGTGGTCATCGACGGCGTCACCAAGAGCGCCGCCAATGTCGACCCCGGCTGGGTCGACTTCGATGCCGACGCGGCCATGGAGCGGGTGCTCCGCCGTCCGGTCCACATCGTCAACGACGCCGATGCCGCGGGCGTCGCGGAGATGCGCTTCGGCGCGGGGGTCGGGCAGCGGGGCACGGTGTTGCTGATCACGCTGGGCACCGGGACCGGCTCTGCGCTGTTCTACAACGGCATGCTCGTGCCCAACCTCGAGCTGGGGCACATGGAGATCCGCGGCCGGGACGCGGAGCGACGGTCGGCGGCGGCCGCCCGGATCCGTCGGGGCCTCTCCTGGAAGGCCTGGGCCGCCGATCTGGACGAGCACCTGCTTGCGATCGAGCGGCTGTTCTCGCCCCGGATGTTCATCATCGGGGGCGGCGTGTCCAAGCGATCGGAGCGGTTCATCCCCCGCCTGACCGTCCGTGCCGTGGTCGTCCCCGCCAAGCTGCTCAACGACGCGGGGATCGTGGGCGCCGCGATGGCATCCGCCGAGCAGGAGATCGCGATCGCCGCAGCGATCGCCGGCTGAGATCCAGCCCGAGGACTCAGGCGCGCGCGCGGAGCGCGGCCAACGACTCGGTCGAGCCGGATGCGATCACGCTCTCGCCGGCTCGAAGGTCGCGGCCGGTGGGCGGGTTCGCCTCGTACGCGCCGTCAGGCTGGAGGATCGCGAGCGTGATCACGCCCTCGTCGCGCAGCGCACCGACGGTGGTGCCCAGCAGCGGGCTCTCGTCATCGACCTCGACCTCCTCGAGCGAGAAGGACAGGTTGCCGTGCGACAGCGCGGCGTCGATGAAGTCGGCCACCCGGGGGCGGCTGGCCAGCTCCGCGATCCGGCGCCCGGCCATGGTGTACGGCGAGACCACCCGGTTGGCACCGGCCTGGAGCAGCTTGGCCTCCGAGCCCTCGGCGTTGGCGCGCGCGACGATGAACAGGCTGTCGTTGATCGCGCGCGAGGACAGGGTCACGTAGACATTGTTTGCGTCGGAGTCGATCGCGGTCACCAGGCCGCGGGCGTAGCTGATCCCCGCAGCCCGGAGCGTCGCATCGTCGGTGGCATCGCCCTCGACCACGAGGTGCCCGTCGCGGGCAGCGCGCTCCAGCGATGACGGCAGGATGTCGATGACCACGAGCTGCTCGCCAGCCTGGACGAGCTCCCGGGCCACGGTGGAGCCGACCCGGCCGTAGCCGCACACGATGTAGTGGCCTCGCAGCGCCTCGACGGCTTCTCGCACGCGTCTCGCCTCCCGCCGGCCGCTCGCGGCCTCGCTGATGATCGCTTCGGCCACGATGCCGACCGTCCCGAAGATGATGGCGACGCCGGCGACCGCGAGGATCATCGTCCACAGGCGCAGCGGCAGCGTGGCGATCTCGTGCACCTCGCGGTAGCCAACGGTGGTCAGCGTGATCACGGTCATGTACACCGCGTCGGAGACCGACCAGCCGAACAGCAGCGCGTAACCGGCGCTGCCGACCACGATCACGACCAGGACCAGGAGCACCCACTGCCGAACGTGGCGACCCGCCAGCGCATCGGTCAGGGCGCCGACCACCCTGCGCCGTGCCGGCTCCTGGGCAACGGACCGTGTCGCCATCCTTTGATGCTAGCAGCGCCGCATTGGCTGACACCGTCGTCGCCGCACCGATGTCGCACGCACTGCACGCTGAACGCGCTGGCGCTCAGCCACCGAACGCGCCGCGCCGGCGCTCACCAGGCGTCAGAAACCGGGCTGACCCGTCCTGCCGATGCCCCAGAAGCATCGAACAAACCGATTGAGCGCGCGACGACGACGAGTTTCCGTCGGCCTGTCGCCTGCGGAGCATCGTCACGACGGTTGCGGTCAAACCGTGACGCCTGGCAGGGGTCGACGGCAGAGCGACGGCACGAGCGCCCGCTCACATGGCGCAGGCGTGCCTCGGCTCAGGCGCGCAGCCGCCAGGGACCGTCCGCCCCACCGAAGTCGGGCGGTGCCGGAACCTCGGGGTGCCGCGTTGCGACCCAGTCGCGCAGTGCCCAGTACGTCGTCTTGAACGCGATCCCGGCCCACGGAATGTGCCCCGGCGAGAACGCCTCGATCTCGAGCGCCTCGGGGGTGATCATGAACGCCCCGCCCAGGATCCGCGCCTCGAACGCCAGGACCACGACCGCCGCTTCGAGCCGCGAGTAGATCCCGACCAGGTCCCCGGGCGTCACGAGCAGGCCCGTCTCCTCGAGCGTCTCGCGGGCTGCACCCTCGGCGACCGTCTCATCCACCTCGAGGAAGCCGCCGGGCTGCGCCCACGACCCTCGCCCTGGCTCGATGCCCCGCCGCAGGAGCACGACCTCGCCAGCGTCCGTGATCGGGATCGTGGTGACGACCAGCCGCGGATTGACGTACGCGATGAACCCACAGGATCCGCACGCCAGCCGATCGCGGCTCTCGTCGGGCAGCTGGCTGAACGCGAGCCGCTCGCCACACCGAGAGCAGAACCGGAGCGACGCCACGATCCAGTCCGGTGCCCCGATGCCGGAGTCGATGTCCGTCGAGCGACCGTCGGGCCCACGCCCGAGACCCGCCAGCCGCGCCCGTTCCTCGGGCTCCAGGCGTCGCTCCATCGGTCAGGCGGCCAGCACGAGCACGAGGGCAAGCCCGATCAGCGCGAGGAACACGACGCTGACGATCACCCAGCTGACCCGGAACAGGCCTCGTCCGCGGTCAACGGGCATCCAGGCCAGCGCGGACCGCCAGATGCGCAGCGTCGCGTCGGCTGTCGTGACGATCAGTAGCGGGGCAGCGATCAGCACGCACACCTTGACCAGCCAGCTGCCGAAGCCCGCTCCGGCCTCGAGGGCCGTGATCGCGATCGCTCCCATCACGAGTGCGGGCGCCGAGAGCAGGACATAGTGCTTCTGGAGCGGGGTCGGGGCGGTCTCGGGCACGCTGCGGGGGGGCAGCCCGCGAAGGCTCGCCGGCAGCGCGATGTCCCGAGGTCCGGTTGCGGGCCGCCCGACTGCGGGCGCTCCCGCCGGGTGGCCGGTGCCCGCATCCGACGCCCCCGGCCCCGCCGCTTCCGGGGCGAGCTGCCGGTCCAGCACGGGCATCCCGGGTTCCCAACGCTCGTCGTCCATCTCGACCCGAGTCTAGCCGCGCCGGCCTACTCGGGGCGGCAGCGGTCAGCGAGGACCGCTCAGCCGGGGAGCGGCTCCGTGTTCGATGGGTCGGCCATCACCGCATCGGTCTGGGCGGCGCGCCGGGCCGCCAGCCGCTCGGCCAGTGCCGGATCGGACAACGCCAGGATCGACGCGGCGAGCAGTGCGGCGTTGTCCGCGTTCCCGATCGCAACCGTCGCCACCGGGATCCCGCGCGGCATCTGCACGATCGACAGCAGCGAATCCAGCCCGCCCAGGTGCTGCGTCGGGATGGGCACGCCGATCACGGGCAGCAGGGTCTTCGCGGCCAGCATCCCGGGCAGGTGGGCGGCCCCGCCGGCGCCCGCGATGATCACGCGGACCCCACGGGAAGCGGCGGTCTCCGCGTAGCGGAACAGATGGTCCGGCGTCCGGTGCGCGGACACGACCCGCAGCTCGCTCTCGACCCCCAGCTCCATCAGCACCGCCTGCGCCTTCTCGAGCACCGGGAAGTCGGACCGGCTGCCGCCGACGATCCCCACCGCCGGCGCCGTCTCACCCACCTCGTCAATCCTCCCAGCGGAGTGCCGCGCGTGCCTGTCGGGCGCGGGCGACCACGTCGTCGGGATCGTTGCCGACGACCGTCACGTGCCCCATCTTGCGCCGCTCGAACACCCGTCGCTTGTCGTAGAGGTGCACGTGGACGTCCGGATCGCGCAGCGCGGCGTCGAGGCCGGCAAGGCGTGCCGGACGGTCGGCTCCCGTGCCCAGCACGTTGACCATCGCGGTCGGCCCGTGCGGTCGAACCGATCCCAGCGGCAGACCCAGGATCGCCCGGAGATGCTGCTCGAACTGCGAGGTCCGCGCCCCTTCGATCGTCCAGTGCCCCGAGTTGTGGACGCGCGGCGCCAGCTCGTTGATCAGCAGGCCGCCGCTCCGCAGCTGGAACAGCTCGACGGTCATGACGCCCACCAGGTCCACGCGCCGCGCGAGGCTGTCCGCGACCTCGACGGCCGAGTTGGCGACCAGCTCGTGGACCGGCGCCGGCGCCACGCTCTCGACCAGGATCCCGTCATCGTGGACGTTGCGTGAGACCGGGAAGGCGATGGACCGGCCCGAGCGGTCCCGGGCGCAGACCACGGACAGCTCGGCCTCGAAGTCGATCTCCTGCTCCATCAGCAGGGGGCTCCCGTCCGCGCCGCCCAGCGCCTCGACCGCGGCCGCGACCTCGGCGGGCGCGGTGATCCGGACCTGGCTGCGCCCGTCGTACCCGCCGGTCGGGACCTTGAGCCGGACCGGGTAGCCCAGCGACGCTGCCGCAGCCTCGGCGTCGGCGATCCCGCGCACCTCGCGCCACGGTGCGCTCGCCTCACCCACGTCCCGGATGAACCGCCGTTCGGCAAGCCGGTCCTGCGTCGCGCGCAGCACCGCGATACCGGGCCGGAGCGGCGCCCGCGATCCCGCTGCGGCAGCCGCCGCCTCGCCCACGTGCTCGAGCTCATAGGTCACGACGTCCGAGCGTTCGCCGAGGCGGATCGCAGCGTCGACGTCGTCGTACGCGCCAACGATCACCTCGTCGGCAACGGCGGCGGCCGGACACCGGGGGTCGGGATCGAGCACGACCACCCGGTACGCCATCGAGCGCGCGGCCTGGCCGAGCATCCGGCCGAGCTGCCCGCCGCCCATGATCCCGATCACGGCGCCCGGCGCCAGCGGCTCCGGCGCATCCGCCGGCGGGCGACGGATCCCCAGCCGGTACAGCGCGTCCTTGACGAAGTCGGCCTTGTGGGCCGTGTACAGCTCCTGCGGCTCGATGCCCGTCGACGCCCCGACGATCCGGAGCTTCGTCTCCGCGTAGGCGGCCCGGAACGACGCATCGGCGCGGAGCGCGTCGCGGAAGCCCACCAGCTCCGGCAGCTCGTGCCGCGCCGGCGGCATCACGTGGAGGTGGATCCGGAACTCCTCGCCGCCCTCGACCATCGCGCCCACGAGCATCGGGCGCGTGGCCGGGAACGGGGTCATCCCGCCCTGGCGCTGAAAGCCCAGGCCCAGCAGCGCGTCCGTGACCTGGGGGATCTCGTCCGGGGAGGCTTCGATCCCGAGATCGATGATCCCCTTGCCGGGCAGGCCGGTGACCGCGGTGCTGCCGACGTGCTCCACCCGGGTGCCCGGGCGCTCGGAATCGACCATCGCGGCAACGCGGCGCGCGACTTCGACCGCACGAGGATCCCAGTCATGAACCTCGGCCGGGCGGCGCTCGTAGGTGCGGATGGGCAGGTCCGGCATGGGGTGAGAGTGTACGGGTGGGCGTCGCTCGGCCGGGCTGGCGGGCGGGGCCCGAGCGACGACGGCGAGGCGATCGGGGCCGCCGAGGCCGTCGGGGCCGCTGCTATCCTCGCCACATGCTGCACGGCGGACCCAGCCTGTACGGCGTCTCGGCACCCCGGATCCTGATCGTCGACGACGATCCGAACCTGCTGGTGATCCTCGCCGACCAGCTGCGCGCGGACGGGTACGAGGTCGTCACCGCGCGCGACGGTGACGAGGCGCTGCGGCGCCTGTCCCAGCAGTGGCCGGACCTGCTGGTGATCGACATGCTGATGCCGCGGATGGACGGGCTCACGCTCGCCCGCGAGGTCAAGGCGCGGGCCGACCTCCCGATCATCGTCCTGTCGGCGATCGACACCGCGGACTCGAAGGCGGACCTGCTCGAGGAGGTCGCCGAGGACTACATCACCAAGCCGTACCACTACCCGGAGCTGCGGGCGCGGATCCAGCGGGTCCTGCGACGGCTCGGCGACCGGGTGCCACGGCAGCGGCTGGAGCTGGGGCCGAACCTGTCGCTCGAGCTCCACCGGCGCGAGGCGATCGTGAGCGGCAACGTCGTGTCGCTGACGCCCACCGAGTCGCGCCTGCTGTACGCCCTGGCCGCCAACCTCGGCCAGACGGTGACCACGGAGACGCTGCTGGCCCGGGGCTGGGTCGATACCGAGGACGCGGACCCCAGCTACGTGTGGGTGACGATGCGCCGCCTGCGCCAGAAGGTCGAGGTCGATCCCGCCAGGCCCGCCCACCTGCTGACGGTCCGGGGGATCGGGTACCGGCTGGTCACCGCGCAGCCGGCGTCGGGCGCGTGACGCAGGACGCGGGCGCGGAGGCGGGCGCGGGTGGCGCTGCGACGTCCGAGCCCGCCGGCTCGCGACCCGCCTACCGCCGGTCCGGGCCTGGGTTCCGGGCGCGCCTCACCCTGGGCCTGATCTCGGCCGCGGTCCTGCCCGTCGCCGGGTTCGGCATCGTCGTCCTGGTGGTGACGGGCGCCAACCAGGGTGGCGACACCACCGTGGCCAGGGTCCTCCTGCTGGCGATCGCGATCGCCGTCGTGTTCGGCGTCCTCCTCGCCGCGATCCTGGCCGCGGACCTGGGCGCGCCGCTCCGGCAGATCGCCCGCGCGGTCGAGCAGGTGTCCTCGGGCGATCTGACGACCCCGCTCGACCTCCCCGGCGATGACGAGTTCAGCCGCCTGGCCGAGAGCCACAACCGGCTCGCCCGCGTGCTCGAGCGGCGCAACCGCGAGCTCCGGCGGGTCCTCGAGGCGCTCGCCGAGACGACGCTCCAGGAGCGACCCGACGTCCTCGCCCGACGCGCCGGCAACCGGGCGAGGGTCGTGTTCGGGATGGTCGACTGCGAGATCCTGCTCGTCGACCCGGCGCAGATCGAGGAGGAGGAGGTCGTCCCCGGCGAGCCGCGACCCGTGCGCGCCGAGCTGTCGGCCGCCGGCGGCGTCCTCGGCGCGCTGGTCGGCCACGTGCCGGCGACGCGCACCTGGGAGCGCGCCGACCAGGACCTGTTCGAGCTGTTCGCGATCGAGATCGCGGCGGCCATGTCCAATGCCCAGCTGTACGCGCGTGTCGAGCAGCAGAACGCGCGGCTGGTCTCGCTCGACGAGGCCAAGGACGACTTCCTCCGCGGCGTGTCGCACAACCTGCAGACGCCCCTGGCCAGCATCCGCGGCTACGCCCAGCAGCTGGCCGCCGAGGCTCCGGACCGACGGCTGGGGATCATCACCGAGCAGGCAGACCGGCTGTCGCGGATGGTCCGCCAGCTGCTCACCGTCAGCCGGATCCAGTCCGGCGTGCTCCGCCCGCGCCTCGAGGTGTTCTCCCCGTCGGCGCGCGTCCGCCGCACCTGGGAGGCGCTGGGCGCCGGAGAGGTGCCGTTCACGGTCGATGACCGCTCGGAGGGCTGGCTCGCGCTCGCCGACCCGGACCAGCTCGACCAGGTGCTGTGGGCGCTGCTCGACAACGCCGTGGGATACGGCGGCCGGGCCGCGGTCGAGGTGACCATCTCCATCGACTCCGTGGACTCGGACCTCGCGATCACCATCGCGGACCATGGACCCGGCGTCGCGGCGGCGGACCGGGAGCGGCTGTTCCAGCGCTTCGAGCGCGGCGCGGCGCGGCCGAGCGGCGAAGGATCCGGTCTCGGCCTCTACGTCTCGCGGGAGCTGTGCCGGGCGATGAGCGGTGACCTGGTGCTGGAGCCCGACGAGCCCGGTCGCGGGGCGGCCTTCACGATCCACCTCCCCGCCGAGGCGCCCGAGGAATCGTGAACCGGCGCGGCCGTCGCCGCGCCGGTCAACGATCTGGATCCGAGGGACGGGTCGGGCGGCGGAGCGCCGCCGCCCTGGCGATCAGTTGATCAGCTTGAGGACGGGTGTCCCGCCATACGTCGAGGTGCCGAACCCGGCGCCGCTGACGTCCAGGCGCAGGTCCTGGCGGTCACCGGTCTCGAAGTAGCCGGTCAGGACCCCGTTGGACCCGTTGGCTGTCGCGCTTGCGAGGACGAACGAGGCCCAGCCGACGTAATTGCCGCTCGTGTCCACGATCGGAACCGGAAACGTGATCGGGGCGAGGCTCGCGAGCGTCGCTGTGATGTTGTTCATCTGGCCGCTGTTGTGCTGCGCGATGTAGCACCCGAAGTCGAGCGTGGTCGTGAAGCTCGCCGATGAATTCGAGGTAGTCCTGGAGGTCCTGGTCGTCGACATTGCCAGCGACGTGGCACGGCGTGTCGTAATGGAAGTCGGTCCACGCGAACTCCGTCGCCGATTGCGGTGTGTCTCCTTCCGACGTCGTGGGGTGGTTGAAGTTGCACGGGTTGGCCGGGTCGGAGCAGACCTTCGCCTTGCCGGCGGGGTCGAACGCCTCCTTGGAAAGAATGAACGGGGCCGGTCCGGTGGCGGTGTCCGGCCAGCCGGTCTTCGACGTGGCCGTCGTGCTGACGTCCCAGGTGGGCATCCCAACCACGCCCGCGAAGGCGTTCTGGTGCGGCGCGGTGATCCCGACCGTGACCTGCACGCCCGCCACGCCAGAATTGAGCACCTGTCCCGGGCAGTTCTCGCAGGTGACGTCCACGGTGATGCCGTTGACGCCGTGCTCGAATCCGTTCTGCCTTGCGACCGTGCGCGCGGTGCCCACCCAGTCGGCAGTGCCCTGGTTGACGATCAGGTCATTGCCGGCCGCGAGAGCGGCCAGGTCGACGGCGTTCTGCTCGGAGCGCCGCTGGGCGAACGAGCTGCCGCCGTCGAGGATCAGGCCCACCATGGCGACGATTGCCACGAGCGCCAGCGCGAACACGACGATGATCTGGCCGCGCTCGCCGCGCTGCGCGTTGTTATCCATCAGGAGGCTCCGATCAGCTGGAGTTGCGAGCTGGTAGACGATGAGAACAGGGTCCACGTCCCGACCAGGCCGAGGAGGGGCGTGATCGGGGTGTACGTCGCGGCGATCTGCACCCGGATCCAATCGTTCGGAGTGCAGGGTCTGGTGATGACCGTCCCGTCGATCTGGACGCACTCGATCGTGGGATCGCCCAGGCTGGGGATGAGACCCTTCTGGGTCGCGATCACGGCCTGCGTCTCGGCGCTCCGGCCGGCGGTCGTCGTGAAGTCCGCGCCCGGGTGCACCGCCGTGACGCGTGCGATCTCGCGGGCGGCCTGCGCCACGCCGTTGTACTGGTAGATGGCACGGCCGAAGTCGAACACGCCCATCATCAGCATCAGGAACACGACGATGGCGAGCGAGAACTCGACCAGGGCCTGGCCGTGCTGATCCGGATCTCGTCGTTCGTTCATCAGAGCACCGGCACGTTGATCGTGCCCTGCCAGTTGGTCGCGACACCCGAGGCGGAGATCGTCAGGGTCACCGGAAAGTACCTCGAGGTGCCGCTGCCGGACGAGCCGGCCGCGTTGTACAGGTAGGTCGTGGTCGCGCCCGATCCGCTGCCACCATCGCCGTAGCTCCAGGTGTACGTGAAGGTGCAGCCGGGCTGCGGATCGACCGTCGGCGCGGTGAAGGTAAACAACGTCCCCGGATTGCCGGGACCGTGGTAGTAGCCGCCGCTGGTCGGGCTCACGACGATGCTGCCGGTCACGGTCGGCGTAACACAGGCTGGAATGGAGGCGCTCGGATCGGCGCTCGGATCGGCGCTCGGATCGGTGCTCGGATCGGCGCTCGGATCGGTGCTCGGAACCGGAATTGGCGTGGAGCCGGCCGCGAATTGGGGCCGGACACGCAGGTATGCCAGCGCCGAGGACGAGAGGTTGATCGTCTGGCCCCCGACGAAGGACGCGAGCAAGGGCGTGATCAGCGTGAACTTGCCGGTCACCGTGACCGTGACCGTGTCTCCCACCGCGGGATCCGACGGGCACGGATCCGGCGAGCAGACGAGGGTGACGTCGGCCGGGGTGATCGAGTAGAACGAGCCCTTGGCCTCGTTGATCACCAGGCAGATCACCCGGTTCGTCGTGGCGTTGCAGGGCTGCGTGTTGTCGAACGAGGTCGGGTTGCGGGACGCCTCGAGGGCGCCCTCCTTGGCCGCGTTGGCGATCGTGATCTGGCTGTAGAACATGCGGCCGAGATCGAGGGCCGAGGCGAACAGGACGAGCATCACCGGCAGGATCAGGGCAAGCTCGACCAGGGCCTGCCCCCGCGACCGTGGCCGGAGTGCGAGGCGCGGTCGCCAGCTTGTTGGGAACCTGTGGCGCATCTGGATTGACCTGCAGCGGGTTGTTGCCAGGCGATCGTCGTGGTCGCCCCTTGCACCCTGACTTGAAACGGTGCGCGAGTGCATAGCCCAAAGCGGGCAGTCCCCGGAGAAGGAAGTACCGGGCGATCCCCGGCTCGAAACCACGATGCGAGGAGCGCCTGCCGGGAGGGGGGCCGGCGCCCCCCGCGGGCGGACCCCGCGCACCCCGCGATGTGGCATGCACCGAAGGTCCCGACGGGGTCATGGGCCCCGCTGCTCGTTTCGTGGCCCGAACGCAACACGGCAAGGTTCACCGCAAGGTCAGGACGTCACCTTCCCAAATGCCAACTGCATCACTGCATCGCCGGGGGAAACGTCGATGTCGTCCTTATGGCCCGTATGGGCCGGTGTTCGCGCGCGCCGAAAAGGCGCACCGTCGCGATCGCGTCCGTTGCGGGCGTCACCGCCCGATCACGCGAGGCCGGGGAGACCCGGCCGTGTCGCCGCACCCGCCCTCCGATTCCTTCGCCGGCCGGGCCGGTCGCGCGGCCAGGCGCTCGTCGAGTTCTCGGTCGTCGCGCTGGTCCTGCTCATGCTCCTGGCCACGACCGTGGACTTCGGGCGGCTGTTCTACACGCAGGTGACCGCCGAGAACGCGGCGCGTGCGGGCGTGCTGGTCGCGGCGCGCGAGCCAACCTCCTACACGGGCACCTGCAGCAACCCAGCGTCGACGGCCAACCGCGTGGGCTGCGCGATCACCTTCGAGAACCGGAACTCGGCCGCCACCGTCGACTTCGCCAACGTCCAGGTCTCCTGCGAGGACCTGACCGGCGCGACGGTCGCGTGCCAGCCGGATCCACAGCCGGGCACACGCAGCCGCGTCGGCGTCTCGATGCCGTTCGACTTCCTGATGCCGATCCTGCGAGTGTTCCTCGGCAACGGGATCACGATCCGGGCAAGCGTCGCAGCTGACCAGATCGCGCTCCCGGATCCGGCGACCCTGATCCCGTCGTCCAGCGCGAGCGCCACGTCGTCCTCGAGCGCGTCGGCGTCGGCGAGCGCGTCGGCGAGCGCGTCGGCCAGTGCGTCCGCGTCGGCCAGCGCGTCCCCCAGCGGGTCGGTCTGCACACGGGCTTCGCCCCGATGCCAGACCTCGTCGTGAGCAACTCGGGCTCGGACGAGACCGTGTCCGATGCCCGGGACGAATGGACGACGGCCGGGTTCGCCGCCGGCAACTTCTCGCCCAACGGCCACACCAACGACGTCGTGACGGGCCAGACCGACGGGCTGGGCAACGACCTCACGCCCGGCGTGTGCTACCCGATCACCCAGAAAGTCGTGGTCACCTACAGATGAGACGCCGATCAGATGCGCGCGGCCAGAGCCTGGTCGAGTTCGCGCTCGTGCTTCCGCTGTTCCTGGTCCTCGTGTTCGGGGTCATCGACGGCGGGCGCGCGATCTTTGCCTACAACCAGATGTCCCAGATCGCGCGGTCCGTCGCGAGGACGGCGAGCACCGCGTGCTTCCAGTCGTCGACGCCGTGCGACGCCACGACGGGGCCGATCAGCGCGGCGATCGCGGACGCGTCCGTCGGCCTCCAGGCCCCGCTCACCGTGACGGTGACCTGCATCGACCCCGCGACCGGGGTCGCCCCCGACCAGTCCACCACCTTCTGCAAGGTGGGCTACATCGTCCGCGTGCAGACCGCCCAGTCGTTCTCGCTGCTGACGCCCGTCGCCAGCTCCTTCGGCCCCGTCACCGTCGGGTCCTCCACGGAACAGGAGATCCTGCAATGATCCCGCGCGCCCTCCTCTCCCGCGCCCGCGACGGCCTCGACCGGGCCGATGGCCAGGTGCTGGTCCTGTTCACGCTGATGCTGGTGACGCTCCTGCTGGCGGTCGGCCTCGTGGTCGATGTCGGCGGGTCGTGGGGCCAGTTCCGGACCCAGCAGAAGGTCGCCGACGTGGCCGCCCTCGCCGGCGCGACTGCCGAGGCGAACGGCGCCGACCGGGCCACCATCATCCAGACGGCCATCGACTCCGCGGTCGCGAACGGCTACCAGGCGGCCGAGGTCACCGTCAACATCCCGCCCACCAGCGGCAAGTACGCACCCGGCGGGTCACAGTCCGGACCCCTGAGCACCAACGACTGCAGCACGCCCGCGCTCTATCCGTGCTGGGTCGAGGTCGTCGTGGACCGGCCGCACCAGAACAGCTTCGCGTCGGTCGTGGGCATGAACCAGTTCGGCGTGACCGCACGCGGCGTGTCCGTGGGCGGGATCGCGAACGGCGTCTCGAACGGCCTGTCGCCGATCATGTTCAACTACCGGGCCGTCACCGACCACGGCGCCACCTCGAACGTCTACTGCGACCCCAATCCCGCCAAATGCGACCCCAACAGCGCATGGCCCATCAACAGCGAGCAGTTCGCCTGGACCACGTTCTGCGTCAGTGGCGGCGCCTGCAACGTCGATGCAGCGACGGCCAAGGGCATCATCGATGGCGGCGAGTTCCAGGTCGAGGTCTACCTCGGCATGGACCTCGGGCCACACAACCATGGCGACATGACGTCCGTGTGCCACGCGCTGCTCGACATGTACCCGAGCGGCGCCGACATCCCGGTGGCGATCAACGACGACGACGGGAACCTGGTCGGCTTCTGGATCTGGCACCTGGACACGGCCAACAGCGACTGCGAGGGCCACGACGGCGAGCAGCTGGCCGGCTACTTCGTGTCCGACGAGACGAGCTCGCTGCCCCTGACGATCTCCGCCGGCGGGTCGTCGGCGACGTTCGGGGTCCCGGTCGCGCGCCTGGTCGAATAGTCCCGCGGGCGCCACGCCCGCCCGAGAATCACTGACGCCCGCTCGGTCTCGGGGATGAGCGGGCGTCAGCCTGTTGGTGAGCGACGTCAGGCGACCAGCTGGGCTTCAGCTGCGGACACCCCCGCTGAGTCCTGCTCGCGCCGGGCCGGGCGGGGCCAGATCTTCTCGAACGGGTCGACACCAACCAGAGCGGCCACCGCTGCTCCGATCACCGGGCCAGCAAGCGCCGGCAGGCCGGTCAGCGCCGCGATCATTGCCCACGCCCACCACGTGCAGTAGAACCAGAGCAGACTGGCTGCGATTCGCTTCTTCATGCGGATCAGCGTCGTTCGACCGGGCGCGTTCCACAATGGTCCGTTCGTACTCGCTGGCCTGGCCGGCTGCTCGGTCGAGCGTGTAAGGACGATCGCAAGGTCCCAGGACCATAGTCCCGCTCTGTGCGGAGACCGCACGCGCGAGCTGGTCGCCGGCCCGGGATCGTGGGGGCGACCAGCTCATTGGTGGAATCGACCGGTGGAGACGATGGCGACCCCTGCATTTCGTCGTGACGTCGAACCGCGGACGAGTGATCCCTCGCGGCGCTCATCCGGGCAGGCGATCGTTGAGCTGGCGCTGATCCTTCCGATCCTGCTGCTGCTGCTGCTCGCCATCGGAGACTTCGCGCGCCTGTACACGACCGCGCTCACGGTGGAGTCGGCCGTGCGCGAAGCTGCCGACTACGGTGCGTTCCAAGGATCGAACTGGCTGTCGGCGAACATCCCGCTTACCGAGGCAGGCATGTACCGCCGCGCCTGCACTGCGTCAAACACGCTGCCTGACTACCAGACCTCCGACCCGGACAACACGTGCGAGAACCCCGTGATCACATACGAGTTGGTCAACGATGACGGCATCAACTGTGCAGAGCCGGTACCTGCGGGCGACCTGCCCTGCATCGTCCACGTCTCCGGCCACTACGACTTCCACCTGTTCCTCGGCGGTGTTGGGATTGCGGGGATCTTCAGTCTTCCGGGGACCATCCCGATCGACCGCGACGCCTCGTACGTCGTCAACGACTTTCCCGCACCATGACGAATCAGAGTGACCGCTCACGGGCCCGGGGCCAGGCGCTGGCTGAGTTCGCCATCGCGGCGCCACTCCTGTTCCTGCTCATCTTCGGGATCATCGAGTTCGGGCGGTATGTGTTCGCCTACGAGGTCCTGAACAACGCGACCCGAGAAGGGGCACGGTACGCGATCGTGCACGGTAGCGACTCACTGTGCCCCAGCGGCCCGATGCCGGGTGGAGCGACCAGCCCAAGCTCATGCGCAGACCCAACCGGCAGCGCGATCCAGGCGAAGACTGCCGCGACCGCGTTCAGTCTGGGCCTGACACCGTCACAGGTGGTCGTGGCCTGGCCGGATGTTGACAACGCACGCGGTCACGACGTCTCCGTTACGACCAACTACACGTTCAGAACGATCATCCCGCTGCCCGTTCCCCCGATCAGCATGACTGCGAGGTCGACCCTTGTCATCAACCACTAGCTCGGCCCGACAGCGGGGCCAATCACTGGTCATCTTCGCGTTGAGTCTCGTCGTCCTATTCGGCTTCGCAGCGCTCGCGTTCGATATCGGACAGATGCTGCTCGACCGCCGCAGCGAACAGAATGCGGCCGATGCGGCCGCCCTTGCAGGTGGGCGCTACGTCGTGGAGTCGGGCTGCTTTGCGGCGCCGTCGCTCGCGACCTGCGCCAACGCCGTCGACGAAGCATTGCGCGTCGCCTTCATCAACGGCTACGGGGATGGCACGAGCAACAACGTGGAAGCGGCGAATGGCTCCACGGTCAAGGTCCAAATTCCCCCTGGGACCGAATCGGCCTTCGCGGGGCAGCCCGGATTCATTGAGGTTGAGATTGGCAGCAACCGGGGGAGCATCTTTGGCGGCGTGCTGGGGATCACCGGTCAGCGTGTCGCTGTTCTGGCCACCGCCGCAAATCGCAGCGGTGTGGCTGCGGACTACTCGATGATCGCCTTAAATCCATCCGAATGCTCCGCCGCGAAATTCGGTGGAACTGGAACCGTCAGTGTGTCTGGAAACATTCAAGTTGACTCATCGGCGACCTGCCCGCAGGGGGCATTCAATCAAGGCGGGGCCTCTTCGGTTGAGGTCACCTCGGAGGGCGGTGTCATCGATGTCGTCGGGAGCGCGAGTTGCGCCACGGGACACTGCGATCCGGACCCGAGCACGGGACAGCCCTACGTCCCGGACCCGCTGCTCAGCCTCCCGGCGCCGGGCCTGCCAGGCCTCGCGGCGCCGGTCGTGGAGCTGTCCGGGGCTGCGGCCATTCCATCCGGATGTCCTGGGGGCTCCAGTGCAGCTACGGCGCTGGCGCCTGCAACATGCGCCTTCAATAATTCATATGCCGGGACGACCTGGTTGCTGTCACCCGGCTATTACCCGGGTGGGTTTCAGTTCCTCAACGGAACCTTCTTCCTGAGGCCAGGGCTGTACTACATCGGTGGCGGGGGCCTGGACGCCGGCGGTGGCGGCGCCAACATCTATACCGTCAGTGCATCGTGGAGCAGCACGACACCACCGACGACGTGCGAGCAGACGTCCACCGTCGACTGCATCAACACGTTCCCAGCAACCCCGTTCGATTGCGCGCCACAGAGCTTTGCCAAGTGCGGTGGCGTTCTGTTCTACAACACCGAGGATCCGACTGCGACAAGCGGTGGCGCAACCGTGCGGGACATGCAGCCGATCAGCCTCAATGGCTCAGCAGCCGTCGTCCACCTCTACCCCATCCAGGACGCCGGCCCTTACACCAACATCGTCATCTTCCAGGATCGCAGCCTGCCGAGTGTGACTTCCGGAGACCTCCAGCTGAACGGCAATGGCTCGAACTTGTACGTTCAAGGCACGATCTACGAGCCGAACGGGTACGTCGCGGTCCAGGGCACGGGCAACCTCGGCCCGTCGCAGATCATCGCGGACACGTTCTCGGTGACGGGCTCGGGGACCTTGGCCGTCGGCTACAACCAGGATCTGGTTGCGCAACTGATCGCGGTCGGCCTCGTCGAGTAGCCCTCGAACTGCAGTTCGAGTGATAGGGCGCCCAGAGACAAGTCAGCCGCATACTACGAGGGCGCCCTGCCTTGGCCCGGGCGAACCCATCAGCGGATCCCGGTGTCGTAGGCCACGTCCTGGAACACCAGGCGCCGTCGCTGACCGTGAACGGCATCGGCGCCGCGGTGCCCATCAGGCCCTCGACCGGTTGGGGCGTGAGGGTGTAGTCGCCGGGCGCGAGTGCGGCGCCGAACAGGCCGCTCGCATCCGTGGTGACACGGGCGACCTCGGCGCCGCTGGCGTGGTCACGACCAGGACCGCACCGGCGACAGGCCGAGGCTGGCACGCGGGGTCGCCGGGGCGCTCGACCGGGCAGGTCGGGCCGGCCGTGACACGACCGCTCACGCCGGTGACGCCGCTGGCTGCTCGTAGGGTCTCGAACACGGCCGGTGGCACGACGGAGCCTGCCTCCTCGACGAAGGTGACCGAGCCATCAACGCCGACCTCGTAGGTCCAGGTGTGCTCGTCGATGCAGCCCGCCGGGCAGTCGCCCCAGCCGACCCTGAACGTGACGCGCCACGGCACCGGCGGCTTGGCGGCCTCGGTGGGGACTGCCTCGTACCAGGAGGCCTGACCGATCAGGTTGGCGTCCTTGGCGTCGATGCCGGCGAACAGCGGCACCTCGTCCGCGACCGTCCGCGCGGCATCGGCAGCCGACTGGATGATGGTCGCCGTGGGCGCAGGCGTGCCCGCGGAGCTGCCGCAGGCGGCAACGAGTGCGGCAACGGCGACGAGCGCCAGGGTGGCAGCAACGCGGGAAGGTATGCGCATGGGTCGATGACGGAGCGTAGCGCGCCGCGGTTCCCCTGGGCATGAAGACCGCGGGCCCGCGGCCCTGCCGGTGCTCGAGTCGGCCGGTGGTGCCTGCATCCGGAGCCTCGGGGGCTTCGCCGGATCGGCGGTCGGCACGTCGGAGCTGGCGGTCGGTTTGCTCGTACCACGGGCCGCGAGGCTCGCGTGGCCCTACCATCCCACCTGTGGACCGCGCGACCCGAGGGTCCAAAGTCCCGAAACGACAGGACGCGCCCATGGAGCACGGAGCGGGCGGATCGTGAGCGTCGAAAGGTCCGCGCGGACCGACAAACGCCCAGTTGCAGGCCTCGCGCAGCTCGCCGGCTACAACGCGGGCTGGTTCCGAACGGACGTCCTCGCCGGCGTCGCCGTCACCGCGTACCTGGTGCCGCAGTGCCTCGCGTACGCGGATCTCGCGGGCGTCCCGGCGATCACCGGGCTCTGGGTCGCGGTGCTCGCGATGGTCGTGTATGCGCTGCTGGGCACCTCGCGGATGCTGTCCGTGGGCCCCGAGTCTGCAACGGCGGTGATGGTCGCGGCGGCCGTCGGCCCGCTCGCGGGAGGCGATCCCGGGCGATATGCGGTCCTGGCGGCCGGCCTGGCGCTGGTCGTGGGCGTCGTGTGCCTGGCGGCGTTCGTGCTCCGCCTCGGGTTCCTCGCCGACCTCCTGTCGCACCCGATCCTCATCGGCTACATGGCCGGCGTCGGCCTGGTCATGATCGCCTCCCAGGTGGGCACGATCGCGGGCGTGTCCCTGTCCGCGACCGACTCGCTGGGCAAGCTCGGCGAGCTGGCCGGGCGCCTCGAGGAGGTCCAGCCCGCGGCGCTGCTGCTCGGCCTTGGGGTCGTTGCCTTCCTGCTGACCCTGCGCCGGGTGAGCCCGCTGGCGCCGGGGACGCTCCTTGCCGTGATCGGCGCGATCGCTGTGACGGCGTTGCTGGGGCTCGAGGATCGCGGCGTGTCGCTGGTCGGCGACGTCCCGGCGGGCCTCCCCGGACTGTCGGTGCCGGCGCTGGGGCTGGGCGACATCACCGCGCTCGTCGGGTCGGCGGCGGCGATCGCGTTCGTCGGCTACACGGACGTCGCCCTGACCGGCCGAGCGTTCGCCGCGCGCAACGGCGAGACGATCGATCCGAACCGCGAGTTCCTGGCACTCGGTGCGGCGAACGTCGCGTCCGGGCTGATGGGCGGCTTCCCGCTCAGCGCGTCGGGGTCGCGGACGGCGATCCTCGATGCGATGCACGCTCGGAGTCAGGCCGCTGGCCTCGTCGCAGCCGTGGCGGTGGCCGTCGTCGTGCTCGCCGTGCCCGGCCTGATCGGGCTCATCCCGAAGGCGGCGCTGGGCGGGGTCGTGGTCTATGCCGCGCTCCGCCTCATCGACCTGCCCGCCCTCCGGCGGCTGGCCGGGTTCCGGACGACGGAGCTGGGACTCGCGCTGGCGGCGGTGGCGGGCGTGCTCGTGTTCGACGTCCTCGCCGGCATCCTCGTTGCGATGGCGTTGTCGGTCGCCGACCTGTTCGCGCGCGTCGCGCGACCACCGGCGTCGGTCCTGGGGCGGGTCCCGGGCCTGGCCGGGCTGCACAACATCGAGGACTATCCGGACGCGGTGCAGATCCCCGGATTGCTCGTGTTCCGGTACGACGCGCCGCTGTGCTTCGCCAACGCGGAGGACTTCCGGACCCGGGCGCTCGCGGCCGTCGATTCACAGGCGGGTCCGGTGGAGTGGTTCCTGCTCAATGCCGAGGCGATCGTGGAGCTCGATACCACCGCGGCGGCGGCCATCGAGGCGCTGACCGAGGATCTGGGCGCCCGCGGCGTGACCTTCGCGATGGCGCGGGTCAAGCAGGACCTGCTCGCGCAGATGCGGCGGGGTGGGCTGCTGTCGATGATCGACGAGGCGCGGATCTATCCCACGCTGCCGGTCGCGGTCGAGGCGTTCGAGCGGCGCCCGAAGCGCGGGTAGGCGAGACGGAGATCTGGCGACGAACTACTCGGGTCCCAGGTCGTAGCCCATCGCGCGCGGCAGGCGGACCAGCCATCGGAGCGGCGGCGGGACGAAGCCGCCCTCGTCGTCACGCTGCTCCTTGGCGACGATCGCCTCCCGGATGACGCGGGCACCCAGGAACCGGAACGGCTCGGGCGGGAACCGGCGGGCGCGATGGCCGACCATCGGCAGTCGCGCAACGGGGTCGTCGAGCCGGTCCTGGGCGAGCGCGGCGAGGATCTTGCCGCCCAGCCATGACGGGCCGACGCCGGTGCCGCTGTACCCGTGGCCCCAGTGGATCCGCCCGCCTCGGCCGCCGAGCGTCCCGAACGACGGCAGGTGATTGGGCGCGATGTCGATCGGGCCGCCCCAGGCGTCGACGAGGTCGACGTCGTCGAGCATCGGGAACAGGCGCCGGAAGCCGCGGGCCGCGAGCGCGACCGATCCGCGATCGTCGGTCACCCATGAACCCAGCCGCCCGCCGTAGCCGGCGCGACCGCCGCCGCCACCGAACGCGATCCGCCCATCGGCGGTCGTCCGGAAGTAGTGGTTGGTGAACCGGCAATCGGTCAGTGCCTCGCCACCGGTCCAGCCGAGGTCGCGAAGTCGCTGCGGGATCGGCTCGGTGAGGACCATGTAGCTGGACCACGTGATCATCCGGGCGCCGAACCCCGCCCGTGGCCAGCCCGCGGCCCAGGCGTTGACCGCCAGCACGGCGCGCCCCGCAGTGAGCACCCCGTCCCGGTCCGTCGTGACGCGGACGCCGCCGCCCTCCTCGCGCAGGTCCGTCACCCGGGTCCCCTCGTGGATCACGACCCCGCGCTCCAGCAGCACCCGCCGGAGCCCGCGGGCAAGGCGCGCCGGCTGGACCGAGGCGTCGCCCGGGATCAGCAGGCCGCCCCGCAACGCAGGTGACGCGCACCGCGCTCGAACCTGTGCAGCCGTCAGCGGCAGGAACCGGTCGGACACGCCCAGCTCGGCGGCGAGATCGACGATCCCGTCCCACGCGTCGTCCTGCGCGGCCGATGTGCTGACCACGAGCGTCCCGCCCGGCCGGAACCAGGGGTCGATGTCGTGCCGCGCCGCCCAGTCCCCGATCCAGGCCGGCGCCCCATCGAGCGCCATCGCGGCCGCGAGGCCCGCCTCCGGCCCGAAGTTCCCGACCAGCGCCGGCAGGTAGTCCCACCAGCCGGTCAGGAACCCGCCGTTGCGACCGCTGGCGCCGCCGCCGACGATGTCCGCCTCGAGGATCGTGACGCGGGTCGCGGGGTCGTGCTCGAGCAGCCACCACGCCGTCCACAGCCCGGTGAACCCGCCACCGATGATGACGACATCGGCGGTCGCCGCGCCCTCGAGCGCCGGGCATTCGACCCCCGGATCCGCATTCGAGCGCCTCCCGCAGCCACCAGCCGCGCTGCGCGCCCGGTTGCAGCCGGGACATGTCGGCCGCGACCAGGCGCCGGATCCGCGCGCGGTCCCCTGGCGGAGTGGCGGGCTCGGAGGTCCGGGGCCGCCGGCGCGGCGAAGCGGCAGTCGGCATGGACGAAGTCCTCCACGGGTGGGGCGCGTCGCCATCGGCGCAACGCCATCATCGCTCGGGCGGGACCCTCTATGCTGCCTGCCGATGCTCCCGCTGCGCCCGATCCCCTATCGAAGCCGCCGCCCGTGGGCCGGTCACCGCCTCGCGGACGCGGCCGAGCACGTGGGCGAGCTGTGGGTCGCCGGCCCGGGCTCGGTCGTCGAGGCGCCGGCGGGCGGCGGCACCGCGCATGGGGCAACGTCGGACGGCTCGATGACGCTCGATGAGCTTGCAGCGTCCGAAGGGGCGGCGCTCGTCGGCAGCCGGGCGATCGCCCTGCTCGGCGCCCGGTTCCCGCTGCTGGTCAAGCTGATCGACGCCGGGGAGTGGCTGTCGCTCCAGGTCCATCCCGACGACGCGCTGGCAGCCGAGCTGTACGGCCCGACCGCGCTGGGCAAGACCGAGGCCTGGCTGGTGGTCGACGCCGAGCCCGATGCCGTGCTCGTCACCGGTCCACGCCGCGATCTCGAAGCGGGACAGCTCCTGCGCGCGATCGAGGACGGCGTCGTCGGACGCAGCCACTGTGAGACCAGCGCCGCCACGCCGGGCGAGACGCTCCTCCTCCGCGCGGGCACGATGCACGCGATCGGGGCCGGGTCGCTGGTCTACGAGATCGAGCAGCCGTCCGACATCACGTTCCGCATGTCCGACTGGGGCCGGCCCGCCACCGCGGAGCGGCCGCTGCACATCGCGGAGTCGCTCCGGGCGGTGCGGCCGGACGCCCACGCGATCCCGGTCGGGCGCAGCTGGCGCCTCGACGGCGGCGCGCTCACGGTGCCCGAGCTGCGGCTCGAGATCCCGGACCTCGCGACCCCGGCGAACCGGCGCCCCGCCGGCGAAACCCTGGAGATCGTGACGGCGATCCGGGGCTCGGTCGAGGTCTCGGGCGATGGCTGGCAGGAGCGCCTCGAGCCGTTCGAGACGCTCGTGGTCCCCGCCTCCGTGCCCGAATACCGGATCGCGGGCACGCCGGGCGCGCTCGCCTGCGTGGGCTCGATCCCCTAGCAGGCCCGCGAGTCCCCACACGGCAGGCATCACCCAGGAACAGCCGTCGCCCACCTCTCACGCTGCTCTCACGAACCTCGGCCACCGTGGCGTCATCGGGTGGGGCAGGGGTAGGTTCGGGATGGGCAGATGACCAACGCGGTCGAGACGACGGATCCGGGCTCAGCCTGGGCCGACGAGTTCCAGTTCAACGATTCCGATCTTGGTGACCCGCCGGGACGACGCCGGCGCTGGCGATGGCTGGTCGTGCCCCTGGTCGCCCTGATCATCGCCGCGGCCGCGTTCTGGATCGCGAAGCCGTTCGGTACCGAGGCGGCGACGCTCGTCACCGGCACCGCCACGACCGGCACGATCGTCAGCAGCGTGAGCATCTCGGGCTCGATCGCCTCGTCCTCGATCAACGAGCTGAGCTTCGACAGCGCCGGCACCGTGACCGCGGTCAACGTCGCGGTCGGCGACACCGTCACCGAGGGCCAGGTCCTGGCCACCATCGACGACTCGTCGCTCCAGGTCCAGCTCCAGACGGCGCAGGCGAACGTCGATGCGGCGCAGGCGCGCCTCGACGACGACGTGGCGGCCCCGACGGCCGACACGATCGCCGCGGCCAAGGACTCGGTCGACCAGGCGACGCTCCAGCTGTCGACCGCCAAGACCTCCCTGTCCGACACCAAGGCCCAGAACAAGCAGAACATCGCCGACGCCACGGCCGCCCTGAGTGCGGCCAAGGCGACGCTGGCGGCCGACAAGGCCACGCTCCCCGCCGACGATCCCCAGCTGGCCAAGGACGAGGCCGCCGTTTCGAGCGCCACCTCCGCGCTCGCGAACACGAAGCTCAGGGCCACCCAGTCGCAGCACCAGGCCGAGGCGCAGGTGAGCTCGGCGACGCTGGCGCTCACGACCGCCAAGCACAACTACACCACCCGGACCGCCCCCACCCCGGACGCACAGCTTGCCGCCGATCGAGCCTCCCTGGCCCAGGCGCAGCAGACGCTCGCCAACCTCCAGGCCACCGGCGCCACCATCACCTCCCCCATCGCCGGCACCGTGACCGCCGTCAACCTCGAGGTCGGCCAGCAGGTCTCGGGCTCGTCCGGCTCATCAGTCGGCGGCCTCGGCGAGCACGACCGGCCAGATCGAGGTCATGGATCTCGCCAACCTCCAGATCGCGGGCGAGGCGTCGGAGACCGATATCGCGAAGCTCAAGATGGACCAGCCCGCGACCATCAGCGCGACCGCGCTGGGAACCGAGACGGTCGTCGGCAAGGTGTGCCAGCTGAGCGTCGTCGGGTCGCAGATCTCGGGCGTGACCAGCTTCGGCGTCACGGTGTGCATCTCGGGCACCAACCCGGCGCTGCTGGTCGGGATGAGCGCCACGGCCGCCGTGGTCACGGACCGCGCCGACAACGCCGTCCTCGTCCCCAGCCTGGCCGTCAAGACGGTCGGCGGCCAGCAGGTCGTCACCGTGCTCGAGGCCGATGGCAAGACGCAGACGAACGTGCCGGTCACCGTCGGGATCAGCAACGGCTCGCAGACGCAGATCGTGTCCGGGCTCAGCGACGGCGCCACGGTCGTGGAGTCGCTGCAGACGACGACGAACCAGCCGCGCGGCGGCACGTTCGGTGGCGGCGGAACGCGGATCTTCGAGGGTGGCGGAGCGTTCGGTGGCTGATGCGGGTCCGCCTCGAGCCGACGTGACCGCGGCAGGGGCGCCGACGACGACCGCCCCGGCGCGTGACGACGGCGCTGACCTCGATCCCGGCGGTCGCCACGAGCGGCGCCGGCGCCGCCGCGCCCCTGGTCTCGATGCAGGGCATCGTCAAGCGCTACGGCGCCACGGACGGCTCGCTCGGCGCGGCCGGCTCGACCGCCGTGTACGCCCTGCGCGGGCTGAACGTCCGGATCGGCCAGGGCGAGTTCGTCGCGATCGTGGGTCCGTCCGGGTCCGGCAAGAGCACCCTCATGAACATCATCGGCTGCCTCGACGTCGCGGACCGCGGACAGTACGTGCTGGCCGGCGTGGATGTCTCGCGGCTGGGCGACGACGCGCTGGCCAGGGTCCGCAATCGGTTCGTGGGCTTCGTGTTCCAGCAGTGGAACCTGCTGTCCCGGACGACGGCCGTGGACAACGTGGCGCTGCCCCTGGCGTACCGCGGTGACCGGAACCGCCAGCGGAAGGCGCTGGCCGCGCTCAAGGCCGTGGGCCTGGCGGCGCGCGCCGGCCATCGCCCCAACCAGCTCTCCGGCGGCGAGCAACAGCGCGTTGCGATCGCGCGGGCGCTCGTCACCTCGCCGGCGATCCTGCTCGCCGACGAGCCCACGGGCAGCCTCGACTCCGCCGCGGGAGCCGGGATCATGCAGCTGTTCGGCCGCCTCCACCGGGCGGGCCGAACCGTGATCGTGGTGACGCACGACCCACGGGTGGCGGAGCTGGCCCACCGCCAGATCCACCTGCTCGACGGGCGGATCGTGCTCGATGCCCCGACCACCGCCATCCAGGCTGGGGCGGTCGCCCCGGCATCGACGATCTGGGCGCCTCAGCCCACCGAGATGCCGGGCACGGTCGACTGAGATGCCCGTGTTCGAGACGCTCCGGACCGCGTTCGTGGCCACGGCCGCCAACAAGCTCCGCGCGGCGCTGACCATCCTCGGCATCCTGGTCGGCGTCGCCGCGGTGATCGGCATGGTGTCGGTCGGCGAGGGAGCCTCCGCGTCGATCTCGAGCACGCTCCAGGGCCTGGGCACCAACCTCGTCCTGGTCTCGCCCGGCGGCGTCTCGACAGGCCTCGTCCGCGGACCGGGTGGCGGCGCCACCACGCTGACCCTGGACGACGTGACCGCGCTCCAGGCCGAAGGCGCGGTCCCGGATGCCGCGGCCATCGAGCCCGAGCTGACCGGCCGCGCGCAGGTCATCGTCGGCGGCGCCAACACCAACTCGCAGGTCACCGGCACCACGCCCGAGTTCCTGACGGTCCGCAACTGGACCATCGCCAGTGGAGCGTTCTTCACCGCCGCCGACGTCTCGTCGGCCACGCAGGTCGCCGTCATCGGATCGTCGACGGCTGCGGACCTGTTCAACGGCGGTGATGCCGTCGGCCAGTACATCAACCTCAACTTCTCGTCGGGCGGGCGGAACGCCCCGGTCCGCGTGGTGCGGCTGCTCGTGGTCGGGGTGTTCGAGTCCAAGGGGACCGCGGGCGGCTTCTTCAACCAGGACGACCAGGTCGTGGTGCCGGTCACGACGGCCGCCCAGCGGATCTTCGGCCGCACCAACGTCAACACGATCGCGATCAGCGCGGTCAGCCAGGACGCGATGAGCAACGTCCAGCTCGAGGCCACCCAGGTCCTGCTCGGGACGCACAACATCGCCGACCCGGCCCAGGCCGACTTCACCGTCCAGACGCAGCAGGACCTGCTGTCGGCGGCGACCTCCGCGGCATCGACGTTCACCGTCCTGCTGGCGGCGATCGGCAGCATCAGCCTGCTGGTGGGCGGGATCGGGATCATGAACATCATGCTGGTCTCGGTGACCGAGCGGACGCGCGAGATCGGCCTGCGCAAGGCCCTCGGCGCCCGCCGCCGGGACATCCTGGGCCAGTTCCTGGTCGAGGCCGTGTTCCTGACCACGCTCGGCGGCATCGCCGGAGCCCTGGTCGGGATCCTGGTCTCGATCGCCATCGCCAGCCTGACCACCGTCCAGGCGACGGTCACCCCCATCTCGCTGCTCGTCGCCGTCGGCGTCAGCGCCGCCGTCGGCCTGCTGTTCGGTCTCTACCCGGCGCGTCGCGCCGCCCAGCTCCAGCCAATCGTCGCGTTGCGCACCGAGTAGCGCCGCGGCGTCAACCCGACCCCGACCTGTCGAACCACCTCAATGGGAGATCAATCGATGACCACCTCGCCCTCCGGACAGCCGGAACCGTTTGGCCAGCCCGCGCCCTACGGACAACCCGAGCCGTTTGACCCGTCGTCGATGACGATCCAGCCCGCTCGACCGAAGGGCGCGGCCGGCCGCCGATGGCTGCCCATCGTCGGTGCCGTGGCGATTGCCCTGGTTGCGTTCGCCGGTGGCTACCTGGTCGCCAACGCGACGTCGACCCAGGGCACGGACCGGACGGCCTTCACCGGCGACAACGGCGGGCCGGCGTTCGGCGGCCCCAACGCATCGTTCCGGATCCGCAATGGTGGCGCCGGTGGCTTCGGCGGCGGTGCCAACGGGACGGTTGATTCCGTCTCGGCCGACCAGATGACGATCTCGACGCCGGCCGGCGGGTCGCGGATCGTGCTGCTGACCCCGACCACCAAGGTGACCGAGGTGTCGGAAGCCACCAAGGCCATCACGGACATCACGAGCGGTGCGACCGTGACGGTCATCGGCACCTCGAACCCGGACGGCAGCGTCACCGCGACCAGCGTGGTCATCGGCAACGTGGGCGGCCTGTTCGGGGGGCGCGGTGCGTTCGGCGGGCCGGAGGCGAGCTCGGCTCCCTAGACGCGGGCTCCGACGACGCCGCGGCCGCGGCGGGCTATCCGTCGGTGGCCGCGACGGCGGCCGTGTCACGACCGGTCGCCAGCCAGGTGTATTCGCGCTCGATCTGCGAGTCGTCGCCACCATGGCCGGCCTCATCGTCCACCCACGCGATGGCGCCCGGGACGTGGGCCGCCAGCCAGTCACCGTGCGCAGGCGGCACGAGCACATCCGTTCGGCCGTAGGCGATCACCACCGGCACCCGGATGTCGGCGACGTCGAATCCCCAGGGCTTGGTGAACGCCAGGTCGTCGTCGACCCAGCCATCGATCCCCGGCTCGAGGCAGCTGAACATCTGGGCACGGGCGAGATCGAAGTGCTTGGCCATCTGCGCCTGGTCAGCTGGGGACAGCTCGAAGTCGTCCCCCAGCCAGTCGAGGCGCCCGGCCGCAAGTCGCTCGAGCGTCTCCGTTCGCAACCCGTGGAGCAGCTTCCTGGCCGCTGCCTCGCCTTCGAGCGCAGCGCCGAACTCGACGAGGTTGCCCTCGGCCATCCCGGCCAGCCAGTCGATGTCGGCGTCTCCGTACGGGGCGATCGAGACCATCGCCAGGCACCGGATCACGCGGTCCGGCAGCAGGGCGGCGCACGCGAGCGCGTGCGGACCACCGCCGGAACCTCCCATGACCACGAACCGGTCGATGTCGAGCGCCTCCGTCAGACGCTCGAGGTCCGGGATGATGTCGGCCACGCGCCGACCGCGCAGCCGGCTGGACTCCCCGTAGCCGGGACGGTCGATCGTGATCCGCCGCAACCCGTGCCGGCGGTAGATGTCCGGGTCCTCCCACCATGACATCCGACCGCCGGGCGTGCCGTGGATCGAGATGAGCGGGATCCCGTCCGGGTCGCCCCACTCGGCAGCGGCAAACACCCGGCCGTCCGGCAGCGGGATCCGGTGCTCGATGTGCTCGGGGACGGGCGCAGCGGCGGTGTCGGTGTCGGTGTCGCGGCCACGTGGCTCCTCCTGGCGGGCCGCGGCTCCACGTCGGACACCCGACCTCGGCGCAATACACGATGCCGTGCCGGCGCCGATCGCGCAATCCGCTGTACTCATCCGCCCGCTCTCGGGCCTGCTACCGCCGGAACCCCTGCGAGACGGCTGAAGGCCGTCTTGCCATCTTGAATGCATAACATCTTGCCGCTATGCTGGCATCATGACGACGAAGCGGAAGGTGACCCTGTACGTCGACGAGGACGTGATGCGGGCGGCTCGCGTCCGGGCAGCCCGGACCGACAAGCGCGACTCAGAGGTCGTCGAGGACGCGCTCCGCGCCTACCTCGGCTTCGATGTCCTGGCCGGCGTGTGGGCACGCAGCGACCTGGGCGAGGACGAGGCGATGCGCCTGGCTGTCGAGGAGACACACGCCACCCGGGCCGAGAAGCGTGCCGCGCGCGGTTCTTGACACCAACGTCCTCGTTTCGGCGCTGATCAGCCCGGGCGGTCCGAGCGCCGCCATCCTGCTCGAGCTCCGGGACGGCGCGTTCGAGCTCGTCGCCTCGCCGACCCTCCTGGCCGAGCTCCGAGCGGTCCTGGGGCGCGAGAAGTTCCCTCGCTACGTCACGTTGGCCGAAGCTGTCGCCTACGTCGACCTCATCGGGCACGAGGCCAGGATTGTCGATGACCCCGCACCGAGTGCCCCACCGCTCAGCGCGGATCCCGACGACGAGTACCTGGTGGACCTCGCGCGCGTCGCCGCGGTCGACGCGCTCGTGTCCGGTGACGCCCACCTGCTCGACCTGCGCGATCGCCTGCCGGTCATGACCCCGGCCGAATTCCTGGCCATGCTGGCCAGCAGGGCAGACTCCGCTCGGTAGTCATCCTGCAGCCTGCTGGACGGGCGGGTCGGTCACCCCGGCAGGTCGACCGGACAGGTGATGTCGACCTCCGTGGTCGAGGTTGGGAGTCGGCTGCGTTGTTGGTGATGCCCTCGGGCGACCTTCGCCGCGCGCCTGCCCGGTCGCACCGGTATTGACCGGGTCGCTGTGCGTTCCAGGATTTGCCGCGAGGACAGAACCGCCGGCTACGGAGCGCTCACGGAGTGGCCGGCCACAGCGGCGGCTCGAGCTGGACCTCCGCGATCAGGTGATGAGCTTCCGAGGGGTCGGCGACATACAGGCGGCCCGTGCTCGCCTCGAGCGCGATGCCGAACGGGTCGAGGGTGCCGATGCCATCGATGGTGAGCGGGACGGTCGCGATCCGGTGGCCGTCCTGGTCGAGGATGTGGATGCCCGAAAGGTCGTTGACGATGATCCTGCCGAACGGATCGACGATGACCCCGTTGACGCCCGCGAGGAACAGCCCGGATCCCGGGTCGCTGGCGTAGTTGCGCAGGAACGATCCGTCCTTTGCGAACACCGCGACGCGTCGGTTCCCGAAGTCGGGGATGAGCACCTCGTCGGCGTCCTCGCGGACGAACGGCCGTCCCGGCTGGAGGAGCTGCCCGTTCCCGCTTCCGGCAGAGCCGAACTTGAACAGGAATCCGCCGTCCTCGTCGAACACCTGGACGTCGTTGCGGCTCGTGTCGGCGACCCAGATTTGGTGCTCGCCGTCCACGGCCACGCCGGCGGGGTTCACGAACTGCGAGTCGCCGCGGCCCAGCCGCCCGATCGTTCGCAGCGAGGTCCCCGTGGCGTCGAACAGCTGGACGCGATGGTTCCCGCCCTCGCCGACCGCGATCAGCTGACCGTCCGGGGAGACCGCGATGTCCATCGGAGCATCGTCCTGGGTGACCGCCTCGAAGCTGAGCTGGCCGGGGCCGCTGCCCGTCGAGCCCCACCACGTGACGCGGCCGTCCGGCGCCAACACCAGGATCCGGTTGTTGAACCAGTCGACGGCGTACAACGTGCCGTCGGGCGCCAGGGCCGGCAACGCAATCACCGTGGGCTGCGGGGCCGGGGTTTCCGCGAACGGCCCGACCCAGGTGTCGATAACCCTGGCCACATGCGCCCCGGGGACTGCCGGTGTGGTCGGAACCGGTGTGGTCGGCACCGGTGTCGCGCCCGTCGCCGGCTGGCGGCCCGGTGCCCGCGGATCCGATGGTGCGATGAACGCGACGATGCGCCCGGTGGAGGCGCCCGTGGTCATGGGGACGATGACGATGCCACCGGTGACGATGAGCCTCGCCGGCCCCGCTGCACCGTCGAACGGGACCTGCCACGGGATCGTGCCGTCGGCGTCCATCACGAACAGGCCCTGCCGGGGCCCGACCAGGTACAGAAGGCCGTCGGCGACGGCCGGATTTCCGACCCCCGGTTCACCCAGCGGATGCGGCGCTCCGCGCAGCTTGCCCGTCGCCGGGGTCGACCACGTCGACGACCCCGGGCACACCCACGTAGACGAACACGGCGCCCTCATCGATGACGACCGCGTCGATCCGATAGCCGTTCGGCTCCGCGAATTGCCATCGCAGATTGCCGTCGGCGTCGAATGACCGGACGCCGTTTGAACCGCCCCGCGCGTCGCGATAGCCGACGATCACCCCGTCGCTGACGATGGCGGGCGTCAGCACCTCGGCACTGTCCGTGTGCAGCTGTTGGACGACGGCGTGGCGTTCGAGATCGACCTGGGTGATCGCGTCGGATCCGCGGCCGGACACGTACGCTCGGTCGGACGCAACGGCGATCCGCGTGACCGCGGGCAGGCGGACCGACCAGGCCTCGGTGCCATCCGACGCGTGGCGCGCCACGAGCGCCCCCGGAGCGCCGGCAAGCACCAGGTCGCCGGTGATCGCGATCTGCGTCTCCGGCTCATACCCGCCGTTGTGCCACCGCTCGGTCCAGTCCACGAGCGATACTGCGTGCAGCACACCGTCCTGCGTGACGACGAACAGGGCATCCTCGCTGGCAGCGGGGTTCGAGTCCGGGTGCACGCCGACATGGAGGTCGATGGCCCCCTGACCCGACACCCGTGACCGCGTCCAGGGCGGTGATCTCGCCATGGTCGGACACGGCGATCACCCGGCCATCGACGACGACCGGCTCCTGGCTGTAGCCACCGCTCGACTCGTGGTGCCACAGCTCGACCGGCGCCCCGGCCGGGCCTGGCCCGGGCATCCGGGCGGTGCGCGTGTTGTCGCCGCGATAGGTGGTCACGTCCGCGATCGTGGGCGCGGTCCCCGACTCCGGGCTGGTCGCGGCCGCCGACGGCGAGACCGTGGAGCCGGTCGCCGAGCCGTCGCAGGCGGCCACCAGGAGCGCCCACGCGATCGCGAGGAGCACAGCGGCTGCCACCGGCGGTGCAACCGTGTCCGGTTCATGGCGTCGGAGCCGTGACGTCGCGACCCCCGAATGCGGCGCGAGACAGATCGGCAAGGCGCCCGGAACCGCGCAGCGTGGAGATCGCGTCGTCGACCGCGGCCACCAGCGTCGCGACATCCGGCGCGGGGCCACGGACGACCACGGCCCATGGATCCAGGACCACGGGATCGGGATCGACGAGGCGGAGGCCGCGTGCC
The DNA here is from genome assembly GCA_963835335.1 of uncultured Chloroflexia bacterium. Taxonomy (GTDB): domain Bacteria; phylum Chloroflexota; class Limnocylindria; order Limnocylindrales; family CSP1-4; genus CAIXZV01. The sequence goes on along the minus strand of CAWIFB010000006.1, from coordinate 149,516 downwards.
TGGATCTCGGTGCCCAGCATCGTCGTCGTCAGCATCGCATCGGCCCGTCCGTCGCCAACGGCGGCGATGCACTCGTCGTCGCTGCCGGCCACCACCTCCTGCGCACCGGCCGGCGCCGTCGCTGGCGGACTCCCGTCTTCGCGGGCCAGCCAGTCGGCGCCCGCCGAGCCTCCAACGACGCAGACCCGGGCTGAATCGAGGGAGGCGACATCGGTCACCGACGATCCGACGGCGGTGGCGAGCCAGATCGGCCAGTACGCATACGGCTGGGTGGCCTCGACGGCGTCGAGCGTCCCCGCGCCGTGGCCCGGGAGGGCCATGTCCCACGAGCCCGCGCTGAAGCTGCCGGGAGCGACGGCGTGGACGTTCGCCCGGACGCCGAGCTGCTCCGCGATCGCCCTGGCGACGTCGACGTCAAAGCCGACGTACGCCGCGCCCTGCGACAGGGTCTGTGGGGCGGCGTTCGAGACCGCGACGTCGATCGAACCCGTTGCGACGATGCGCCCCAGGAGATCGGGCGAGGGCGCCGGGGTCGCGGCGGGTCCAAAGGCCACCCCTGGAACCAGCAACAGGCCGCCGACGAGGACCGCGATCGCCGCGGCGATGGTCAGCGGCAGCGAGGGCCGTGCGGGCCGGTCGTGCCGCCGCACCCGAACCCCGACCGGACGCAGCGGCTCCAGCCCGGTCGGCGTCGACGGCCGCTCCAGCGCATCGAGCGGGCTCGACGCCGTGGGTCGCTCCGGCCGACCGAGACCGGCATTGGCGTCGGCGTCGCGTGCATGTCGCCGCGTGCCGAGAGGCGTGTATGCGGGCTCGTCGAGGGGTCCGAGCCGGAGGGCACGCTCGATCCGCTGTTCGTCCATCACAGCCCTCCGTCGGGGCCAAGCCGGCGGCGCAACGTCGCGACCGCCTGGGTGGCATGGCTGCGGGCCGCGCTGGACGTGATGCCCAGCACGGGTCCGATCTCCTCGAACGACAGGTCCGCCCGGTAGCGGAGGTACAGGACCTGGCGCTGCCGATCGGGCAACCGGTCGACCTCGGCCCACACCGCGAGCCGATCGGCGGCGTCGCGCGGCGGGTCAGCATCGGTCCGCTCGAGGCGTCGGGTCAGCGCCGCGATGCGCGCGCGGAGCCGGTGGTGGTCCATGGCGATGCGGTAGACGGAGCGGTACACCCACGCGCGCGGGTTGTCGATCCTGGCGCCGGCCCGCAGCTCGAGCCACAGCCGGAACAGGACGTCCTGGACGGCGTCCTGGGCCTCGGTGTCGGTCAGGCCCTGCCGGCGAACGAAGCCGAACAGGGCCTGACCATGGCGCAACTCGAGGTCGTCGATGACGAGGTCGGCCTCGGACGTCTCCGCGCGGGCGATGTCGAAGGCCTCAATCCCCTCCACGCGTACCAGTGTCCCAGCCGTCACAAGCCGCACCCCCGTGCCCGCTACGGCACCGGTTGCCACGCTGGCCGGTGCTCGAACTCCGGCGTTGAGCGGACCAGGGTTCGCCCGGTCCCGTCGGGATGGATCGTGCAGAAGTCCCAGAAGCTGAGCTCTCCCGGCGCGCAGTTGAACAGGATGAGCGATCCGTCAGGCGCCCACGTCGGCGAGAACGAGGCCTGGAAGTACCTGGACTGCATCGCGCGAATGGGCAGCTCATCTGTGAGCCGATGCAGCCCCCTGCCGTCGGCGTTCACGATCCAGAGACTGGGCCTGGTGCCGGGTCGCCAGTCGGTCTGCATGACCAGCTGCGAGCCGTCAGGCGACCACTCGACCGTGTGGTTCAGCAGGAACCCTTCGGGAGTCAGGCGCCGAAGGCCCGTGCCATCTGCGTTCACGACGTAGATGGTCCCCTGAAATGGTGCGGAGCCCCGCTGCCGAAAGGTCGACCAATTGACCGCGGCAAACGCGATCTGCGAACCGTCCGGCGAGTAACGGGGCCACTGCAGGAAGTAGTGGCCGGGCGGCATCCCGGTCACCTGGCGCACGTCGCCGCCGTCACTGGCGCGCATGGTGTAAAGCCCGGGCTCGAGATCGCCGAACGGGTCGGTGTACGCATACAGGATGCGGCTGCCGTCGGGCGAGAAGGACGGCTGTTCCTTGATGGCTCCACCGCTCGTGAAGGCCTTCTGCTCTCCGGTGATGACGTTGAGGGTCATGATGTCGACCCGGAAGCCGGGCTCATCCGGCGGCGCGGTCGCGAAGCGATCGGTCGAGAAGACCAACGTCGTCCCATCCGCAGACCAGGAGGCGTCGAACTCGTCGCGGTCGCCGAAGGTCAGCTGTTGGGCGTCGGTCAGATCAGGATCGGCCCACCAGAGGTGCGTCGGGGCGCCGTCCTCACCCTCGACCTGGTACGCGATCCGGCCGTTCGAACCGGGGTACGCGGCGTGTACAGGTGGCGCGACGACCGCCGCGAGCAGAAGGGCCAGGGAGATCACCGTCGTGAACCGTCGCATCCGATTGCTCCTCCGTGCGTTCCGTCGGTCCCCGGCAACGCGACGAGGGGACGCGGGTCATCGATTCGACGCGCGCGGAGGACGATTCGCTCAGGACGGATTTCCGGGATTTCCGAGCGTCCGCATCGGGGCAGGGCGATCCCGCCTCGCGCAGCGTTGATCCCGTGCAAGCCGTTCCGGGGATCGGAGCTGCCGAGGGCGGCGACCGCTCTCGCGGGTTCGCTCCGGCGAGGCGGTCCCTACCGGTTCTCGGCCGATCCCTCGAGCATTCTCTTCAGGCTCTGGAGCGCGCCATTCCAGGCGGCCTCCGAGGTTGCGGCGGCCTCCTCCGACGGCAGGTTCAGCTCGGTGATCGTCAGCTCCGTGCCGGCACCATCGCCGTCAAGGTCCCAGCTCACGATCTCACGGTTCTCCGGTCGGTCGGGTTTGCCGGAAACGTCGCTCCAGTGCGAGTGCACCAGCCTGCGGGGCGGTTCGAACTCCAGGATCTCGCCCCGGTCGACGTACGGCTTTCCCTCGTACTCGCCGCGATGGACGAGCTTGCCGCCGACCCTCCACTCGGCCTCCGTGTCGACACCGAAGAACCAGCGCTTGATCAGGGCCGGCGTCGTCACGGCCCTCCAGACCTCATCGATCGGGGCATCGATCCGAACGGAGCTCACGGACTCTCGTGTCGACGTGGGCATGGCAACCTCCTCGCTTCGAGCAAGGGTCGATCGTCGCAGGCGACGCCGTCTCGAGAGATTGCCGGTCAACGATCGGCGGTTGCAGGGCCATCGCATCAAAGGCCGAGATGCAGTCGCAGCGCCTCGTCGAGGTCCAGCATGATCGAGTTGGGGACGACGCCAAGGCGGTCGCCCACTCGCTCGACGGCGATCGAGCGGATCTGCTCGGCCTGCGCCTTCGAGTCGCGATCGAGCCCCGTCTCGGCGGCCGGGAGCAGGACCTGGAACGGGTAGACGCGCTCCACGTTGGATGTCACGGGAACCACCGTGATCACACCGCGACCCAGCCTCCCCGCGGTCGCGTTGGCCGCATCATTGCTCACGATGACCGCCGGCCGGAGCTTGTTGGCCTCGGAGCCGCGGGCGGGATCGAGATCGACCGAATGAATGTCGCCACGCCGCATCACGAGCTGGCTCCGTCGGCGGTCGTCGATTCCCACAGATCTGCGTCACCTTCAGTCTTCCACTCGTCCCACGCGGCCTCATAGGTGCCGCCGAGTTCGGCCGTGCGGAGCAGGCGAACCGCTCTGTGGAGGGCGGCTGATCGAGAATTGAGCCCCTGCTCCCTTGCGTATTCGTCGAGGAACTGGACGTCCTCGCCTGGCAGGCTGACACTGACCTTCATCCTGCGATCCTACCATTGGTAGTGTCCACGGTAGTAACCGGCTGGATCGCAGCCAGTCTCACGCTCGAGTGACGGCCCGCCCCGGCCAACCGCCCGGAGCCTCCGTTACCCCTGGCTACTCCTCGGCGAACGGGTTCCGGATGCGGACCCCGTCGTAGTCGGTTCCCGCATCGAGATCCTCGGACAGGACCACCACGCAGCCCAGGAACCGGCTCGCCTCGATGATCGCGGCGTCCCAGTAGGAGATGCCAAAGCGTTGGCGAGTCCGGAACGCGGCATCCATGACATCGACCGTCGTCTCCTGGACCGGAAATCGACGCCACGACTCGATCAGGCCAACGGCCTGGGCGTGGGTGATCGCGTCCGGTCGACTCGCCCGCGTCGCCTGGACGTAGAACTCCTGGAGCACCTGGATCGACAGCCCGATATCGCCGGCTGTCAGGACCTCGTTCGCCCGCCTCGCCTTCGACGCCTCGTCCGGATCGCGCGAGATCGCGTACAGCAGGACGTTCGTGTCAACGAACTGCACGATCGTGGACCTCGTCGCGGCGCAATCGATCGACGGCCCTGAAACGCTTGACCTGACGCTGGATCCGCCGCTGCTGCGCCTCGAGCCTGGCGAACTCGGTGCCACCACCCGACGACAGGGAGCGCAGGTACTCGGTGACGATCGCGCTGACCGAGCTGCCGCGTTCGGCCGCGCGGATCCGGGCTGACCGATAGACATCGTCGGGGATGGCCACGGTGATGTTCTTCACAGATACACAGTAACACGGACGCACAGAATATGTGACGCAGCTGGCCGACCGGCGCACGGCCGGGCACCCCTGGTCGCACGAGCGTGAGAGCCCTTACGGGAGGATCCGGAACCGGCCGCCACTGAGCGGACGCAGGACGTCGAAGTGTCGATGATCGAGGGTCACGATGGTCCGGGTCCGGTAGCGGTCGGCCAGGATCACGTTCGAAGCATCGGCCACGCCCATGTTCTGGTCGGCATACCGCTCGATGACGGCGCGAGCCTTGACGAGCTCCTCGACGTCGATCGCGGGCAGGTCCCAGGCACCGCCGGTCAGCTCCCGCAGAACGGCCAGCTCGGCGGAGACGCCGAGTCGGGACGCCACGAGGTAGTCGAGCTCGGCGACCACGTAGGGCGAGACCACGAGGGGCTCAGTCGCCCCGCCGAGAACAGCGGAAACCGTCTCGTGATCGGGCTCGTCGGTGTCGAAGAACGCGAGGAGGGCGCCGGTGTCGACGATCACCGTTCGCCGAACCCCGGCAGGTGTTCGTCCGCCTCGCGCGCGATCGGGGCGCCGCTGGCAAAGAGGCCACCGCGCGGGCGCGGTCGGTCAGCCCCCACGGACTCGCGGATGGAATCGCGAATGACCTCCGCCTCGGATACTCCTCGCTGCCGGGCAACGCGCTTGATCGCCGACTTGAGCTCCGTCGGCAGGTAGATGGTCGTCTTGTCCACGGACGTATGGTACCACCGCTGGCGCTGGCGAGCGCGTGGGAGCCGGTCGACATGCTCCGAAATCTGCGTTCGGTCCCAGCAGGCCGGACCGGATCCAACCGCGGGGATGCAATACTCATTCGAACGCCGATTTCGGAGCGGCGAATGCTTCACGACAATCGGGAGCGCCCGAACATCGCGGCTGCCGGCGCGCAGGCAGCCGGCCGACCGGGGTGCCGATCAAACAGTCAACAGGTGAGAGCCGGAGGTCGGTCCGGTTCCTGGACGACTCGGCGATCGGGACCAACCGCGGCGCGACGCTTCGTGCCCTGGTTGACGTGGCTGGTCGCCACGGTTCTGATCGGATGTGTCCCGAGCGAGCCGTCGACACCACTGGCATCGCCTGCTGGGAGCGGCACGGCCAGCGCCGCGACACTTGGGCCGGCTGGGCCGTCGATCGATCCGGCGCTGCTCGGTGCAGAGTCCGGACACGACCCCGTGTTCCCGATGCTGGGCAATGGAGGCTACGACGTCCGAACCTACGACATCGACGTCGAGACGAACCCGATCGACAACCAGACGACGCTTCGCGTCATCATCGAAGCAGTCGCGACCCAGCGTCTCGCCCGGTTCAGCCTCGACTATTCCGGGATCGCCCCGCTGACCGTCAGCGTCGACGAGGTCGCGGCGGCGTTCACCGAATTGGGCGGCAAGTTGGTGGTCACAATCCCCCGGATCATCGCGCCCGGTGACGCGTTCCGGACCGCCATCGACATCGCCGGCCGTCCAGTCCCGGTTCGTGGCGACGGTTGGGCCTGGCGCGGCCCGGAGCAGCTGTCGGCGTTCGGGATCTACGACGCGGTTGGGACATGGCTTCCGACGAATGCCGATCCGGCCGACAAGGCGATGATCGAGACCCATGTCACGGTGCCGCGTCCGTATACCGCGATCGGCCCAGGGGTCCTCATCTCCGAGACAGACGTAGCGGGCGGCCGCCAGTTCCACTGGCGCGCCGGACCGTCAAACCAGTTCTCGATCGTCGTCAGGGACTACGACATGGCCGACCTCGGCACGGTTGCTGGAGTCCCGCTGACGAGCTATGAGCCGAAGGATCTATCGCCACGGCAGCACGAGGCGCTCGATCGCATCCCGACGATCTTCGAATACCTCAGCGAGCTCTACGGGTCGTTTCCATTCGAGTCGCTCAGCGTCGTCTGGGTCGACGGCCTGTCCGATACGGAGGGTCCGGACGAAGGTCTTCTCAAATGGGGGCCGGAGCGCCTCGAACCGACTGCGCTTGCGCACCACTTGACGCACATCTGGTTCGCAGTGAACGCCACGCCGTCGACCTCCCGCGAGAGCTACCTGCGAGCCGCCTTCGCCAACTACGCCAACCTCCTGTGGGTCGAGCACGCGGATGGGATCGAAGCCCGCGACGAGTTGATCGCCACGATGCACGCCCACCTCGGGTCGCGGACGGACGCCCCGGCCGATCCATCGAAGGTCGCGGACAACCCGGGCCTGTACGAACGGGGCCCGCTCTCCCTCCACGCACTCCGCATCCTCGTCGGCGACGACTCGTTCTTCGAGATCCTGCGCACGTGGGTCGTCCGGTTCCACCGGCAGGCCGCGACCGTCGATGACTTCGTCGACCTCGCGGAACAGGTGAGCGGGCGCTCGCTGGAATCCTGGCGCCAGCGCTGGCTCCTCGATGAGGCCGTTCCCCCGCTGAGCGATCTCGGCTTCGGCACCGGCTGATCGAGCGGGGCCCCCAATCGAGCCGACGACATCGCCTGCCGGGATTCGCCGCCGCGACCTCTTGGGCGTGCGATGCCTGTGTTTCGTAAGTCTCCCGCGCTATGCGCAGTGCTACAAGCGTGGAAGGCCGATACAAACGGCCATAGTCATCAACTATTCGATTCTTCAGCGTGCACGCCCAGGATCGACGCAGAGGCCCGTTCGCGCCGGATCGGGTGTCCAGACACACCTGACGTTGCCCCGGCTGGGTCACGCCCGGTCGACCGGTTCGAGGAACACGGTCGTGACCGCTTCGGCGTCGGCCCCGAGCAAAGCGTCGAGCGCCATCACAAGCCGCCCGGTCGTCGCCGCGGCGCCCCGCGGGAACCGTCGGTTGGTGGTGAAGACCGAGGCGGGATACGGTGCTTCGCGGGCGAGTGCGGCGGCTTCGAGACGGCGGAAGTCCGGGACGTTCTCGGTCACGACGGCCCGACCGTCGGCCAGCGCCGCGGCGTACACGTCGGCGTCGGCTGCGCCCTCCAGCCGGCGATAGTCGGGATCGTGGATCGACGCGACGTCGTGGCCCCGCTCCCGCAGCTTCTGGGCGATGACCGCGGGATACATCTCGTCGAGGAGCAGCTTCACCCGAGGAGCCGGCGCTCCCGCTCGAGCGTCCGCTCGAGCTCCACGGCCTCGAGTTCGACCGTCGCGATGAACCCGTCGACTTCGTCCGGGTAGTCGGCGTAGTAGCGGACGGCCGCGCGGATCTTCTCGCGGGGCAGACCCATCCGCTGGGCGACCGCCTCGATGCGCCGCTCGCCGCGCTCGGGGGCTGAGCGAACCGCAGCAATGATCTCCCAGACATCGGGCCCGCCGACCACGACCGCGCGTCGCCCGGCCGGGCCATCACGGAAGACGATCCCTGGATGGCGGTCGAGCCGCATGCCCTCGTCGATGTAGCGTCCAGCGAGCCGGACGATCGGCTCGCCGCTCTGCTCGCTGCGCTCCCTGAGGGCACGCAGGGTCTCCGACTCGATCCGGATTGGCTGACTACGCATGTAGCGAAGTGTAGCCCCATCGGCGTTGGAACATCCTGCTCGCGGACGCAGCTATCAGCTCGGTCACGCTGTGAGGTCAACCGGATACGTGACATCGACCTCCGTGATCGTCTTCGGGAAGTCGGCTGCGTTGTTGGTGATGAAGCGATCGGCCCCAGCGTTGACGGCGGTCGCCAGATGGACTGCGTCCGCCGCGCGGAGCCGATAGGCGGCACCGAGCGCGGTCGCCAGCTCGGCGGTGGCCTCGTCCACCGGACGGAGGTCGAGTCGACCGAGGAGTGCGCCGAGCTCGTTGAGCTCGTCGATGGCTCCCTCACGGAGCGGCTTCGTCAGAAGCTCGGGAAGCAGCAGCACCGAGCCGATACCCGCGACGGTTCCGGTGCCCTCGACAGGCTGGACCGGAAACAGGGCACGGACGCGTATGCCCAGCGGATGGTCGGCGACCGCGGCATAGATGAGCACGTCGGCATCGAAGGCGTCCATGTCCGATTGGGCTACCGCTTCGATCGGGCTGCCTGGACGTCCGCCAGCAGCGGATCGGCCTGCCGCTCACTCAGGGTCGCGCGAGGATGGAGCTTCGCCTGCCGGCTACGGGCGATGAGATCGCGCACCCGATCCGCGTCGCTCAGCCGTTGGCTCGCTCGGCGCGCACGGAGCGTATCGGGCCGGACGACGACGGCGACCGGCTCACCATGGCGCGTGATCGTGACCTCTTCCCCAGCCAAGACGCGTTGAAGGATCTGCGGGAGGGCCGCTCGCGCCTTGCTGACCGTCATCGTGTTCGACACACCCGTAAGGTACATCGTTGTACAGCGCTGCACAATATCTGGGCTTACGTCGCTCCCGCGGCTCGCCGAGTTCGACCTCGTGGCGACACCCTCGATCGGGGCCGGCTATTCGAGCGTTGTGCCAGGGTATTGAGCACCAAGGCGACCGTGCGTCCACTCGGGCCAATAGCCGCTGTTCTTGAGCATCGGCTATTCTTGAACGGCGCCGACATAGCTCAGCGGTAGAGCAGCTGTTTCGTAAACAGCAGGTCCTCGGTTCAAATCCGAGTGTCGGCTCCAGCGATCTGAACACAGGGGCCAGCCTCGAGGCTGGCTTCTGTCGTGTCCGGTGGGCGGTTGACAGCCACGGTGACCGCCACGCCGCCTCAGGGACGGCGCCCGGCGGCGGCGCGACCGACAGGGGGAAGTGCCGCCTACGGCGGGATGACAGCGAGGGCATGACTCTCGTTTGGTTGCGCTCGGCTGCTACACGAGCGGGATTTCGGGCCAGCTCGTTGCCGACGATGCGGCGGGCACCGCCGTCATCGACTCGAGCGGACACCGCTATGCCGTGACATGGCCGCCCGGCTATGCGGGTCGCAGCCGATTGGGAGAGGTCGAGGTCGTGAGGAACTGGGGCCTCGTTGTGGTCGCGCGGACCGGATCGTTCGTCAACATGTCCGGCGGCTTCTGGACCGACGGTTCGTTCCTGGCCTGCGGGGAAGTGCACTGATGAGAGCCTGCGTAGCCGCAAGAGGAACAGCGTGTCCTCGGCTCAAGTCCGGGTGTCGGCTCCACGCCCGCTCGCTTGTCGGCCGGGGCGCTTCGCTGCAGGACGGCAGCCCGATCACGAAGTGGCACTTTCCGCCGGGGTGACGATCCGGACGCCGATGTGGTGGTCTTCGTACGAGGGCGGGTCCTCGAAATGACGGTAGGCGGAGCGGGCGACCCATGGGTTGCTGCCCCACCAGCCCCCCTTCTCGACCTTGATCGTCCCGCCCTCGGGACCGGTCGGATCGGTCAATGGCGAGTCCGCGTCGTATGTGTCGGAGCGCCAGTCGGCGACCCACTCCATCACGTTCCCGGCCATGTCCCGCGCGCCGACCCAGCTGTCGCCGGCCGGAAACGAGCCGACGTCGGCCGCGGCCGTCGCGGACATGATGTTCGCGCGTGACGGATCCCAGGCGTCGCCCCAGGGGTAGATCCTGCTGTCGGGACCCCGCGCCGCGTACTCCCACTCGGCTTCGGTCGGCAGGCGACCGCCGCGCCACGACGCGTAGGCCTCCGCCTCGTACCAGGTCATGCATGCCCGCGGTGCCAGCGGCGCCGGGTTCCCGCAGTCCACGGGCACGTTCGAGGCCTGCGTCGCGAGCCATGCCCAGCCCTGGTCTGACCAGTACGCTCGGGTCGTGTATGCGCCCGCCGCCACGAATGCCTCGAACGCCGCATTGGTGACCTCGTCGCGGTCGATCCAGTAGCCACAGCTGATCGCGACCGAATGCGCCGGCTGCTCGCCGGGCAGCTCACTGGCCACCCAGCCCGGCGGGCTCGCCATGAGGACGGCCGCGGCCTCATCGGTGGTCGTGCCCATGCGGAACGCTCCGGCCGGGACCCACACCTGGGCAATTCCACGGCCATCGGTGCGGGCTGCCCCGGGCGCCATTTCCCCGTCCGCCCCGGGCGCCGTCGAGCACGCCGGGAGCGGGGCCGTCGCGGACGGTTTCGCGGACGCATGCTGGCTTTCGGCCGGGCCTGTCCCCACCGGTGACGTGGCCGGTGAGGGGCTGCCCGGCACGGCTTGCGACACCGTCACTGCGGCGTCGCAGCCGACTAGCGCAGCGCACAGTGAGAGCAACAGCAACGAGCGGCGACGATCGATCAGGTGCGACCTCCCTGGCGTGATCAGGCGGAACCATAGCGCACGCTCGCCATGGCACCCCCCACGCCCTTACATCGGATTGCCGTGAATTGTTATCATCCCAGCATATGATCAGGACGCAGATCTCCCTCACCGACGACCAGATGCGGCGCCTCCGCGGGGAGGCACGCCGGCGGCACGTGTCCCTTGCAGCCGTCATCCGGGACGCGGTCGACCGGGTCGTGCCCGACGAGGATGCCCGGCGCCGCGACCGCATTGACACCCTCCTGGATGCAGCCGGCTCGGTTGCGTCCGGAACGGGCCTGGTCGCGCGGGATCACGACGCCGAGCTGGCCGGCGAGCGCTGGTGACCCTGTTCGTCGACTCGAGCGGGATCCTGGCGCTGGTGGACCGCGACGATCCGGAACACGCGGGGGTCGTCGAGGCATTCGCGCTTGGGCGATCCGAGGTCCTCGCGACGCACGCCTACGTCATCGTCGAGACCCTGGCGGTGGCACGTCGCCGGTACGGTCCCATCGTCGCAGCCCACCTCATCGACCGCGTCATCCCGGCCCTTGACGTGGCCCCGGTCGACGCCGACCTGCACGCCACCGCGGTCGCAGCCTTCCGCGACACCATCGAGTCATCGGTCTCGCTCGTGGACCGGACGAGCTTCGCCTTCATGCGCCGGGAGGGGATCGGGCGCGCGATCGCTATCGATGCAGACTTCCGGACCGCAGGCTTCGAGACGCTCCCGTAACCACGTCGGGCGCGAGTGTGGCCGCGGTCAGTCGGTCTTCCGAAAGCGCGGTCGGCGGACCGCATGTTCGGCAGGAATGGAGAAGCGGCCGGCACAGGCGGGCGTCAGACTCCAGCCAACGCAGCCGTCCCGCGTCGCAGCCGGGACGCTCATGCCAACTCGATCAACTCGTGATCGCCCGGCGGTTTCGGCGGTTGATGGCCTCGGCCCGTGTCCCAGGCGCACAGGAGCGTGTCATGCCCGATGTCGTGGATTTCGCCAACGTCTCGACCACCGGCCTGGAGTCGTCGCCGGTGGCAGCCGCGCTCGCCGGGCTGCGAGCGAACGAGGCCCGCTACTTCAGGAACAAGTACGACCATGAGTTCACGGTGCAGCCGGCCAGCGCGGCCAAGGAGCTCATCGAATACGTCCACCGCCTCCTCGAGGAGGAGCGCGGCATCGTCATCGAGTCCCGCCCGCTCGAGGCGACCGAATTCCAGGTCGAGAACGTCCGCTGGACGTACGTGTTCTACGAGAGCGGCCTGTCGGTCAACGTCCTGTACTCGATCGATGACGCCGGCAAGCGGGCGGTCGGGTTCAAGCTCTCCGACGGCATGGAGATCCCCGCCGAGCTCGCCCAGCGGTTCAAGTTCGTACGCCAGAAGTCGAAGCTGGCCGGGACCATCCGCGGCTCCTACTTCGTGATCAAGGGCACGTACTGATCGCCACCCGGATGGACGGGCGCTTGACCGCCGCCGTATTCTTAGACCGACAGTCGGTCCATTATTCGGAGGCGCACCCATGGCTCGGACGCTCGACCCGGCCGCGCACGCGGATCGGCGCGAGGCGTTCGTGGAGGCCGCCCAGCGATTGATCCAGGCGCGCGGCTACGAGCGAGTGAGCATCCAGGACGTCCTGGACGACTGCGGCGCGTCGCGCGGCGCGTTCTATCACTACTTCGACGGCAAGCTGGCACTGCTCGACGCGGTGATCGAGCGGATGACCGATGACGTCTGGCGGATGCTGGGCGAGACCGTTGACGATCCCGCCCGGCCGGCCGTCGAGAAGCTCCGGGCGTTCTTCACCAACATCGCCGACTGGAAATGGGAGCGGCGCGAGCTGGTCCTCAGCATCCTCGAGGTCTGGGTCTCGGACGACAACGCCATCGTTCGCGAGAAGTTCCGGCGCCGGACGAATGCCCGTCTCCGGCCGTTGTTCGCGCGCATCGTCCGCCAGGGATGCGACGACGGAACGATCAAGGTCGACGACCCGGACGCCGCCGCGCGCGTCCTGGCGACGATCGTGTTCGCAGCCAACGAGGCCGCGACCGAGATGTACATCGAGTTCCAGGCGGGTCAGATCAGCCTCGACCAGATGGAGGACCGGCTGTTCGGCTACTTCAGCGCGTTCGAGCGGATCGCCGGAGTCGCGCCCGGTGCGATTGCCCCCTTCCAGCGGGGCTTGCTGAAACAGTGGTTCGGATGAGCCAGAGGCGTCCCGGACCCCTAGAGCGAGGACCACTTCCGCATGACTGACATCATTCGAACCGAGAAGCTGACGAAGGCCTACGGCACGCAGCGCGGGATCATCGACGTCGACCTGTCGGTGGCCGAGGGCGAGGTGTTCGGCTTCCTTGGCCCCAACGGGGCCGGCAAGACGACGACGATCCGCACGCTGCTCGATCTCATCCGGCCGACGTCCGGCAAGGCGTTCGTGTTCGGGATCGACACGACCGCCGATCCGGTCGCCATCCACAAGCGGATCGGCTACATCCCGGGCGAGTTCGCGCTCTACGACCGGCTCACCGGCGGCCAGACGATCCACTACTTCGCCAATCTCCGGGGTGGCGTGGACCGCGCCTACCAGCAGGCGCTGATCGAGCGCCTCGAGATCGATCCCAGCCGGCGGTTCAAGGAGCTGTCCAAGGGCAACAAGCAGAAGATCGGTCTCGTGATCGCGCTCCAGCACCGGCCGGAGCTGCTGATCCTCGACGAGCCGACCTCGGGTCTCGACCCGCTCGTCCAGCAGACGTTCTACACGGTCGTCCGCGAGGCGCGGTCCGAAGGCCGGAGCGTGTTCCTGTCGAGCCACATCCTGTCGGAGGTCGAGCGCACCTGCGACCGCGTCGCGATCATCCGGGAGGGCGCGCTGGTGAAGGTCGACAGCGTGGAGGGCCTGCGCGACCTCGCCCACCACCAGGTGGAGCTGCGGTTTACCGACGGCGTCCCGTCCGAGGCGTTCGCGAGCCTGCCCGGCGTTTCAGAGCTCGTGGTCGAGGACCACGTCCTGCGGATGCGAGTCGCGGGCGCGATCACGCCGGTCGTCCAGGCGGCGGCGCGCTACGACCTGCTCGACTTCGTGAGCCGCGAGCCCACCCTCGAAGAGACCTTCCTCGCCCAGTACGGCACCCAGCCGCCGCAGGAGGTGCAGCAATGACCGCCCACGCCGCGACGCCCGCCATTCGGCCGTCGGGGCTCAGCCGGATCTACGGATTCGGGAGCATCTACGCGAAGACGATCCGCGACTCGCGGCTCGCGTTCATCATCGCCGCCGGCCTGCTCGGCGGGGTGACCCTCGTCATGGGCGCGGCGGTGTCCAGCGTGTTCCCGACGCCCGCGTCCCGGCTCGAGATCGACAAGCTCATCGGCGGCATGCCCGCGCAGATGGTCGACTTCTTCGGCAAGCCCGAGAAGCTCGGAACGCTGGGCGGCTATCTGACCTGGAAGTACGGCCTCACGATGGTGCTGATCACGACCCTGTGGTCCGTGCTCGCGCTGTCCGGCACCCTTGCCGGCGAGGCAAGCCGGGGCAGCCTCGACCTCATCGCCACGGGCCCGCACGGCAAGCGCCGGATCGCGATCGAGAAGCTGGCCGCCCACCTCACCATGCTGGTGCTGGTGCTGGGCATCATGGTGGTGTCCCTGATTGTCAGCTCGAACACCTTCGGCGATGCCGCGCTGGGCGACCAGATCGAGCCGCTGTCCGCCTTCGGCTTCGCGCTCTGGCTCGGCTTCGGCGCGCTGTTCTTCGGAGGCCTGGCGTTCGCGCTCGCGCCACTGCTCGGACGCGCCGGGTCGGCGGGGGTCGCCGCGATCGCGGCGGCGGTCCTGTGGACGGCGCACACGATGGACATGCAACCGCTCGCCCTGCTCAGCCCGTACCACTGGATGGGCAACCACGTCGCGCTCGTCGGCGAGTACGACTGGGCCGGCGTGGCCCTGGTCGGCGTCGTCGCCGCCGCGCTGCTGGTGATCGGCATCGAGGCGTTCAACCGACGCGACCTCGGGGTCACCGCGGGCCTCGGGCTGCCGATGCTCCCGGCCGCCGTGCTCGGGGTTCGCGGTCCCATCAGCCGGGCGTTCGGCGACCAGCTGCCGCGCGCCCTCGCCTGGGGGATCGGGATCGGCCTGTTCGGCGTGATGCTGGCGTCGCTGGCCGGTGAGATGACGAGCCAGCTCTCGGGCGACGAGAACCTCCTGAAGGTCCTGCAGACGGGCTTCCCGGGTCTCGACCTCACGACGGCGGGGGGGTTCCTGCAGCTGTTCGTCGAGCTGTTCTACATCGTCGCCGGGTTCGCGGCGGCGACGTTCGTGTCCAAGTGGGCGTCCGATGAGACCGGCGGCCGGCTCGAGGAGCTCCTGGCCACGCCCCTTCGCCGTTCCACGTGGGTGCTCGCCGGCGGGCTCGCGGCGCTCGGCGCGGTCGCGGTCATGACGCTCGTGTTCGCGCTCGGCGTCGGGCTTGGCGCGGCCTCGGGCGGTGTGCCCGCGGGCGATGCGATGCTCGGCTCGGTGTCCCTCGGCCTCTACGGCGCCGCGCTGATCGGCATCGGCGTCGCCGTCGGCGGGCTGTGGCGGACGTCGATCGCCGCCGAGATCGTCGCCCTGTTCGTCGTGGTGACGTATCTGATCGGCCTGCTGGCGCCCCCGCTCGGTTTGCCGGACTGGGTCCACCAGCTGGCGCTCACCGTGCATTTCGGTCAGCCGATGGCCGGCCACTGGGACGTCGTGGGGATCGTTGCCGCGGTGGCGATCGCCGCGGCCGGGATCCTGCTCGGCGCGTGGGGGATGGCCAGGCGGGACGTCGGCCGGTAGGTCGTCGTTCGTCCTCGAGCCGCGCCCCGTCGTCTGGCGGGGCGCGGTGATTCAGCATCTGCGAGCGTCATGCGGGGTACCTGGATGACCGAGAACGCGCTGTTCCTCCTGCCGGCGCTGAGGCGGGCTCGCGACCTCATCGATCGCGACTTCGCGGAGCCGCTCGACCTCGACGCCATGGCCGGCGAAGCCGGCTACTCCCGATTCCACTTCGCCCGCGCGTTCAGGGCGGCCTACGGCGAAACGCCTCGCGCGTACCTGACGCGGCGCCGGATCGAGCGCGCGAAGACCCTCCTTCGGACCGCGAACCTGTCCGTCACCGAGATCTGCCTGCTGGTCGGCTTCGCGAGCCTCGGCTCGTTCAGCGCGCGGTTCCGCGACCTCGTCGGACAGTCGCCCAGCGAATACCGCGCCGACGCGATCGCGAGGACCGGCGTCCCACCGATCCCCGGCTGCGTGGTGTTGATGTGGACGCGGCCGCATCCGGACGGACAGCAATCGGGAAGAAGCGCTGTCGACCCGCGCCGGTCTACGGTGTCCCAGCAACCGCAGCCGAAGGAGCACCGATGATCAGCCGCCTCAACCACGTGAACGTGTTCGTGCTCGACCAGGAGCGCGCAAAGGCGTTCTACACCGAGACCCTCGGGTTCGAGCTTCGCAATGACGCCGCCCTCGACGGCTTCCGCTGGCTCACGGTTGGCCCCAAGGACCAGAAGGACATGAGCATCCTCCTCGCCTACCCCGCGCCGCCGATGTTCAGCCCGGAGGATGCGGAGACGGTCCGCGCGCTCGTCGCGAAGGGCTCGCTCGGCGGCGGGGTGTTCGAGACGGCCGACTGCCAGAAGACGTTCGAGGAGCTGTCGGCGAAGGGCGTGACGTTCCTCCAGGAACCGGCCGAACGACCGTACGGGATCGAAGCGCTGTTCCGGGACGACTCCGGGAACTGGTTCAGCCTCACGCAGCCGAAGTGGCTCGGGTAGTCAACCCGACCGGGACCTGAGAGCCCCCTGTAACCTGACACGCCCGGTCTGCGACCGCAGATCGACGCAGCGACCTGGGACCCTCCGGCGGAGTTCCATGCGCAGGAGCAGGAGGTTGACCGTGCCAGCCATGTCGAAGATCAGCCCGTGCCTGTGGTTCAACGGTGACGCCGAGGCCGCCGCGAAGCTCTACACCACCATCTTTCCCGACAGCCGCATCGTCAGCGTGGATCGCGCCCCGGCGGAAACGCCGAGCGGTCCGAAGGACATGGTCCTCACGGTGGAGTTCTCCATCGCCGGTCAGACGTTCATCGCGCTCAACGGCGGTCCGGACTTCACGTTCAGCGAGGCGATCTCCTTCTCGATCGACTGCGCGGACCAGGCCGAGGTGGACCGCTACTGGGATGCCCTCATCGCCGGTGGCGGTGAGCCAAGCGTGTGCGGCTGGCTGAAGGACCGCTTCGGCGTGTCCTGGCAGGTCGTCCCGCGCCGGCTGGCGGAGATGCTGCAGAGCCCGGATCGCGAGGCCGCCGGTCGGGCGATGGAGGCCATGCTCAAGATGACCAAGATCGACGTGCAGGAGCTCGAGCAGGCCTACGACGCGGTGACGGCGGGCCGCTGATCCCCGACCCCGTCGGTGTCCGGCGACGAGGACCCGACAGGGTCATGGTGAGTGTCAGAGCCAGCGGGCGAGCAGCATCGCGAGCGCGCCCGCGAACGACGCGAGCCACAGGATGGACAGCGCCGCTTCGGGCGCGCTGATGAGGGTGCGTGCGTCGATCGGCTCTCGTGAGCCGTCCGCGTACGTGATCTCGCCGCTCACCCCGACGGCCCGGCGGCGGATCGAGCGCGCGCGCGTGGACAGTCGCCGCTGGGCGAGGCTCAGCAGCAGCGCCGCGAGCGCCGCGAGCGCCGTCGGCCCCGGATGCGCACCCGTCGCATAGGCAGTCGTGACGACCGGGAAGGCGCCCCACCCGATCGCGAAGCCGAGATCCGTGTGCACCAGCGGCGCCTCGAACGCATACAGGATGACGATCGCCGCGCCACCGGCCACGAACACGAGGAATGCGGCTCCGAGCATGGTCGACGCGACCAGGCCCAGCCCGACCGCGACCAGCAGCGCCGCCGTGCCGAGCGCGACCAGCACCGGCGACGGGATCCCCGTTCGGAGGGGCCGGCCCTTGAGCTCGTCGAAGGCGTGGGCGGCGACCCCCACGGCGAGCCCGAACGCGACGAGCGCCCCCGCGACGATCCGGGGGTCCGGGTCGGGCGCGATCGCCGCTCCGAGGAGCACATACGAGAGGTGCCACACGGTGTACGGGGGATGGAGGAGCGTCCAGTAGTCGCGCCAGCCGCCCCTGCGTGCCGCGTAGAACGCCGGGGCCAGCGGTGCGCCGGCGGGCATGTGCGGTGGCTCGGCGCCGGTCGCGCTCATCGCCTGGTGGCACGCATCACGACACCGCCGCCGAGGCTCATCCGCCGGGTGCGGACATCGGTGAGACCGGCCTCGCGCCAGTAGCGTTCGATCGCCGCGGCCGGGTGACGGGCGTGGAAACGCTCGATGCTCGGCCCCAGGAAGGCGCCGACCGCGGACCATCTCGCCGAGACGGCCCGACCCGCGAGGGGCAGGACGATCCGCGTGTACAGCCACCACGGCGGACGCCACACGCCGCCGGGCACGCCGAACTCGACCATCGCGACCCGGCCGCCGGGCTTCACGACCCGCGCGAGCTCGCGCATGGTCGCCGCCGGGTCGTCGACGTAGCGCAGGAGATACGTGAACGTGAGGTGGTCGAACGCCGCGTCGCCGAATGGCAGGGATTCCGCCCGTCCCTCGACGATCGCCTCGAACACGCCCGCGCGTTGCGACGCGATCCGCAGCATGTCCGCGCTCTGGTCGAGCCCGACAACGGCGCAGCCGTACCGGTCGTGGAGTGCCTGCGCCACCATCCCGGTGCCGGTCGCGACGTCGAGCACGCGGTCCGTCGGGTTGGCGTCGATCGCGTCGACCAGCGCGCGCCGCCAGCGCGGATCCTGGCCCAGCGACAGGACCGTCGCGACCCGGTCGTACGATCCCGCGATCCCGGTGAAGATGCGCGCCGCGTCTCCCGCCATCGTCAGGCGGCCCGGATGCCCGGCGTCACCCGGCGGTCCCTGGCCCGGCCGGCCTTGGCGGGCGGCGGCGCGGATCCGCAGCGGTCCGGGTTGGTCGTCCCGACAGGCTGTCGCTCGCTCATCGCGCGTCTCCGGTCTGCGAGGGTGCGTCCTGGCGAAGGGTCGCACGCCTTGATCGACACTGCCAGACCCGGCACGCTGGCGCTGCTCGAGCGGGCTGCTCGACGTCAGCCGGCGATCGGACGGGCGTCCGGCACGCCGTAGATCCGAGCGGCGGTACCTCCCAGGACGTCGGACCGCTCTGACGCAGTCAGCTGCGAGACGAGCCCGTCGATCGCGTCGATCACCTCCCGGTAGGACGACGCAAGCCGGCACACCGGCCAGTCGCTGCCGAACATGAGGCGCTGGGGCCCGAACGCCTCGACCGCCGCCTCCACGGCCGGACGGATCTCGTCCCGGGCCCAGCCCGGCCCGGCGGCCGTATCGAGGCCCGACAGCTTGGCGACGACGTTCGGCCGGGCCGCGGCGCGACGAAGCTGGTCGTGCCAGGTCGACCAGCCGGCCGAGCGGAACGGCGGCTTCGCCAGATGGTCCAGGACGAGGGCCAGATCGGGATGCCGATCCGCGACGACCGGCACAAGCCGGAGGTGCTCCGGGAAGACGGCCACGACATCGAAGCTGAGGCCACGGCGCGCCAGCAGCTCGAGGCCGTCGGAGACAGCGTCGCGCACGAGCCATTCCGGGTCGGGCTCGTGGTGGATGAGATGCCGCACCCCGCGCAGGGCGGGGTGATGGCGGGCGTCCAGCGCGGCCTCTGCGGCGCGGACATCGTCGAGCGGCACCCAGCCGACGACGGCGCCGATGAACGGGTGGCGATCGGCCATCGCGAGCATCGAGTCCGTGTCATCCAGTGTCGCGACCGTCTGGACGAGCACCGTCGCATCGATCCCAGCGGGACCCAGCTCCGGCTCCAGGTCGGCCGGCGTAGAACGTCCGATAGATTGCGCCGTCGGCCGGCGTGGGCCAGGCGTAGCGGCCACTCTCGATGTCCCAGAAATGCTGGTGGGCATCGATCCGGATCGGATCGCTCATCGCTGGGTGCGGGCCCTCCTCGGCGGCTGCCCCGGGACCACCTCGACGTGCTCGTCCTGGCGCGACAGGCGATCGGCGACGGCCTGCCGGAACCACGCCTCGGTCGTCGCCACGTGGACCAGCGCCGCCGATGAGGCGCGGACCGGGTCCCGGGCAATCAGGGCGTCGAGGATGTCCCGGTGCTGGGCGACCGTGCGCGGTCCGGCGCCTTCCTCGGCCACACCGCGCCAGGCCCGGACCCGAAGCGTCCGGCTCGAGACGGCGCTCAGCATGGAGGCCAGGGTCTCGTTGCCGGACCGCGCGGCGATGAGCCGGTGGAACGCTGCGTCGTGCTCGATCCGTTCCGCCTCGGAGGCTGCGTCCCGCATCCGCTGCAGGTAGCCGCCGAGCATCGCCAGCGCCTCGTCGTCGATCCGCTCCGCCGCCAGCGCCGTCGCGGCCGGCTCCAGGATGCGCCGGACCGCGATCAACTCGAGCGAGAACCCCTCCTGCATCAGGTCGACCGCGGCGCCGAACCCCTCGAGCAGGAGCTCCGGGCGAAGGCTGGTCACGTAGGTCCCGTCGCCGCGGCGGACGTCCAGCACGTGGACCGTCACGAGGGCCCGAACGGCCTCGCGGACGGTGTTGCGGGACGCGCCGAGAAGGTGCGCAAGATCGGCCTCCGGCGGGAGCCGGGCGCCGGGCTCCAGCTCTCCCCTGGCGATCATCTCGCGCATCTTGGCAATCGCGGCTTCGGTGAGCGGCGCAGCCATGGGCGTGACCTCAGCGGGTGGCGTCGGGTGACGTGGCTCGGTTGACGCAGCTCCGAAGATACCGCGAGTCGACGATCGCCAGAATACCACTAGACATCCTATGTATGGAGGCGTTATGGTCGGAAAGAACCACTCGAAACCCGACAGTCGCCCACAGACACCCGACTATTCAGTCAACGAGCGGAGGAACCTGTTGGAGCAGTCGACCGGTGCGCCGAGCGGATCCGGCGTGACCGTCGCGCCCGCGGAGCATGCGCCGGAGGCGGCCGGTCGCGGCCGCCGGGACGGCCATCGCGAGGTGCGACTCGGTCTCGCCGTGCTGCGCATCGGACCGCTCCTGATCCTCCTCGCGCTGACCGTCGCCCTGTCGATCCTGTCGCCGTTCTTCTTCACCACGCGCAACCTCGGCAACGTCATGGCCGCGACGGCGGCGATCGCGGTCCTGTCACTTGGACAGCTCCTGGTGATCCTGACCCGCGGGATCGACCTGTCCGTCGGGTCGACGCTCGCGCTCGCGTCGGTCGTCGGGGCGCTCGTCTACAGCAGCGTGGCGTCGGGCCCCGTGGTCGTCGCCGCCATGCTGGCGACCGGGCTGCTCGTCGGGACCGTCAACGGCATCGTGTACGTGAAGGGCCGCCTGCCCCATCCGTTCATCATCACGCTGGCGATGCTGAGCATCGCGCGCGGCATCGCCCTGTGGCTGTCGGGCGGGCAGCCGATCCGCGGCATGCCGCCCGTGGTCGATTCGATCGGTGGCGGCTCGGTCGACTGGTTCCCGGTCTCGGCGATCCTGGTCCTGGGCATTGCGTTCGTCGTGTTCGTGCTCACGACGCGGATCGTCTGGGGCCGCTGGATCTACGCCGTGGGCGGCAACCCCGAGGCCGCCCGGCGGACGGGCATCCCGGTCAACAAGGTGCTCATCTCGGTCTACGTCCTGAGCGGCCTGATGGCCGGGGTCGCGGGGATCATCACCGCCGGCCGGCTCGACGCCGGATCACCGACGTTCGGGGAGCTTGCCGAGCTGGATTCGATCGCCGCGGTGATGATCGGCGGCGCGAGCTTCCTCGGTGGTCGCGGCAACGTCCTCAATGCGCTGGTCGGAGCGCTGATGATCGGGGTCATCCGCAACGGGATGAACCTGCTCGCGGTCGACGCGTTCTTCCAGCTCATCGTGATCGGCGTCGTCATCGTGCTCGCGGTCGAGGCGGATGTCCTGCGCGGCTACCTGGAGGATCGCTTCCGGGTCTTCGGGGCTCCCCGGCCATGACCACCGCGACGACCGCCACCTCCGCGACGACCGTCCCCGCCCTCGCGGTCCGCGGTGCCACCAAGCGGTTCGGCGCGGTGCTCGCGCTCGACGGGGTGGACCTCGAGGCCCATCGCGGCCAGATCGTTGCCATCCTCGGCGACAACGGCGCGGGCAAGTCCACCCTCATCAAGTGCATCAGCGGCGTCCACCAGCTTGATGGCGGAGTCATCGAGATGGACGGCCGGCCGGCCGCGATCCATTCCCCGGCGCAGGCACGCGACCTCGGCATCGAGACGGTCTACCAGGACCTGGCCCTGTTCGACAACCTCGGGCCTGCCGCGAACTTCTACGCCGGCCGCGAGGCCGCCGGACCGCGCTGGCTGCCGTCCTGGCTGCGGGTGCTCGACCGCAAGGGGATGGCAGACCGTACCGCCGAGCTGCTCGACCGGCTCGAGGTCGGGTTGCCCGACATGTCCAGCCAGGTCGGCCTGCTATCCGGCGGTCAGCGCCAGGCCGTGGCCGTCGCCCGCGCGGCGGCGTTCGCCTCGAACGTGGTCATCCTCGACGAGCCCACGGCCGCCCTGGGCCTCCGTGAGTCGCGCCACGTCCTGGACCTGATCAGCCGGCTGCGCGAGCGGGGTCACGCGGTGATCGTCATCTCGCACGCCCTCGACCACGTCATCGACATCGCCGATCGAGCCGTCGTCCTGCGACGCGGCCGCAAGGTCGGCGAGGAGATCCCGACCCGCGAGAACCAGCAGCGGATCGTGTCGCTGATCGTCGGAGGTGAAGGTTGAGTCGATGAGTCCTGCTGCCGAGCGACCCATCGTCGCCGGACCCCCAACGACCGATCCCATCGGTCTCCGCCGTACAAGGAGAGGGACATGCTAAGGAGAACCGGCGGCCTGCTGATCGCCATCGCCCTGATCGTGGGCGCCTGCTCGAGCGCAGGTCCGAGCACCGCGCCGAGCGCGGCGTCGAGCGCGGCGGCGTCCAGCGAGGCGGCATCGAGCGCCGCAGCCGACAAGGTCAAGATCGGGTTCATCACAAAGTTCCCGGTCGACTTCTACGACATCATGGTCGACGCGGCCAAGGCCTGGGCTGCCGACCACGCCGACGTCGAGGTGGTGTTCGCACAGGGCAAGAGCGGCACGGACGACGAGGGTGAGATCGCGGCCATCGAGTCGATGATCACCCAGGGCGTGAACGCGATCGCCATCACTCCGACCAGCCCGAACGTGCAGACGGCGCTGGACAAGGCGACGGCCGCGGGGATCAAGGTCGTCCTCATCGACAACGACATCCCGGACTGGTCGGGCAAGTCCTCGGTCGTGGCGACGGACAACCTCGCCGGCGGCAAGCTCGCCGGGACGTGGCTCAAGGACAACCTCCCGGCCGGGGCCACGCTGGCCGTCCTGAAGGGCCGGCTCGGAAATCCGTCCCTCGAGGATCGGGTCACCGGCATGCTCGACACGCTGGGCGACGCGGCGACCGTCGTCGGCGGAAGCCCGGCCACCGACTGTGACCAGACCAAGGGTCTGGATGCCGCCACCGACATCCTGACCGCCAATCCCGACCTCAGCGCGATCTACTCCGCCTGCGGTCCGCCCGCGCTGGGTGCCCTGACGGCGATCAAGAACGCGAGCATCGCCGCGGGCAAGATCGTGGTCGTCGGGTTCGACGCGTCACCCGGTGAGATCGACGCGATCATCGCCGGCGAGGAGGCAGGCTCGGTCGCCCAGTTCCCCGCGAAGATGGGTTCGCTCGGGATCGAGACCGCCTACAAGGCGGCCAAGGGCGAGAGCGTCGAGGCCAACGTCGACACGGGCACCGAGATGGTGACCAAGGACAACGCTGCCCAGTTCAAGTAACCCGTGAGCACACGGGGTGCCCGAGATCTCCTCCCTCGGGCACCCCGATCCACTCGCCCATTCGAGCCCGGAGTCCACCAACCGTGCCCATCACCATCACCGAGGTCGTCGCGCTCGACATCCGGTTCCCGACGTCCGACTCGCTCGACGGGTCGGACGCGATGAACGAACGGCCCGACTATTCGGCCACGTACGTGACCCTCACGACGTCCGGATCAGACGGGATCGAGGGCCACGGCATCGCGTTCACCACCGGCCGCGGCAACGAGCTGTGCGTCGCCGCCGTCGACGCGCTTCGTCCGGTGATCGTCGGACGGACGCTGGAGTCGATCGTCGACGACTTCTCGGGCTTCTGGTACGAGCTGGTCGGCGACGGCCAGCTCCGCTGGGTCGGCCCCGAGAAGGGCGTCATCCACCTCGCCACCGCCGCGATCGTCAACGCGATCTGGGATCTGTACGCGAAGGTCGAGGGCAAGCCGCTGTGGAAGCTGCTGGTCGACATGTCGCCCGAGGCGCTCGTCCGGGTCATCCCGTTCCGCTACATCACCGACGCGCTGACGCCCGATGAAGCGCTGCGGATCCTCCGTGAGCAGGTACCCGCGCGCGCCGCGCGCGAGGCCGAGATGCGCGCGAACGGCTATCCCGCGTACACGACCTCGACCGGCTGGCTCGGGTATCCGGACGACAAGGTCCGCCGCCTGTGTCGCGCGGGCGTCGCCGCCGGCTGGCGCCACTTCAAGATCAAGGTCGGCCTGGACCTGGCCGCGGACATGCGCCGGATCGCGATCGTCCGCGAGGAGATCGGCGAGGACCGGATCCTGATGGTCGACGCCAATCAGGCCTGGGACGTGGACCAGGCGATCGAGTGGATGCAGGCGCTTGCGCCGGCACGGCCGCTGTGGATCGAGGAGCCGACCAGCCCCGACGACATCCTGGGACACGCCCGGATCGCTCGCGCGCTCGAGCCGCTGGGCATCCGCGTCGCCACCGGCGAGCACGCGCACAACCGGGTGATGTTCAAGCAGTTCCTGCAGGCCGACGCGATCGGGTTCTGCCAGATCGACAGCTGCCGTCTCGGAGGGGTCAACGAGGTGCTTGCCGTCCTGTTGCTCGCCGCGAAGTTCGGCGTGCCCGTGTGCCCGCACGCGGGCGGGGTCGGGCTGTGCGAGTACGTCCAGCACCTCGCGATCTTCGACTACGTCGCGGTCAGCGGATCCCTCGAGGAACGGGTCGTGGAGTACGTCGATCACCTGCACGAGCATTTCCTGACACCCGCGATCGTCCGCGATGGTCGATACGTCGCACCGATGGCGCCGGGTTACAGCATCACGATGCGGCCGGAATCGCTGGAGCGGTATGCGTTCCCGGGCGGTCAGGCCTGGAGGCCGGCGGTCGGCTCGGGGTCCACCCGATGAGCGGGCGGCTCGCGGACAAGGTCAGCCTGATCACGGGCGCCGGGTCGGGCATCGGGCGAGCGTCCGCGCTCATGTTCGCGGCCGAGGGGTCGCGCGTCGCTGTCGCGGACATCGATCGTTCCGCGGCGCACGAGACCACTCGTCTGATCACCGAGGCCGGCGGGATCGCGGCCGACTTCCGCGTGGACGTCACCGACCCGGATGACGGCGAGCGGCTGGCCGCCGCGGTCGTCGAGCGGTTCGGGGCGATCGACGTGCTGTTCAACAACGCCGGCATCGCGGGCGTGGGCGTGCTCCACGAGACCTCGGTCGAGCTGTGGGACCGGGTGATGGCCGTCAACGTGCGCGGGGTCTTCCTGATCGCCCGCGCCGTCCTGCCGTCGATGATCGCGGCCGGCCGCGGCTCCATCATCAACATGTCCTCGACGATCGCCGAGATCGGCCTCGCCAACCGCGCCTCGTATGCCGCCTCCAAGGGAGCGGTCCTCGCCCTGACCCGCCAGATGCAGGCCGACTACGCCAGTCACGGGATCCGCGTCAACGCGCTGCTGCCCGGGACGATCCATACACCGTTCGTCGATCGCTACCTGGAGAGCAGCTACGACGATCCGGTTGCTGGCCTCGAGGTGCTCAAGAAGCGCCAGCTGACCGGGGACCTGGGGCGCCCCGAGGATGTCGCCGCGGCCGCGCTGTACCTGGCCTCGGACGAATCGCGGTTCGTGCTCGGGTCGGGCCTGTTCGTGGACGGCGGCGTCCGGGGTGCCAAGTGAGGGGCCCGTGCGGCTGCTGAGCCGGGCGACGCCGGACGGCGACCGACTTGCCGTGGTTGCCCCGGGCGACGCGGTCGTCGACGTGGACGACCTGCTCGGCGCCGGGCCGTGGACGATGGCCCGTCTGCTGGCGGACGTGGACGGAACGCTGGCATCGGTCGCGGGGGCGATCGCGACGGGTCTTCCGATGCCGGCCCGTGCCCTGGCGGACGTCGTCCTCCTGCCTCCGGTCACGCGGCCGGGCAAGATCATCGCCGTCGGCCGCAATTATCACGATCACGCCGCCGAGGAAGGCAGGACGGCACCCGCCGACCCGGTCCTGTTCGCGAAGCTGCCCAACGCCCTCGTCGGCGACCGCGCCCACATCACGTGGCGAGCGAACGACGCCGCACAGGTCGACTACGAGGCCGAGCTCGCCGTGGTGATCGGCCGGACCGCCCGCGATGTCCCGGCCGATCGGGCGCTCGATCACGTCCTCGGGTATACCTGTCTCAATGACATCTCGGCCCGCGACCTGCAGTTCGGGGATGGCCAGTGGGTGCGCGGCAAGAGCCTCGATACGTTCTGCCCGCTGGGGCCGTGGATCGTCACCCGCGATGAGCTGCCGGATCCGGGTGCGTTGCGCATCCGCTGCCTGGTGAACGGCGAGGTCCTCCAGGACGCCGGCACCTCCGAGATGGTCCACGACGTCCCACACCTGATCGCGTTCTGCTCGCGGTTCATGACCCTCGAGCCAGGCGACGTCATCGCGACCGGGACGCCGGGCGGCGTCGGCGTCTTCCGCGATCCGCCTCGGTTCCTGGGCGATGGCGACGAGGTGATCGTGGACATCACGGGCATCGGGCGGCTGGCCAACCGCTGCCGCGTGGACGGCGACTGAGCCGGTGCCGGCTGGCAGCGACACGATCGACGTCGACCTGGCCTACGGGTCGACGGGCATGTCGGTCCGGCTACCGGCCGCGGCCACGACCGTCATCGCGCCGCGACCGCGCGAGGCGGCGCCCGACCCGCTGGCGGTGCTCCGGACCGCGATCGAGAAGCCGGTTGCCGGGCCGAGGCTCCGCGACCTCGTGCGACCGGGGCAGCGCGTGGCGATCTCGGTCTGCGACGTGACCCGGCCCCAGCCGCGGCCGCTGATGCTGCGGGCGATCATGGAGGTCCTCGACGGCGTGGTCCGGCCGGAGGACGTCGTCGTCCTGGTCGCCACGGGGACGCATCGTGCATCGACGACCCGGGAGCGGCGCGAGATGCTGGGCGATGACGTGATCGGCACCTGGCGGGTCATCGATCACGATGCCCGCGATCGGTCGAGCCTGGTCGATCTCGGCATGGTCGATGACGTGCCGGTCCTCCTGACCCGCGCGTGGGTCGATGCGGACCTGCGGATCACGACCGGGTTCGTGGAGCCGCACTTCTTTGCCGGGTTCAGCGGCGGTCCGAAGATGGTCGCCCCCGGCCTGGCCGGGCTCGAGACCACGCTCGCGCTCCACAACGCCCGGCGGATCGGTCACCCGAACGCGACCTGGGGCGTCATCGAGGGGAACCCGGTCCATGACGCCGTTCGCGCGATCACCACGGCGACCGGCGTCGACTTCTCGCTGGACGTCCTCCTCAACGAAGAGCAGCGGATCACCAGCGCCTTCGCCGGCAGCACGCTGCCGATGCACGCCGCCGCCTGTGCCGCGGCGCGGCGGGACGCGATGCGGCCCGTCCGGGCGCCGTTCGATGTCGTGATCACCACCAACAGCGGCTACCCGCTCGACCAGAACCTGTACCAGGCGATCAAGGGAATGTCGGCCGCCGCCGAGATCGTGAGACCTGGCGGCACCATCATCTGCGCGGCGGAATGCCGGGACGGGCTGCCGGACCACGGCTCGTACGGGCAGCTGCTGCACCAGGGCCGGTCGCCGGCCGAGCTGCTCGACCGGATCGCCGCCTCGCCGGTCACGATCCCCGACCAGTGGCAGGTCCAGATCCAGGCCCGCGTCCAGGCCAAGGCCGATGTCCTGCTCCGGTGCGACGGCCTGACCGACGACGCCGTTCGCGCCGCCCACCTCGAGCCGATCCCCGACGTCGGCGAGGCGGTCGCCCGGCTGTTGCGCCAGGACCCGGACACCCGGATCTGCGTCCTGCCACAGGGGCCGCAGACGATCGCCTACGTGGCCTGATCGCCCGGCGGGCCGGCGCGCGAGGTGTCGATATGGACCTGCAAGCAGGTTGGACGTCCCGCACACGCGGGTGGCTCCCTGGCCGGTGGAGGATGAGTGTCCGGCCGCTGCCCTCGTCCCAACTCCGAGGGCAGCGGCTGATGAAGGAGGTGTGGCGTGCCTGAGCTCGACACCAAGGCCCGGGATCGATTGCGCAGCAGCCAGTTCGCCTACGTCGACTCGGACGGCGAGGAGCACCTGCCGATCAATGACGCGTCCCATGTCCGGAACGCCATCGCCCGGTTCAACCAGACCGAGTTCGAGAGCAAGGCGGCGAAGGAGCGGGCTCGTCGCAAGATCCTGGATGCGGCCAGGAGGTTCGACATCGAGGTCGACCCGGACGACAAGATCGCCAGGCGAACGACGTCGCTGCGGGCCGCGAGCACGAAGGCCGGCCCGCGTGGCGGACGAAAGGACGACTGACCGGTCCCTCGCTGTCTCCGCTGTCGCGGTCCCGGGCCGAGCTGCCCAGTCGTAATGCGGACGCAATCTCTCCGGCCGTCGCGTACGCGTAGGCGACGCACGCGGCGGTGCATCATCAGGGGGGAATTGCCCGGCCCTGATCGGGCGCGCGCTCCAGAGATCCCAACTCGCACCAGGTGTCCGGATGAAGAACCCGCTACTCGTGCTCGTTGCGGACGATGAGCCGAGGATCACCAAGCTCGTCGCCATCACCCTCGCGGACGAAGGGCTCCGGGTCATCACAGCGTCCAGTGGCGAGGAGGCGCTCTCGATGGCCGAGGAGTACCGCCCCGACATCGTGCTGCTGGACATCGTCATGGCCGATCTCGACGGCATCGAGGTCATGAGCCAGCTGCGCGAGTTCCGGCCGGTGCCCGTGATCCTGCTGACGGCCAAGGGTTCGACGGCGGACAAGGCCCGCGGCCTCGACCTCGGCGCAGACGACTACATCGCCAAGCCGTTCCACCCCGACGAGCTGGCCGCCCGGGTCCGCGCCGTGCTCCGGCGCTCGTCCGGCGTGACGGCCGGCCGCGGCGTCATCCATATCGGCGATATCGAGATCGACCTGGAGCGACGGTTCATGACGCGTGGCGGCGAGCTGGTGCAGCTCTCGCGGACCGAGTGGCTCCTGCTCCAGCACCTGGCCACGAACGCCGGCAAGGTCGTCCTCCACACGGAGCTGCTGACCAAGGTCTGGGGGCCCGAGTATCGCGACGACATGCAGTACCTGCGCGTCTGGGTAAGCCGGATCCGGCGGAAGCTGGGGGCGGCACCGGGCGAGCCGGGCCCGATCACGACCTACCAGGGCATCGGGTACGTCCTGAACGTCGATCCGGCACCGCCGCTGGACCCGCCCACCGAGCAGGTCGCCGAGGATGAGGCGGTCGCCGCAACGGAGCAGGTCTCCGCAGACGAGCATGCCCCTGCCGCAGCCGCGTCCGCCAGGGCGGCCGATTGAGGAGGACGGGCGGTTGAGGAAGGCCGGCAGTCGCCGGCGGATCCTGGTCGAGGCCGCCGTGCTGTTCTCCGATGGCGCAGGTGATCCGCGTCCGCTCGCGGGTGCCTGCCTGGCGCTGGAGCGCCTCGCGTGGCTGGGCGAGCCGGTGATCCTGGTCGGCGCGGAGCTTGCCGGCAGGCGGCTGCCGGGCGACCGGCAGGACCGGATCGACTGGGTGCGTGCCGGCCTGGGTGGTTCCGGGCGCCTCATCGCCGCAATCGAGGACGAAGCCGGCCTGGGTGACGGTGATCAGCCCGACCCGACCGAGCCCTGGGCAACGCTGCAGGCAACGTGGGACGCAGACACGCTCATCACGTCGCTCCAGTCGAGCGTGGCGTCCGGGCGCCGCGCGGGCCTCACGGTCGTCTCCATCGGACCTCGCGGGCCGGCGGTGAACCCGACCATGCCGCGGGCCGACGTCGAGGCAGTGGACCTCCTCGACGCGGTCCGGCAGCTGATCACGGCGGACACCTTCGATACGCCCGCCGAGGGGCTCCGGAACGAGGGATCCGCCCTCGTGTCAGCCCTCCGGCCATCTCCGGCGGACTCGGCGGATATGCTCGAGGGCAGTCAGCCAGGCGACGGTTGACGCTGCGGACTGGTCCAGGCTGCAGCCCTGCGACCCCAGCCCATCGCGACAGCCGCCCCGCTCCGGATCCGCGACCTCCACATCGAGGTCATTGGCGCCCAGGAACCAGCCGTACGCCCGCTCCATGTCATGAAGGTGGTGACGGTCCCCGGTGGCAAGGAACGCCGTCTCGGCCGCGAGCAGGATGGACGCGGGCTCGGTGGGCAGCTGGTCGAAGTGCGCACGCGCCCCTCCCTGCGGCCACCAGCCGCCGTTGCCGACC
Source organism: uncultured Chloroflexia bacterium (assembly GCA_963835335.1). Lineage (GTDB taxonomy): Bacteria > Chloroflexota > Limnocylindria > Limnocylindrales > CSP1-4 > CAIXZV01. The sequence goes on along the minus strand of CAWIFB010000006.1, from coordinate 119,251 downwards.
GGTGACAGGTGCCCGCGCGGTGCGACCGCAGTTCGGACGAGCCACTCCAGGACGGCGAGACCCATGTCGACCATCCGCTGGTCGGCGATCCGCCGCCCGGCGACGATGAGGGCGCGGGCGCTGATCGCCGACTCCTGCGTCAGGATGGGCTCCGGCCAGGGCCAGTCGAGCGACCAGGCGACGCGCTCGAAGTGGTCGGCGAGCACGGGTACCAGGTGCCGCTCCGGCGCGGCGGCCTGGTCGATGCCAGCCCGCCGGGCGGCGTCGCAGCCCAGGAGTGCGGCGGACGAGGCGCGCAGCCCGGTCAGGCCCGTGGTCCACGACGCAGCCCGGTCGAGCAGCGCCGCCACCGCCTCCCGGAACGCCCGATCGGGGCAGCGCCGGCTTGCCTCACCCAGTCCGAGGATGACGCGGCCATGCGCGACCTGCGCCTCCGGCGTGGCGTCGTCCGCTGCCGCGTCCAGCCAGGTCCCGTGGCGGTCCCGCCGGTTGCGGAAGCGCCCGGTATCGCCGGCCATCGCGACCTCGAGGTCGCGGAGCGAGCGCCACGCCGACGCGCGAATCGCGTCCCAGCCGAGCGTCTCGGCATGGAGCAGGTCGACCTCGAGAGCACCCGCGATGTCCTCGGATCGCGAGCCCGGGTCAGATCGGTCCCGCTGTGCCGTGTGCACGCCGGTGCCTGACCGGGTCAGCCGGTCGAGGTGCGCACGCTGGATCCCCTGCAGTGGCGCGACGTCGCCGTTCATCCACGTGAAGGGACCGGAGCGCATGCGGAGCCACCCTGCCGGCGCGTGGCGCCGGTCGGCCGGATCGGCTGTGGGAGCGGCGCGGGAGAGGTGCACGGGTCAGCAGCGGCCACCCGTCCCGGAGCGACCACCGGGATGGGCATCGACTGGTCCGGCGCGGGTCAGCGTCATGCATGCACGATACCGAGATGCCATCGCACCGAGGGTCGATCCGGTCCGTGCGCCGTCAAAACGCCGTCGCAACGCGACAGATCCGCGATCGCCCGCGCGATCGCTCCGCGTGATCCGGGTTCGATCGCTCCGCGTGATCCGGGTTCGATCGGCGCCTGAGATGCGCCTGAAACCTTGACGTCGGACGGCCGGGATGCCTCAATCGGACGGATGCACGCAGAATCCGCCTCATCCGATGAACGCGCCGTCGTGAACCAGCCGGCCACGCTGAGGGCGGCGCTTGCTCCGGCGCGAGGAGGGCTGGTCGCCGTCCGAGGACAGCCTGCGGTTCGCTGCCGCGATCGCCGTGGCGGGGCTGGCGATCGCGCTGAAGTGGCTGGTCAACGCTGACACCGGCGGCAACCTGGGCTACCTGACCTACGTCTCGGCGGTCATCCTGGCAGCCTGGATCGCGGGGTCGAGCGGGGGCCTGCTCGCGACCGCGGCGTGCTCGGCCGCCGACCTGCTCCTGTTCAGCAACACCGACCACCTGCTGCCGCTGTCGTCGCTCGCCGCGCTCCAGCTTGCCGTGTTCGTGTCGAATGGCATCGTGCTGTCCATGATCACCTCGCGGCTGCGCAAGGCGGTCGTGAAGGAGCAGGCGGCCCGCGAGGCCGGCGAGGCCCAGCTCATCGTGCAGCAGCAGGGGCGAGCGGCCGCCGAGCGGGACCGGGCACGGTTGGCACGTCTGCAGGCCGTGACAGCAAGCCTGGCGGGAGCCGCGACACCCGAGGAGGTTGCCGACGCGATCCTGGATCGCGGGCTGAGGGCCCTCGGCGCACTGGCCGGCGTGGTGTTCCGGATCGACACGGACGAGCCGGACGCCACGGCGCTCGTCGTGCTTGCGTCACGGGGCTACCCGGATGGGGCCGGCGAGTCGGCCGGCCCGTTCAGTTCGGAACATGGCACGTACACGCCGGAGCCCCGGTCGCACGTGCGCGACGCCCTGACCACTGGCCGGCCCATCTTTCTCGACGATCCCGCCGTGTGGGCCGAGCGATACCCGGACAGTCCGCCGTACAGGCTGCCGGGCTCGCCGGCCGGCGGATCGATCGCCGTCCTGCCCCTGGGCGTCGCGGGGCGGATCGTCGGTCTCGTCGTGTTCCGGTTCGCGGCCCGCCGCGACTTCGCCGACGGAACAGCGGACCTGGCGGGGCGGCTCGCCGATCAGGGCGCCGTGGCGCTCGACAGGGCGCTGGCGCGGCACCAGGAGCATCTCGCCTTCCGTGCCGTCGAGCGGGCCGGGGTGCGGCTCACGTTCGTCGCCCGCGCGAGCGAACGGATCATGTCCGCCTCGAGCTTCACGGCCGGGGTGTCGTCCGTGCCGCGGGAGGCCGTACCCGATCTCGCGGACTGGTGCCTGATCAGCCTGATCGACGCGGACCACCAGGTCCTGGCGACCGCAGGGACGTCGGCGGCAACCGAGCGTGCGGTCGAGCACCTCGCGGTCGTGACCCAGTCCGACCTCGGTGCGGCGCTCGCCGGCGAGCACGCCACCGCAGAACCGCAGATCGTCCGCTTTGACGAGGGGTGGGCGGAGCGGCTCGGCGACCCCAGGACGGTTGCCGTCATGGCGGAGCTGGGTACGGTGGTCGCGCTGATCGCGCCGATCCTGACCGCCCACGGCGACCGGCTGGGCTCGCTCGTCCTGGGCAGCAGCGCGGCCGACGCGTTTGGCCCGGACGACCTGGCCATGGGCCGCGATGTCGCGAACCGGATCTCGGTGGCCGCCGAGCGCACCCGGCTGTTCGCGGCGGTGACGCGCTTCAAGGCGAACGTCGACGCCAGCGCCGACGCGGTCTACATGTTCGACCCGCTGACCTTCCGCGTGACCTACGCGAACCGCGGCGGCGCGGACCTCGCCGGCCTCGAGCCCGACGAGGTCGAGCAAGGGACCATCATCGATCTGCTCGCCTCGTCCGACGAGGCGGGGTTCCGCCAGCGCCTGGCGGACCTTCGGGCGTCGCCAGGCCGGGTTCTCACCTACACCGATGTGCTCGCCCAGCAGGGCGACCGGCAGATACCGGTCGATGTCCTGCTCCAGGAGGTGATCCTCCCGGACGGGTCGCCGACGGCGATCCTGACGGCACGCGACATGACCGACCACATCGATGTCCAGGCGCGCCTGGCGCGGATCGCGGGCGATGAACGGCGACAGGCGGCGGAGCTGCGGGCCGTGATCCGCTCGATGGGAGACGGCGTGCTGGTCGTCGACGTGGAGGGCCGGATCACCCTCGCCAACGAGGCCGCGTTCAACATCCTCGACGGCTCGGTGCCCGAGCGGATCCGGGAGCTGGAGACGTGGCTGGGCGTGGAGTGCATCGCCGGCGACGGAGCGTCCGGCGGCCGACGGGGCGGACGACGCCGACGGGCCCGCCCCACCGATCACGGTCCAGCCCGGCGGCGGGCGCTGGCTCGAGGTGGCGACCTATGCGGCCGATCCTGCCGGCGCACCGCTCGACGGGGGCCAGGCCGCCTCCCGGATCGTCGTGCTCCGCGACGTGACCCGCGCCCGCCAGGCCGCCGCGGCGCAGGAGGCCTTCCTGGGCGTCCTGTCGCACGAGCTGCGGACGCCCATCACGACGATCTTCGGCTACGCGAAGGTGCTCCAGCGGGGCAGCCACGAGGACGAGCGGGAGACCATGCTGCGCCATATCGAGGTGGAATCGGACCGCCTGTACCGGATCGTCGAGGATCTGCTCGCCCTGAGCAGGGTCGAAGGGGGGATCACGATCGAGGGCGAGCCCCTGCTCGTCCAGTACCTCATCGATCCCGTGATCACCTCGGAGTCCGCCCGCTGGAGCGGGATCGAGTTCGAGACCGACCTTCCGCTGAACCTCCCGGTCGTGTCGGGTGAGCGGACCTATGTCGAGCAGGTGCTGCGGAACCTCATCACCAACGCAGCCAAGTACAGCCGGGCCGGCACGTCCGTGACCATCACGGCCGAGGCCACGCCAAGCGAGGTGCTGGTGCGCGTGCTCGACCGGGGCATCGGGATCGATGCGGACGAGGCCGATCGCCTGTTCCAGCTCTACTACCGGTCGCCCGAGACGGCGCGCAAGACCGCGGGCTCGGGCATCGGCCTGTACATCTGCCGGGGCCTGATCACTGCCATGGGCGGGCGGATCTGGGCACGACCCAGGCCGGGCGGCGGCTCCGAGTTCGGGTTCAGCCTGCCGCGTGCCGAGGACGATGCCGCGGACCCGGATGCGGGATCCGCGGCGTGATCCGGCGACCGCCGTCGCAGCCCACGGTCGACGGTACGGCGGACGTGCGGTAGGCTGCCATTCCGTTCGACGGCATCGGTAGCCACGCGGATGTTGGAGGGGCGATGCGCGTCTCACCTCGGGAACTGCAGAGCCGTTCGATCGCGCGGCGTGCTCACGCGATACGCCGTCCTGGGCGAGGCGGCGTTCTTCCTCGCGGAGGTTCCACCCACGGGATCGGCCGGTACCAGCCTTGATGAACCCTGCAGCCGGGAGCACTGGGGGATCGTCCACCAGGGCGAGATCCTGCTGCGCGGCCGCCACGAGCGCGTGTTCGGGCCTGGGACCGCCTTCTACGTGGCCCCCGGACGGACCCATCGGTTCTTCGCCGAGGGACGCGCGGTGATCGCCGGTTTCGCGCCCGTGACCGCGGAGATCGACGACTCGCCCGAGGGGCGTCGCGCCCGCGGCATCGAATCCGTGCGCAGGACATCCGTTCCGCACCTGCCGCCCACGGAGGTCCGGATCGTGGGGGCGCGGGCGCGGACCGGGACCGCCGGGACCGTCCATACCGTGTCAGCCGTGATGGGCCGCTGGGTGTTCACCCGGTCCATCTTCGGCCCCATCGGCGGGTTCGGCGACGGCTGGTGCGAGCTTCCCCATTGGGGCCAGGTCATCGACGGCACGATGCTCCTGCACTGGCAGAGCGGGGAGATCGAGCTCCTGAGTGCCGGTGACTTCTTCGCGTGCCCGGCGGGCGTGGGCGGGCACCGGATCGAGGTCGCCGACGCCGCGACGATGATCGACTACACGCCGATCGACGCGATCCTGGACCCATCCCTGCGCCGGGCCCCGAGGACCGTGGCGGCGCTCCGGGACGCGCTGCCCGGCCTCGCCAGTCCGGATGCGGCCGGCGCGATCGCGGTCGCCGATCGTCGGGCGTAGGGGAACATCCGCCCGCTCGCCCTGGCCTCCGGGTGCGGATGACGCGGGCCAGTCGACGGGATCTCTTGTGACGTTCGTGCAAGGCGTCGCGCTGTCGTCCGTCAGGCCGTTGCACGGTGGGTGTGGCTAGGTTTCGGGCGTTCTCGAGTGAGCCTTCGGCCATTCGGATCCCCCCAGTCAACCCAGTCAACCAGTCAGCCGAGGTAACACCATGATCAAGCGCGTTCTCCTGACCCTGGCACTGAGCGGAACCGTCGCGCATCGGCGTTGCCGCCTGCAATGGCACCTCGTCCAGCCCGACCATCCCCGGCGCCGAGTCGTCCGCACCCATCACGTCGCCGTCCATGGAGCTGCCCTCCATGTCCGAGTCGCCGTCGATGGCTCCGAGCGAGAGCGCCCCGGTCCTCGAGAGCGCCGCACCGTCCGCCTCCTGACCGCGGCAAACCCCAGCCGACGATGCGGCCAACGCCGCGTCGTCGGTCCTTCTTTTTGCCCGGCATGAGTCCCGCTCGCGTCCGTCCGGCCTTGCGGCCGCGTTGCGGATGTGCCCACCCGATGCGCCTGTAACACGCCGGTGACACCGCGAAACGCTGCGCCGGGCGGGTCATGTGCAAGCCTCGTGAGCACGGCCCGGGAGCGAACCTCGGGCCGGCCAAACGACATCAGAACGAGGAGGGATCCTCATGGATGAGCAGCAAGTGACCGTTCGTCGCGTCTCGAGCGACAGTGTCGAATCGCCGGCGACAAGCCGGTCGGTCGTCAGCGAGCGCGTCAGCCGGTACCCGAGTGGCGTGGAGGTGATCCGCCGGATCATCACGTTCATCTTCGGATTGATCCAGCTGGTGATCGGCCTTCGAATCATCCTGCTCGCACTCGACGCCGATCGGGGCAACGGGCTGGTCCAGGGCATCTACAACCTGAGCGCACCGCTCGTCGCACCGTTCGAAGGGATCCTTCGAACCGACGCCGTCCATGCCAGCGGGTCGGTCCTCGACGTCGCAGCCATTGTTGCCCTGGTCGGCTGGACGATCCTCGAGCTCGTGATCCTCGCCGCGGCCGGCATCGGCCGCAGCAGTGCTGATGTCTAGCTCTCGCTTCGGCGAGCTGGGAAGGTGGCCAGATCATGACTGAGTGGACGACCCGTACCGATCAACCAGCCAAGACCCCGGTCGATGAGCGCTCGATGCGGATCCTGGAGATCCTCGTCGCCGGGATCGGTCTGGCAGCCTGCGCGCTGCTGAACCTGCTGCGCTAGACACGAGCGGCGCGCCCGTGCCGGTCGCGTCGGAATGATGATTGGAGGAACGACATGTGCCTGACCTGCGGATGCGGTGACGCTCACCAGAAGATGGGCGACAACCTCACCTACGAAGACCTCCGGGACGTCGCGGTCCAGAACGACCGTCCGGTCGATGAGGTCCTGCAGGTGATGGCGGCGACGGCCGCCGATGACCGGGCCCAGCACACCGAGGAGTACTCGCGGCGCTGGAGCACCGGGAGTGCGTCGGAGACGTGATGTCTGGCGGCGGAAGCCTGGTCGCGCGCCGGCCGGCTTGCTCACGATCCGGCGTGTGGCCGCCCTCCGGTGACCGCCGCCACGGTGAGTGGCGCCGCCACAGCAAGTGGCGCCGCCACGGTCAGTGGCACCGGCCGCGGAAGGACCAGCCGTGATGTCTGATGCGACGGCGATCGTGGGCCTGGTCGGGGTCGGCAGCCTGGTCGTGGGGGCGCTCGTTGCACGCCTCCCGGTCGGGACCTGCCCGGACTGCCCCCACTGCCGGGCCCAGGCGGCGCGCGCCGCCGACGAGGAGCGGCGGATACGCTCTGAGTACGTGCGGCGCCAGGCAGTGCACCCTCCCCGGTTTCCGGGACCGGCGGATGACGATGACGACGCGACATCCGACGACGGCACCTGGGGCCGCGGCCACCGATAGTAGGCGCGCCGACGCGCCGAGGAGCTGGCAGCTCGGCAGGTAGCCGGCCCCGTCCGGGCGTCGTGCCGCTGCAACGTATCCGTTACGGACCCGGACGCTCGCGAAACTCGGCACGCAGGCCGCTGGAGCGGACAGTTCAAGGCGTCGCGGCCAACCCGGACGCGACACGTCATCGCCGGTCCCGCGTTCACGGGGTCGACGTCCCGCTTCCGTCGAGGCCGGCCACGCCGCCGGCCATCGCACGAGAGCCCAGGCCGCTCCCATCCTCGGGAGCCGCCAACGGGACCTGGCGGACGCCCCGCCGCGTCGGATCCGCCACTGGCTCGAGGGCGGCCCAAAGCAGCATCGGGTCATGGTGGCCCGCCCGGTCGGCGACCTTCACTGGACCTGGTCGGTCCGTCGTGGTCGGCGCCGACCGGGCCGCCGTGGCTCGTCCCTCGGCCGCTCGTCCCTTGTCGGCCCCGAGCTCGTCCTCGTCGGCCCCAACGTGCGTCCGGCTACCTGCGGGCGCGGCTCGCGAGCTGCCTCGACACGCTCATCGCCCCGCCACGGCCACTGAGGCCCTTGTGTCGTGTTCGGTTGGGGGTAGCGTTGCGTCGTTGGAGGGAGCCGGGATCATGAAACGTGGACTGCTCGTCGGGACCGTGGTCGTCCTGATCGCGGCGTGTGGGGCAACGCCAATGCCCAGTCCGTCGCTTCCGACGCTCCCCCAGGGCAACAACCCTTGCGCGGGGATCGGCACGGTCGCGACGCTCGCAGGAAGCCCGACCGATCCCCGGCTGGCCTGGATGGTCGATCCCGCGGGTGGACGACGCGAGATCGTCTGGCCGTACGGCTTCAGCGCACGGTTCGATCCGGATCTCGCTGTGCTCGATGCGTCCGGGAAGGTGGTCTTCCGCGCAGGCGATCCGATCGATGGCGCCTGCGTCATCGGCGGTGACGGCAGCCCGCTGCTGATCTTGCCGCCGGGGCAATGAGCCGAGGCAATGACTCGCTGAACGGAGCTGGCGGTTTCGTACCCAGATGCACGCGGGTCGCTGACCCGATCACGTCGGGAGGCAAACAGCGCCTCAATGATCCGCCGATCAGCCCCGATCAGCCCTGGGCCGGTCGCCCGGCAGCCGCCTGCGGGTTGGGCAGGCCCCGCAGTCGCCGCGCGCGTCCGGCGGATCGGCGAGGCGCTGGACCGGCGGGCGCGCTTGAGGCTGCCGACCTGGGGAGCACACCCAGGATCCTGCGGATCGGTGACCGGTCGGCCGCCTCGACGGTCGGGACCGGCCACACGACGGGTCGCGAGTCCGGCGATGCGGACAGCTCCGCGACGCACCATGGGCAGATCGTCCAGGCTGGCTCCACGAGGGACGAGCAGTGCGGGCAGGGGATGCGGAGCGTGGTCCCGCATGCAGGGCATCGAACCCATGACTCGTCGGTCCGGGCGTCGCAGGCCGGGCACCGGTCCTGGTCGGCGGCAGCCTCCAGGGTTGCCAGGGCCAGGCGTCGCTCACTCGCATCCGCCAGCGTTTCCTGTGGCCGGACCAGGCGGTAGACGACGATCCCGAGGGGGAAGGCGAGCGGCGTCGCGGCAAGGACCAGAACCGCCACCCCTGCCGGGGCCAGCTGGTTGTCGACCCGGAGCCCCGCATCGCGGAATGCCCATGCGGCGGCCGCGATCCACAGGATCAGGAGGCAGGCCCAGCCGATGCTCAGGATCCCTTGTGCCAGGGGCGTTGCGATCACCGTCCCGAGAGCCGCGATCGCGTCGTCAAACAGCTTGTTCATGGTGCCTTGTCCGCGTGTGTCATTGGTTGACGTCAGGCTAGGAGCAGCGTGCGTGCGGCCGGAACCTCGGGTCATCGCCGGCGCGTGACATCGTCCTTGCATTCGTGCTCGGGCCCGGAGCCCAGCGCCATCGCCGGCGCCCCCGAGGTGTCGCGATGCAGCTCGGGTGGTCCCGCGATGCAAGGGGCCTGAAACGAGGACGCCCACGCGCAGATGACCGCCGACAGATCCCGGGGCCTACGGTGGCAGCGTGCCTGCAGGGCGCAGGCATGAATGGAGGCCCACCGATGCAGGATCTCAAGAAGGACTACCGCGGGGTGAAGAACGACGCCAAGGAGGCCTGGCGCAAGGCCGATGGCGAGGAGGATCTCGGAGACAAGGCCGCGAATGTCGGGGACGATGTTCGCGACGCCGTCGGCAACGCCGGCGACGATATCCGGAACGCCGGCGACGACATGCGGCGAGAGATGGACGACCACACCGACGATCCCCGGTGACCGTCTGGTAAGCCCCCCGCGACGCGAGGACCTCCGGCTTCGGCTGGGGGTCCTCGCTCGTGTCCCGCGACCGGATCCGCGACCGGATCCACGACGCCGGCGCGCTTCGCAGCGACGCTGCGACGCTGCAACCCCGATGCAACGCCATCGGGCGGCCTGGCGGCGCGCCGGCGGCGGGCGATCCGCGAACGTTGCCCCGCACGGGATGCGGCCGCGCCTGCGGCTCCCGCCCGGCGCATGGAGGGTCAAGGCACTGGTGGACACGGGCACCTGGCCTGCGTGAGCCCGACGCGCACCAGCGGAGCGTCGCGTCGGATCCCGGCGCGCCCCCGGCCGGTCATCGCCGCGACGGATCTCGGCTCGGTCGGGGTCCTCAAGGCGGGCGCCCTCGTCCTCCTGGCCGACGAACGCGGGGACATCGTCCCTGATCGGCGCGGCCTCGGGCTCTACATGGGCGACACCCGGGCGCTGTCGACGCTCGCCCTGCTCGTCGAGGGCGACCCTCCGACCCTGCTGCGCGAGGACCCGGCGGGCGCGGCCGCCGGCGTCGTGCAGCTGACCAACCCCGAACTCGCCGCGTACCCCTCCCCCGGGATCGATGTCACGATCGCGCTGCCGCGGCAGTCCATCGGGCTCCAGCGGATCCGCCGGATCGAGCCGCCGGCGCTCGTCGAGCGGCTCGTGATCACCAACTACACCGAACGGCCGCAGCGTCTCGCGATCCGGCTGCTGCTGGACGCGGACGGCGCCGACATCTTCGAGGTGCGGGGTCGCCGGCGACCACGGCGCGGAACGGTTCTCCCCGCGACGGTCGACGAGGGGACCACGACGTTCCGCTACCGGGCAACCGACGGGCTGGTGCTGACAACCAGGGTCGAGTTCGACACCGCCCCGGACGCGGTGGCAGCCGCGGCCGCCACCGAACCCGCGTCGACCGCGGCCGACTGGTCGATCGCCATGCCGCCCGCGGCGAAGGCCGAGCTTGGGTGGCGGGTGACCGCCGGATGGTCCAACGGACACGCGAAGCGCCGGCGCATGCCGCGTCCACCGCCGTCGGGCCCGCGCCCGGCGAGGCGCCCGAGCCCTCCGCCGCGGCCACGCTCGAGACCGATGACGAGATCGTCAACCTGATCATCGATCGTGCGATCGCCGACCTGGCCCTCCTCCGCACCCCCGGACCCGGCCCGGGCGAGCACTTCCTCGCCGCCGGGATCCCCTGGTTCGCAACCCTGTTCGGCCGCGATTCGCTGATCGCCGCCTTCGCCGCCCTGCCGTTCCTGCCCGAGCTTGCCGAGGATGCGCTGACCGTGCTCGCGCGGCTCCAGGCGGACCGGGACGATCCTGCCGCCGACGCGGAGCCGGGAAAGATCCTCCACGAGCTGCGCACCGGCGAGATGGCGCGGGTCGGCGAGACCCCGTTCGCGCGGTACTACGGATCGGTGGATGCGACACCGCTGTGGCTCATGCTCCTGGCCGAGACGGTCGCCTGGACGGGTCACGATGCGCTCGTCGACCGCCTGTGGCCGCATGCGATCCGTGCCCTGGGCTGGCTCGAGCACGCCCCGCGTGACGCCGACGGGTTCCTCGTCTACCAGACCCGGGCGCCCGGTGGCCTGCGCAACCAGGGCTGGAAGGACTCGTCCGACGCGGTGCGGGATCGTGATGGGCGCATCCTGGACCCGCCCATCGCCCTGGCCGAGGTCCAGGCCTACGCCATCGAAGCGCGGCGACGCATTGCCCCACTTGCGCGCGCTCGCGGCGAGCACGCGCTCGCCGACGGCCTCGACCGGGCTGCGACCGACCTGGCAGAGCGTTTCGATGCGCGGTTCTGGCGGGCCGACGACGAGCGCTACGCGATGGCACTCGCCGCCACCGGGATCGCCGATGCCATGGCATCGAACGTGGGCCACTGCCTGTGGGCCGGCGCCGTGCCGGAGCACCGCGCGCCGGCGGTGGCGCGCAACCTGCTGTCGCCGCCGTTGTTCTCGGGATGGGGGATCCGGACCTATGGAGCCGGCCAGACAGGGTTCAACCCGCTCGGCTACCACACCGGATCCGTGTGGCCGCACGACAGCGCCATCGCCGCGGCGGGGCTCAAGCGCTACGGCCTCCACGATGAGGCGACCGCGGTGGCCTGGGCCGTCCTCGACGCCGCCCGGCGTGCACCCGGGTTCCGGCTGCCGGAGCACTTCTGCGGGTTCGACCGCGAGGCGGTCGGCGCCCCGGTCGTCCATCCCGTGTCGTGCAGGCCCCAGGCATGGGCAGCAGCCGCGACGCTGAGCCTCCTCACCACGATGCTGGGGCTCGTCCCCAACGCGCCACGGGGGGAGCTGGAGATCGTGCGCCCTGTCCTGCCGCCGGACCTCGCGATGATCCGCGTCCGCGACCTGCCGATCGGCGCAGCGCGCGTCGACCTGCTGTTCCATCGATGGCGCGGAACGACGAGCGCGGAGGTGCTCCGGCGCACGGGCGATGTGCGCGTCACCGTCCGGCTCTGAGGATGGACAGGCTGCAATGCCGACGTGAGGTCCGGAGCGTCAGCGCTGATCTGCCGGCCGCAACCCACCGGCGACCGTATCGGATGCACGACCCGGATCAGAGGAGCGCCCGTTGATGACCAGCCTCCGAATCGCCCAGATTGCACCGCTGGAGGAGCGCGTCCCGCCCGTCGGATACGGCGGAACCGAGCGCGTGGTGTTCGAGCTCGTCTCCGAGCTCCACGAGCGTGGCCACGAGGTGAGCACCTTCGCGAGCGGCGACTCGGAGGTGCCGGGCGTCCTCGTCGCGACCGTCCCTCGCGCGTTGCGGAGCGCCCCCGTCCGGGAGGACCCGTTTCCGTGGCTCATGGCGACCGCCCGCGAGGTCATCTCGCGGGCGCGTCGTGGCGAGTTCGACGTCATCCACACGCATCTCGAGTACCTCGGCGCCCTGATCGCGGAGGCGACGCCCGTGCCCGTCATCGCCACGCACCATGGACGGGTCGATCACCCGGCAGCTGCCCGCATCCTTCGCGGCAGCGCCGCCCACCACGTCGCGATCAGCGCGCACCAGGCCTCGACGCAGCCGGAGGCGACTGGGCGGCCGTGGTGCACAACGGTCTGCGACTTGACGATGCCCCGTTCCAGCAGCGTCGCGACGATGCCCTCGTGTTCGTGGGGCGTGTCTCGCCCGAGAAGGGCGTCGTCGACGCCATCGAGATCGCCCAGCGCGTCGGACGCCCGCTCCGGATCCTCGCCAAGATCGGGTCGATGCCGCTCGAGCAGGCGTACGGCCGGGACGTGTTCCGGCCGGCGCTCAAGGCCGCGGGGTCGAGTGTCGAGTTCGTCGGCGAGGTGGACTCCCGCACGCGCGACCGGCTCATCGCGTCCAGCCACGCGACCCTGATGCCCGGGGCCTGGCCGGAGCCCTTCGGGCTGGTCGCGATCGAGTCTCTCGCGTGCGGAACACCCGTGGTCGCGCGTCGCGTCGGTGCGTTGCCCGAGATCGTGCGCGAGGGAACCGACGGGTTCTTCGGCGACGACGTCCCCCACCTCGCGAGCCTCGTCGATCGGGTGGCCGGCCTCGACCGGAGCCGGATCCGGCGCGACGTCGTGGACCGCTTCTCCGCATCGCGCATGGCCGATGGCTACGAGTCCCTCATGCAGGCGGTGGTCGAGAGGACCGGCGGCGAGCTCGTGCCGCGCCCTGAGCCGCTCCATCCGAGGGTCGCGCACGCCGGGGCGGAGACGACGCCGAGGGTCGCGCACGGCGGGGCGGAGACGACGCCGAGCGGGCGGGCGTCGGCGGAGGCGGCTGTCGCCAGCTGATGGACGCTCCACCGAGCGCGGTGGCGGACGCACAACACGGCACCTGACGGCCGAGCGGCCCGGCGCCTGCAGGTCGGGAACGCGCCGGACGGCCGGCGGGGAGCCGGCCGTCCGAGCGAGGGGGAGGAGTGCCTCGGCGAGGGCGCGCCGGGCACCAAAGACGATGGCGCGATGTCGGTTGCGGCGGCGATGGCCACGGCAACCGGGCGTGTGACAACGGCATTCCCCCGGAGCTTCGGGCACCGCGCGGCCATCGGCCCGGCACGACTGCCCGTCGGGTCACATCCGCCGGAACTGATGCCCGGCTGCAACATCGTGGGGGCCTCGGCCGGCTTGTCCGCGATCCGACCGGCTGGAGCATGGGCCGATGACCGAACGAACGCCACCGTTGCGCTCAGGGGCTGAAGCGGACGACCGCCGGTGCGCTCCGATCTGACGCGATGGGCCGTCCGCGGCATCGGCCTGGCACTCGGCGTGTCGATCGTCGTCGGGACGGTCGGGCTCGCGATCGCCGCGCGGAATGTCGTCCTGCTCGTGTTTGCCGGAATCCTCCTGTCGTCCGCGCTTACCCCCGCGATCGGCACGATCCGCCGGCGGACGGGGCTCGGGCGGCGGTCAGCCATCCTCATCGTGTATGCCACGTTCGCCGCGATCGTCCTGATCCTGGCCTTCATCGTCGTGCCTGCAGCGATCCGTCAGGGAGAGGACCTCCTCGCATCCCTGCCGCCCTTCTTCGAGGAGGTGCGGGCGTGGACGTCTGGCCTGAGGCCACCCGCGCTCGCACGGTCGGTCACGGCGCTCGTCGACTCCTTTGCGGGAATCCTGCAGCCCCCGCCGCCGCCGGATCCGGATGTCGTCGTCGCCGTGGGCGCCACGGTCGCCGAGGGGGCGATCACGCTCGCCACACTGCTCACGATCGTGTGCTTCCTGCTCTTGGAGCACGCCAGGATCCAGCGCTACGTCCTTGCGTTCGTTCCGGGAGATCGCCGCGCCGGCGTCCGGGCCGCGTGGAACGAGATCGAGGCACGGCTGGGCATGTGGGTACGCGGCCAGCTCATCCTGATGGGCGTCCTCGGCGTCACCACGGGCATCGCCTACACGCTGCTCGGGCTCCCGGGCGCCCTCCTCCTCGCGCTGCTGGCCGCGTTGTTCGAGGCGGTGCCGATTGTCGGCCCGCTCCTCGGCGCGATCCCGGCGCTCCTGGTCGCAGCCACCATGTCGACGCAGCTCGTGCTCGTCGTCGCCGGCGTCTACCTCGTGCTCCAGCTCGTCGAAGGCAACATCCTGGTCCCGATCGTGATGCGCAACACCGTCGGCATCTCGCCGTTCCTGGTCCTCGTCAGCCTCCTGGTCGGCGGAACGGTGGGCGGGGTGCTCGGCGCGCTGTTCGCGGTGCCGATCGCGGCATCGGCGGAGATTGCTCTGGCACGGCTCCAGGCGCGGGCGGTGCCCATCGCGCAGGATCCGGGAGGGCTCGAGGATGCGGACGCCGACACCACCGAGCAGGTCGGCCGCGCGTTGCCGGACGGGTCCAACGCGGGCGTCGACTGAGGCGTCCGCCGCGGCGTCGCTCCACCACGGCGTCGTGCCCGGGGAAGCGGCAGTGGGCCGGCCGGCCGAAGCGCCAGTGCGTCGCCGGTCCGAGGGTCAGTGCATCGCCGGCGCGGCGTTGATCGGCTTCACGATCCCCGGCTCGTCCGGCGCGTCGTCATCGACGAGCTCCGCATCCGACGAGCCGCACGTCGGGCAGACCCAGCTTGCCCCCGGGGCCCCCTGGTCGGCAGCCGCGTCACGCGACTCCCAGTGCTGTGTCCGATCGAGGGAGCCGCAGTGGGCGCAGCGTCGAACGACCATCGTCATGTCACAAGCCTCCGCTCAAGCCGGCCGGCTGGCCGGGAAAGAACCGGCCGGCACGAAGGCCGGCCGGTTGCGGGGCTGGATCCGGAGCTCGTGGCGCCCGACGCGACGGCTCCGGTTGCCTCGCAGGGTCCCTATACCGCTCGCCGACCGGACAGGAGCTGAGCCACGAGGACGATCGCGGCGATGAGGAGCAGGAGGTGGATGAACGCGCCGCCGACGGAGCCGATGAAGCCCAGCAGCCACAGCACGAGCAGGATGACGAAGATGGTCCACAACATGGTCCGGATCCTCCGTGATGGGCCCGGACGATCCAGCTGGAGCTGGGCCAGGCCACGTGCGTCGACCGTATCGGTGGAGGTCTCGCAACCGCGCGCGTGGGCCGTTGCCCGGGCCTTGCGCGCCGCTTGCAGGCGGGCGGGCTCAGCTCGTGCGGCGCCGGCGGTGCTCCCCCGTCGTCCTCGTGCCGGAGGCGAGGCCCGGCCCGCCCGTGGGTGTCGCGGTCGTGGGCGACGGTGCATCCTGGGCGGCAGCCGAGGTCGCAGGCGGCGGCGCCTTCGGCCCATTCGTCAGCGAGTTCGCGACCACTTCCTGGAGCTCATGCTCGTGAGCCTCGACCTCCGCCTCGGTCGAACGCTCGGCGACGATGAACTCGTTGCGCGCGTCAGCGGTGGCCCGGATGATCTCGTCGAGCTTCAGGTGGAGCGCCCGGGCATCTCGGCCCTGGCTGTTCTGGATCACGAACACCATCCAGAAGGTGATCACCGTGGTGGACGTGTTGATCACCAGCTGCCAGCTGTCGGAATAGTTGGCCAGCGGACCGGCGATGGCCCAGACGATCACGACCACGACCGACAGGACCATCGCCTGAATGGAACCCAGGGCCCTGGTCACCTTGTCCGCCAGCCGGTTGAAGCGATCTCGGCTCGTCTCCGTGTCGCGCGTCTCCCGGTCCACCTGCGTGCTCACGGCTTGGTCGTGTCCGACGCGCCGGGAACGGCGAGGGCCGAGCTGGCGGTGACCACCGGCGCACACGCCCCCAGGGTCGCGACGGCAACGGCGGCGATTGCGATGAGGCGGATGACGCGTGAGCGCACTGGGATCCTCCAATACGACCTGGGAGATGCATCGTCATCCGATCCGCGTCGCGGTCTCGTCATACACGCGGCGGCACTCGCTCGCAGCGGCATTGCAGGAGTGCTCGCACGAAAGGGCGCCCGCAGGATCTGCGAGCGCCCCATCGTCAGTGCCGGCGCAGGCGAGACATGTGCCCCGATCTGCGGCGGGGCTGTCAGCTCACGGTTGTCAGCTCGAGTGAGCGCGTCGGCGGGACGCTTTCGTCTCACCTTTCTCGGCACGCTCCTTGTTGACCGTCCGGGCAGCGATCTCCTCGGCCCGGTCCTCGGAGCGGCCGGCATCGAGCTCGCTCTCCTTGACGTGCTCGTACTGTCGTTCGCGTTTCGGCGACCAGGCGTTCTGTGGCATCTCGCCTCCGTCCTTCGGCCCTCGTGGGCGCGTCGAGTTCGTTCGGGGGGAAATGGTCGACCGGGGTGGCTGCGCGACTGCCGCCGGCAGTTCAAGGTCCGATGGATCGGGGGACCCTGGTCGAGTGACCCGACCGCCCACCAGCCGCCCGAACCGTAGGCCCGCCGTCGCCAACGGGCCATCAGCGAGCCGCAGCTGCCTGTTGCATCAACCTTGCGCCCGTGCACGGACAACGCCGGCACGCCGTGCGACACGCGTGCGACACGACCCGCCGCGACCGGACTCGGGGCCGTACCGGCGAGGTCTGCCTGTTCGGGCAATCGCGGTGCACCGAGGGTTCTGGCTCCGGTACGTCGTCGCGCGAAAATGGTTGGCAGCATGAGCCAGCTCGCCCGACGCGACCCCGATCGGACCCTCCTGCCCAGGCCGCGCCCCGCCATCACCGCGGATCGCGCGGATGGTGCAACCACTGCCGCTCGCGTAACCGGCAACGGGCCGGCCGAGAGCCTGCCCACGCACGACGGGCCGAACGCACTGATGGAACTCCAGCATGCCGCCGGCAACCACGCCGTTGCGCGGCTCATGGGAACCGCCGTCGTGCAACGCCACCCCGGCCCCACGATGAACCAGGAAGTGGAGGGCCAGGCCGAAGGCGAGGCAGGCGCGGTCGAAGCCGCGGCGCCGGCCGCGACCGAGGCCGGAGAGGGTACCGAGACGGCGTGCCGTCGCATCGGCCGGGCCGACCGATGCGGACGCGACGAGCCAGCCAGGGACGGGCACCACCGGGACCACCGGGACGGGCCTCAAGGGAGATGCCCGGAAGAAGGCGATCGAGGACGCGTGTCGGGCGAGCGACACGGGCACCTGGGCGATGTCGATCATCGAGAAGTGGAAGATCCCCGTCGACTACGAGTACGGCGGCCAGGGATCGTTTCACCAGGGCGGCAAGATCTACGTCAACAAGACGCTGGGCATCGGCGGGGCCGCGATCACCTTGATGCACGAGGCGCAGCACGCCGACACGTACAAGTCCGGCAAGCAGGCCGACCGCACGACGCTGGATCGGGCCACGTACATCAAGCTCTCGATCGCCGATGAGGCAGAGGCCGTCGTCCGGCAGATCGAGGGGCTCGCCGTCACGTCGGGCCTGGGGATCGACATGACCGGCGCGGCCATCGGCGACGACCTGAAGCAGCGCTACCTGAAGGCCTTCTACGCCAAGCGGGACGCGTTGAAGAAGGCGAACCCCGACATGAGCACCGGCGAGATCAACAGGATCTGCCGAACGACGGCGCGTGACGAGGAAGTGACCAAGTGGTTCTATGACGGGACATTCGTGACGTCCACCAACCACAACAGCTATGCCGTGTTCTACGGGAACCAGTGGGACGAAGTGCACAAGAAGCCGGGCAAGAAATGACGACGGGCGACGTCGATCGACACGCCGTGGCGATGGCCATCGGGCAGCCGCTCGGGGACCAGGTGATCGATGGGCAGGCGAAGCTTGTGCCGGTCGCCGTCCCCGGGATCCGGGGAACGGTCGTCTGGCAGGCCAGGGACGAAACCGGTTCACACCCGTGGCAGGTGTACGTCGGGGTCTGGCCGGACGGCTCGGTACGGGTGCTCAGCGCGGACCAGGACGCATGGGCCGATCTGGTGGACGCCACCGGCGCCCAGCTCGACGACGAGTCCGATGCGCGCGCCTACATCGAGACGTACCTGGAGGTCACCCGCGGTGCGCAGGTCATCGTTCGCGTGATCACCTCGCTCGACGACCTTCACTGGCGTCCGGGATCGGACAATGAGGAGTCGGCAAAGGCCGCGTTGCTGGCCGACCCGCCGGCCATCGAGCCTTCGCTCACCCGGACAGCGGATGGGTTCCACGTGGAGCTGACCCTCGTCGTCGACCAGGGGCTCCAGCGCAACACCTTCGACATCACACGCGCGGGGGAGATTGCGAACAGCTCGTTCCGCGTCCTGGCAGAGCACCTCCCGCTCCCGATCGCCCGCTGACGCATCGATCGCGCGGGCCCCGACGAGTGTCCGCGTGGTGGGTCGGCCATTTCCTAACGTGACGTCGGCGGTGCCTCGGGCATGGGCGTCGGCATCGTCGGGGCAGGCCCTGGGCGCTCCACCATCGCACCCGGGCCGTGGCCGGCGACGGCCGACAGCGACCCGATGAGGAGGGAGGCAACGAGGACCGACGCCGAGACGGCGAGCATGAGCGCGGTCCCGGCGGGGTCAAGGATGCGACTGACGCCAACACGTTCGTGAGGCGAGGGGTCCGGGATGCGGATGATTCGCGAGCCCATCGGCCGTCTCCCGTTCGTGACCGCTCGGCGCGGCCGTTGCCCCGAAGTCTTCGACCTGAACATCCCGAAGCAACGCGTGCCGACCCTGCTTCCTCACCGGCGCCTTCGAGGGCCCGCACGGTGGTGGCGGGTTGACCTCGGTGGCACGATGGCCGGCATGTCGGCCCAGAGGACGGAACAGAGCCAGCGACCGTGGCCGCCGAGCAGGTAGCCGCGACGCCGAGGCTGCGAGCGAGCACGGTGCCAGGCCGCCCCAGCCTCGCGGTCACCATCGGGGTGATCGCGGCCGGCGTTCTCGTCGGGGCCGTCTGCCTCGCGCTCATGGCGGCGAACCGGGACAGCGGCGACGCCGGGACCTGGTCCGTCCAGCTCGCCGCCAACCTGTTCACGATCGGCGTCGGCCTCGTAATGTGGCACGCGCGCCCGGGCAACCGGGTCGGGCCGCTGGTGATCGCCATGGGGTTCGCCAGTGCCGTCGACTTCCTGAGCTGGGACGGCCGCGACGCCCTCGTTTGGACCGTCGGCGACATGTGGAACGTGTTGGGGCTCGTCGTCCTCGCCCACGTCTACCTCGCGTTCCCGGATGGCCGGACCGCTGGCTGGTCGCGGCGCCTCACGATCGCCGTCTACGCCTGGTTCTTCCTCCTCACGGTCGGTCCGCGTCTGGTGCACCCGTACCCGTCGAGCTGGGCGATCCGCAACCCGCTGCTGCTCTGGCCGAACGAGGGGCTTGCCGACAGCCTGGGCATGGTCGCGAACCTCGGCGCCCTGGTGCTGACGATCCTTGTCGTAGGGACCGTCGTCGACCGTTGGCGACGCGGCTCGCCGGTCGCGCGTCGGGCGCTGGCCCCTGTCTTCTGGGTGAGCCCCATCACGCTCGTCGTCAACGGGACCTTCTTCGTCGCCCGCGTGATCGGCTCCGACACGCTGTTCACGGTGTCCACGGGGCCGCTCGCGCAGCTCTCGAACTTCCTGCTGCCGATCGCGTTCCTCATCGGGCTGCTTCAGACGCGGCTTGAGCGTGGCTCGATCGCTGACCTGGTACGCGAGCTCGACGGCGTCAGGACCGGTGATCTCGAGTCCGCGCTTGCGCGCGCCGTGCACGACCCTACCCTGCGGCTCGCGTTCCCCACGCCGGACGGCGCCGGATACGTCGATCCAGCCGGCAGGCCGGCCGAGCTGCCGTTCGACAACGACCAGCGCGACACGACCCGGATCGAGGGGACGGACCGCATGATCGCGGTCCTGATCCACGACCCGGCAGTCGACCCGTCGCTCGTCGAAAGCGCCGCGGCGGCGTCGCGGCTTGCCCTCGAGAACGAGCGGCTGGCCGCCGAGCTGCGGGGACAGCTCGAGCAGGTCCGCGCGTCCAGGACGCGGATCGTCGAAGCGACGGACGAGGAGCGGCGGAGGGTCGAGCGCGATCTCCACGATGGAGCGCAGCAGCGGCTCGTGGCGCTTGGCTTCACGCTCCGGCGTGCGAACCGTCGGGCCGATGCCGACCCCGAGCTGGCGCGAATCCTCGACGAGGCGAGCCACGAGCTCGAGGACGGGCTGCGCGAGCTCCGCGCGCTGGCGCGCGGCATCCATCCACCCTCCCTCACGGAGGGCGGTCTCGCGCCCGCCGTTCGCGACCTCGCCGGCCGCTTCCCGATCCCCGTCCAGGTCGATATCGAAGACCGGCGGCTGCCGGCAGCGGTCGAGACGACCGCGTACTTCATCGTCGCGGAGGCGCTGACGAACACCATCCGGCACGCCGAGGCAACCCAGGTGACGATCACCGGGCGGATCGACCGGGACACCCTTGACCTCCGGATCGCGGACGACGGACGCGGTGGGGCGGACGAGGGAACCGATGGGACGGGTGTCCGCGGGCTCAACGACCGGGCGCAGGCCGTGGGCGGCACCCTTGCGATCGACAGCCCGCCGGGCGGGGGAACGACCGTCCGGGCCAGGCTCCCGCTGTCGTGACCGACCCGGGCGGGCGTCGCCTGCGGGTCGTCCTGGCCGACGACTCCGTGCTCTTTCGCTCGGGGCTCGCGCACCTGCTGGCCGACGAGGGATTCGACGTCGTGGGGGAGGCCGGCGACGCAGCAGGTGTCCTCGAGCTGGTCGAGCATCACGGCCCGGACGTGGTCGTCCTCGACATCCGGATGCCGCCACTGCACCGGACCGAGGGCCTCGAGGCGGCGATCGCCATCCGCGAACGCCACCCGGCGACCGCGATCCTGCTCCTCTCGGCACATGTCGAGACTCGCCACGCGATCCGGCTGCTCCGCGCGGATGCGACCGGTGTCGGCTACCTGCTGAAGGACCGGGTCATGCGCGAGGCGGACCTGCTGGACGCGATCCGGCGGGTGGCATCCGGTGGCTCGGTGATCGACCCCGAGATCGTCGGCGAGCTGCTCGGACGTGCGCGGCCGCACGGGCCGCTGGACGAGCTCACGGCGCGCGAGCGGGACGTGCTCGCATTGATGGCCGAGGGCCGCTCCAACCAGGCGATTGCGGAGCGCCTCGTCCTCGAGCTCAAGACGATCGAAGGGCACATCCGCACGATCTTCTCGAAGCTCGCGCTCGAGCCGGCGCCGTCCGATCATCGACGCGTGCTGGCCGTCCTGACCTACCTGCAAGCCTGACGGCGCCGGCCTCGCCACCCCGTACCCGGCGACAACCCGCATGAAGAATCCGCCAACCTTCGGTCGTTGGCGAGCATCTCACGATCGGACCACGTCCCGGGTCCGGTCGGGCAGCTCGCAGGACCCCTGGCCACGCGGGCGGCGGGTCCTCGCGAATGCCGGACCGACGGGAGGGTCCTGGCGACATGGGAAGGGTCAGGACATGAACGGTCGGTTGGGCCGCGCACGAGCAGCCATCGTGTCAACGATCTTGATCTGGGGGGCGGCCGCGACGTTGCCGGGAGGGGTTGCCGCCACCTCGCTGTGCGTCGGCGGTGCTGGCTGTTACGCGTCGGTGCAGGCCGCCGTCGATGCCGCGCATGACGGCGACACCATCCACATCAATCCCGGGAACTACGCCGGCGGGATAACGATCAACGTGAGCGTGACCCTCGCCGGTGCGGGGGCATCGGTCACGCGGATCCAGGGCGGCGGGCCCGTGCTCACGATCGGCGTGTTCAATGCCAAGCAGGAACCCACCGTAACGATCGATGGGCTCACGATCCGGAATGGCGTCACCAGGACGAGCCCGCAGTCGGTGAGCTCGTTCGGGAAGGACGGCGTGCGAGCGTTCGGGGGCGGGATCGAGATCCCACGGAGTGGCGTCGGCTCGCTGCTCGGGGCGACGGTCACGATCAGGAACAGCGTGATCACCAATAACCGGGTCGCCACGACCGACACCGTGCCGAGCGGGGCGCCGTGCCCGGGCGGCTCCTGTCCGTACGCCTACGCGGCCGGCGGCGGCATCGACTCGTCGGGCACCCTGACCCTGGTCAACACGACCGTCAGCCACAACCTGGTGGGTGCCGCGACCGGCCTGTCCGACGATGTCTCCTCCGATGCGGAGGGCGGGGGCATCATGAGCTTCCTCGGCGCGGTGACGATCCGGCACAGCGCAGTGGTTGACAACGCCGTGGCTGCAGCTGCGCCGAATGGCCGGTTCGCCGACGGCGGCGGCATCTTCCTCAGCAGCGGGTCCCTCGTCATGGACGACAGCTCGGTGTCCGGTAACAGCGCCACGCTTTCATCGTCCTGGCCGGACAGCGTGGACGTGCTCGCGATCGCCGGCGGGATCCACCTGGGCGACAGCGTCAAGTCCGGGCGCATCACCGGAAGCACCCTCTCGAACAACTCCGTGAGCATGACCAACACGGACGGCTACGCGAACGCCTTCTCGAGCGCCATCCACGTCGACTGGGGCGTCAACAACTTCGAGCTCGACGACAGTGTCGTGTCCGGCAACTCGGTGAGCTCGCACGCGCTCTCGGGCGGCGACGCGTTCGGCGACTCGGCCGTCGGCGAGCTGCACGGCACGATCAGCGGCAGCCGATTCACGGACAACACGGTCGACGTGCAATCTGCCGAGGGCAACGCGTTCGGACTCGCCGGCGCCTCGATCTTCACGGGCACGATCTCGGACAGCCTGTTCCGGGGCAACCACCTGACGGCATCCGCCCCGAACGGCACGGCATTTGCGGGCGGTGGCGCACTGCTCACGGATTACGGCGGGATGACCCTGCGCGAGACCTCGATCAGGGACAACACCGCCGGAGCCTACGGCGCCGATGCGTACGCCCAGGGGGGCGGCATCTACGACGCGCCCATCCCGGACGGGCCGCCAGGCGGGCGGCTGACCCTGTGGGACAGCCCCGTCACCGGCAACGCCGTGACCGGTTCGGCGGGAGCCACCCTGGAGGGCGGGGGGATCTACCTGGTCGGCGAGACATACAAGGCGACCAACTCCGGAATCACGGGCAACTCGCCCGACCAATGCTTCGGCTGTTGACGACAGGCTGAAGGTGCAGCCAGGCCGGGATCGGACATCGATCGTCGATCGACGGTCCCGATCCCGGCCGCGTTCCCGCGTCTTGACCGCTCGCAACGCGATAGGCTCCACGGGGCCTGAGCAGCAACGTCGGCGATGTTCTTTGGAGGATCGGTGGCCACGACCTTCGAGGCGATATTCGACGATCGGGACGGAGCGCTCATCGAGCGAGCCGCCTCGGGCGACCGCGATGCGTTCGACCTGCTGATCCAGCCGCGCCTCGATCGCCTGTTCCGCCTGGCGGTGGCGATCACGCGCAGCGAATCCGACGCTCGTGATGCGACCCAGGATGCATGCGTGCTCGCGTGGCGTGAGCTGCCTCGCCTGCGCACCCCCGACAGGTTCGACGCATGGCTCTCGCAGATCCTGGTGAACGCTGCGCGTGGCCACGTGCGTCGCAGCTCACGGGTTCGGGTCCGCGAGCTTGCGGTGGACGCGGATCCGGAAAGCCGCGGGCGGCGGATCGAGCCCAGCGTCCCGGCTCATTCGGAAACGCTCGCCGAAAGTGACGCGATCCAACGGGCATTCGCCCGACTCGACGGCACGTCCCGGGCGCTGCTCGTCCTCCACTACGTGGAAGGCACGCCGCTTGCCGAGATCGCGCGAGCAACGGGCTCGCCGGTCGGCACAGTGAAATGGAGACTTTCCAACGCTCGCAACGCACTCGAGCGCGCGCTGAAAGCCGAACGACGATGAGCAACTCGATGCACCTGACCGATGACGCGATCCGCGCCGCGCTGACCCCCGCGGCCGGCGTCCGAGTCCCGTCCGACCTGGCTGCCGGCATCCATGCGGCGATTGCCTCCACCCCGCAGCTCGGACGTCCGGCGTTCGACACGCGACTGGCGCTGCCCACCGCCCCTCTCGTGCGAGTGGGCGTCGTCGCACTGCTGGTCCTCGCGCTCCTGGGCGCGCTGCTGCTCGTCGGATCGCGCCGCCACGATCCGTTCCAACAGTCCGCCGTCCTGACCTATCACGGGAGCCCCGATCGCTCGGGGGTGATGCCCGGGCCGGCACCGGCCGGCAGGCTCCGGATCGAGTGGAGCCAGACGCTCAGGGCGCCCGTTGGGCCGTGGTCGCCGCTGGTCGTTTCCGGTGTGGTGTACGTGGCCGATCAGTCCGGTTTCGTGTCAGCGTTCGCGGAGCAGACCGGCACCCTCCTGTGGGAGGTGTCCGTGGGCGCCGCGATCAACAGCGGGATGACCATCTCGAATGGGTTGCTCATCTTCGGCGATGACAATTGGATCGTTCATGCCCTCGACATCGCCGACGCCGGACGGGAGCGCTGGAAGATCACGACGTTCGCCGCGGTGCATTCGGCGGCCGCCGTCAGCGATGGCGTCGGGTTCGCGGGAGGCCACAACCGCGTGTACGCGTTCGACGTGTCGACTGGCGGCTTCTCCTGGCCCGCGGCGACAACCTCCGGCGAGATCAACGGGGCGGTGGCGACCGCGGACGGGCGCGTCTTCGCCGGGTCCGCGGGCTCGACATCCGCCGATGCTGCAAGCCTTGGCGCCTTCGACGCCGTGACCGGCAGGTCGTTGTGGCGCGAGCCGCTCGAGCCCGGGAACACCTCGGCCCCGTCCATTGCCGGCGGACGGGTGTATGTCGCCGGCGGACTTGATCCCAGCGACGCCGCGCTCCATTACCTGTACGCGTTCGATGCGGCGACGGGTACCCCGTCCTGGCTGGCGCCGTTCCAGGCAGCGTCGGGCGCCAGCATGCGCATCGGCGCGGTAGCCGATGGCCGGGTGTTTGCCGAGGGGGCCGATGGGATGCTCTACGTGCTCGACGCGGCGACCGGCGTGCTGCGGGGAGATCCACTGCAGATCGGGTCATCGTCGGTGCCCGACGGTGGATACGTCGGCGGCGTGTTCTACGCAACCAGCGACGACGGCAAGGTGCATGCCATCGACGCCGCGACGAACACCGAGATCTGGAACTTCGCGGTGACCGGTGTCCCGGGGGCTCCGGCCATCGTCGACGGCAGGATCATCGTCGCCACCAGCCTCGGCAAGCTCGAGAGCATCGCCGGCGACAATACGGGGACGGCGCCGGGGTAATCCGTGTTCGCGCCGGCACGTCTCGTTGGCGCCGGCACGTCTCGTTGGCGCCGGCACGTCTCGTTGGCGCCGACGCCTTTCCCGCGCGCCGACTCGCCCGGCGCATCAAGCCGGCGCCCAGCCACGGGGTTGCGGCGCGAAACGCCTCCTCCTGGTCAGGAACCGCCAGGCTGATATCTCCCCTGACGCACACGGAGAGTCACGCGAGGTCGGGCGCGGCCCGGCCGATCGAGCCCGCCTGTCACCGACGCGTCACGGTTCGTCATCGAGCTGACATCGCGCCTGTCGAGACTCCGGCTCCTGGATCGGCATTCGCCGACGTAGCCAAGGAAATGGAGGATCCATGAAGCGCTTGATGCTTGCCATCACCGCAGGACTGCTCGCGCTCTCCGCGTTCGCCGGTCCGGTATCCGCGAGCCGCGATTTCGGTGCGGTCTATGCGAACGACCAGGTCTACCGAGTGTTCGGCAACAAGGCCAACGTGCCGGACGGCACCGGAACCGATCCGTTCGCGATCTTCACCAACTCGACGGCCGACAGCCAGTTCGGCGTCGCCGAGTTCGCCCCGGGCACGATCGGCCACCACGGCGGCCGGTGGGCCATCTATCGCGCGACGTGGACAAACGGCGATCCGACGACCCGCGTGACCAGCTGGTCGGATCTCGAGGCTCGGGCCGCCAACGATGAGCTGGTCCTGGTCCGCGACGAGGCTGCCGACTTCCGGTGCCCGGTGCTGGGCAACCCCACCGCGATTCCGGGCGCGTGAGCTGACGCTCGCATCCCACGTTCAAGCGGGTCGGCCTCCGGGCCGGCCCGCTTCGTGTCGGCGGCCCGGCCGGGTCGCCGGATGCCGGGCCCGATTGGCGACCGCGGCATCGATACGGCAGGCCGGACGGCCGTAGCCACTGCGTCTCCTGCGCCCTAGCATCGGGCACCGACGCCGCCGGACCACGTAGCAAGGGGGCCGGATGGAGATCCGGATCCTCGGCCGCGTCGAGATCGTCGATGCCGGCCGGGCGACCGCGATCGCGTCCCAGCGGCAGCGCGCCTTGCTTGCGCTGCTGGTCGTCCATGCCGGACAGCCCGTTTCGACCGAGCGCATCCTGGATGCGCTGTGGGGCGATTCTCCGCCGGACAGCGGCGCCGGCAGCGTCGCGTTCCACGTCTCGCGTCTCCGGACGGCGCTGGAGTCGGGGACCCGCGACAACCACGACGGCAACGCCCGGGGCCTGATCGCGACCGAGGCCGGCGGCTACTCCCTGCGCATCGAGCCCGACGCGATCGATGCGGCCCACTTCGAGCGGCTGGCGCGGGAAGGTCATGAGCACCTCGCAGGCGAACCGGCCGTCGCCGCCGGGCAGATCCGCGACGCGTTGGCGCTGTGGCACGGGGAGGCGTTCGCGGACCTGGCCGACCTCGCGTTCCTGCAGCCGGAGATCGCCCGCCTGCGCGAGCTGCGGCTGCGAGCGTTCGAGGATCGCTTCGAGGCGGATCTCGCGCTCGGTCGTGGCCGCGAGATCGCGGGCGAGCTGGAGTCCCTGGTGGCCGAAGAGCCGTTACGGGAGCACCTTCGGGCCCTGTTGATGCGGGCCATGTATGGCGCCGGCCGCCAGGCTGACGCGCTGCGCGTCTACCAGGAGGGTCGGCGCCTCCTCGCTGACGAGCTGGGCATCGACCCTTCCGCCGAGCTCCAGGCGCTCGAGCTGGCGATCCTGCGCCAGGACGCGACGCTCGATGTCACGCGACCCTTGTCCGGGCGACGCAATCCCTACAAGGGCCTGCGGCCATTTGGTGAGGCGGACGCCGGCGACTTCTTCGGGCGCGAGATGTTCGCGGCGAGGCTCCTCGAACGTCTCGAGGTCGTGTCGCGGGCGGGCGGCCTGCTGCTCCTCGTCGGACCGAGCGGAAGCGGGAAGTCGAGCGTCATCCGCGCCGGGCTGCTGCCGCTGCTCCGGGCACCACGTTCCGTTCACGAGGAGTGGCGGATCGCGGTGATGCTCCCTGGCAGCCGCCCGGAGGAGGCATTGCTCCGGGCGCTGGACGATGTCATCGCAAACGACGCGCGGCCGGGGTCGGCGATGGTGGCCGAGCCGATCGATGTCGCAGCCACACTCTCACGGGCCGCTGCCGCCGACCCGCGCCGGCTGCTCCTCGTCATCGACCAGCTCGAGGAGCTGTTCGCGCTCGCGACGGACCCCGCCGGACCATCCAGGTTCCTGGGCGGCATCGCCGCCGCCCTGACGGGGCCTGGGCCACGACCGGTCGTCGTCTCGTCCCTGCGAGCGGATTGGTTCGATCGGCCGTTGCTCAGCGCCGAGCTTGGAACGCTGGTCCGGGACGGCATCGAGGTCATGAGCCCACTGACCCGCGACGAGCTCGAGCGGGCGATCGCACGGCCGGCCGCCGCCGTCGGGGTCGAGCTCGAGCCGGGGCTGGCAGCAGACCTCGAGGCGGACGTCGTCAACCGACCCGGGGCGCTCCCGCTCCTCCAGTTCGCCCTCACCGAGCTGTTCGAGCGAGCGGACGGGCAGCGGCTCAGTCGCGAGTCCTATGCGGCGATCGGAGGGGTCGCGGGCGCCGTCGGACGTCGTGCGGAGGCGGTGTTCGCGTCGCTCGACCAACTGTCCCGCGACGTCGCCCGCCAACTGTTCCTGCGCATGGTCGCGGTGGGCGAAGGACGGACCGTGGCCGCCCGCCGGGTGGTGGTGGACGACCTGCGCTCGATCGAGGCAACGCAGGAGCGCATCGACACCGTGCTCGAAGCCTTCGGACGATGGCGATTGGTGGCCTTCGATCGAGATCCACGCACCAGCCAGGCGACAGTCGAGCCGGCACACGAAGCGCTGCTGACGCACTGGCCGCGACTTGCGGGCTGGATCCACGAGGCCGAGGAGGGCCTCTGGATGGAGGGGCGGCTGAATGCCCTGGCCACCGAGTGGGCAACCGCGGATCGAGATCCCGGCTTCCTGCTCTCCGGCAGCCGTCTCGATCTGTTCGAGACCTGGAGCGCCACCACCGACATCCGCCTCGACGGCCTTGAGCGCGAGCTGCTCGAAGCAAGCGTGGTCGAACGCCGACGGATCGAGTCCGCCGAGCGCGATCGCCGCGACCAGGAGCGCCGGCTCGAGCGCCGGGCGTCGACGCGGCTCCGGGCGCTCATGGCGGTGCTCCTCGCGGGCATCATCGGGGTCTCGGGGTTGCTCGCCGTCGTCTGGCGGCAGGCCGAGGGCGCCCGCGAGGATCGAGCGATCGCCATGGCGCGCGAGCTGGCGGTTGCCGCGAACGGACGTCTCGACACCGATCCGACGCTGGCCCTGCTGCTGGCCGTCGAGGCGGCGCGGGCGACGGCCGATCGGGGGTGGATCACGGAGGAGGCG
This sequence comes from uncultured Chloroflexia bacterium, assembly GCA_963835335.1. Classification (GTDB taxonomy): domain Bacteria; phylum Chloroflexota; class Limnocylindria; order Limnocylindrales; family CSP1-4; genus CAIXZV01. The sequence goes on along the minus strand of CAWIFB010000006.1, from coordinate 90,534 downwards.
CTCGATGCGCTGCACTGGGCCGTTCAACGGGCGCGGGTCCCGTACCCGTCGGGCGACGTCCCCGTTGGGGTGCGACTCGCGCCGCCCCCCAACGGTGCCCGCGGCGTCTATCTGCTGCCGGCCCGCGACCTGATCGAGCTCGCCGCGACCTCGGTCGGCCGGTCGCTCACCGTCGACGAATGCCGCACCTACCTGCACCAGCCGGCATGTCCGGCCGCGGATCGACGCTCGTTTGACGCGGAGCTTCGGGTCATGACCGCCACGGGCGTGGTGGCGATGACCGATCTCGTCGCCCAGAACATCGGCGGTGTGGGCGTGCGGGTCGTCTCACAACTGCCCGCCGATCTTGCCGGGGCGTTGGCCGACTATGCGACCAGGGGCGGTGCCATCTCCATCACGAATGACGACGGCACCGGAGATCCTCGAGCCGGGCTCGAGCAGGCAGACGTTGCCATCCTTGCTCGCTCGGGGGACGTCGCTGACCTGGCTCGTGCGGGCCTGCTTCTGTCGCTGGACGAGGTCCTGTCGCCGGCCGACCTCGCGACGCTCGAGGCGGGCCCGCTGGCCGATCTCGGCCGGGTCCAGCCGTCGGCCGGCGCTTCGGACGGCACGGCCGCGCGCCTCGTCGGTGCCCCGGTCGCGGCGACGGTCTCCGGTCTGCTGTGGTACCCGGCCGACGCGTTCGCCGCCGCGGGCTACGAGCCACCGACGACCTGGGAGGCACTGGAGCAGCTCGTCGAGCGAATGATCCAGGATGGTCGCGCGCCGTGGTGTCTCGGCCTCCTTGGGGGTGAGCATGACGGGGCCTATGGCGCCGACCTGATCGAGGACCTCGTGCTCGATGTACTGACGGCGCCCGGATTCGACTCCTGGGCGGCCGGGCGAACCGGCTTCAGCCTTGCCATCGGGTCTGCATTTCGCCGCTATCACGCGCTGATCCGCCAGACTGGCGCTGTCCTCGGCGGCCCTGAGACGGCCATTCGGACGCCGGCGGCGTGGGCGGCACTCCAGATGGGCTCGGGCGAGCTGCCGGAGTGCTGGCTGATCCACGCGAGCGGCGATCAGCGGGCGACGTGGGAAGAAGGCATCCGCGACGACCTTACCCCGGTCCGTCTCCCAGTCCGCGCCGGAGGTGCGAACGAGCTGCGTGGGCGTGTGTACACGCTCGTCGTGCTTCGTGACCGGCCCGAGGTCAGGTCCTTCGTGCAGTACCTGCTCGGCACGGAGTTCGCGGGCCGGCTGATCAGCGAGGATTCGGGAAGTGGGCTGGTCCCGCTCGCGTCCCCGGGTGCCGTGGCGACGCGAACCGACACCGAGCGGGACATGGCCGGCCTCCTGCAATCGGCGCTGGCGGCAGGCACATTCCTGGTTGACGCGTCTGACCGGATGCCACGGGCACTGGGCGTGATCGCGTTCCCGGAATCGGCCATGCGCGTCGCCGGGATTCCATCAGGCTCCCCGGAGGTTGCCATTGCCAGCGAGATCGATCTGCTGGAAGGGATCCGTCTCGAGGCGCTTCCTTGATCCAGCGTGCCACGCAACGAGGCTGCTCATCGATCTCTCGCCGACCGCTAATCCGGCGCTCAGGCGCGGGGCCCATCGTGGCGCCGCTGATCCGGCCAGTGGTGGACCGGGTAGCGAGGCGGAAAGGGGTCACATAATGCGGACGAGGCATCTCGTGACCGGCCTGCTCGCGGTCATGCTGGCCGCCTGCTCGTCGGGCACATCAGTAGCGCCCAGCGGAGCACCGAGCATCGAGCCCACGCCGCAGCCGACGCCAGCGACGGCCGCGACACCCGCGCCCACGGCGTCACCCGCACCGACGGCGACGACGCCGGGCTTGAGCGTCAAGGTCACGTTCGACGGCGAGACCTGCACCTACGTTGGTCCGACCGTGATCCCGGATGGGACGATGCTGCGGTTCGAGTACGTGCCCGATCAAGAAGTCGCGGGCTCGATCTCCTCGATCTACGGTGTCAAGCCGGGGACGACCTACCAGGATCTTCTCGACTGCTCTCGCAATCGACGGCGGTGACGTGACGACCGACATCCCGGACTGGGTGTATCAGCAGACGGCCAGCCGCTCTCCAGGGAGCCGGCACGCTCCTGTACACGGTCAGGAGTGTGCAGCACGGCAGCGACAACGTTGACCACAAGGTAGGCGGCTATCAAGTCATGTGCAACACGCCGGCCGGCTTCCCGGCAGTGCAGCTGACGGTCGCCGGCGCGTAGGGCCGCACCGCACCCGCGGTGATTCGGCCACGACCCGGTCGGGGACCCCCCGACCGGGTCTGCTTTTATCCACGATGTCCGAACGACCCGTTCGAGCGAGGGCCCGCGATCAGGCCGGGGGCACGTTGCCGCCCCGGGTAGAGTTGGCGCCCATGGAGACGTCCCAGCCGGTCGAGCTGAACGCCGTCACGGGGATCGTCGCCCGCGAGCGGGTCCGGGCCTTCGACCTGGCGGCCGGGCTGGCCGTGCTGTTCATGATCCTGGTGCACATCCTGTGGCACTGGGGGGTGCCCGGCACCTGGACGACGCCGATCGGCGAGGCGATCAGCTACGCCGCCGGCCCGACGGCGGCACCCGTGTTCGTGTTCCTCATGGGCGCCTCGCTCGGCGCCGCCGCCCGGGCGCCGAGCCGGCCCGCTGGTGGCCCGCGGGCTGTGGCTGGTGTTCCTGGGCTACGTCCTCAACTTCCTGCGGGGCGTGATCCCGGCGACGCTGGGTGAGGCGACCGGCGTCATCACCGCCGACCAGGTGGCGCCGTACACGCAGTGGTGGCTCGCGACGACGGTCGACCTCCACCACGTCGTCGGCCTGTCGCTGGTGGTGATCGCCGTGCTCCGCGTGAGATCACGGCCCGGCTGGACCTGGCTCGTCCTCGCGGGCGCGCTCGTGCTGGTGGCACCGTTCGTCAAGGGCGCCACGTTCGGCACGCCGATCCTCGACGGCCCGCTGACCCCGTTCATCGGCGGCGCGCCCAACGTCTACTACGCGGTGGTGCCGTGGCTCGCGTATGCGCTCGCCGGCGCGGTGTTCGGTGACGTCATCGCCCGGAGCCGCGACCGGAGCGGCGTGTTCCGCCAAGGCGCCCGGATCGGGCTGGTGCTGCTCGTGATCGGCGGCGTCCTGCTCCTCATCCAGCGCCCCGGGTTCGACGTCTACACCTACTGGCGCCAGCCGCTCTCGTTCGCGGTCCCGATCTTCGGCATCATCCTGCTCTGGCTTGCCCTGTGCGACTGGGTGACCCGGCATCAGCGCGTGGACCGGCACCTGGGCATCGTCTACGGCTGGAGCCACCGGGTCATCGCGATGTACTTCACGCACTGGGTGATCGTCGGCTGGGGCGCCGGGCTGGTCGGCTTCCGCGCGCTCGAGCTCGGACCGGTGCTGCTGGCGATGGCGGCCGCCGTGGTCCTGACCAGCTACCTGTCGCGGTACACGGTGCGGCTCGAGTCCAGCTGGTGGGTCCGTCGTGGATCCACGGGTGGAGCATCGGAGGTCGCCGTCGAGGTGCCCGCCGCCTGAGCCGTCTCGCCCGCGCCGCTGAGCGCCCGACACGGTCGCCGCAGGTGAACGTTTCACGCCCGCCGGATCGTCAGGTGAATATGACGGGTGCGCGGCTGACCCCTATCGTGAGTGGCATGGACCTGCCCGAGCCGGCGGATGTACGTCGCTCCCGGACGTTTGACACGCTGCTCGACCGGCGGGCGCTCGACCACGCCTACCGCGTGGCGCGGATCATCCTGCTCGATGCGAGCGAGGCGGAGGATGCGACCCACGATGCCGTGATCTCGGCCTGGCGCCGGTTCGACCAGCTGCGCGATCCGGACCGGTTCGAGGCGTGGTTCGGCCGGATCCTCGTCAATGCCTGCCGCGACCGGCTCCGATCGCGCAGGCGCCTGCCCATCTCGATCGAGACCGTCCCGGTCGGCTCGCTCGAACGTCACGGTGGTCCGGACCCGGGCGAGCTCGTCGGTGCGTCCGACGCCATCCGCGCCGCGCTCCGGCATCTCGGGCCCGAGCATCGCGAGGTGATCGCGCTCCGATACCAGGCGGACCTGACCGTCGACCAGATCGCCGAGCGAACGGGCGCCCGCCCGGGCACCGTGAAATCCCGACTCCATTACGCGCTGCGTCACCTCCGCGAGAGCGTCGAGGCCACGGACCACAGGAGCACACTCCGATGACGACGAACCCGCCCGACCGCGATCCCTTCGAGCGCGATATCCGCGCCGCGCTGGACGCGGAAGCGTCCGATCCCGCACCGGAGCGACTCGTCGCGCGCATCTCGCGCTCCCGGGCAGAGATCGGGCAGCCGGCCACCGGGCCCGCAGGGCTGTGGGCGCGGATCGCTCCGGCGATGCGCATCATCACGCCGCTGGGCGTGGCGCTGGCCGCCGTGGTCGTCGTCGCCGTTGCGAGCGGCTCGCTGCTGCGCCAACCGCTGACGGGCACCGCGACGACATCGCCCGAGGCGAGCGGGACCCCTGTCGCGTCGGCGCCACCGGCCACGCCCGTCACCCCGGCACCCAGCAACCCGGTGCTGGTCACGCCATCGCCCGCGGCATCGGGCGGCACCGCCGACGCGGTCCCGGCCGACTTCGAGCCCGTGTCGGTCACGTTCGTCTCGGCGTCGCGAGGCTGGGTCCTGGGGAGCGCGACGTGTGACGGCTCACCCTGCGCCGTGATCGCCACGACGACCGACGGCGGCCTCACCTGGACGCGGATCCCGGCCCCCGACACGCAGGTGGTGGCCGGAGCGGCCGCGACCAGCGGCGTTCGCGGCCTGCGGTTCGCCAGCGCGCTCGATGGCTGGGCCTTCGGGCCGGACCTGTGGGCAACCCACGACGGCGGCGACACGTGGCACCGCGAGGCCCTTCCCGGCGGCGGCACGCCGCAGGTGATGGCCCTCGAGGCGGCGGCGGGCACGGTCCACGTGGCGTTCTGGTCCGGTGGCGATCCGCTGATCCGGATTGCGTCGGGGCCGACGACCGGCGACGCACTGCAGCTCTCCTCCACCACGGTGCCGATCGGCGCGGGACCGGTGCCCGCGACCCAGATCGTGCTCCACGGGACGGCAGGCTGGCTGGTCCAGCTCAATCGCGACGTCGTCGGTGGCGCCCGCCTGGTCGACGGCGCCTGGCAGCCCTGGCAGCCGCCGTGCCTCGGTACCGCCGGACCCGGGTGGCTTGCCGCCTCGAGCGCCTCGAGCCTGGTTGCCGCGTGCGACATCGGGCTGTGGTCGACGCCGGAGGGCGTCCACCTGTTCACGTCGGCTGACGGGGGCGCCACGTTCACGGAGCAGGCCGGCACCCTCCCGATCACGGCGCTCTCGGGGGTCACGACGGCTCCCAGCCAGCCCACGATCGTTGCGGCGGGCACGCAGGCGGACGGCACGACCGCATTGATCGGCAGGTTCAACGGGGCGTCGTCGTGGACGACGGTCGCCACGCTCGCTGGGACCGGCACATTCTCCGAGCTCGGCTTCACGACCAACGCGCAGGGCGTCGCGATCGGCCACCCGACCGGTGGCGCAAGCCAGCTGTTGATGACGCGCGATGGCGGCCGGACCTGGGCGGTCGTCGAGGTCGCCGGCGGGTACACCAGGGCGAGCGGTCCCCGCCGTCGCCACGGCGGGTCAGGCGATGACGTCGTACCCCTGGACCGTCATGCCCCGCGTGAAGCGCCTGGAGCGCGGGCTGGAGCGCCTGGTGGACCTCCGACGTGCGCCATGCAGCCGCGCTGTCGGCGTCGCTGAACCGGAACGCCAGCAGGTAGCGGCTCCGGTCGTCCGCTGCGCGCAGCAGGTCGAGCCGCACGAAGCCCGGCGACCTCGCCATCGCCGGACCATATTCGCCAGTCATGAACCGCTCGAACGCCTCGGCCTGGCCCGGATCCACGGTGAACGTGAGGTGTCGCTCGATCATGGCTCGGGCCTCCGATTCGATCCCGTCCCCGGCGCCCTTCGCCCGGCGCCATTGGTCTTACCAGTTGACCACTATACCAGTCGCCAAATAGACTGGTCGGCGACGTCCCGTGGAGGACCACGCGCCCGGTGGAACGAAATCTGATCCGCGCCGACCCGGCCGAATCCGGGGCTGGAGCCGACCCCCGCGACCGGTACACGGTGATCGCGCGAAGCACGCTGCCCGAGGAGGTCGCGAACCGCCTGCTGGCCCTGATCCGGGCCCAGGAGCTGCGCCCCGGCGCCAAGCTGCCCGCCGAGCGCAACCTCGCGCAGATGATGGACGTCAGCCGCCCCGTCGTGCGCGAGGCGCTGCGCGCGCTGGCGCTGATGCGCGTCGTCGACATCCGTCCGGGAGACGGGACGTACATCACGTCGCTCGAGCCGCAGCAGCTGATCGCGCACCTCGACTTCGTGTTCCCCAGTGACAGCGTGGCACTCGAGCAGCTGCTCGAGGCGCGCCGGGTCGTCGAGGCCGGCAACGCCCGGCTCGCCGCGACGCGGGTCACGGGCGCCGCGCTGGTGGAGATCGAGGACCTCGTCGCCTCGCTCGCCGCCGCCATCGACGAGCCGGACCGGTTCAGCGAGGTGGACGTCGCGCTCCACAGTGCCGTGTGCTCGGCCGCGGGCAACTTCCTGCTGTCGCAGTTCATGAGCATCGTCAACGCCCTGGGCAGGGTGAGCCGCGAGCGAACCGGGGGCCTCCGCCGGGTTCGCGAGGCCGCGCTCGACGACCACCGGCGCATCCTCGCGGCGCTGCAGTCGCACGATCCGGACGCCGCGGCGCAGGCCATGCTCGGCCACCTCGATCACGTCGAGCAGGGGCTTCGGGCGGAGGCCGGGCCATCCGGCGCGCACGCCGCTGCGCCCGGCCGTTCGCCGATCCACACCGGGACGCCCGCATGAACATCCGTGGAAGCCAGGTGGTCGACGCGCGGCGCACGGAGGTGTTCACCGCGATCTGCGACCCCGACGTCCTGCTGCGCGTCATTCCCGGCTGTCGCGAGATCGCGCAGACGGGCGACGCGGAGTACCGGGGTCGGATCACGCTGCGCCTGCCGGGCATGGTCGGGACGTATGCGACCGTGGTCCGGCTCCTCGATGCCGAGGCGCCGGTCAGCGGCCGGCTGGAGGGCGAGGTCGAGGGCGCGCTGGGAACCATCCATGGCGAGGCGACGTTCCGCCTGTCCGAGGCTGACCCGGGAACGACCATCGAATACGACGGTCATGCAGTGATCGGGGGACCGCTGGCGCGGCTCGACTCGCGCTTCGTGGAGGGGATCGTGGGATCGCTCGTCGCCCAGGGCCTGCGCAACCTCGACGCGAACCTCCCGCATGGCGCAGCCGGGACCCCCGGTGGCTCCGCGAGCGACACGGGGCAGCGACCGGACGAGGTGCCGGCGTGACCGTTCGGAGCTACCTCCTCCCGCGCACGCTGCCCGAGGCGCTCGACCAGCTCGACCGGCACGGGCCGGAGCTGCTGGTCATCGCCGGCGGCACCGTCGCGATGCCGCTGATCAACGACGGCGTGTCGCTCCCCGAGACGGTGATGGGGCTGCGGCTCGCGGGCCTCGACGGGATCGAGGCGACGGGAGACACGGTGCGGATCGGGGCGACGACGACGTTGACCCGGCTCCTCGATGTGCAGGATGTCCCGATGCTCCAGGACGCCGCCCGCAGCACGGGGGCCTGGGCGGTTCGCAACATGGCAACCGTCGGCGGCAACCTGTTCACGCCACCGCCGGGCGGCGATGTCGCGGTTGCGCTGCTCGCCCTCGATGCGAGCGTGACGCTCGCGAGCACGCGCGGCGATCGGGTGCTCCCGCTGGCGGACCTGTTCACCGGGTTCATGACCACGGCGCTCGCGCCGGACGAGCTCCTGGTCGCCATCGACGTGCCGATCCCCCGTGGCCGGACGGCATACATCAAGCTCGGTCGCAGGCTGGCGAACACGCCCGCCGTGGTGACGGTGGCGGTCCACACCACCTGGGACGCCGGCCTGGTCACGGGGACGCGGATCGCGCTGGGCGCCGTCGGACCGCACCCGATCCGCGCCCATGCGGCCGAGCGGCTGCTGACTGGAACGAGCCTGGATCCCGACGCGATCGTGGCCGCGGCGTCGGCGGCTGCCGAGGAGTCAGAGCCGTTCACCGACGGGATCGCCTCGGACTGGTACCGGCGCCGGATGACCGCGTACGTGGTCGCGCGGGCGCTGGTACAGCTGGCGCAGGGCGCGCCGGGAGAGGGCCGCTGACGTGCCGTCCACCATCGTCACCTTCCAGCTGGGCGACCGCGAGGTCGAGGTGCTGGTCGCGCCGCTGACCACCCTCCAGTCGGTCCTGCGCAACCAGCTCGGCATGACCGCGACCAAGGACGGCTGCCGGCAGGGTGGCTGCGGAAGCTGCACCGTGCTCGTCGACGGCGAGCCGATGCTGTCGTGCCTGCTGCCGGTCGAGGACGTCGCCGGCCGGCGGGTCACGACGGTCGAGGCCATCACCCCGGCCGAGGGCCTGCACCCGATCCAGCAGGCGTTCATCGACGCGGGCGCGTTCCAGTGCGGCTACTGCACGCCGGGCATGGTCATGACCGCCAAGGCGCTGCTCGACCACGATCCGGAACCGGGCACCGACGCTATCGAGCGGGCGCTGTCGGGGAACGTCTGCCGGTGCACCGGGTACCGCCCGATCGTTCATGCCGTGGAGGCTGCCGCCGGCGCCATCCGTGACGCGGTCGACGGCGCACGGGAGACGGCTCGATGACGGAGCTCCACGTCGTCGGCCGGTCGATCGCCCGGAGCGACGGGGTCGGCCACGTCACCGGCCGGACGCAGTATTTCGGGGATCGCTCGTTCCCGGGCATGCTCCACCTCAAGATGGTCCGCAGCCCGCTCCACCATGCGCGCCTGCGGGGCATCGACCTCAGCGATGCCGAGCGGGTGCCCGGGTTCGTCCGCGCGCTCACGGCCGCGGACGTGCCGCACAACCGGTACACGATCCTGGGGCTGATCGGCGTCGAGCCCGAGGAGGAATTCGTGCTCGCCGAGGACCGCGTCCGGTTCAAGGGCGAGGCGATCGCCGCCATCGTGGCGGAGACCGAGGCGGCGGCGTACGAGGCCGTGGCGAGGGTGCGCCTCGACCTCGAGGAGCTGCCCGCGGTGTTCGACGTCGAGGAAGCGCTCCAGCCCGGCGCGCCGATCGTGACCCACTGGGGCAACAACACGTTCATGTACGAGGGTCATCCCTGCCGGCGCGTGCGCCTGGGCGACGTCGAGGCCGCGTTCGCGCAGGCCGATCACATCGTCGAGGGCGTGTACAACACCAGCCCGATCGAGCACGCGCCGCTCGAGACGACCGGGTGCATCGCCGTCCCCGACGGCAACGGCCGGTTCACGGTCCACACCAACACCCAGGCGATCTACTTCAGCCTCGACAACACCGCGATCATCCTCCAGGTCCCGGGCAACCAGCTGCGGTTCGTGGGTGGCACGGTCGGCGGCGGGTTCGGCGGCAAGGTCGACGTCATCGTCGAACCCATCGCCACGCTGGCAGCCATGAAGACCGGCCGCCCCGTGCGGTTCGCGTACAGCCGGTCCGAGGAGATGCAGGTGTCGTCCACGCGCAGCCCGTGGCGCATCTACGTCAGGGACGGCGTGATGAACGACGGCCGGATCATCGCGCGCAAGGTCACGAGCTACGCGGATTCGGGGGCCTACAGCCGTCAGACCCCGTACGCGATCACCAAGCACGCCGCCAATGCCGCGGGTCCGTATGCGATCCCCAACGTCTCCATCGATGCGTACTGCGTGTTCACCAACCGCCAGCCGACGAGCGCCATGCGCGGCTTCGGGGTGACCATGGCGTCGTTCGCGATCGAGGTCCAGATGGACAAGATCGCGGAGCGCGTGGGCCTCGACCCGTGGACGGTCCGGTTCATCAACGCCTATCACGAGGGCGACATCAAGCCGCACCGCAAGCCCGTCGAGGACGCGACGCTGATCGAGACGATGCAGGCGGCCGCCGCGCTGGTCGGGCACGACCTGCCGGAGGAGCTGCGGGCGATGACCTCGGCACCTCGCGGCGCCACGGACGGGAGCGACCGCTGATGGCCAAGCTCCGCGGCACCGGCATCGCCGCCGTCAACTACCCGACCGGCATGAACCTCGGCGGCGATCCGTCTCAGGCCCTGATCCATGCCACGACCAGCGGATCGTTCGTCGTGTCGCTGTCCGCGACCGACCTCGGCCAGGGCCTGCGGACCGTCATCTCGCAGATCGCCGCGGAGGCGCTGGGGGTCGAGTTCGACCAGATCGTGATCGACACCGCGGACACGGACACCGGCCCCCACGACATGGGCACGTTCGCCAGCCGCGCCACGCACCGGGTCGGCAACGCCGTGATCGCGGCCGCCATCGAGGCCCGGCGCTCGCTGCTCGAGGTGGCCGCCGAGGAGCTCGAGGCGGCGGTCGACGACCTCGAGATCGACGGCCACGGGAACGTGATGGTCCGCGGCGCGCCCGCGCGCGCCGTCAAGGTGGCGGACATCGCGTCGCTCGCCCAGTTCAAGTACGGCCGCACGATCGCGGGTCGCGGCAGCTACATGAAGGCGAAGAGCACCGTGGATCCGGAGACGGGCGCGATGGACCCGGACTCCACCGAGGCGCATGCGTGCACCGTGGCCGAGGTCGAGGTGGACACCGACACCGGGATGGTCACCGTGCTGAGCATCCGGAGCGCCTACGAGGTCGGCCGGCAGGTGAACCCCGCGCTCGTCCAGGCGCAGATCAGCGGGGGCGCGTGGATGGGCATGTCGCACGCCCTGTTCGAGACGACCCAGCCCTACTACCCGAGCCCCGAGCATGCGGCGCGCGACTTCAGCACGTACCTGATGCCCGGCGCGATGGAGGTGCCGGAGATCGAGTCCGTGGTGCTCGAGATGCCGTCCTCGAACGGACCGTACGGGGTCAAGGGCATCGGGGAGATGACGGCGAACTCGCCGATCCCGGCGATCGTCAATGCGATCTATCACGCCACCGGGGTCAGGATCGACGAGCTGCCGGTCACGCCGGAGAAGATCCTGCGCGGCCTCGAGGCCAGGGAGCACGCCGCGTCCTGACCCGGGCGCCCAACATGGAGATGCGATGAGCCAGATCACGACGTGGGACGAGTTCCCGACCGTCGAGTACATCCCCGGCGTCTACCGCCAGGCCGTGTCGGGCGAGAAGACCATGCTGACCCGGATCGTGTACCGCGGCGGTGTCGTGATCCCGGACCACCACCACGAGGCCGAGCAGATCATGCTCGTCGAGCGAGGCCGGCTGTGGGCCAGGGTCGGCGACGAGGAGTCCGAGGTCGGGCCGGGCTCGCTGCTGGTCATCCCGTCGAACTGGGTCCACGCGTTTCGCCAGCTGGGCGACGAGGACGTGGTGTTCTACGAGAGCTTCGCACCGATCCGCCTCGAGTACCTGGTCGGGTTCAAGGGACCGGACCCGTCGCTGGCGATGATGCGCGAATCCCTCGACGCTGGCCGGGGCTGAGGAACGGCCTGCGCCGGGCATCGCGCCGCCGCAGGGACCACCGGGCGCCGACGTTGCAGTGCCGCCGGGTCATGGCGGGGCGTCAGCCCCGCGCCACCGTGAACGTCCATGACGTCGGCGCCAGCCGATTCCCCGCCGCGTCCGTGATCCCGGCCAGGATCGTGACCCGGTACTGCGTGCTCGGGTACATGTTCAGCGCCGGATCGAGCGTTGCGGTCCTCGTGCTCGCGTTGTAGCGCACGGTCGAGCGGACCACCCAGCCTCCCGACACATTGACCAGCCGGACCGAGCTGCCCGACACCCCCCTGACCGGCTCCGAGAAGCGGATCCGGATGGTGCTGCCACCGGAGACACCGGTCGCGTTGCGGCCCGGAGCGCGGCTCACGATCGTCGGCCTGGTGGTGTCCCTGGTCGGCCTCGGGCTCGCCGTCGGTCTCGCCGTCGCCTTCGACGTCACGGTTGGAATCGGGGTGGCGGGCGGGGCCGAGGACGCCTGGCCCGCGGCGCTGCCGGCAGCGGATGGCGTGCCGAGCGGCGCGCGGGTGTCGAGGAGCGGCGCTCCCGAGATGAGCGCGAGCGTGGTGGGAACGAGGATCCCGATCGCCAGGCCGACGATCCCCATCCTGATCACACTCGTCCTGTTTTCGAGGATGAGCCCTCTCCCTTCGAGCGGAGCCAGGATCGGCGCTCCCGCACGCGAACACCGGGCGTCCCGGCGAGTCTAGCGCGGGCCAAGGGAGGAAGATCAGCCCGCCGTGGCGGCCTGCACGAGGCCCGCCGAGGCCGTCCCGGGCCCGTTTCGCGGGCGCAACTACCTGGCTGCGGGCAGCTCGATCTCGAAGCGCGCGCCGCCACCGGGCTCGTTGGCCGCCGAGACCCGACCGCCGTGGGCCTCGACGACGGCGCGCACGATCGCGAGACCCAGGCCCGACGTCCCGGTGGCCCGATCCCGCGCCGCGTCGGCCTGGTAGAACCGCTCGAACACATGCGGCAGGTCCGCCGGTGCGATGCCCGGTCCGGTATCGACGACCGCGATCACGACCGAGCTCCGGGCGGCGTGCGCATCGATCCGGATCCGGCCGCCGGCCGGCGTGTGCCGGATGGCGTTGTCGGCGAGCGCGACCATCACCTGGCGCACCCGATCCGGGTCGCCGGACACCGACAGCCCGGCGACGCCGGATACCTCGACCTGCAGCCCGCCGGCCGTGGCGCGGGCGCCAAGGTCCCGCCTCACGGCGTCCAGCAGCGGGCCGATCGCGACCGTCTCGCGTCGCAGCGGCAGCACACCGGCATCGGCCAGGCTGACGGTCCGCAGGTCGTCCACGATCCGGGCGAGCAGCCGGGACTGGTCCCGGATCGTCTCGAGATGGCGGTCGTCGTGCGGGTACACGCCGTCGAGGACCGCGGACGTCGTGGCGTCGATCACGGCGAGCGGCGTCTTGAGCTCGTGCGCGGCGTCCTGGAAGAAGCGGCGCCGGGCGACCTCGGTCGCCTCGAGGTCGGCGGCCATCGCGTCGAACGACCGGCCAAGCGAGCCGATCTCGTCGGTCCGGTCGCCCAGGCCGGAGCGCGCCCCGAGGTCGCCCCGGGCGACCGATGCCGCCGACGACTCGAGCCTGGCCAGCGGCCCCGCCATGCGGCTCGCGATCGCGAACCCGAGCAGCGACGCGACACCGGCAGCGATCGCGGCCACGGCGATCAGCGTCATCGTGGTCTCATCCTGGACCTGCCGCGCGTGGATCCCGTTCATGACCCCCTGGCCCGGTCCCCGTCCCGGGCCCGTCGTCCCATCGTCCTGCATCGCGGCAAAGCCGCGACCGACGATCGTCGGCGCGGTCAGCGCAACCGCGACGGCCGTGATCACGGCGACGGCCGCGAAGGCCGCGGCGAGGCGCACGCGCAGGCTCATGGCCGCGCACCCCGGTAGCCGACGCCGCGCACCGTCTCCACGTACGCCTCTCCGTCCGGCCGGGCCCCGAGCTTGTGCCGCAGGTTCTTGACGTGGCTGTCGATCGTCCGGTCGTAGGCGTCGAAGGCCTCGCCGAACACGTGCTCGCCCAGCTGCTCGCGCGTCAGCGCGATGCCCGGACGGCCGGCGAGCGCCGTGAGCAGGTCGAACTCCGCGCGGGTCAGCCCGACGACCGCGGTGCCGCGGCGGACCTCGCGAGCGCCGTGGTCGATGGTGAGGTCGAACCAGGCCTCCTCGCCCGGGGCGGGAGCTGCCAGCGCGCCGGTTCCCATGCCGCCTCCGGCGCCGGCCGCCGCTCCGGGTCCCGCCGTCGTCGTGCGGCGAAGCACCGCTCCCACCCTGGCGACCAGCTCGCGCGGCTCGAACGGCTTGGTCACGTAGTCGTCGGCCCCGATCTCCAGCCCGGCAACGCGGTCGATCACGTCGTCGCGGGCGGTGAGCATCACCACGGCCGCCCGGCTGCCGTCGCGCCGGAGCTCCCGGAGGACCTCGAACCCCGACCGCTTCGGGAGCATCACGTCGAGCACGATCAGGTCCGGCGGCTCGTCCCTCGCCAGCTCGAGCGCCGCGTCGCCGTCGGCGGCCGTACGCACGACGTGCCCATCTCGTTCGAGATAGGCACGCACGACATCGACGATGTGCGGCTCGTCGTCGACCACCAGGATTCGAGCCATGTGTCGAGGATGACAGACGACGGCCGGGGGCGTGCCCGGCCGTCGTCCGTCGTGTCCTCCGGTTACGAGCGGCCGGCGCCGTTGGGACCGGTGCCGTCACAGATCCCGGTGCCGGTGCCCGGGCCCATCCCGCCACCGTTGGCCGCGCCCATGCCGGCGCCCCGGCCTGCGCCCTGGCCCGCGGTACCCGTCGCATTCGGGCCCGCCCCGACCGCGGCGCCGCGCATCCCGCCCGCGGTGGCCTGGTTGACCATCGCCTTCGCCTTGAGCGCGAGCTGGGTCTTGAGCGCCGTTGCCTCGTCCGCCGTCAGCGCGCCGTATGTGACGCGGGCGTCGATGCGCTCGCTCCACTGGGCGACCAGCGCGTCGACCAGCACCTGCGGATCGACCTGCTGCCGCTCGGCGATCTGGGCCAGCGTCATGCCGTCATGGCGAAGATCCATGATCTCGGCCTGCGAGAGCCGCAGGAGCGTGGGCAGCGTGTCGCGTGCGCGGACCTGGTCGGCCGCCGGTGCCGGCGTCGGGGTCGGGCTCGCGGCGGCGACGGTCGCCACGACCGCGAGGATCGCGAACGCCGCGATCGCGAGTGAGATGGTGAGTCGTTTCATCGTCAGCCTCCTGGCTACTCTCGTGCCGGTGGTTCCGGCCACACCGTTCGTGGTGTCGAGATCGATCGTCGCGGGGCTCGATGGAGCGACGATGGAGACCGCGTGGAGGCTGGGCGGAGGTTCGACGCCGGGAGAGTTCGACGCCCGGAGGTCTCGCCGCGGGAGACGCGACGCTGGCGACGCCGCAGCGTCGACGCCGGGGCGTCAGACGGGGCAGGCCCCGCCCCGGGCGCGGAGGCGCATCCGCCACGCGATCGTGCCGGCCAGGAGCGCGAGCGACGCGGCGCCGATCAGCGGCTGGAGCGGCGCATAGACCGACATCGCGCCGCTCGCCCCGAGGAGGACGAGCGCGATCTTGTTGCACACCGGGCAGCCGATGGCCAGGAACGCCCCGAAGCTGCCGATGGCACCCAGCGTGGACCCGCCCTGTCCGGCGGGGATGGCCGCGGCGCGCGATGCGCCGGCATCACCCAGCGGGCTGGCGATTGCCGGAGCTCCGGATCGAACGGGTGCCGTGTATGTCGCGCCGACGATCCCCATCAACGGTGCCGAGGCCAGCCAGACCCAGATCGCGAACGGCTCGGGAGGGATCTGCCGCCCGAACACCGGGTTGGGGATGATCGCGGACACGACGCCGAAGGCGACCAGGGCGACGGCCGTCCAGGCCGCGGTCCAGCCCGCAAAGCGCAGGTCGAGGGCCAGCGTCTCGCGGCAGCGCATCACGATCGCGGCACCTGCACCAGGTCCCTGCCGCTTGCCACCCACGCGGACATGCCACCGTCGAGGTTCTCGATGTTCGTGTAGCCGAGGTCGAGCAGGGTCTGCGACGCGATCGCGCTCTCGGCGCCGGACCGGCAGTAGACGACGATCGGCGCAGCCTTGTCGGCCGGGAGCTCAGCCGAACGGGCGGCGAGGTCCGTATACGGGATGTAGAGGTCCGTGCCGGCGATCTCGCCGATGTACGGGGTCTTCACGTTGACCAGCGTGAAGTCCTTGGCACCCAGCTTGGTCGCGAGCGTGTCCGGCGTGATGTCGGTCCACGTGCCGCCGTTGCCCTGGACGATCGTTCCCGGCGTGCCGCCGGCCGCTGTCGACGGTGACGATGACAGCGCGATCCCGACCGCAAGCGCGATGACCGCGATGACCGCGCCGCCGATGATCCACGCCCACGTGCCGGTGCGCCCGGCGCCGCGGCCGCTCGCCGTGCGTCCGCCGGACGATCTCGCGCCGGCCGCGCGCCGCGCCGAGCGGGTCTGGCGCGCCCTGGTGTCAGCCACGTCCGTCCCCCTTCAGCTCGCCGCGGCGACGGTCGCCACGACCGGGTCCGATGGGCCCAGGACGATCACCTCGGCCGACTGCTCGCCGCCCGCCCCGTCGTGGATGACATACGCGTGGTGGATCTCGGTGATCCCGGTGGCCAGTGTGGCGCCCACCGAGCAGTACTTGCTCGCCGACAGCTCGATCGCCCGCCGGACGGCTTCGGGGTCGATGTCGGGGCCTTCGACGTGGTGGACGACATCGATCCGGGTGAACGCGTTGGGGTGCTCGTCCTGCTGGACGCCGCTTGACTCGACCTCGTACCGGCGCACGTCCTGGCGCTTCTTGCGCAGGATCGAGATCACGTCCATCGCGGTGCAGCCCGCGAGCGCGAGCGGGATGAGCTCAGCGGGGCGGGCGCCGGTGTTGCCGGTCCCGTTGTCGAGGACGATCGAGTGGCCGCTGTCGACGCGACCGACGAAGCGCATGTCGCCGTCGAGGGTGACGGTCGATGTCTTGATTGCCATGGCGGTTGCTCCGAACGTGGGGTTTCAGGAAGCGGGGTGGATGGCGGCAACGGCCCGGCGAAGCCTGGCTGCGGCCTCCTCCGCGACCGCGTGGACCGCGGTCGTCCGGACGATGCCGAGCGCGGCCATCGGGTCCATGGCCTCGACGATGGTGTCGGGGCCGTCCTCCCGCAGGACGACGTTGCACGGGAGCAGGGTCCCGACGGACGGATCCGCCTCGATGGCGCGGTGGGCAAGCGGAGGGTTGCACGCGCCGAGGATCACGTATGGCGCCCGCTCCACGCCGAGCTTCGCCTTGAGCGTCGCCTGGACATCGATCTCGGTCAGGACGCCGAAGCCCTCGGCACGCAGCGCGGCCTCGACGGCCGGCCGGGTCTGTGCGAGCGACCCGCTGAGCCGGGTGCCGAACGTGAAGCTGGTCTGGATCGACATCGGGATCACCTCGGGATGGCCGCCGGTCGGGTGGCCGTGACGGCAGCGACCGGGCGGGCCGCCAGGCGCCGCTCCACGATCGCATGGATGACATCGCATGCCTCGACGATCGCCGGCTCGGCGAGGCGGTAGTGGACGGTCGTCCCCGACCGGCGTCCGTCGACGAGCCCCGCCCCGCGCAGCACGGCAAGGTGCTGGCTGGCGTTGGGCAGCGCGACCCCGATCACGGCTGCGAGCTCGCCGACCGAGCGTTCACCGGCCCGAAGGGCATCGAGCAGCATCAGGCGCTTGGGATCGGTGAGGACCTTGCACACGTCGGCGTGCATCCGGTACCGCTGGAGCTCGTCGTCGGTCATCGTCGGGTCGAAGGCCTGGGTCGTCGTCATGGTGCAGGTACCCTAGCGCTGATTGCATACTTGCGCAAGTTACAGATTACCTACGGTTCGACGGCACGCCGGCGGGCGAGGATCACGGCGTCGATCGGAACCGGACCGCGGTCCGAGCCCCGTCGCGCGGTCTCTGCCCGCAGGATCTCGAAGCCCGGTCCGAGTGCGGCGACGATCTCGGGCGGCGTGAACAGGACGTCCGGGTTCTGCGGGCCGCCGACGCCCTCGACCAGGTTCGCGCGGTCGTGTGCGATGACCAGGAGCGACCCGCCGGGCGCGACGGCCGCGGCGGCGCCGGCATAGACCCGCTGCCGCTCGTCGATCGGCAGGTGGATGAACACGAGGACGACCAGGTCGAAGCTCGCAGGATCCGGGCGCCACGCCAGCAGGTCCTCCCGGCGCCACTCGACGTCCGCGCCGACGGCCGCCGCCCGGGATCTCGCGCGCTCGATGGCGACCGTCGAGAAGTCCACGGCGGTGACCCGCCACCCGCGCTGAGCGAGCCAGATCGCGTTGCGCCCGTCGCCCGAGCCGAGATCGAGCGCCCGCCCCGGCTCCAGCGTTGCGCACACGTCGACCAGCGTCGGGTCCGGTTCGGACGATTCGATCGGATCCCGGGCAGCGTGCCGCTCATCCCACAGCGCACGTCGGTCGTTGGCAGCGCCCGGGTCCCCGTCGCTCACGGCGTCATCCTCCGTCCTGGCTCGGCCTCCAGCCGGTCGTGGATGCGCGCGGCCATGGCGTCCTCGACCACGGTATCCGGATCCCGCAGCCCACCGAGCGATGCCCTGACCCCGACCAGGCTCGCGTACAGCGGCGGACAGGTGGGGCAGCCCTGCAGGTGAGACTCCACGGCCGCCCGTGTCGGCGCGTCGAGCTCCCCGTCGAGGTAGGCGGACACGTGGCGGCGGGCGCGCCAGCACCGGAGCGGCTGGGCCAGGCTCGCCTGTCGGCGCTCGTCGTCCTCGGCAAGCGCGCTGACCAGCATCATCCGTCCCCTTCGCAGCCGTTGCTTGGTCGCCGGCAGGCCGGTCGACATCGCCGCCGCGATCTCCGCCGCCGTCCAGCCCAGGACGTCGTGGAGCACGACCGGCACCCGGTAGATCACGGGCAGCCGGGCGAGGCCATCCTCCAGCTCATCGTGGAGCTCGGCGCGCTCGAGGACGCGCTCCGGGGCGACGGAATAGCGATCGTCGTGCCAGTCGGCCTCGACGGCATCGATGTCGAGCTCCTGGTGGTGAGCACGAGCCCGGTCGATGATCCGGTTCACCAGGCTCCGGCGCAGCCAGGCCGCGAGCGCCTTCGGGTCGCGAAGCTGGTCCCGGCGACGCCATGCGCCGATGATCGTCTCCTGGGCGCAGTCCTCGGCCTGGTCCGCGTCGCGGACGAGGCGGAGGGCGATGCCGACGAGCCTGGGCAGCTCGGCCACCAGGGCTCCCGCGAACGCGTCGCCGGGCGGCGGCAGCGCCTGGTCGTGGTCCGTCATCGGCGCCGGATTGCCTCGCGCGTGCCCGTCAGCGGGCGTGGGGCTTCGTGCTCACGCGCAGGATCGCGTACAGCGGGCAGAAGCCGACGATACCAGTCACCGCCAGGATCGCGGCCACGACCCAGGCGAGGTACAGCCAGGGAGCGGCGAACGTGCCGGCGACGGCGGCGATGGCAAGGACGACGCCGATCACGATCCGCAGCACGCGATCGATGGGGGCCTCGTTGGTCGGGAGCTTCATGTCGATGACCTCGTCTCGTCGGGGCTCGTCCGAGCCCTCCTGCCCAATGGACGAGATCCGTGGGTCCGAGGGATACATCGGTCCGCCGTCCCCGCGGATGTGGGGCCGGGATGCTCACTGTGCGGTATGCCGAAGGGCCCTAGGAGCCGGGGCCGGGCGGAGGCCACGATGGGCGCAACGATCGCGGGGCGCGTAGCGCCGTCACGTGCCGGGCCGGCTTCCGTGATCCCCGACCCTCCCAGCGGGCGTAGCCTGAACAGGCGACCGACGCCGCCACAGGAATCGAGGAGCCAACGCTCATGACCGCCATCACCGAGCATCCCGTCGACGCCGCAGCGACCGCCGAGCTCCAGGTCGGCGAGACCACCCTTCATCTGCCGGTTCAGCCCTCGACGGAGGGCTACCAGGCCGTCGACATCTCGACCCTGCTCCGCGACGCGAAGGTCACCGCGCTCGACTACGGGTTCGCGAACACCGCGGCCACCCGCAGCAGCATCACCTACCTCGACGGTGAGGCCGGGATCCTCCGCTACCGGGGCTACCCGATCGAGCAGCTCGCCGACAAGTCCACCTTCCTCGAGACCGCCTACCTGCTCATCTACGGCGAGCTCCCGACGCCCGGTCAGCTCGACGCGTGGACCGGCGCGATCACGCGCCACACACTGCTCCACGAGGAGATGAAGCGGTTCTTCGACGGCTTCCCCAAGGACGCCCACCCGATGGGCATCCTGGCCTCGGCCGTTGCCGCACTGTCGACGTTCTACGAGGGGTCCGAGGATCCCAGCGATCCCAACGATGTCGAGATCAGCACCATCCGGCTGCTGGCCAAGATGCCGACGCTCGCCGCCTTCGCCTACAAGAAGTCGATCGGGCAGCCGTTCATCTACCCCGACAACGCGCTGGACTACGAGCAGAACTTCCTGCGCATGATGTTCGCGGTCCCGTCCGAGGCCTACGAGCTGGATTCCGAGGTCGCCCGGGCGCTGCGGATCCTGCTGATCCTGCACGCGGATCACGAGCAGAACTGCTCCACCTCGACCGTGCGCATGGTCGGCTCCAGCCACGCCAACCTGTACGCGTCGATCTCGGCCGGGATCGCAGCCCTGTGGGGTCCGCTCCACGGCGGCGCCAACCAGGAGGTCCTCGAGATGCTCGAGGGGATCCGGAAGGACGGCGGCGACGTGTCCAAGGCGGTCGCCCGGGCCAAGGACAAGAACGATCCGTTCCGGCTCATGGGCTTTGGCCACCGGGTGTACAAGAACTTCGACCCGCGGGCGCAGATCATCAAGACCGCCGCGGACACCGTCCTGGCGCGGATCGGCGCCCGTGACCAGCTGCTCGACATCGCGCTCGAGCTGGAGCAGGTCGCCCTGGCCGATCCCTACTTCATCGACCACAAGCTGTACCCGAACGTCGACTTCTACAGCGGCCTGATCTACCGGGCCCTCGGCTTCCCGACCCGGATGTTCACGGTCCTGTTCGCCATCGGCCGGCTGCCGGGCTGGATCGCGCAGTGGCGCGAGATGATGACCGATCCGTCGTCGCGGATCGGCCGTCCGCGACAGCTCTACGTCGGGCAGGGCGAGCGAGGGTACGTCCCGCTCAAGGAGCGCTGAGATCGGCTGAGGGCGGCCGGCCGGCGGCACACCGCCGGTCTCGCCGCCCAGGGTCAGAGCGAGAAGCCGGGCGGCTCGACGAGGTCCGGGCGGGCCGCCTCGAACCGTCGCGCCTCGGCGAGGGTCCGGACCCACTCGTAGTACACGCCCTTCGCGTGGACCAGGGCCACGCCCGCCTCGCGCATCCGTCGCAGGCCGTGCTCATGGGCGTCGCCGGGCGCAAACGTGGCATCGGCGACGACCGCGACCGTGTAGCCGCGCGCGACCAGCCCGAGGGCGGACTGGCTGACGCACACGTCGGTCTCGAGCCCGGCCAGGACGACCGTGCGACGCCCGCGCCGTTCGAGCTCCGCGGCGATGTCCGGCTGGTCGGCGAGGCCGAACACGGTCTTGGCAAGCACCGGCGTGCCCTGCGGCAGCCGGGCCAGCACCTCGGGGGCGGTCGGGCCGTTGCGCGCTGCGTCCTCCTCGGTCACGGTGACCGGCACGCCGAGCGTCGCGGCGACGCCGGCCAGCCATGCCACGCGCGCCGTCACCAGCGCCAGCCGCTCGCGGTCGACATCCGCGCCGGCGGGATAGAAGCCCGGCTGGGTGTCGATGATCACGAGCTGGGAATCGTCGCGGTCGAGGAGCAGCATCATCCACCTGGCGGCGGGCTGGACGGCCGGCCGATCATAGCTCGCTGCTCCGGCGAGACCGGGTCAGCGCGGCGATGTGCGAGCCGGCGGTGCCGCCTCGGCCGGCTGGGTGTCGTGCGCCATGTCCAGCCGGCGGAACTCCGGCA
Organism: uncultured Chloroflexia bacterium; assembly: GCA_963835335.1. Taxonomy (GTDB): domain Bacteria; phylum Chloroflexota; class Limnocylindria; order Limnocylindrales; family CSP1-4; genus CAIXZV01. Next base: position 69,050 of record CAWIFB010000006.1, on the reverse strand, counting down.
TGGCAAGGGCGATCGCACCCAGGCCGGCGATCGTGAGCAGGCCGCCGCTGATCACGGACAGCTGGGTGCCGATCGCGGCGGCCACGACGCTCGCCTCCGCGTCGCCGATCCGCGGCCCACCGGTCACGACCAGGATATGGATCGAGGACACCCGCCCTCGCAGCCCATCGGGCGTGATCAGCTGGACGATCGAGCTGCGGAGCACGGCGCTGATCACGTCGGCCCCGGAGGCGATCGCCAGGAACAGGAGGGCCAGCGGAAAGCTGAACGTGGCAAGGCCGAACGCCGTGATGCCCAGGCCCCAGACGCTGACCGCGATGAGGACCGCGCGACCCGGACGACGCACCGTCGTCACCCGGCCGCTGAACAGCGCGGCCATCAGCCCGCCGAAGGCCGCGGCCGATGCCATCAGGCCGACGCCGGCCGGCCCCACGCGGAACACGTCAAGCGCGAGCGCCGGATACAGCGAGCGGGGCGAGCCGAAGACCATGGCGTTGATGTCCACGACGAACGTGGCCAGGACCTCGCGGCGGCTGCGGGCATAGCGCAGGCCCTCGACGATCGTCGCCAGGCTCGGCCGGATCGCACCGGCAGCCGGCGCGATGGGCGAGATCATGAGCAGGGCGACGATGGCCGCCGCGAACGTGGCCACGTCGATCAGGTACGCGGCCGCGATGCCCATGGTCGCGAGGACGACGCCGCCGACCGCCGGCCCGATGACCGCGCTGCCGTTGAACACGAGCTGGTTCATCGCGATCGCCGCGGGCAGGCGCGCGGCCGGGACCAGCCGCGGGATCGCGGAGGCACGGGCGGGCTGGTCGATCGCCCCCAGCCCGGCGGCCACGAACGCGACCGCGTAGATCGCGAGGATCGATGGGTCGGGCAGGAGCGCGAGCAGGGCGAGCGCGAGGCTCGACAGGGCGAGGCCGGTCTGGGTCACCAGGAGCAGCTTCCGCCGATCGACGGCGTCCGCCATGGCGCCGCCGCCGAGCGCGAACACGAGGATCGGCACCAGCTGGACGAGCGACAGCGCACCGACGGCCAGCAGATCGCCCGTGATCACGTAGATCTGGTATGGCAGGACGATGAACGTGATCATGCGGCCCGAGGTGCTGATCGCCTGCCCGAGCCACAGCAGCCGGAAGTCGCGGTCATGGCGCAGGGGCGACGGATCCACGAGCAGGCCGCCCAGGCGGCGGCGGGGCGCGGGCGGGGGCGGCGTCATCACGGGCCATGGTGACACCCGTCGCGGTGGGCCGCTCCAGGCCGCGCGCACCGACCTCACGGGCGGTCCCAGGTGCCGGAGCAGCGCCGGCTGGCCGGCCGGGATGTCGAACACTTGTCCATGGTGATGTGGTCGTGGTAGCGTTCGACATACCATGTACACCATCAAGGAAGCCTCTGCGCGAACGGGTGTCGGCGCCCCGCTGATCCGGGCCTGGGAGCGACGCTACGGCGTGGTCAAGCCGACGCGGACGCCAGCCGGCTATCGCCTGTACGACGACGCGACCCTTCGCGTCCTGCTGGCCATGCGCTCGCTCGTGGAATCGGGCTGGACCGCGTCGGAGGCGGCGCGCGCGATCGCTGCCGGCGAGGTGTCCGTCGACGAGGTCGCGGGACGGCCGGGCGGCGCGGGCGAGGCAGCGCCCGCCGGGAGGCATCAGGCGCGGCTGGTCACCGAGTTCGTGACCGCGGCGGTGGCGGCATCGGCCGCTGACACGGAGGCCGTCCTCGACGAGATGCTCGCCTCCGGCTCGTTCGAGGCCGTGATCGACGCGCTGGTCCTGCCCGCCGCCGCGGCGCTCGGCGATGCCTGGGCGGCGGGCCGGATGAGCGTCGCCGCCGAGCACGCGGCCAGCGCCGCCGTCGCACGGCGGCTCGCCGCGACGTTCCAGGCGGCCGGCGTTCCCGGCCAGACACGTGTCGTCGTCGGGCTCCCGCCGGGGGCGCGTCACGAGCTGGGCGCGCTGGCCTTTGCGGTCGCGCTCCGCCGGCGCGGAGTCGGGGTCCTGTACCTGGGCTCTGACGTCACCGTTGACGGGTGGGTCGATGCGGTGACCAGGACCCGCGCGAAGGCGGCCGTCATCGGCACCGTGGTGGCCGCGGATACAGAGGCTGCCGTGCCGGTGATCGACGCGATCCGTCCGCTCGGGCTCCGGCTGCTCGCCGTCGGCGGAGCCGCGGCCACGCCCGAGATCGCGCAGCGGCTGGGCGCCGTCGAGCTACCGCAGCGCGTGGTCGATGCCGCCGTGGCCGTCGCCGACACACTCGCCCGCCGAACCTGATCCGGGCACCTGCGCGGGGCGCGCGCACCGCTGCGATCAGGTGTGCGGCGCGATCAGGTGTGCGGCGCGATCAGCGGTCCGAGACCGGGTCGCCGGTCCCCGTCAGGGCGACGACCCGGTCCCACAGGTGACGCCGCCCGGCAGCGGACAACCGCGTTGACGGGATCCGGTCGAACGGGCGGCGTCGCCGGTCGAGGTACAGGCCGCCGGTGGCCGGCATCGCATCGGGCAGCGTCGCCAGCCATTCGATCGTGTCGGCTCCCTCGATGGGCGTCCGGAGCAGCGGGCGCATCAGCCGATGAAACGACGGCAGCGTCGCCGCGAGCCCCGGCGTGTCCGCCCAGCCTGGGTGCATCGCGGCCATCGCGACGCCGTCGCCGCGCAACCGGCGTGCCCACTCGCGCATCAGCGCGACCTGCGCCCGCTTGGCCCGCGCGTATGCCCTGGGGCCCGCGTAGTCGCCGTCCTGGTACTGGAGGTCGTCGAGCGGCAGCGACTGCGTGTACATGCCGCCGGAGGTCACCGCGATGACCCGCGAGCCGCTCGTCCGTCGCAGCAGCGGGAGCAGCCCCGAGACCAGCGCGAACGGGCCAACGACGAGCAGCGCGAGCGTGGCCTCGATCCCGTCCGGCCCGATTCTCCGATCGCCGAAGATCGAACCCGCGTTGTCGACCACGACGTCGAGGCGGTCCTCGGTGGCCAGGATCGCGGCGACGGCCCCCCGGACCGAGGCCAGCGACCCCATGTCCGCCACGACGACCGGGAACCGGTCGTCCCCGTGGCGCCCGGTGAGCTCGTCACGCACCCCGGCCAGCCGCTCCTCGCTGCGGCCCAACAGGATCACCCGTGCCCCGAGGCTCGCGAAGCGGTCGGTGGCCGCCCGGCCGAGCCCGGACGTCGGCCCGGTGACGAGGACCGTCCGGCCCGCCAACGCCCGGGGCGCCGGGTCACCCCAGCGGAACAGCCGGCGCCGGACGGCAACACCGACCCGGCTGAACGACCCGAGCACGGTCAGCTCGAGCACGTCGTCGATGACGGCCCGTGGGTCGGGCAGGACCCCCACGCGGGTCAAGGGCGGAGCGTCCCGGCGAACACCTGCCATGCCAGCAGCGACTTTGCGACCAGGCTGAACAGCATGTAGGCGCGCTCGCCGTAGAGGTAGTCGGCCCAGCGCCCGATCCTCCGGTACTGGAGGACCATGTTGATCGCGAACACGTTGAAGCTGATGAACAGCGACACGAAGATTGCGATCACGAAGCCCGGGATCGCGGCGGCCCCGGGCTCGGTCGCCGCGGTGAGCAGCGCGATCCCGATGACCAGCCACGGGACGATCCCCGCGACGCACCCGAACAGGTAGTGGATCCACTGGACGCGGGATCGGCCTTCGTTGGCGGCTTCCATGCTCCAGCCGAACAGGTTCATCACGGCGTTGACGCCGAAGATCGCGACCAGCGTGCCGACCTCCTGGATCCCCGCCAGCTCCGCGATGATCACGATCATCACGCTCGACGACAGGGCGTACTCGATCCAGCGCGCGGGGTTCTGGCCGCGGGCCAGGCGGCGCTCGTACCACCCGCGCGCCGGACCGGCCACCGCGGCGTGCGCGACGGCGCTGAGGAAGAAGAACACGGCAACAGCGGGACCGATCGGGAGGTCGAACAGCGCGCGCTGCGCGGGCACCAGCGTGCGGGTCGCCTCATCGAAGGTGAGATAGCTGCTGACCACTGGGGCGGTGACCACCGGATCCTTTGCGAACGAGATCGCGAGGATCACCAGGCCCTGTGCCGCATGCAGCACCGCGAGGACGGCATTCCAGCGGTTGAGGCTGCGGGCCCGCGTCGCGGGGATCGCTCCGGGCTGCGCTGACGGTTGCATCGGGTTTGTTCCTCCAATTGGCCGATTATCTGATACAAACACTTGACACCGGTCTAGCCTGTGCAGTAGGTTCTGGGCCTAGCTTATACAAAGTATGTACAGGTGCGCAAGTCATGGCAATCCTCAGGGAGCAGATCGACACGGCGCTGACCCCCGACCGGGCGTTCGCCTTCGTCGCGGACTTCGCGAACGCGGCGCTGTGGGACCCCGGCGTCGTGTCCTCCATTCGAACGGACGATGGCCCGCTGGGTGTCGGTGCGCGCTACCACCTCAACGTCAGGATGGCCGGCCGTGAGGCACCCATGGAGTACACGGTGACGGCCTGGGAGCCGGACCGCCGGGTGGTCCTGTCGGGCTCGGGCTCGGGTGTCGTGGCGGTGGACGAGATCCGGTTCGAGCCGACGCCCTCCGGGACGCGGATCGACTACACCGCGGACATCCGTTTCCGCGGCCTCATGCGGCTGGCTGCACCGTTTGCCGGTGGCGCGTTCGCCAAGATCGCGCGGAACGCGCGCGAAGGCATGCAGCGCGCGCTCGAGCAGCGCGCCACGGGGGCCTGAGGGACGTCGTGGACATCGCGATCATCGGATCCGGGGTGAGCGGGCTGACCGCCGCCTGGGCCCTCGACAAGCATCACCGGGTCACGCTGTTCGAGCAGGACCCGACGCCGGGCGGTCACGTGGCCACGGTCGCGGTCGACGCACCGGGCGGCCCGGTCGCGGTCGACACCGGGTTCATCGTCTACAACGAGCGAACGTATCCCCGGTTCGTCGGGCTGCTCTCGGAGCTGGGCGTCGAGACCCAGCCCAGCGACATGTCGTTCGCGTCCGCGTGCGACGCGTGCGGCATCGCATTCAGCTCCCGTGGCGCCCGCGGCTTCTTTCCGGACCCGGTCACGGCCGTCCGGCCGTCGCAGTGGCGGATGCTGGCGGACATCGGCCGGTTCTACCGCCACGCTCGCGAGACGCTCGACGCCCCGGAGCCGACGCGGGCGACGCTCGGCGAGTGGCTCGGCACGCGCCGCTACGGACGGGAGTTCCGCGAGCACTTCCTGGTCCCGATCACCTCCGCCGTGTGGTCGACGGCTGCCGATCGAGTGCTCGAGTTCCCGGTCGACTACCTCCTCCACTTCCTCGACAACCACGGCCTGATCGGCTACGGAAACGCGCCCCAGTGGCGCGTCGTGCGTGGCGGATCGCGCCGCTACGTGGAGCGCCTCATCGCGTCGTTGCGGCCCGGCGCGCTGCGTGCCGGCAGCCCGGTGGTCGAGGTCGCCCGCGACCAGCTGGGCGCCACGATCCGGACGGCGGACGGCGCGGTCGAGCGCTTCGACGGGGTCGTGATGGCGACCCATGCGGACGATGCGCTCCGGCTGCTGCGCGACGCGGACGATCGCGAGCGCCGGGTCCTGGGTGGCTTCGAGTACTCGAGCAACCGGGTCGTGCTCCACACCGATACCGCGATCATGCCCGCGAACCGGCGGGCGTGGGCGTCGTGGAACGTTCACACGCCCGACTGCCGGATGCCCGGCGATGCGCTCACGATGACCTACGACATGAACCGGCTGCAGTCGATCGGCGGACCCGTCGAATACCTCGTGTCGCTCAACCCGGGCGGCGAGATCCACCCGGACCGGGTCATCCTCGAGCGCACGATGGACCACCCGATGTACACGTTCCGGACGCTGGCGGCGCAGCAGGGCGTGCGGGCGCTCCAGGGCCGGCGGCAGACGTGGTTCGCCGGTGCGCACCTCGGATACGGGTTCCACGAGGACGGCTGCCGGTCGGGGTTCGAGGTCGCCGAGCTGATCGGGGTGCCGGCCGCCGAGTCGGAGGTGGCGGCATGAGGTCCCACCTGCTCGAGGGCAAGGTCGGCCACCGCCGAGCGCGCCCGATCACGTACGCGCTGGAGCACGACGTCTGGTACGCCGCGCTCGATCTCGACGAGATCGACGAGATCGATGCCCGGTTGCGCCTGTTCGGCCGCAACCGCCGCAGCGTCGTCACCTTCCGGGACACAGACCACCTGGTCGAACCGGTGGGCGATCTCGCGACCGGGATCCGGGATCACCTGCGGACGGAGGGCGAGGATCCCGCGGGCTGGCGGGTGACGCTGGTCACCAACCTGCGCGTGCTCGGCTACGTGTTCAACCCGGCCAGCTTCTTCCTCTGCCGCGACGGATCGGGCACACTCCGGGTCGTGGTGGTCGAGGTCCACAACACCTTTGGCGGACGGCACCTGTACACCCTTCGGCCGGGCTCGCGCGGTGGCCGAGGGGAGTTCGACGGGCCGTTCACGGCCGCGATGGACAAGGCCTTCTTCGTGTCGCCGTTCATCAGCATCGACGGGCGCTACACCGTCCACGTCCGCGACGAGGCCGCCGGCCTGCGGATCGCGATCAACCTGAGACAGGACGGCCAGCCGATGCTGAGCACGAGCCTCGTCCTCCGGCGCCGGCGGCTGTCGGACCGGTCGCTGCTGCGGCTCCTGGTGCGCCACCCGCTGGTCACCCACAAGACCATCGGGCTGATCCACTGGCACGCGCTCCGGCTGTGGCTCAAGGGCGCGCCCTTCTTCCGGCACGGCGCCGCCTCGACCGCCGGAGCGGTGCGATGAGCGGCGAGCTGACCGTCGGCCGGGGCGCGGTGCTGCCGGGCCGGATCGTCGAGCAGGCGGCCCGCCGGCTCATGCTGGCCGCCGTGCGGCGCATCCGCGTGGGGCGCCTCGACGTCGTCCTTCCCGACGGTGCGCACCGGGTCTACGGCGACCCGTCGTCGCCGCACGCGGGCGAGATCCGCGTGCACGACATGGCGGCAACGGTCCGGATGCTGCTGGGCGGCGAGATCGGGGCGGGCGAGGCCTACATGGACGGCCTGTGGTCCAGCCCCGACCTGCCGGCGCTGCTTCGGGTCGCCGCACTCAACCGCGACGCCCTGGCGCTGCCGCGCGGCTGGTGGCGGATCCCGCTTCGGGCCCGTAGGACGCTCGAGCACCGCGCTCGGAGGAACACCGTCACGGGCAGCCGCCGGAACATCGAGGCGCACTACGACCTGGGCAACGCGCTCTACCGGCTGTTCCTGGACGAGACGATGACCTACTCCAGCGCGGTGTTCGCCTCGCCCGACCAGTCCCTCGCCGACGCACAGCGCAACAAGTACGCGCTGATCGCCGCCCGCGCGGGGCTGCGCGGCGGCGAGCACGTGCTCGAGATCGGCAGCGGCTGGGGCGGATTTGCCCTGTACGCGGCAGGCGAGCTCGGCTGCCGGGTGACCACGATCACGGTGTCGCCCGCGCAGCACGCGCTGGCCACCGAGCGGATCGCCGCAGCGGGCCTGGCCGACCGGGTCAGCGTCGAGCTGCGCGACTATCGCGAGATCCGGGGGACCTACGACGCCGTCGTCTCGATCGAGATGCTGGAGGCCGTGGGCGCCGAGTACTACGGCACCTTCTTCGCGGCGTGCGACCGGGCGCTGCGGCCGGGCGGGAAGCTCAGTCTCCAGGTGATCACACTCCCCGACGCCGCCTACGAGCCGCAGCGGCGGGGCGTCAACTGGATCCAGACCTACATCTTCCCGGGCGGCCTGCTGCCGTCGCTGGCGGCAATCGAACGTTCCCTGCACGGGACCAACCTGCTGGTCCGCGAGGTCGACGACATCGCCGCCTCGTACGTGCGGACGCTCCAGGCGTGGCGCGCGGCGTTCTTCGCGCATCTCGATGAGGTCCGCGCCCTGGGCTTTGACGACCGGTTCATCCGGATGTGGGACTTCTACCTGTCGATCAGTGAGGCAGGGTTCGCGACCGGCCTCACCCAGGACCTGCAGATCGTGCTCGAGAAGGGGCGCGGGCTCGCCTGACGCGGCGCGTCAGCGGTTCGACGGGGTCGCCTGACGCGGCGCAGCAGCGGTTCGACCGGCTCGGCAGCGGTTCGACCGGCTTGACTCATCGGGTGCATCACGGCCGACGTCGGGCTGGCCGCTCCCGGCCCTGGAGCTCGTTCCGAGCCACGAGCCCGTGTCCGGGGCCACCGTTTGACGCGCCGCGTGAGTCAGGCCGTGGCCCGGTCCGGGCGGACACGACCCCGGCCCAGGCGGGGACGGCCCAGCCCGGGCGGGGACGGCTCGACTCATCGGGTGCATCACGGGCGACGTCCGGCTGGCCGCTCCCGGCCCGGGAGCTCGTTCCGGTCCGCGAGCCCGTGTCCGGGGCCACCGTTTGACGCGCCGCGTGAGTCAGGCCGTGGCCCGGTCCGGGCGGGCACGACCCCGGCCCAAGCGAGGACGGCCCGGTCGGGCGGGGACGGCCCGGTCCGGGCGGACACGACCCCGGCCCAGGGAGGACGGCCCGGTCGGGCGTGGACGGCGACTCGCGCCCGCGGCACCCGCCATATCGAACGATCCATGCCGTCCGGTCGATGTCGCGGCAACCGGCCGCGAGAGTCGGATCCTGGGGCACATTGAGCCGGCGGCGGGCCACCGGTAGGGTCGAGTCACCGGGCGAGGGCCCCGGCCCGCTCGAGGTGTCGCACGGTGGATCCGAACGTCGTCCTTCCACTTCTGTCGTCCACGCTGAGCTTCGTGTTCGCGCTGTTCCTGCTCGACCAGTGGCTGGAGCGCCGCCGGTCGTACCAGCTGATCTGGACTCTGGGCATGGTCTGGTACGGCATCTCGGCGGGGACGGAGTTCGTGGGCGGCGCGTTCGGCTGGAGCGAGCCCCTGTACCGTGCCTGGTACCTGATCGGTGCCGTGTACGTGGCGGCCTGGCTGGGCCTGGGCACCATGTACCTCCTGGGCCGGACGCGCTTCGGCTACGGGGCCGCGTTCAGCGTCCTGCTGGCCGGGCTGTTCACGCTGCTGTCGCAGGCCAAGGCCGGCTACACCGACACCGGGGTTCTGCCCGTCGCCGCGTTCTCGATCGCGATCGTGGGCGCCGTCCTGATCTCGGTGGAGACCTTCCGCGGGACCGGCCGCTGGGCGTGGATCGCGGGCATCCTGGTGGCCGGCGGGTCGCTCGCCGCGATCCCGATCGTGCTCACCGCGTCGATCCCGGCACCGGGGTATGCGCTGGACGCAGCGGGGATCCCGGTGGGCTCGCTGATGCCGGGCTCGGTCCGCCTGCTGACACCGCTGTTCAACGTCACCGGGGGCTTCGCGCTCGCGCTGGGCGCGCTGTACAGCACCTACGTGTTCATGCCCAAGCGGCGTGCGATGCGCTACGACCTGACGCGCGCGCGGGGCGTGATGCCCTTCGTCGTCAACCTGCTGGTCGCTCCGGTCGCGATCACCGTGAACCTGGTCGTCTCGATCCCGGGCGCCGTGCTGGCGCTCGTGCGGGGGCAGCTCCACAGCCGGGTCCCGGCCACGATCCTGCTCGCGATCGGCGGCTTCATCCCGTCGCTCACCAGCGGCCTGTCGCGCTTCGGCGTGACGGAGACGTTCTTCCTGGGCGAGCTGCTGGGCGTCGTGTTCCTGTTCGCGGGCTTCCTGGTCTCGATCGAGGTGTTCCGGGAGATCCGGATCCCGTTCACGCACCGCGTCCTGCGCGCCCGACACGAGCACGCGTAACCGGCGGACGACACTGCCGCGCGGCGGACGGCGGGCGGGGCACGCGACAGGCCGCGGCGGGCCGCGATAACCGGCGGCTGGCGGCGGGCGGCAATCGACCGCGACGGCCGGCAATCGACCGCGACGGCCGGCAATCGACCGCGACGGCCGGCGATCGACCGCGACGGCCGGCGATCGAGCGGGCGCCAGGCTGGCACGGTTGACCACCCTCCCACGACAGGGCTACAGTCCGCATGCCCCCGGCTGCCTGCCCGCAGGTTCGGGGTGCCCACCGCCGCATCGAGGATTCCTCCCCCGTGGAGAACGGACCTAGTCGCGCCGGCGATCGTGCCGGCACCCCCCTGGTCCAGCCCGCCGACTGACGGCGCGGGCCGGCTGCGCTGCCGTGCCCCAGCCACCGAACGGCGGACGGACCCGCCCAGAAGGTGGCCACCATGCGCTTCCTCAGCCAGTGCATCGGCCTGCCGGTGCGCGATCCGAACGGCGAGCCCCTCGGCACCATCGCCGACCTGATCGTCGCGATCGGCGACCAGTACCCGCCCGTGACCGGGCTCGTCGTGCGCACCGACCGGCGCCAGATCTTCCTGCCCTGGGCCAACGTCGAGACGTTCGACGAGTCCGGCGCCCGTCTGCGCGTACCAACGATCGACATCGGGATCTTCAGCCAGCACCAGGACGAGATCTTGCTCAAGGCGGATCTGCTCGACAAGCAGATCGTGGACATCGAGGGGCGCAAGGTGATCCGCGTCAACGACGTCAGCCTTGACCTGGTCGATGGGCAGCTGCACGTCGTCGCGGTCGATGTCGGGGCGGCCGGCCTGCTCCGGCGGCTGGGCATGGAAGGCCCGTTCCGAACGCTCGCGCGGAACCTCAGGCTGGGCGTCCCCGAGCGCTACATCGACTGGGAGGACGTCGACCCGCTGGAGAGCACGATCGCCAGCGTCCGCCTCCGCATCCCGCACGCGAAGCTCGCCGAGCTCCACCCCGCCGATCTCGCATCGATCATCGACCAGCTGACGCCGCGCGACCGGCTGGGCGTGCTGGCGTCGCTCGACGACGAGGCGCTGGCCGACGTGGTCGAGGAGATGGTGCCCGAGACCCAGGTGGACGTGCTCGAGGACCTCACCCCGGAGCGAGCGGCCGACATCCTCGAAGAGATGAGCCCGGACGACGCGGCCGACCTCGTCGCCGACCTGTCCGACCGGAGCCGCGACGAGATCCTGGCCCTCATGGAGTCCGACGAGGCCGACGAGGTGCGCGACCTGCTCGCCTTCCCGGAGGATTCGGCCGGCGGAATGATGACCACCGAGTTCGTGGCGGTCAAGGCGACGCTGACCGCCGCGGACACGATCGAGCGCCTGCGTGAGCTCGAGCCCGATGCCGAGACCATCTACTACGTCTACGTCACCGATGACGATGACCGGCTGGTGGGGGTCCTGTCGCTGCGCGACCTGATCGTCGCCAGGCCCGACGCCCCGATTGCCGAGGTCATGATCGATGAGCCGGTGGCAACCGGCGCGCTGGAGCCTGCCGAGTCGGTCGCCGAGACGATCGCCCACTACAACCTGCTGGCCGTGCCCGTGGTCGACGACGAGGGCCGGCTGGTCGGGATCGTGACGGTCGATGACGCCTTCGACACCGTGGCGCCGGCAGTGTGGCGCCACCGGCTGCCGCGCGTGTTCGCGCGAGCCGAGCGCGATGCCGAGCATGCTGCGGAGCGTGCCGGCGAGCCGATGGCCGCCGCGGTCGCGCCCGACAGGGCGCCCGGCGGGGCGGCGCCTGACGCGACGGCGCCCGACGGAGCAGCGCCCAACGGAGCGGCGCCCAACGGGCGGAAGGATCCGCGCGCGATGACCATCGGCCGCGGGCTGCGCGACGCCGTCATCGCGGAGCGGGGCCGCCTGGCCTCGCGGCTGACGCATGTGCCGCTGCCCCGGCTGCGGGGCCGCTTCCGGCGGCGGGGGCTGCTCGCCTTCCTGGCGGTCATGGGCCCGGGGATCATCGCCGGCGTCGCGGGCAACGACGCCGGCGGGCTCACCACGTACTCGGTCATGGGCGCCCAGACCGGCCTCCAGCTGCTGTGGCTGTTCCCGATCACGATCGTCATCCTGGCGATCGTCCAGGAGATGGTCGCGCGGCTGGGCGTGGTCACCGGCCAGGGCCTGTCCGACCTGATCCGGGAGCGGTTCGGCGTCCGCTGGACGGTGTTCGCGATGGCCGTCCTGCTGGTCGCGAACGTCGCCAACACGATCGCGAACATGGCCGGCGCCGGCGCGGCCCTCGACATCTTCGGGGTCCCGAAGCTGATCACCGTTCCGATCGTCGCGATCGCGATCTGGAGCCTGGTGCTGTTCGCCAGCTACCGGATCGTGGAGCGGGTGTTCCTGGCCGTGATGCTGGTGTTCCTGGCCTACCCGATCGCGGCCGTGATGGCGACGCCGGACTGGACCCCGGTCCTGCGCTCGTTCGTGACGCCGGCGATGGACTTCAGCCCCAGCGTGCTGCTGCTGATGGTGGCCGTGGTCGGCACGACGATCACCCCGTACATGCAGTTCTACCTCCAGTCGGCAGTGGCCGAGAAGGGTATCGGCGAGGAGGAGCTGCGCCTGGAGCAGGCGGACGCGGTGCTCGGCTCGGTGTGGACCAACGTGATCGCCGCGTTCATCGTCATCGCGACGGCCGCCGCGGTCGGTGTGTCCGGCGGCGCGGTGATCTCGTCGGCGACCGACGCGGCGCACGCCCTGGAGCCGGTCGCCGGCGCCTCGGCCGAGCTGCTGTTCGGGATCGGGCTGTTCGGCGCATCCGTGCTGGCGGCCACGATCATGCCCATCTCGACCGCGTTCGTGATCTGCGAGGCGTTCGGCTGGGAGAGCGGCGTCGGCAAGCGCTTCTCCGACGCGCCGATCTTCTTCGGCATCTACACCTTCGTCCTGGCGCTCGGCGCCCTCGTCGTCCTGGCCGTCCCCGACGGGGCGCTGGTCCCGATCATCGTCGGCAGCCAGAACCTCCAGGGTCTGCTGCTGCCGGTCGTCCTGGTGTTCCTGGTGCTGCTGGTGAACGACCGGCGGCTCATGGGCGCGCACGCGAACGGCCGGGGCGGCAACGTCCTTGCCTGGGGTGCCGTGGCGCTGGTCGTGGTGCTCAATGCGCTGCTGCTCGGGGTCACGGCCCTGGGCGCCGTGGGCATCTCGATCGGCTGATCCGGGAGCCAGCCCCGGGCAGGGTGGCCGGGGGGTACTACCTGCGTGACGCGGCCGTACCTCGGGCCAGCCGAGCGAAGCACACCCGTCCCGTAGGGTGCAGAGAGGCACCGTTGCCGGTCGGGCTCGATCCCACGAGCGGCCCGAGGCTGGTGCATGAGGAGTCACCCACTCCGTTGAACCCATCGAACCCGCGCAGCCGGCGCGCCGTCCTGGGCATGCTCCGCCGCTACTGGCTGAGCCTCCTGGTGGCGGCCACCGGCCTTGGCTACACGTTCGCCGAGCCGACGCTGCTGGGCGATCCCGCCCGCGGGGCCATCCTGGTTGCGGACGTGGCGACGCGGCTCGGCCTCACGATCGCGCTCGCTCTGGGCGCCGCCCTGTTCGCACGTCCCCGCGACCGGCTCACACCGGCCATCAGCGACGACGAGCGGCAGCTGCGCCGCCTGATGGCAGCCTCGACCGAACCGATCGCCGTGGTCCAGGATGGGCGGATCGTGTGGGGCAACGCCCCGATCGCCCGGATGATGGGTGCCAGCCGGATGCGGGCGCTGATCGGGCTCGACGCCCTGTCGATGATCCATCCCGACGACCGCGCCGACCAGGCCGTCAACCTGGCCGGGATCACGGAGGCCGGGCGGCTCGAGACCACCGAGGCGCGGATCGTCCGACCCGACGGTGTCGTGCTGGACGTGGAGATCGCCGCCGTCGCAGTGCGGTTCGGCGGGAGGCGGGCGGTGCAGCTCGCGATCCGCGACGTATCGGCACGACGTGCCGGTGAGCGAGCCCTCGAGGCGTCGGAGCGGCAGCTCAGCGGGCTTCTCGACAACATGAACCTGCTCGCGATCTCGGTCGGCGCCGACGGCGTCATCCGGTTCGCCAACCGGGCCACGTATCGTTTCCTCGGGCGCGAGCCGGGCACCATGACCGGCACCTCCGCGTTCGATCTGGCGGCATTTCCCGGCTCGGCGCACGTGCGGGAAGCCCTCAACGCGGCCCTGACCCGGCGCGCCGTCCCGTCCACCGCCGACCTGGCCGTCCAGCTGGAGGACGGCAGCCGGCGATCGATCCGGTGGAACCTGGCGATGTCCGGCAACGACGACGACCCCTGCGTGATCGCGATCGGCGAGGACGTCACCGAGGCGGTCGACACGAGGGACCGGCTGCAGCGGCTGCTGGCGACGACCCCGGTCGGGATCTGCGCCGTGGATGCGGGTGGCGCCGTCCGGTTCGCCGAAGGCGGTCCGTTCGTCCGGCGCACGCCCGACGTGCCCGTGGTGGTCGCCGCGGCGGCCACCGTCGACGACCTGCCCGACGCGCTCGCCGGGCCGCTTCGTGGGGCGCTTGCGGGACGGCAGAGCGAGGAGCTGATCCAGCTCGAGGGCCGGACCTACGAGGCGACGTTCTCCCCCGCCGATGATCACGTCGGTGCGGGTGCCGTCGGTGTCTTCGTGGAGGTCACCCAGCGCCGCAACCTCGAGCGCGAGGGCGTCAGGCTCGCGACGGCGATCGACCAGGCGATGGATGCGGTCGTGATCACCGATGCATCGGGCGCCATCACGTACGTCAACCCTGCGTTCGAGCGCGTGAGCGGGTACGCGCGCAGCGAGGTCCTCGGTGGCACGCCGCGGATCCTCAAGAGCGGCTCGCAGTCGGGAGCCTTCTACGCCACGCTTGTGGCGCACGATCACGGCGGGCAACGCCTGGAGCGGGGAGCTGATCAACCGCCGCAAGGACGGCGGCATCTTCCGCGAGGTCGCCACCATCACGCCGGTTCGCGACGCCGACGGGGCGATCGTCAACTTCGTGGCCGTCAAGCGCGACGTGACGCGCGAGCGCCAGCTCGAGGATGCGCTGGATCGCGAGGTCCGCGAGCGCGCGGCGATCGTCACGGCGCTCGAGCGGATCGGCTCGACCGGCGACCCCGCGGCGATCGGCACCGCCGTCTGCGAGGAGGTCATCCGGCTGCCGGGGTTCGGCATGGCGGCGGTGTTCGTGTTCGACGACCGCGACGCCCGGACGCTCGCGTACGTGGGTCCGCCCGAGGTGCCCGTCACCGTCGGTCGCGTGCTGCCGCCATCACGCACCGAGTACCTCCGCTCGCGCGCCGCGCTCGGACCCTGGGCCGAGCGATGGAGCGTTCGCGACGTGGACGGGCCGTACGGCGAGCGCATGGCCCAGGCCGGCGTCGAGGCGATCGCCTACATCCCGCTGCGCGACGACACCGGGGTCTTCGGCGTGCTTGGGTTGGGAACGTTCTCGCGCACCGAGGGTGGTGACCTGTTCGACCGGCTGCCCGCGCTCGGCGCACTGGGCACGGTTGCGAGCTCGCACCTGTCGCTCGCGGTCCGGCAGACGATCGCCGCGGACAGCGCCCATCGCGACGTCGAGAGCCTGATCGAGACCCGGTCGTTCCACCCGGTGTTCCAGCCGATCGTCGACCTCCGAACCGGCGAGGCACTGGGCTTCGAGGCCCTCACCCGCTTTGCCGACGGGACCCGGCCGGATGTCCAGTTCGAGCGGGCGGTCGGTGTCGGACTCGGGATCGAGCTCGAGGTCGTCACCCTGGCAGAGGCCGTGGCGGCCGCGCGGCAGCTGCCCGCCGGCGCGTTCCTGAGCCTCAACGTCTCGCCCGAGCTGACGCTTCGTGACTCGGTCCTCGCCGGCATCCTCGCGGGTGCCGACCGGCCCGTGGTGCTGGAGATCACGGAGCACGCGGTGGTCGACGACTACGCGGCGCTGCGGTCGGTCGTGCGATCGCTGCCCGTGCCCGCGAGGCTCGCGGTCGACGATGCCGGCGCCGGGTTCGCCAGCCTGCGGCACGTGCTGGAGCTGGCACCCGACATCGTCAAGGTGGACCGGTCCATCGTTGCCGGGATCGACCATGATCCAGCCCGGCAGGCGCTGCTGGCCGGGCTCCGGCACTTCGCGTCGCGACGCGGGATCCAGCTGATCGCCGAGGGGATCGAGACGGCCCCTGAGCTGAGCACCCTCACCTCGCTGGCCGTTCCCCTGGGACAGGGCTTCCTGCTCGGGCGGCCGGTCGTCGCGGCGGACGTGACCGGGGACCCGATCCGGATCCCGTCGGCGGAGGACGCACTCGCGGTGCACCAGTCCAGGCCCGCCGCCACCGAACCCCGGCATCCCGACACGGCGCGCCGGACCCGCCCCGCCCGGACTCCCGCGCCCGCCAAGCCGCCCGGCCCGCGCTGAGGCGGCGAGGCGCCCGCAGGCACGTCCGTCGCGGCGCCTGGTCAGCCGGCCATCGACCGGCGACGCGCCTCCTCGCGGCGACCCTCGAGGAACGCCCGTTCGGGCGCGTTCGGTCCCAGCGCGAGGGCGCGTTCGTACGCCGCGAGGGCCTCGGGCCAGCGGTCCAGCCGCCGCAGCAGGTCCGCGCGCGCGGCGTGGAAGAACCGGTACCCAGCCATCATCGGATCCACGCCTGCCGCATCGATCGCCGCCAGCCCGGCGCCCGGTCCGGCGACCATCGCCAGCGCGACCGCCCGGTTGAGATCGACCACCGGCGACGGCGCGATCCGTGCCAGGACCTCGTACAGGCCCAGGATCTGCGCCCAGTCGGTCTCGTCCGCGGTGCGCGCCTCGTCGTGGACCGCCGCGATCGCGGCCTGCAGCTGGTACGGCCCCACCCGCCCGGCGCGCAGGGTCCGCGCCACCAGCGAGCGCCCCTCGTCGATCCGCGCCGCATCCCAGCGACCGCGGTCCTGCTCCTCGAGCCGGACCAGCTCGCCGCCGGGGCCGGTCCGCGCCGGGTGCCGGGCGTCGGTGAGCAGCATCAGCGCCAGCAGGCCCTGGACCTCGGGCTCGCCGGGGAGCAGCTCGGCGATCACGCGCGTGAGCCGGATGGCCTCGGCGCACAGCTCGCGCCGGACCAGGGCCTCGCCCGCGCTGGCGTCGTAGCCCTCGTTGAACACGAGGTAGAGGACGCGCAGCACCGGCTCCAGGCGTTCGGCGAGGCGGTCGGCCCCGGGGACCTCGTACCTGATCCCGGCGTCGCGGATCTTGCGCTTGGCCCGGACGAGCCGCTGCGCCATCGTCGGCTCCGGGACGAGGAAGGCCCGGGCGATCTCCGGGGTGGACAGCCCGCCCAGCGTCCGCAGCGTCAACGCGATGCTGGATTCCGGGGCCAGCGCCGGGTGGCAGCAGGTGAAGATCAGGCGCAGCTGGTCGTCGGGGATCGGGCTCATCTCGTCCTCCGCCGCCGCACGGAGCGCGCCGGAGCGCCGCTCCGCCGCGAGGTCGGCGTCACGCGCGACGGCCTCGAGCTTGCCGGCGAACCGGCGATCGCGCCGGATGCGGTCGATGGCGCGATTGCGCGCCGTCGTGGTGATCCACGCCCCGGGGTTCGAGGGCGCGCCATCGACCGGCCAGCGCTCGAGCGCGACGAGGTAGGCATCGGACACCGCCTCCTCCGCGAGATCGAAGTCGCCCAGCACCCGGATCAGGGTGGCAAGCGCGCGACCGTGCTCCGTACGGAAGGTGCGATCGACGATGTCGGCCGCCGTGCCCGCGGGCTCCCGGGGCACGGCGGGTCCCGTCACGATCGTCACCGGCGATGCCGCCCGACCGGCGTCACGTCGGGATGATCGGCCGGACCTCGACCTTGCCCCACCGGGCGCCCGGGATCCGCGCGGCGGCCTCGATCGCGGCGTCCAGGTCCGGCGCCTCGATCTGGTAGAAGCCGCCCAGCTGCTCCTTGGTCTCGGCAAACGGCCCGTCGGTCACGATCCGGCGCCCGTCGCGCACGGATACCGTCGTCGCATCGGTCACGGGCTGGAGCGCCTCGCCCCCGACGAACTGGCCCTTCTCGCGCAGCCAGTCGGTGTACGCGTTGTACTCCGTCATCGTCGCGTTCCACTCGTCCTGGGTCGGCTCGGCCGTCGACGGCTCCCCGTAGATCAGCAGCAGGTATTGCACCGTTGGTCTCCTCGCCCGTCACCGGGTCGGTGGGTCCGCGCCGGGTCGGTCCGTCCGCCCCGTGCATCCTAGCGACGAACGCAACGCGCGCGAATCGACAGCGCGCATCGACACGGCGACGCGACGCTTCGGTTCGACATCCGGTGATCGCCGCTTGCGCCGCGCCTCTAGCATCTGCGCATGCCCGCCCGGAAGGAGATCCTCGAGATCGGCGGCCGCGAGGTCGCCGTCAGCAACCCCGACAAGGTCTATTTCCCGCAGCCCGGATACACCAAGCTGGACCTGGTCCGCTACTTCCTGGCCGTCGCCGACGGCGCGCTCGCCGGGGTCCGCGGGCGGCCGATGGCGCTCAAGCGGTTCGTGGACGGGATCGACAAGGAGCCGTTCTTCCAGAAGCGCGCACCCCAGAACCACCCCGACTGGATGCGGGTTGCCACGCTGACCTTCCCTTCGGGCCGGACGGCGGACGAGATCGTGGTCGACGAGGCGGCGGGCCTGGCCTGGGTCGCCAATCTCGGCTGCATCGACCTCAACCCGCACCCCGTCCGCGCCGAGGACCTGGACCACCCCGACGAGCTCCGCGTCGACCTGGACCCGGTCCCGGGCGTGCCCTGGTCGCAGATCCGCGACGTCGCGATGGTCTGCCGCGAGGCCCTGGACGCGGTGGGGCTCGTCGGCTGGCCCAAGACATCGGGGTCGCGCGGGATCCATATCAACGTCCGGATCGAGCCGCGCTGGACGTACCCGCAGGTCCGGCGTGCGGCGCTGGCGCTCGCCCGGGACGTGGAGCAGCGGGCGCCGTCGATCGCGACCTCGAAATGGTGGAAGGAGGAGCGCCACGGCGTGTTCCTCGACTACAACCAGAACGCCAAGGACCGGACCGTGGCGTCCGCGTACTCCGTCCGGCCGCTCCCCGACGCCCGGGTCTCGTTCCCGCTGCGCTGGGAGGACGTCCCGGACGTGGTCGCCGAGGACTTCACGCTTGCCACCGTGCCGGCGCTGTACGCGGAACGCGGCGACGCGGGCGCCGGGATCGACGATGCCGTCGGCTCGCTCGACGCGCTGCTGGAGCTGAGCGCCCGCCACGAGGCGGAGGGCCAGGGCGACGCCCCGTGGCCGCCGAACTACGCGAAGCAGGAGGGCGAGCCGCCGCGCGTCCAGCCGTCGCGAAAGCGGCGATCCGACGCGGAGTACCAGGGCCGGGGCCGCGACGGCGGTCCGCCGCCGGAGGTTGCCGCGGCTCGGGCGGAGGCCGTCGCCGCCGGTGACCCGAATGCCGGCCTGCCGGCCGAGTGGGAAGGCACCCGCCCCACGCCGACCGGCCGGCGACGATCGAGCATCCCGGTCATCGAGATCGCGCGCGCCGCCACCAAGGCCGAGGTCAACGAGGGCCTCGAGCGCTGGAAGGCCCGTCACCCGGAGGTGGTCGAGCACCTGGAGCCCGCCGACATCCTCACCGACGGCATGCGCGGCCGCGCCTACGTCTGGTACCGGCTGCGCGTGAACCTGATCCATGTCCCGGAGGGGCTGCGGCCGGAGCAGGAACCCCTCGACCCGGACTACGACCCGTGGGCCGACGTCTCTCCAGTCGAGCGCGCGGCGTGGCAGGACGCAATGGCGGGGCGCAGAGCCGCGCGCCGACGCCAGGTGGAGTAGCAGCGAGGACGCTACTGCGCGACAATCACTCGGTTCGTTGAGCGGCCTAGAAGGGGGGCGGGATGCGGAAGGTCTCGGTCACGGCAGCGGCTGTCGGTGCCGTCGCCGTTGTGCTGCTCGTCACGATCGTGGTCATCGGGCCAGCCGGGCTCACCGGCGGTCACGCGCCGGACGGCGCCGACACGAACGCGATCCGCGGGGTCGTGACGCGTGCGCTCCGTCTGCTTCAGGACGAGAGCGTGGCATCGCACGCAACCGACGGCGGACCGATGTCCGACCAGGTCCGCGCCGAGCTGGAGGCGAACGCGATGGCACGCGCCAGGCTGCTGTTCAGCGGGTTGGGCCTGACCTGGTTCGAAGGGGTCGTGAAGTACAACCTTGACGAGCAGGCGAGCGGCATGATCCGCCACCTGGGCGGCGGCGTGAGCACGATCGACTTCACCTCCATCGCCGTCAGCGGCGACCACGCGACCGTCGCGGTCACGGAGGATGTGTGGGCCGACATCGCGCAGGTGCAGGACTCCGGCAAGGTGGCCGTCGCCCACCCGAAGAACACGATGCTCGCCAGCCTGCTCCTCGAACGCACCGAGGGGGTTTGGTACGTCACCGACTATCGCGCCGGTTTTGCGCCCGGCAGCGAACCGTAGATACATCAGGCACGACAGTCATCGCGACCGGCCTGCCGGTTGTTCAGGCATCCACCTCAGGCGCCAGCCATCCCTTCTCAGCGGCGATCCGGGTGGCCTCGCCCGGTTGCGCGCCCCGACCTTCTGGATCGCCGCTGACAGGTGATTGCGGACGGTCCCCTCGGACAGCGCGACACGGCCCGCGATCTCGGCCACCGTGCCACTGATCGCTGACAACGCGAGCACCTCTCGCTCGCGATCCGAGAGCGGGCTCGCGCCCTCGCTGAGCGCCGCCAGCGCAAGCGACGGGTCCACGTGCCCGAGGACATCCGGCCGCCGCAGGAGCCGCTGGACCCCGACTGCGACCCCTGGGAGGCTACGAGTGGCCGGATCGCTCGGGCCAGCTTGAGCAGGCACCGCGCAGAAGGACCCCGCAATGAGACGGGATCATCGCCCCGGGCACGCCCGGCGCGGGTAGTGACGAGGCCGCGAGTGGCCCGACATGAGCGCAGGCTGGAGCGTGCCCTTCGGGAGCGCCCGGCGTAGCATCTGGCCCGTGGGGAATCCCGGTCCGCATCGGGTCATCGCCGCCATCGGGGCGGCCGCCTTCGTGCTCGTGGCCGCGACCCTGTCCGGGTCCGTGGCCCTCGGTCCCTCGGCGACGCCGACGGCACCCGCCGGCACCGGGATCGACCTCTCGCCCAGGGTCGCGCCGCGATCACCCGGTGGTGACGGAGCCCTGATCGGCGATTTGCCCTCCGCGTCGCGGGCCAACGCCCTGGTGGAGCTCTCCGCGCACGCGACGCCCGGCGGACCGCCCCTGGCAGGCACCGGCGCGACGCTGGCGATCGCGCCTGGCCAGGACCTCGCGATTCTCGGCGATCCGGTCGCCGTCGACGGCACGCCGTGGCTCCGGGTCTACGTGCTCTCGAATGCCACCGGTGGCCAGACCGACTTCTTCACCTGGGTCCCAGCCAGCAGGGACGGCCAGGACACGATCCGCCTGCGGGTGCCGCTCGGCTGTCCGCCAACCCGCGACAACCTCTCGACCATCGCGGCGCTCGATCCATTCACGCGCGCCGGCTGCCTGGGCGCCGCGTCGTTCACGGTGGAAGCCCGCACCTGGTGGGCGGACCTCCCGGTCTGGTACGACGTCGAGCCCGTCTGGCTCGGGCCGTGGCGACAGGGAACGACGTCGTTCTCGCTCCATGGCCCGGCCGGAGCAGCAGTGGACGTGCGCGTCCCGCCGGGCCTGGAGCCGCCGCCGCCCGACATCACCGTGCGAGCTGACCTCCACGTCGCCGATCCTGCCGCCGCGAGGTGCACCCGCAGCAACGGCGATCTGGACGTCCCCGCCGAGGCCGGCGACGACTCGCGCCTGTGGTGCAGCGTGCAGCTCATCGCCGATCGCTGGCAGCCGCTGCTCGGGCCGGAAGGCCGGCCGTTTGATGTGGCCGACCCGCAGCTGCACCGTTCGAAGCCGAGCAGCGTGTGTGCCGGCGTCGGTTCCGGTCCGCTGACCTTCCACACCGATCCGAGCGCTCTCGACCCGGTATGGCTGGAACCGGCTGGTGGCGGGCATCCGATCCTCACCTGGTTCGGGCCGGCGTTCCGGGTCGCGTTCATGCCCGATCTGGTCGTGGTTGATGGCGCCGGTCGGGTCATCGTTCGTGACGGCCTGACGATTGATCCCGACGTCGAGCTGGCCGGGCACTCGATCTGCACGACCATCGTCGGTGCCCACGTCAACTGACGCCGATGCATAACCCCGGGCACCGATGCGGAGCATTGGGCGCGTCGTTGAATGGACCGCGATGCCCGGCGGTGCACGGATGACCCGATCGAGTCCGAGCGCCTGATCGCACGACCCGGCGACGCGTGGGCCGCGGGCTCGGCCGGTGACCTTCGCGCCGCCACCAGGCAGCCATCGACCGAGGTCGGTCAGGCGTCGGTGTCCGGCGCCAGCCATCCCTTGTCGGACGCGATTCGCGCCGCCTCGGCCCGATTGCGGGCTCCGGTCTTCTGGATCGCAGCGGACAGGTGGTTGCGAACCGTTCCCTCCGACAGGCCGAGCCGGCCCGCGATATCGGCCACGGTGCCATTGGTCGCCGACAACGTCAGCACCTCGCGCTCCCGCTCGGACAGCGGGTTGGCGCCCTCGCTGAGCGCAGCCAGCGCGAGCGCCGGGTCCACGACCCGCTGGCCCATCGCGACCCGACGGATGGCGTCGGCGAGGTCGCGGGCGGGTGCGTCCTTGAGCATGAACCCGGTCGCGCCGGCCTCCATCGCCCGGCGCAGGTAGCCGGGGCGGCCGAAGGTCGTCACGATCACCACCCGGCACGCCGGCAGCGCGCTGCGCAGCTGCGCGGTGGCGGTCAGGCCATCAACACCGGGCATCTCGATGTCCATCAGGACGACATCCGGACGCGTGGTCAATGCTGCCGGCACGACCTCGTCACCGCGGCCGACCTCGGCGACGACCTCGAGGTCGCCCTCCAGCGCGAGCAGCGCAGCGAGCGCGCCCCGCACCATCGCCTGGTCCTCCGCGATCAGGATCCGTGTCATCCGACCGCCTCCGTGGGGATCGTGACCAGCAGCCGGAAGCCGCGCTCGGGGAGCGGGCCGGCATCGACATGGCCCCCGAGCTGCGCCGCGCGCTCCCGGAGGCCGGCCAGGCCGATGCCCGGCGACCCGGTGCGACCAGCGGTGGGCAACACGGCGCCCTTGGGCCCAAAGCCGTCGTCGGTGACCTCCACCGATCGGGCGACGACGTCGGCGACGACCCGGATCCGGGCCCTCCTGGCGTCGCTGTGGCGCAGCACGTTGGTCACACCCTCGCGTACCGCCCAGCCGAGCATCGCGTCGACGTCACGCGGCAGGCCCTCGGGAGCGGGCTCCACATCGCTCTCGATCCCGGCTGCCGCCAGGGCCGCACGCGCGCCTGCCAGCTCGATCGCGAGCGACGGGCGGCGGTAGCCGCTCACCGTCTCCCGGACCGACGCGAGCGCATCGCGGCTCACCCGCTCGACGTCGACCAGCTCCGCCCCTGCCCGCGCCGGATCCTCGTGCAGGGTCCGCCGCGCGAGCTCGCTCTTGAGCGCGATCACCGACAGGCTGTGGCCGAGGGTGTCGTGAAGATCACGGGCGATCCGGTTGCGCTCTTCCTCCACCGCGAGGTCCGCGAGTTCGCGACGGGCTGCCTGGAGCTGGCGGTTGGCCCGCCCGAGTG
Organism: uncultured Chloroflexia bacterium; assembly: GCA_963835335.1. Lineage (GTDB taxonomy): Bacteria > Chloroflexota > Limnocylindria > Limnocylindrales > CSP1-4 > CAIXZV01. The sequence continues at coordinate 45,680 of CAWIFB010000006.1, read as the reverse complement.
CCGACAGCGCGGACAGCGTCAGGCTGATCGTCGCGACGGTGATCCCCGTGGTCAGGCCAGTCTCCCAGTCATCCGCGCTCCACGCCGTGGTCGCCGTCGCGACGAGACCGATCGCTGCAATCCCGGCCAACGCCCATCGCTCGGGGACCAGGCGAGCCGCCGTCACGCCCGCGTAGTAGAACAACGCTCCAGCCTCGGAGATGCCGTAACCCGCCTCTGCGATCACGCCGATCGCGGCGATCACGGCGGCCGCGGCAGCCAGCCACCGGGTATCCGAGAGCCGCCCGAAGGGACCGCGGAGGAAGAGCGATACGAGCGTCAGCCCGAACAATGCCCAGGCCGCGAGGAGCAGGGCCAGGGGCACCGGCCCGGGCGGCTTCGTCAGCACTGAGAGGAGCGGGAAGATCGTGAAGAACAGGGTGGCGGCGACGAACGGCGGGCGGTAGCGCGTGCGGCGGAGCGCGATGAGCGCCGGCCCGTCCGCGACGGGCCGGCGCTCTCCGGATCCGGTTCCAAGGCCGGGCATCACGGGCTCAGGCCCGTCCGGCGCGCTCGTCACGCAGGTACCGCCACGCGGCGGCGGACCCCAGGGCGAAGGCCCATGCAGCCAGCGCCAGCACGTCGCCGATGTCCGGGACGCGCCCGGCAGCGGCCGACCGGCCGAGGCTCGCAAGGTGGGACGACGGGAGCACGTGGCCAATCGTAGCGAGCGCCGCCGGAAATGCATCGAGCGGGGCGAACAGGCCGCCGAAGATCGCGAGACCGAGGTAGCTCAGCATCGCGCCTCCCTGCGCGCTGTCGGCGTCGAGCAGATACCCGATGAGCAGGGCCAGCGCCGCGAACGGGATGGACCCCAGGGCGATCGCCGCGATCGTCAGCAGCATCGCTCCGCCACCGAACGAGACGTGGTTGACGACGATGCCGGCAAGCGCCACCAGGAACAGCGCGGGGACGCTGAGGATGACCGCGGAGACGACCTTGGCGGCAACGTACGCGGACCCGGCGAGCGGCGTCACGCGAAGCTGGCGCGCCCAGCCCTGGCTGCGCTCGATCGCGATCGGCGCGGCCTGGCTCATCGCGGCCCCGATCGCGCCGTAGGACGCCATCGACACCAGGAAGTACATGGGCCACGACAGGCCATCGACCGACCGGCCGTCCGAGGCCGGCAGGATCGCGGTGTACAGCAGGTAGAGCACAACGGGGAACACGATGGTGAACATCAGGTACCGGCGATTGCGAAGCATCCGGCGCACCTCGAGCCGGAGATACGCGACGAATGGTGCGGCGGACGGCCCAGCCAGGGCCAGGGCCCGGGACGCGATCATGAGCAGGCTCCTTTCGAGGTCGATGGTCAGGCTGCGGGCCGCTCGATGCTCCCGCTGGTGAGGGCGAGGAACGCGGTGTCGAGATCGGCGCCGGCGACCTCCAGGTGACGGAATGCAATTCCTGCGGCCACGAGCGCGCGAACGGTCTCATCGGCATCGCGGCTGACCAGGGACACGGCCTCACCACGCCGCTCCGCCGAGATCACGCCGGGCAGCGCGCCGAGACGCGCATCTCCGTCTCCGGTCCCCGCTGACCAGGCGAAGCGCACCGTTCGGTGGGCGACCCGGCCCTTGAGGTCCGCGGGCGAGCCGTCGGCGATGACGCGGCCCCGGTCGAGAACGATGATCCGGTCGGCGACGTGGTCCGCCTCGTCCAGGTAGTGGGTCGCAAACAGGACCGTCCTCCCCTCGGCGGCGAATCGGCGCATGTCCGCCCAGAAGGCGCGTCGTCCCTCGACGTCCATCGCCACGGTCGGCTCGTCGAGGAACACCAGGTCGGGATCGCCGGCGACGGACAGGGCGAACCGGACGCGCTGCGCCTCCCCCCCGGACAGGCCGTCAACCCGGCGCCCGGCCAGCTCGCGAAGCCCGGCACGGTCAAGGATCTGCTCACGGGGCGCCGGTAACGGGTAGAGGGCTCGCGCCAGGTCGACCAGCTCGCCGACGCGGGCGCCGGCCGGCAGCGTCGCCGATTGGAGCATCGCGCCGATGCGACCCGATCGGACGGCATCGCGCGGCGCAAGCCCGAGCGTCGTGGCGGTGCCGCCGCCGACGTCGAGCAGGCCTAGCATCACGGCGATCGCCGTCGACTTGCCGGCACCGTTCGGTCCGAGCAGGGCGACGGTCTCGCCGATTCCGATGTCGAAGTGGACATCGTCGAGCGCGAGGGTGGTCCCGAAGCGCCTGGATACGCCGTCGAACGTGACGGCATGGGGCTGGAGCATGGAGTGGACCTCGAGGGACGCGGGTTGAGTCATGCCCCGAGGATCGGGCCGGGCCGCTCCGGCGCGAAGTCACAGCCGTCCGGTTCGCGCCATGACGGCCGTCATGGCGCCGCCGGGCATCGACGTTCGCGCGACGCTACCCGAAGATCCGGGCGAGCTCGTATGGCGCCGTCGTCTCCAGCTGGTCGTACCGGCAGTCGGCCGGTGCCTTGTCCGGGCGCCAGCGCCGGAACGTCGTCGCGTGCCGGAAGCGGTCGCCCTGGAGGTGGTCGTAGGCGACCTCCACCACGCGCTCCGTGCGCAGCGGCTCCCACGACAGGTCCTTGCCCCGGTTCCAGCGCGACGTCGCACCAGGCAGGCGCTGGCCGGAGGCGTCGGCCGCCCCGGCGGCAGCCCACTCGGCCCACTCACCCCACGGGTGCCCCTCGAGCGCGCCGTCGCGCAGCGGTGCGAGCTCGTCGACCAGCGCAGCCCGCCGCTCCCACGTGAACGACGACGTGATCCCGACGTGGTGGAGCGTGCCTGCATCGTCGAACAGCCCCAGCAGCAGCGACCCGACGTGCGTGCCGGGTCCGTTCTTGTGCCACCGGAACCCGGCCACGACGCAGTCCGCGGTCCGTTCGTGCTTGATCTTGAACATCGCCCGCTTGCCGGGGAGGTACGCGCCGTCGAGCCGCTTGGCCACGACACCGTCCAGCCCGGCGCCCTCGAACCGGTCGAACCAGTCGGCGGCCAGCGCGCGATCGCGGGTCGCCGGCGTCAGGTGGATCGGCGGGGTCGCAGCACCCAGGACCGCCTCCAGCCGTGCCCGTCGCTCCCCCTGGGGCACCGCCCGCAGGTCGTCGTCACCCAGCGCGAGGAGATCCCAGGCCACGAACGAGGCCGGTGCCTCGGCCGCCAGCATCCGCACCCGTGACTCGGCGGGGTGGATCCGCAGCAGGAGGGCGCCGAAGTCGAGTGCGCCGTTGCGCGCGATCACGACCTCGCCATCGAGCACGCACCGCTCGGGCAGCTGGGCGAGGAACGGGTCCGCGAGCTCCGGGAAGTAGCGGTCGAGCGGCTTGAGGTCCCGGCTCTGCGTGTACACCTCGTCGCCGTCCCGGAACACGATCGCCCGGAACCCGTCCCACTTCGGCTCGTACAGCCAGCCGTCGCCGTCGGGCAGGCCGGAGGTCGCCTTGGCGAGCATCGGCTCGAGGGGCGGGGAGAACGGGAGCGCCATGCGGGCACGATACCCCGGCCGGACGCCCCGTATCGCGGGTTGCGGGTTTCCACGGAACGACGCGGACGTTCGCTGCCGCTAGCGTCGGCGCCGCGACGCGCCGTCGCCGTGCCCATGTCGGAACCCCGCGGCGCATCGACGCGTCATCGGGGTGCGCGGTCACCGCCGCGGGCAACCGGACCGACCCGAGGAGGGTTTGCGATGAACACCAGCAGGCGCCGGAGCCTCGCTCTCCGCGTGGCCCTGATCGCCGCCGTCGTCACGGTGGTGACCGCGTGCGGAGGCTCGGCAAGCCAGATCCTGAGCACGGTCGGTGGCCCGGTCGACGAGCGGGCCGCGGCCACCGCGGGTCCCGCGGCCAACCCGGTGACCCCGCAGGACCTCGGCGGGACCGGCGGCAACGGCACCACGGACACGCCGCCGTCCGCCGTGCGCGACGACCTGCGGATCGTCTACACGGGCTCGCTCCAGCTCGTGGTCGATGACCTGCAGCCGGCGCTCGCCCGCGCCAAGGCGGCCGTCGCAGCGGTCGGCGGCTACATCGGCGCATCGCGCGAATCCAACGACGGCGATCGCCCGGTCGCGACCGTCACCTACCGCATCCCGGCCAGCCGGTGGGAGGACGCGATCGATTCGCTGCGCGGGCTCGCCACCAAGGTCGTCGCCGAGGAGACGCAGGCCGCCGAGGTCGGCAGCCAGATCGTCGATCTCGAGGCGCGGATCAGGAACCTGCGGGCGAGCGAGGCGTCGCTCCAGGAGATCGCCAAGAGCGCCGGCAAGATCAGCGACCTGATCGCGGTCCAGGAGCAGCTGACCAACGTCCGCGGCCAGATCGAGCAGCTCGACGCGCAGCGGACGCAGCTCAACGACCAGGTCGCCTACGGGACGCTGGTCACCACGTTCGGGCTGGAGATCGTCGCGGTCCAGGAGACGGCGAAGGGTTGGGATCCGTCCAAGGACGTCGACGGCGCCACCGCGACCCTGATCGGCGCCGGCCAGACGATCGTGAGCGCCGCGATCTGGTTCGCCATCGTGTGGCTGCCGATGATCCTCCTGATCCTCGTCATCGCCGTCGTGATCCGCTGGCTGTTCCGCCGCTTCGGACCGCGGCCGCGAGGCAGCGACCCGATCGCCGGATGGGACGCGAGCGCCTGAGCATCGGCGGCGCCGCGGGTCGCCGCTCCTGAGCCATCAGCCGGCGCTGCCGATCAGTCGGCGCTGCCGCCCTCCCACGCCCCGAGCGCCTCGCGCGCTCGCTCCCGGGCCAGGTTCCATGACGGCCACCCGGCCAGCGACGGATCCTCGCGCAGGACGGTCGCGCGGCGGCGGAGGAACGCGTCGAGCGCGGCTCGATCGCCTGCGTCCGGCAGCCGCTCGAGCGCGGCAACGACCGCCGGCACCGCCTCGTCGCCGAGCGAGATCAGGTAGTCGGCGTCGAGGCCGCTCCGACCGCCGGACGGCACCAGCGCAGGATCGATCGCACGCTCGAGGTTCCGGTCCGTGACGTAGGCCTGGGGCCCGATCAGGTTCATGCCGCCGACGGTCAGCACGGTCATGATCCCCAGCACGTGAAGCGTCCACTGCGTCCGCCTGACCGCCAGCAGCCCGACCGTGGCGACGATGGCGACGGCGAGCCAGCCGATGGCGACCAGCACCACGAAGCGCAGCTCGGTCCAGCCGTACGCATCCTGGTACAGGCGCAGCCGGACCAGCGCGGACGCGAGCACGACGATGGTCAGGGCCAGCAGGCCGAACGAGGCCCCGACCTGGATCCGTGAGCGCCGCGCGACGGCCAGGTCGAGGACCACGATGACCGCTCCGGCCAGCGCCGCCACGGCGACGAGCTCGAAGAAACCTCGTCGGGCGTATGCCGCGTACGTCATCCCGGCCGCCGACAGCGTGTCGCGTCCGCCGAACAGGTACGCCAGCTGGAGGACGACGAACACCGCGAACAGGCTGTCGAGCACGATCAGGACCGTCGCGGCCTCCACGGTCCCGAACCGCCCTCCCCTGGCCATCTCGGCGGCTCCCGTCGCGCCGGGCGGGCGCTGCGTGGGCTGCGAGCGCCTCGGACGGCCCGGTCGGCCAGCGCCGGGAGCCTGGCCCCGGCAAGCGCCAGCGCGCCGGCGACCACCCAGGCCACGGCGGTCACCACGGCCGCGCGATCCGCGGCGCCGGCGAGGTCGACGTCCAGCCGCCAGGCCAGCATGTCGCGGGCGACGCGATCGAACACCGCGTCCGCCGACGAGAACAGGGCAGCGAACACCACCACCAGCGGGATCGCCACCAGCAGGCCGCGGGCGACGGGCGCGAACCGCCGCGCGCGCCGGCGAGCCGGGCGCTCGCCGCCCGTGGTGTCCGCCGCGGTCGCGGGCGCGTGGACGGATCGCATGGCGACCAGCACCTCGAACGCTCCCACGAACGCCGCCACCGTGACACCGACCGTCACCAGCAGCACGTGCGGAACGAGCCCTCGCGTGATCCGGGCACCACCGAGCGACGCCACCGTCCCGCCCGCCAGCGCCGCGGCGAGCAGGATGTCGGCCGTGACCAGCCACGGGTCGGCGCGAACCGCAGCCATGCCGCTCAGGAACAGCGCGGCGGGTGCAAGCCAGGCATCCGCCACGTCCATCCGGCGAATGCCGTCGAGCCCGGCGACGAGCGCCGAGGAGCCCAGCAGGAACGCCGTCAGCAGCAGCCCGTTGAGCCCGATCGCGTTGCCCGGCACGGCGATGTCGGCCACGACCCCCGCGCCGAGGGCGAGCAGGATGATCCGGGCGGCAGTGGCACGGGGCATGCGAGTCTCCGGTGCGAGCGCCGCGTCAGTGCACGGCCGGCTCGGAGACGGGCGGGCCTGAACGCGTGTGGCGGAACCGCCGCAGCAGAGGCGATGGCAGGGTCGAGCTCAGACGGCCTCGTACGGAACGTACCCGGGGCTCCACATCGCCGCATCGACCGCGGCCGGGATCGCGTCCGGCTGGAACCGGCGGCCCACCCCGAGCTCGCCCAGGTGGGCGACCACGGCGATCGCCAGCTCCCTGGCCACGGTGCGCAGCTCGCCGATGGGCGGGAACAGCTCGCCCCGCGCCAGCGACTCCGGGGTGGCCATCTCGGCCAGCCGGCGAGCCGCCACGAGGAACGCGGTATCGGGCAGGATCCGCGCCTCCGAGACGATGGCGCCCAGGCCGATGCCCGGGAACACGTACGCGTTGTTCGCCTGCGGGATCGTATGCGCGGCGCCTCCGAACTCCACCGGGGCGAACGGGCTGCCCGTCGCCACGATCGCCCGGCCGGCCGTCCAGGCGAAGATGTCGGACGGACGGGCCTCCGTCTTGTCGGTCGGATTGGACATCGGGAGCACGATCGGGCGGTCAGCGGATGCCGCCATGGTCCGGATGATGCCCTCCGTGAACGCGCCCCCCTGGCCGGTCGTGCCGAGCAGGACGTTCGGCCGGAACGCGGCGACCACGTCCTCGAGCTGGTGCCGGCCGTCCGGGTCGAGGCCCATCCCCGTGACGACGTCGCGCGGCAGCGCGCACTCGAACTTGTCCTCATCGAGCCCCGGGCGTCCCTGGACCACCAGGCCGTGCGAATCGAGCACGGCCATGGAGTCCCGAGCCTGCGCCGGCGTCATGCCGTCCTCGACCATCGCCAGGCGCAGCAGCCGGGCGATGCCGGTGCCGGCCGCACCTGCGCCGGCCAGCACCACCCGCGCGTCGGCCAGCGTACGGCCCTGCGTGCGGAGCGCGCCCAGGATGGTCGCGGTCGAGATCGCGGATGTGCCCTGGATGTCGTCGTTGAAGCTGCACACCCACTGCCGGTAGCGGGCGAGCAGGCGGATCGCGTTGTGCTGCTTGAAGTCCTCCCACTGGAGCACCGCGCGCGGATGGACCTCGCGAACCCCCGCGACGAACGCCTCGACGACCGCGTCGTAGGCCGCCCCGCGGAGCCGCGGATGGCGCCACCCGACGTACAGCGGATCCTCGAGCAGCTCCTTGCGGTCGGTGCCCACGTCCAGCGACACCGGCAGGGTGAGGCCCGGGTGGATGCCGGCTGCAGCCGAGTACAGGGCGAGCTTGCCCACCGGGATCGGCATGCCGCCGGCGCCCTGGTCGCCGAGGCCGAGGATCCGCTCGTTGTCGGTGACCACGATCAGCCGGATCTCGTCGCGCGCCGCGTGGCGCAGGATCTGCGGCACGCGATCGACATCGTCGGGGGTGATCCAGACGCCGCGCGGGCGGCGGTACTGGTGGCTGAACTCCTGGCACGCACGCCCCACGGTGGGCGTGTACACGATCGGGAGCAGCTCCTCCAGGTGCTCGAGCAGCACCCGGTGGAACAGGGTCTCATTGCGATCCTGGAGCGCGGCCAGCCCGATGTACCGCTCGAGGTCATCGGCCTTCCGCCGCACGTGCTCCAGCTCGAGCTTCACCTGGTCGCCGATGTCCATCACGCTCGGCGGCAGGAGGCCCCGCAGGCCCAGTGAGTCACGCTCCTCCTCGGTGAACGCCGAGTCCTTGTTCAGGACGGGGTCTGCGAGCAGCGTGATCCCGCGCCGCATGATCGGGGCCGGACCGACCCCGCTGCGGAGCGCGTCGAGCACGGGCCTCGACAATCCCTGGAGCGGCTTGACGGTGGGCCGGGTCGCAACGGTCATGGGACATGCCTCCGGAGGCGGACTGGAGATCCGCCACGCTGGCGGTCTGTGGGGAACACCCTGCCGGGCGCGGGGCGAGAGGTGGGCATCAGCGGGCGACGACGACCGTCGCGTGGGCGTGGGTCACGACATGCTCGGACACGCTGCCCTGCAGGAGCCGGGTGAGGAACCCGAGGCCACGGGTGCCGATCACGATCGTGTCGTAGTGGCGCTCTCCGGCGAGGCGCTCGATCATCCTGGCCGGGTCGCCGCCGGGCTCCAGGAGCTCCGCCTCGATGCCGGCCTCCCGCAGCAGGCGACGGGCCTCGAGGAGCTCCGCCGCGTGGACGCTGCGGTCATCCCAGGGATCGGTGGCGATGGGACCCTGGCGCACGGGAACGACGCTGATGACGCCCACCTCCGCGCCGAACTTCTGGGCGAGCTCGATGGTCTGCTCCAGCGCACGTTTGGCGGGTGCCCCGCCGTCGTAGGCGAGCAGGATCCGTTTCACGAGGTGGGCTCCTTCTCGGCCCGCGGGCCGGCCTCAGCCGGCACTCGGCGCGGGGCGCGGTGCTGCACGCTCACCAGCATCGGATGTGCGGCCGCCGACGGCCAGCGGCCCGCGGACCACGGCGGGGGGCCGAAGGGCCCGATTTGGTCATGGCACCATGGCACGATGACCGATCAGGAAGCTCGCTACGACCGGATCGCCGACGGATACGCCACGTGGTGGGCCCCCGTCCATCGGTCGGCGACGCTCCGCCTGCTGGATGCGATCGATGCGGACGTCCGCGCCGGCGCGCGGTCCGTCCTCGACGTCGGGTGCGGCACGGGCGCCCTGGCCGCCGCAGCGGTCGAACGCTGGCCCGACGTGGTCGTGGACGCCGTGGACGCATCCGAGGGCATGCTCCGGGTCGCCGAGCGAACGCTCGACCGGCTCCCGGGACCGGACCGTGACCGGGTCCAGCTGCGCCAGGCAGCCGCCGACAGCCTGGGGATCGAGGACGCATCGGTCGACCTGGTGGTCACGTCGTTCGTGCTCCAGCTCGTTCCGTCACCGTACCGTGCGCTCCGCGAGGCGCGGCGGGTGCTCCGGCCGGGAGGGCGTCTGGCGTACCTCAACTGGCTGCGCTCCGAGACGCCGTTCGCGGCGGACGAGGCGTTCGAGGACGCGCTCGCCTCGCTCGGCCTGCCGGGACGCGACGGTGCCAGCGGATCCGACGACCCGGGATCGACGGGCGTCGTCGTCGCCCGCCTGCGGCGGGCTGGCTACGTCGACGCCCACGCGCAGAGGGACGTCCTGGTCCACCAGTTCACGCCCCGGGCATTCCTCGAGTTCCTGGTGCGGTTCGACGCCGAGGACCTGTTCGGCTCGCTGGAGCCGAATGAGCGCGAACGCCTGCAGGACGCGGTGCTGCGCCGCCTGCAGGACCTGACGGCGAACGACCTGCGGCTGGAGCTGCCGATCTTCTACGCGACGGCACGCCGCAGGCCCGGGCGCAGCTGATCCGGCCGCGCGAACCCGGGGTGCCGCCACGCCGGAGCACGACGCGGGACGCGCGGCGGGCGAAGGTCAGCCCGCGGCGCTGTCCTCCGCGGGCGCCTCTGCTGCGGCTTCCTCGCCCTCGGGGGCCTCGCCCTCGACCTCGGCCACGACCGGAGCCTCTTCCACGCGCGGTGGCAGGACACGGGCGATGACGTCCGCGGGGTCGGCCTGGATCGTGACACCTTCCGGGGCCACGAGGTCCGCGGCAGTGATCGTCGCCTCGAAGCTGTCGAGCCGCCCGAGGTCGTAGGTCAGCGACTCCGGCAGGTTGCCCGGCAGCGCGCGAACCTTGACGGTGGACACCGGGTGGACGAGCGTGCCGCCGTTGTCGACCGCCGGGGCGAGGCCCAGCCCGATCAACGGCACCTCGACCGTCAGCTCCTCGGTCATCCGGACCGCGAACAGGTCGACGTGGATCGGCCGGCGGCTGATCCGGTGCACCTGGACGTTCTGGACGAGCACCGGCCGAGTCTTGCCGCCGTCGACGGCGAGGTCGACCAGCGTCGAGGCACCGACGTGGCGCCGAAGCTGGTCGAAGTCGTGGGCGTCGAGCGTGAGGGCCTCGCTCGCCGAGCCATGGCCGTACACGACGGCCGGGAGCTGTCCCTGGCGGCGGAGCTGGGCGACGGCCTTGCCGGTCACGGACCGGGTGGCGGCCGCGAGGCTGGGGCGGGCGGACATCGTGGTTGAACCCTCTCTGGTGGCGGCGCTCCGGCCCGGGTTGGGGGGCGGCGCCGCGCGCGACCGGCAGTTCTCGCCCATCGCAACGTGCGCCCGAGGCTACCATACGCGGCCGTTCGTTCCCATTCCGGCGGAGTGGCACGGACGTCCATCGCACGGCCCGGTGTAGGATCGGGCCGCCGTGGCAGCCACCATCCTGATCGTCGAAGACGAGTTCGCGGTCGCGCGAGGCATCCAGTACGCCCTCCAGCAGGAGGGCTACGACGTGGCGGTCGCCCGATCCGGCGAGGAAGGCCTGGAGTTCGCCACAAGCCAGGCCCCGGACCTGATCCTGCTCGACGTCCGGCTGCCAGGCATCGACGGCTTCGAGGTCCTGCGCCGGCTCCGCGCGGTGGGCTCCAAGGCACCGGTGCTGTTCCTGACCGCACGCGGCGACGAGTTCGACAAGGTCGTGGGGCTCGAGCTCGGGGCGGACGACTACGTCACCAAGCCGTTCGCGCTGCGGGAGCTGATGAGCCGCATCCGGGCGCTGCTGCGGCGAGCCTACGGCGACCTCTCGAACGCGGCCGGCGGGCGCGTCATCCGGCACCGGGACCTGGTCATCGATCTCGAGCGCCGCCGCGTGCAGCGAGGCAACCGGCGGATCGCGCTGACGGCGACGGAGTTCGAGATCCTGCGCCACCTGGCCAGCCGCCCCGGACGCGTGTTCAGCCGCCGGGAGCTGCTGGAGCTGCTGCGCGACTACGAGGCGCTCGACCAGGACGAGAAGACCATCAACGTCCACGTGAGCCACCTGCGCGACAAGATCGAGGACGACCCGTCCGCGCCGCAGTTCGTGCTCACCGTCCGGGGCGCCGGATACCAGTTCGCCGAGCACTGAGCGTGGCCGACGTCCGCCCTCCGGACGGCGAGGTCCGCGCCCACCGGCCGTCGGTCCCGCGGTCGTTCCAGACGCGGCTCACGATCGCGTTCGTCGGCCTGGTCGCGCTCACCCTGGCGCTCGTCGCGCCCGTCGTCGTCAACCGGCTGGACGACTACTTCCGGCAGCAGGAGGAGCAGAGCCTGCGAGTCCGCGCCGGGGCGACCGCGGCGCTGCTCGACCGGTTCATCGAGAACGTGGTCGGCGACAGCGCTGTGGTGGCCGAGGTGACCGCCGGCGGCCAGCGGCAGGTGGCGCTCAATCCGGAGGTCGGCACGCTCCTCGTCGACAAGGGCCTGTTGACGCTGCTCGCGAACACGGTCGCCCAGGCGGACATCAGCCTCCGGTTCGGGCTCGCCCACCAGGACACCGATGGCGTGCCGGTGGTCGATGCCGCCCCCGGCCTGGGCTTCGACATCCCGCTCAGCGCGAAGCCGGCCCGGGGCCAGGCCCGCGATCCCGAGATCCCGACGGCCCGCTGGGAGTTCGCGACCAGCAACGCGGGCCGGGACTGGGGCATGGTCGTGACCCTGTCCAACCCGTACACCAGCCGGGCGAGCACGCTCGCCGCGATCGCGGGGCTGCTGCTCGTGATGGCCTCGATGGCGGTGCTCGTCGCGGTGCTCCTCGCCGCGGTCATCGCCCACCGGTTCACCACGCCGCTCACCCGCCTGACCGAGGCCTCGCGGCGGCTGGCCGAGGGTGATCTCGCGTCCCGCGTGCCATCGGACGAGCTGTCGTCGGGAACCCTCGAGCTGCGGGCCCTGTCGCGGCAGTTCAACACGATGGCGGACCGGCTCGAGGAGAGCGTCGAGATCATCCGGCGCGACCGCGATCGAAGCCGGGACTTCCTGGCCGACGTCAGCCACGAGCTGCGCACCCCGATCGCCGCGACGCGCACGTTCATCGAGCTGCTCCAGGGCCCGGCCGGGACCGACGGGTCCGCTCGCGCCGAGTTCCTGGATTCCTCGGCCGTCCAGCTCGACCGTCTCGACTGGCTCGCCCAGAACCTGCTCGAGCTGTCCAAGCTCGATTCGGGGCTGGTGCTGCTCGACCTGCGCCCGGACGACGTCCGAGGCACGATCGAGTCCGCCGTCGAGCAGCAGCTGGCGACCGCCGAGCGCCGGGGAATCGCGTTGACGGCCACCCTCCCCGACCATCCGCTGCGGATCCGGCACGACGCGCCCCGGGTCGGCCAGGTGGTGACCAACCTGGTCGGGAACGCCCTCAAGTTCACCCGCCGGGGCGGCCAGGTCAGGGTGTCGGCGCAGGCGGAGGCCGGCGGCGGCGCCCGGATCGAGGTCGAGGACACGGGGGTCGGGATCGATGCCTCGGAGCTGCCCCGGATCTTCGACCGTTTCTATCGTGGGTCGGAGGCGAACGAGGCACGCGGCACCGGGTCCGGCCTCGGGCTCGCGATCGTCAAGTCGATCGTGGACATGCATCACGGGACGATCGTCGTGGAGAGCCGGGTCGGGAGCGGATCCCGGTTCGCCGTCATCCTGCCGCGCGATCCGCGTGAGGCCGGCGAGGCGCCGGCGACACGACCCGGGCGGCTGGCGGAAACGCCAAAGATGGACGATTCTTCACCGATCACCGGGTCGGGCGTGAATCCTCGACCGGCACCCTTGGAGACACTCCCGGATCAGCCCGATGCTGGTCCGCCCACCGATCCAGAGAGAAGTCCGCCCCCGCAATGAACGACGACCAGACCCCGAGCGCCCCCGGCGCCGACGCCGGCGACCCCCTCGACGAGACCCAGCGCGTCGAGGTCCCGCGCTATGCCCCGGCGCCCGATCCGCGCCCCGACGCGCACTGGGCGTGGGCCCCGCCGACCACGCAGCCATCCGCCGACCGATGGTACGAGCCGGCCCCCACCGAGCCCGGGCCCGTGCCGGCGTACGCGTCCGCAGCCCCGTGGGGCCCGCCGGCCTCGGGTGGCGGGATCACGCCTCCGCCACCGATCCATACCCCCGGTCCGGCCGAGCCGCGCCGACGCGGCGGCCCCGGCCTGGGCGCCGTCCTCGCGGCGTCGGTCCTGTCCGCGGTGCTCGCCTCGGGCGGCACGGTGGTCGCGCTCGACCTCAACGGCGCCTTCGACCGCACCGCGGCCCCGGCGACCACGGGCAGCGCCAACACGACCGGCAGCACGACGCCGGTCACGATCGACGAGTCGTCGGCGGTCATCGACGTGGCGGCCAAGGTCAGCCCGGCGGTGGTCAAGATCACCGTCGAGGGGCAGAGCACCGATCCGTTCGGCAACGTGCCCTCGGAGGGCATCGGGTCCGGCGTGATCTACGACTCCAACGGCTGGATCCTCACCAACCGGCACGTCGTCTCCGGGGCGACGAGCCTGACGGTCGAGCTCAAGGACGGGCGCAGGTTCAACGGCAAGGTGTACGGCATCGACACCCTGACCGACCTCGCCATCGTCAAGGTCGACCAGACGGGCCTGCCGACGGCCCCGATCGGCCACTCGGACGGCCTCAAGATCGGCCAGCTCGTGGTCGCGATCGGCAGCCCGCTGGGTCTCTACTCGTTCTCGGTCACCAGCGGCATCGTGTCCGGCAAGGGTCGCGACATCTCGGTCAGCGACGGGACCCGGATCAACAACCTCATCCAGACGGACGCCGCGATCAACCCGGGCAACTCGGGCGGCCCGCTCGCCGATGCCAGCGGCGCGGTGGTCGGGATCAACACGGCGGTCGCGACCGACTCCAGCGGGATCGGCTTTGCGATCCCGATCGACATCGCGCGGCCGATCATGGACCAGGCGGTCAAGGGCGAGGCCCTGTCCCGACCCTGGATCGGCATCAGGTTCCAGTCGATCACCCTCCAGCTCATGAAGGACGACAACCTGCCCGTCGACGCGGGTGCCCTGGTCACCGCCAGCGGCGCCGATACAGCGGTCGTGGCTGACAGCCCGGCTGCCAAGGCCGGGCTCAAGGAGGGCGACATCATCGTGTCGCTCAATGGCACGAAGATCGACGGCGAGCACCCGCTCGACGCGCTGCTGGTCCAGTTCGCGCCGGGGGACACGATCCAGATCGCCGTCCTGCGCGACGGAAGCACGATCCAGCTGAACGTCACGCTCGGGACGCGCCCCGGCAACCTGTAGGGCCAACCTGTAGGGCCGCGGATCGCCGCGGCCCGCCGTCTGGCTCAGGTCGTGCGGCGCCGCCGGATCTCCACGCCCGCCGAACGGAGTCGCCCGCCCAGCTTGACCCTTGGCTTGCGGATCCGGACGGTCACCTCATCGACGGGAAACCCGCTCAGGATCTCGTGGGCGATCGCCTCGGCAAGCGCCTCGACCAGGTTGAAGCGGGTGGACTCGACGATCTGGCGGCAGACGTCGAACACGCGCGCGTAGTCCACGGTCTGCTCGAGGTCGTCGTTGAGGCCCGCCGGCTGGAGGTTGAGCGCGAGCTCCACGTCGACCTCGAACGGCTGCGGTGTGACCTGCTCCTCCGGGTTGACCCCGTGGGTGCCCTGGAAGACCATCCCGTCGAGCAGGATCCGGTCGCTCACCGCGGCGCGCCTCCGGTCCAGTCGTCCGGGCGCCAGCCGCGCGCGACGGCGTCCGCGATCCGGGCCGCCCGGACGTTGGGGCGCACGTCGTGGACCCGCACCATGTCCACGCCGGCGGCGGCGGCCAGCGCCGTGGTCGCCGTGGTCGCCTCGATCCGCTCGTCCGGCGGCAGGTCCAGCAGCCTGCCCAGCGTGCTCTTGCGCGAGGTGCCGAGCAGGATCGGGCGGCCCAGCGCCCGGAACGCGCCGAGCTGCGCCAGGAGCGCGACGTTGTGGTCCGGGGTCTTGCCGAACCCGAACCCCGGGTCGACGATCAGGTCGTCCCACGCCACGCCGGCTCGGACGGCTCGCTCCAGCGCTCGCTCGAGGTCGGCCAGCACCTCGGCCACGAGGTTGCGGTAGCGAGCCTCCGCACGGTTGTGCATGAGCACGATGGGGACCCGCCGCGCGGCCGCCAGCTCGACCATCGCCGGGTCGTCGCCGACGCCCCACACGTCGTTGAGCAGGTGGGCGCCGGCATCGAGGGCGGCCTCCGCGACCCGCGCGCTGGTGGTGTCGATCGAGATCGGGATCGCGGGCATGGCCGCGGCGACGGCACGGATCACGGGCACGACGCGCCCGATCTCCGCGTCGATCGGGACCTCCGCGTGACCCGGCCGGCTCGAGGCGCCGCCGATGTCGAGCAGGTCGGCGCCCTCGTCGACCATTCGACGCGCCCGGGCGACGGCGTGGGCGACGGGGTCCGAGCGCGGGGTCCTGGCGGAGCCGTCATCGGGCGCCAGCAGCCCGTCGCCCGAGAAGGAGTCGGGGGTGACGTTGAGGATGCCCATGATGTAGGTCCGCGCGCCCCACTCGAACGTGCGGGGACCGATGGCGAGCGGTCGCGGAGCGCCCGGCAGCCCGTCCGGGGCGCCGGACGGGAGCTCGAACGACGGCGTGGCCGCCCCGCCGCCGGCGTCCGGCCGCTCGGGCACCACGCCGCGCGACCGGGGAGCGTCGCGCGTGCTCATGCCGCCACCGGATCGCGCAGCAGCGGATCGTCGACCAGGCGCGACCGGACGGCCCCCACGAGGTACAGCGACCCGGCCACCACGATCGGCCCGCCGGCGGAGGCCAGCGCCTGGTCCATCGCCGCATCGACGTCACCTGCAACGCTCACCCGGGCACCCGGCAGCGCGGCGCGCCAGGCAGCGGCGAGGTCCGCAGCGGGCATGGCGCGCGGCAGGTCGAGGGCAGTGCACACGATCCGCGCGCCGGCGAGCGAGCGTGCCGCGGCGACCGCGGCGAGCACCCCGGCCACGTCCTTGTCGCGCATCGCCGCCCAGACCAGCGTGACCGATGACGGGGTCGCATCGCGGCCCCCGGCGAGCAGCGGTCGCAGGTCATCGAGCGCGCCCGCGAGCGCGGCGCCGCCGGCCGGGTTGTGGGCACCGTCGAGCAGGACCTCACGGACCTTGCCCTCGCCCCGCGAAACCTGGAGCAGCTCCAGGCGGCCCGGCCAGCGAACCGTCGCATAGCCCTGCCGCCGGTGCTCCGCGGACGCGCGCGCGATGCCCGCGGTCTCGAGCGCGTCGAGCAGTGCCTCGGCGACCGCGACGTTGGCTGCCTGGTGACGGCCGCGCAGCGAGACCGCCACGCGACCCAGGCGCGGCAGCGTGACGTCGAGCGTGTCCCGGGTCCACCCGACGACCTGCGCCGCGTGCGCGACGGTCAGTGGCGTGCCCAGCCGGGTGCACCGGCGCCGGATCACGGCCAGCGCGTCACCCGTGGCGCCGGTCGCCGCGATGTCCCCGCGCTCGATGATCGCCGCCTTCTCACGCGCGATCGCAGCGATCGTCGGACCCAGCTGCTCGGTGTGGTCGAGGTCCACGTTGGTGACCACGGCGACGCCGCCATCCCACGCATGGGTCGCGTCGAGCCGCCCGCCGAGCCCGACCTCGACGAGCGCGACATCCGGGCCGGCCTCGGCAAAGTGCAGGAACATGACCGCGGTCAGCAGCTCGAACTCGGTCGGCGGGCCGAGCCGGGGCGAGATCCGGTCGGCGATCGGCAGCACCCGGGCAACCAGGCGTGCGAACGCGTCGGGGTCGATCGGCCGGCCGTCGACCACGATCCGCTCGCGGTAGCTGACCAGGTGCGGCTTGGGGGTCTCAGCCACCCGATACCCGGCCGCCCGCAGCGCCGAGGCCGCCAGGGCGATCACGCTGCCCTTGCCGTTCGTGCCTGCGACGAGGGCGCCGCGGACGGCCAGCTGCGGATCGTCGAGGGCGCGGAGCAAGGCCCTGACCCGCCCGAGACCAAGCCGGATCCCGAAGCGGCCGCGGTCCTCGATCGCGCGCAGGGCCGCCGCATACGACAGCTCGGGGGTGGTCGACGAGCGCCCCGTGTCGAGCGTGCTCACTCCTTCGTCAGCTCGTCCTCGTAGAACACGCACTGGTTGAAGCGCGGGGTGAGGCACATGTCGTTCACGAACCCCTCGTCCATGTGAACGCCGCCGCGCAGCTGACAGCGCGACACGTTGGCCGGCTGGCGCAGCAGGCCCTTGAGCAGGTGCGGTGCCTGGATGGGGATCGCGCCCCGTGGTCCGGTCAGGTAGAAGTGCGGACACACGTTCCGCCGGATGCTCGGCAGGCCGAACCCGCCACGCGGCGGACTCGTGGGACCGGGCCCCATCGGACGCATGCCCGACCGGGCCGGCGAGCGCTGTGGCATCCCGAACCCGATGGTGGGCGCGGCCGGCGCATCGACCCCCGGTGCGTCAGAGGCGTCGGCCGGGCGCGTCTGGACGCGGGCGATCGGCCCGTGGCTCCAGGAGCCGCGATCACCCGGGGATGGGCGCGTCGGCCGTCGGTCGCGGGGTTCCAAACCCTCCCTCGCATGGTCGGCGCCCGCAGGGACGGGCGGTGCCTCGACGCAGCGCAGGGTACCACCGGGGCAGGACCGGAGGGCCGTCGCCACCAGGGTCCGGCGCGTGCAGGCACCACGCCGGCGCGGCGATGCACCACCCGGAAGCGCCGGGTACCTGGATGGCCCGGCAGGACGAATGTGCTGTGCACGGCATCCGCTTCCGCGGACAACCGGCCCGCCGGGCGCTTCATGCGACAATCGGCCCGATGGATTCCCGTCGTGGAGGACGCCCTCCGCAGGTCCGCCCCCGCCCCCCGTCGAACGGCCGCCCGGCGCCGGTCAAGGCGCGCCCCATCGCGCCGTCGCCGACGCGGCTGGCCCGGCACCGGCGGATCGAGCGGCGGCAGGGGCTGCCCACGCCCCTGCGGGCACTGCTCGCGTTCTCGATCATCGCCCTGGGCGCCACGATCGTGTGGGCCAGCAGCGGTCGTGTCGGCCCGTTCCTCTCGGGCGCCGTCGCCGGGTTCGGGGACTTCGTGGGCCAGGTCGGCAGCGTGGTCAGCAGCCCGTCACCCACGCCGGCCCCGGCGATCAGCGGCGCACCCTCGATCATCGCTCCCGACGAGCCCTACACCAGCATCGAGACGGTCGACATCACCGTGACCGTCCCGCGCGAGGTGGTCGGCCGTGCCGATTACACGGTCCGGCTGTGGGACACGCTCGCCGACACGCCGACGGCGATCGTCGCCGAGGTCCCGGTCGGCCCCACATCCGTGCTCCTGCTGCCGGGCGTGACCCTGTCCAGCGGGCGCAACGACATGCAGGCCTCGATCCTCGGCCCGTCTGGCGAAAGCGAGCGCTCGACCGTCGTCACCTGGGTGCTGGACCAGGCGAAGCCGAAGGTCACCATCACCACGCCCAAGGACAACGCGGCGGTCACCAAGTCCACCGTCACGATCAAGGGCAAGACGCAGGCGCGCAGCTCGATCCTGGCGAGGAACGACGCGAACTCGGCGACCGGGAGCGCCCAGGCTGATGCCGACGGACTGTTCTCGGTGGCCATCGCCGTCGCCTCCGGCGCCAACAGCATCACGATCACCGCGACCGATCCCGCCGGCAATGCGCAGAGCACCGTGCTCCGGATCCGAAAGGGATCGGGCAAGCTGGTCGTGTCATTGACGGGGAACGTGTACCAGTTCACGGCTTCGAAGCTGCCGCGCGATGCCACCTACACGGTCGTCGTCACCGGTCCCGATGGGCGGCCCCTGGGCGGTGCGACGGCGCTGTTCACGGTCTCCGTTCCCGGGCTCGAGGCGATCGTCTCGGCCGAGATCCTCACCGGCTCCGATGGGTCGGCAAGCTTCTCGACGCAGATCCCGAAGGGCGCGATGCCGGGGTCCGGCCTGGCCGCGGTCCGAGTCACCACGGTCGAGGACGGCACGGGGACCGACCGCAAGGTGCTGACCGTCAAGTAGGCATCCCGCCCCCGAGTGCAGGGCCCCGCGGCCCGCTGCGCACCAGGCGATGACCATGGACAAACGAGCGCTCGACAGCAGCGCCGGGCGCAGCTACGATCCGACCATGCCGCTCTGGCGTTGTCCGCATTGCGGAACCCCGCAGTCCGAGACCTCCCGATGCTGGGTCTGCCGTCGCTCGACCACGTCGTGCGCGACCTGCCGTCACTTCCGTCGAGGAGTGGCAAATGGCCTCGGCCTGTGCGGGCTGGACCCTCGCCACATCGCCCTCCGCGGGACCGAGATTCGCCCCTGCTGGACGGCGTCGCAGGCGGTCGTCGATGGCACGTCACCAGGGCCGGAAGGGGGCGACCCGGCCGCGGCGCGCCGGGATCCGGGCGGTCGCGCACCTCGAACGTTCGTTCCAGTCGACGAGCTGGATCGCCGGCGGGACGGGCCGCTGCGGGACACCGCGCAGCTGGTCCCGGAACCCCCGCCGCCAGGTCCGGTTCCCGCGCCCGGCGGATGGTCGCTGTGGGGTGAGCTCGACGGCTGAGGCGGGGCTCGCCGCGGGATCGCCGGCGCGCGAGCCTAGCCGCTGGCCACGGGCGCCGCGGACGGCGGCACGGCAGTCGGCGCTCGGCGGCACCGGGTGGGCGGAGGTCGGCGGCACCGGGGTTGGAGTGGGCGGCTCCGTCGGCACCGGGGTGGGCGACGGGGTCGGACTGGGCTGTCGGCGACGGCGTGGGCGACGGCGTCTCGGTCGGGCTGGGCGTCGGCTCTGGACCCTTCGAGACCACGTAGTCGACAGGCGTGCCGGAGGTCACCAGGATGCCCGGCCCGGGGGTCTGGCTGATGACCGCGCCGGCCGGCACGAACGGATCGAACGCCTCGGTCCGGCTGCCCACGCTGAGGCCCTCGGTCACGACCAGCTGCAGCGCCTCGGACTCCGGCCGGTTGCGAAGGTCCGGGACGGCCACCGACTCCTTGCCGCGCGCGACAGTCAGCTTGATCTCGGTGTCGGCCGGGACGCTGGCCCCCTGGGCGGGATCCTGGGACAGCACCGTGTCCGGCGCCACGTCCGTCCGCTCCTCGGATGCGGCGCGCACGACGGTGAGCCCGAGGTCAGCCGCCATGGCCTCGGCGTCGGTGTACGCGAGGTTGACGAACGACGGGACCGTCACCAGGTCCGGTGACGAGCTCGGCGCAGGCGTGCCGCCGCCGGCGAGCAGCTGGAAGATGAGGAACCCGACGATCGCGAGGATGACCAGTCCCAGCGCGCCGGCGACCCATGCCCACGGACCGGCCCCGCCGCCATCGTCGTCGTCGCGACCCGGCGGGGGCGGCGGCGTGCCACGCGTCGAGATCGGCGACGGCCCGGTCCCCCGCGCATAGGCCTCGGGCGGGTACGGCACCGGCGGGTTCGGCCGGGCGGATGCGGAGGCGACGGTCATCGCAGCGCCGACCGGGGCTGCTGCGGGTCCCTGCCCTGCGGGTGGCTGCGCCGCGGGGGTGCCCAGGAACCCCTCGAGCGCGCTCGCCATCGCGGCGGCGGAGCTGTAGCGGTGCTCCGGGTGGAGCGCCATCGCGCGCAGCACGATCGCGTCCAGCGCGGGCGGGATCGACGGCCGGAGGGCCGATGGCCGCGGCGGCGTCGTCGTCAGCCGCGCCAGGGCGACGGCGGCAGACCCGTCCCCGGAGAACGGGCGCTGACCGGTCAGCGACTCGTACAGCACGATGCCCAGGGCGTAGATGTCCGAGGCCACCGTGGCCGGCTCGCCGCGTGCCTGCTCCGGGCTGAAGTAGTGCACGGACCCCATCGTCGTGCCCGGCAGCGTGAGCTGCGATTCGGCGAGCGCCCTGGCGATCCCGAAATCCGCCACCTTGACCCGGCCGTCACGCCCGACCAGCACGTTCGACGGCTTCACGTCGCGATGGACGATGCCGCGGACGTGGGCGGCATGGAGCGCCTTGCCGACCTCGGCGCACACCCGGGCGGCCTGTCGCGGGGCCAGCGGCCCGGACTCGCGGATGATCGACGCCAGGTCCTGGCCCTCGACCAGCTCCATCACGATGTACGGCCCGGAGTCGTCCTCGCCGAAGTCGTGGACGGCGACGATGTTGGGGTGGCTCAACGACGCAGCCGCACGGGCCTCGTCGCGGAACCTGGCCAGGAAGTCGGGGTCGCGTCCGAACTCGGTCCGCAGCAGCTTGACGGCGACGTCGCGCTCGAGCTGCGCGTCGCGCGCGCGATAGATCCGGGCCATGCCGCCCTGTCCGAGAAGCTCCAGCAGGCGGTATCGCCCGCCGAGGACGCTTCCGATCTCGGTCACGGTCTGGTCAACTCCATGCGACGTTCATCGATCTCAGGACCGCGGGCATCCTACAGCACTGCGGCACCACGGCCGGGGCCGATCAGAAGTCGAGGGTACCCAGGTACGCCCGGAACTCCGGACCGGTGTCCGGCCGGGACATGGCGATCTCGACCGAGGCCTTGAGCCAGCCCATCGTGGTCCCGGCGTCGTAGCGCTGGCCCTCGAAGGCGTAGCCGTAGACGCTCTGCTCGGCCATCAGCGCCTGGATCGCATCGGTCAGCTGGATCTCGCCGCCGCTGCCCCGCTGCGTCTGCTCGAGCTTGTCGAAGATCTTGGGCGTCAGGACGTAGCGCCCGATGACCGCCAGGTTGGATGGGGCCGCCTGGGGCTCTGGCTTCTCGACGATCGACGAGATGTGGAAGGTCCGGTCCTGGTCCGGTCCCTCGGTCATCCGCTCGCCGCCGATCACGCCGTAGCGGCGCGTCTCCTCGGGCGGGACCTCCATCACCGCAACGACCGATCCGTGCACCTGGTGGTAGACGTGGATCAGCTGGCCGATGCACGGGCGATCCGCGATCACGACGTCATCGGGCAGGATCACGGCGAACGGCTCGTGCCCGATCAGGTCCTTGGCCATCAGGACGGCGTGACCCAGGCCGAGCTGCTCCTTCTGGCGGATGTACGCGATCTGTGCGAGATCGCTGATGTTCCGCACCTGCCGGAGCTTCTCGATGTCCCCCTTCTCCTCGAGCAGGTGCTCCAGCTCGTAGTTGAGGTCGAAGTGATCCTCGATCGCCCGCTTCTGGGACGAGGTGACGATGATGACCTGCTCGATCCCGGCGGCGACGGCCTCCTCGACCGCGTACTGGATGATCGGCTTGTCGACCAGGGGCAGCATCTCCTTGGGCTGCGCCTTCGTGGCGGGCAGGAAACGGGTGCCCCAGCCGGCGGCGGGGAAGACAGCTTTGCGGACGCGCATTGAACCTCTCGGGCGGATGGGCGGTCGAGCCAGTATACCGGTGGGTCAGGCCGACCCCACCGGGCCGGTTGGGGCGGGCGATCAGTCCGCCGGATGCGTGGTGCGCGCGAAGTCCGCGACCTGCGCCGCGAACGAGGCCGGCCGGTCGAGGTTGGACAGGTGGCCCGCCCACGGGAGCACGGCCCATCGCCCGCGGCGACAGCTCGCCGACCACAGGTCCCCGCCCGGCCCGAACACCGGATCGAGGGCACCGTTGAGGATCAGCACCGGGACCCACAGCCGCCCGAGCCGTTCGAGGAACCGCCGCCCGACGAGCGCCCTGAGCGCGCCGCCACCGCCGGCGAACCAGAAGCCCGCCGCCATGATCGGCTCGGCAATCGGACGCCGGTACCGCACGCGGAGGAACGCGCCGGCCAGCGTCCGCAGCACGGGCGCCGGGGCACGCTCGAGGATCCCGGCCAGGACGCGCATCAGCGCCGCGGTCGGCCCCACCGGCTCCGCGGAGCACCCGGCCAGCACCAGGCCATCGACGCGGTCCGGAAACTGCACCGCCGTCTCGATCGCGACGTAGCCGCCCAGCGAGAGCCCGACCAGCACCGCGCGCCCGCGGGGCGTCGCCGCCTCGATCGCGCTCGCCACGACGGACGCCGCCGCCTCGAGCGAGAAGGGCTCGCCGGCGAGCGTTCCGTGCGCGGGCAGGTCGACGGCGATGCACCGGAACGTCCTCGACAGCCGCCGCAGCTGCGGCGTCCACTGGGCGCGCGTCAGCAGGGTCCCATGGATGAACACGATCGCGGGAGCGGACTCCGGGCCGACCGCCGTCCAGGCCGGCTCGCGCCCGGCGCGGTCGGTCGCCATCGTCATCGGAGCGCCATCGTCGTCACGCCGGACATGATCGGCGATCCGGCGTCAGCGCGCGGAAAACGGGCAGCCGCGCACCCCGCGATGGCCGGGTGCTCAGCGAGGGGAGCTGGCCGCGGTCTCCGGCCGGCCGTCGGCCGCGACGTCGGCGGCGACGTCGCGGCTCCGGGCGCGTTCGCGGCGGGCGGTCCCGAGGCGGATCGAGGTGAACGGGATCCGGAGCTCGTGGAACACCTCGACCGACACCAGGAAGCCCGCGAACAGGAACACGACGCCCAGGAACTTGCCCAGCTGGAACAGCTCGGTGGCACCGGCGCGGTTGAGCGAATCGGTGATCGTGGGGAAGAACGCCCCGACGGCGATCAGGATCGTCGCCGGCACCCGCGAGTGGAGGCGCCCGGCCGTCAGCTCGCGGATCGCGCCCGGCAGCGACGCGACGAGGTTCACCGGGATCGCGACGAGTGCGATCGACAGGTTGAACAGGAACTGGTCGCCGGGCTGGTTCGGGTCCAGCGAGTATGGGAGCACGCGCCGCTTGGGCATGAACATGTAGGTCGAGAACACGGCGCCGATGAGCAGCGACAGCGCGCCCGGAATGTTCATCAGCGGGGTCAGCAGGCGCAGGTAGCCCGGCATCGCATCGCCAACGGGCTGGCCGGTCGCGCTGAGCGCATAGCCGGGTGCCGCCAGCGGCGGCGTCAGGACCATGAGGATGATCGCCAGGACCGTCGTCCCGACGATCGCGCCGGCGGCGAATCGCGGCCAGCGGTCGTTCTGGAAATACGTCTCGACCCCGATCGCGAGCGCCAGGATCACGGCGCCGATCAGGTACAGGACCGGCAGCGGGCCGGCGTCCCGGTAGCTCGGGCTGTTCCGGATCATCAGCGCGACCAGCCCCGACAGCAGCAGCAGCACCGCGTACGTGTAGCCGAACCGCGTCCGGCCCAGAAGGAACGCCGTCCCGAGCCCGAGCCATGCGGCGGTCAGCACCGCACCGGTGAGGTACCAGGCGCGATACAGGAGCTCGTTCCAGCCGGCCGCGGCGGCCACGGCCTCCGCGCCCGCGCCGATCGCATAGAACAGCATCCCGAACGCCCAGATCAGCTGGTACCCGTGCCGGCGCTCCCGCCACTGGTCGAGCAGGAGCAGCGAGAACAGGAGGGCCAGGATCGCGGTCAGGCTGGGCAGCACGGCGGTCACGGGAGCACGGCGTCGGCGTTCATGCCGGTCCTTTCAGGATGCGGTTGGGGGTGTCGGGGACGACGACTCCGACGCGGCGGCATGCGCCGCGACGAACGAGAGCAGCAGGCGGTCGAGCAGGCCCGTCGAGGTGTCGTACAGCTGACCGACGCGAACCGCGTCGATCCCGCGGCGCCGGGTCATCACGCTCAGCTCGGCCAGGAACGGGCGTCGCGCGGAGATGAACATCGACACCGCGTCGGCCAGCGGGACCCCGTGCCGGGCCAGCCGGTCGGCGAGCTCTGCGGCAAGCTCGGCGGCATCGCGTTCCGCCGCCGCGCGCGCGGCGCCCGTCTCGTCGAGGTGGCGGACGAGCGCATCCACGAGCCGGCGGCCGGTATCGCGGAACGTGTCACGGTCGGCGGCGGGCACGGTCGCCCGCGCGTCGAGCCCCGTGCCGTCCGTGCTGCCGTGCCCGATGGCGTACCGACGCCGGTACGCCGCGGACAGCCGGTCCTGGGTGGCGCCCAGGCCGGCCAGACCGCCCACCGGACCGGTCCGCCTCGTCGCGATCAACCGCTCGAGCGCCCGCCGCTCGAAGCGACGATGACCACCCGGCGTCGTGAAGGCGGGCACCCGACCCTCGTCTGCCCAGCGCCGCAGCGTGTCGGGATCGACGCCCAGGAGGCGGCTGGCGTCACCCAGCGCGAGACGCTCCGGCAACGCACGATCAGCGTCGGTCCGGTTGGGTGGCACGGGATCCTCCGGATGCGCTTGCGGCCCCTCCACCCATCCACCAAACGTGGGTAAAACTGGGTAACCATCCGGGACCGGAGGCGCCGAGTGTAGGTGGCGCAGGATCGGGCCGTCAACCGCGTGTCCGGACCCGCCCGGTCCGCCCCATCCGGGGGTCGCCCGGGATCAGGCGGGGACGAACTCGTGCTCGTCCCGGTGGAGCCCATCGCACAGGCCCCAGGCCGGCGTGTCGAGCGGCAGCGCCACGGGTCGCATGATCTCGCGGATCCCGCCGCGCCGGCACAGGTAGTAGCCGCGCTCCGCCATCCAGAGGCGGACGCAGGCAGGGTCCGAGTGGAACTGGTGCGGACCCGGGTTGACCGGCGACGACTCGGTCCAGCCCACCGCGACCTCGGGCGAGACGATGTCCAGCAGGTGCACGCGCCAGGGCGTGCCCGGGATCACCTCGCGACATCCATCGCACCGGATCGCGACGTTGTCATGGACGATCGTCCGGATCGTCACACCCATGATCTCCATCGCTCAGGAGCATAGCAGGGCGATCGCGGAGGGGTGGTACCCCCAACCGGATTCGAACCGGTGATCTCCACCTTGAAAGGGTGGCGTCCTGGGCCTCTAGACGATGGGGGCACGAGGCCGGTGAGGCCGGCCGAGTGTACCAGAGGGGGTTTTCGCGACCCCTCCGTCGGACGTGCTCAGGTGGGCCGGGTGCCGCTCCAGATCAGGCTCATGATCACGGCGGCGGCGAGTGACATCAGCGAGGCCACGGCGACCAGTCCGGCGACCAGCGCGGTTACCACGGCCGTGCCATCGCGCCCGTCACGGCCGGCCCGGACCACGCTGGCGAGGCCCATCACCGCCATCGCCGCGAGCACCAGGCCGCAGATCGCGAACCCGGACGCCATCAGCGGGATCTGGAGCTGGTCGCGCACGATCATCGAGTAGCCCAGGAACACGAGCCCGCCGGCGAATGCGATGAGCAGCGACACGCGCGCCGGCGTGACCCGGACAGGGCCGAGGTGCGGGCCCGTCCGTGGCGGGCCAACGTCGACGCCACGGACCTGCATCCGCGCTCGACCTCCGGGTTGCTGTCGGCCGCTCATCGGCGCGAGCGTAGCAGGGGTCGCTCCGTGACGGCCTGCGACGGCCTACGCGGCGCCCGCGGGCCGGATGGCGGCGCTTGGCCCGACGCCCCCGCGCGGGCGGTGATACACGGCGACGTTCCAGCTCAGTCGCGGCCGCTTGAGCCGCTCGGCCACTCGTTCGCCCAGGTCCCCGAACGCCTCACTGAGCAGACCGCGCGCGTCGTCCAGCGTCGGGAAGGTCCAGAACGCGTGGATGACCCGGAGCTTGAAGCCGCCGTCGCGCAGGAACGGCCCGTCGCGGTGGCTCCACGCGCCGTATTCGGGCGCGTCGACCGGTCTGAGGGCGCTGACGTCGTCACGCCCGTAGTCGTGCACCACGAGCAGCCGGCCTCCCGGGCGCAGCACGCGGTCGGCCTCGGCGAGCTCGGCCGGATCGACGCCCCGAAAGCCGGTCCAGAGGCTGACGAGGGCATCGCAGCTCGCATCAGGAGCGTCGAGCCGCAGCGGGGCAACCAGCGGCAGGCGGGCCGGGACGATGTCCGCCGCAGCAAGCCGATCGTGGAGGCGCCCGTCGGGCAGATCGAGCACGATCACGTTGCGACCGGCCAGCGGGCCGAGGGCCTCGAGGGCGCGCACGATCTTCCCCTCGATATCGACCGCAGCAGCGAGACGCTCGGCGTGCGCGGCGGGAAGCAGGAACGGAAGGTCAGCCACGTTGGGCGAGGATATCCGGGAAGCGTCATCCGTGGGCGGAGGTTGCGGCAGCGGTGCAGCCCCGGCTCAGGCCGCCGGCGGTACCAGGATTCGCCCGCGCCGGGCCGGAACGGCCACGCGCGCCGATCCATCGGCCGCGATCGTGACCGCCGGTCCCGCGTCGCCGCCACCGGGCATCGGGCGCTCCCGGAGCGAGGTTCCGGCCAGCTCCGGGACCGCGACGGGGACGTCGATCGGGCCGTCACCCGCGTTGACCGCGACCAGCACGGGCGTGCCGCCGGCGTCGCCGCCGCGGACGAACGCGAGGGCGTCGCCGGCCGCGCCGGCGGTTCGGAACGACCCGCGCCGCAGCGCGGGCAGCGCGTGCCGCGCGGCAATCACGGCCTGCGTCCACGCCAGTCCTGCGCGATCCCAGGTGCCCTCGTCCCACGAGAACGAGCGACGGCAGTCCGGATCGCTGGCCCCCTCAAGACCCACCTCGTCGCCGTAGTAGATGCAGGGCGCACCCGGGAGGGTTGCCTGGAGCAGCACGGCCAGGTCGCAGGCATCCCGGTCGCGTCCCGCCATCGTGCGGAACCTGGGCGTGTCGTGGCTGCCCACGAGGTTGAGCTGCACCTCGGTCACGTTGCGCTCGTAGCGCGCCATCAGCCGCTCCAGCTCCTCCCCGAACGCGGCGCCGTCCCGGCGCTGGACCGTGGCGCCGTACTCGTGATGGGCGCGCACGATCGCCTCGTCCAGGTGCCCCTGCGCCGCAAACCCCAGGATCGCCTCCGCCAGCGGGTAGTTCATGATCGCGTCGAAGCGGTCGCCGGCCAGCCACTCGGGCGCTTCGTGCCAGATCTCGCCCACCAGGTAGGCCTCCGGGTTCACGGCCCGGCACCGGTCCCGGAACGCGGCCCAGAACGTCCCGTCGTCGATCTCGGTGGGAACGTCCAGGCGCCAGCCATCGATCCCGAACCGCAGCCAGTGTTCGGCGACGCCCAGGAGGTGCTCCCGGACCTCCGGGTTCGCGACGTTCAGCTTGGGCAACGGCGGCAGCCCCCACCAGGCCCGGTACCCGAGACGGCGGAACGATTCGTCGCCGCGCGCGTCATCGGTGGCACCGAGCGACGGCTCGTCGGGCATGTCGTCCACGTCGGTCGGCCAGGGGTACGGCCGGAACGGTCGCCGCCCCTCGAGCGCCTGGGGGTCGAAGTGGAACCAGTCGCGATACGGTGAGCCGGCGCCGTTCTCCAGCACGTGGTGGAACGCCCAGAAGCCGCGTCCGGTGTGGTTGAACACGCCGTCCAGGACGACCCGGATCCCGCGCGCGTGCGCGCCGTCGAGCAGCTCCCGCAGCGCGGCGTCACCACCGAGCAACGGGTCCACCTGGAGGTAGTCGTACGTGTGGTACCGATGGTTCGATGCCGACGCGAAGATGGGCGTCAGGTACAGGGCGTTGACCCCGAGATCGGCCAGGTAGGGCAGCCGCTTCGACAACCCCCAGCAGGTCGCCGCCCTTGAACCCGTGATTCGTCGGCGGCGCATCCCAGGGCTCCATCTGACCCGGTTTCACGACCCGCGTGGACGACGCGAATCGATCGGGGAAGATCTGGTAGAAGACCGCGTCCCGGACCCAGTCCGGGGTGTTGATCACTGCGCTGCTCCGGCCGGCGAACCGAGAGCGATGATGCTCACGCTGCGCGGGGCAAGCTCGGCAAGCGGCCGGAACGCCCGGAAGCCGCCGTCCGGGCTGACCACCGGCGCCCGCGGCTGGCCGGTGCCGAAGACGATTGTTGCGGTGGGCGTGCCGCACAGCGGCGCGGAATCGAGCTCCAGCCCGTAGTCGCTCACCGGGTCCGCGGACACGTTCGCGACCACCAGCAGCGTCTCGGTCGCGTCGGCGCGCAGGGTGGCAACGACCGCGTCGGATGCGCTCACCACGGGGAGGATAGCGCCGTGCTGGAGCGCCGGGTGCGCGGCGCGCAGCCTGATCAGGTCCCGGTAGCGGGCGAGGAGGGATTCAGGATCGGCGCGCGCCGCGGCCACGTTGGTCGTCTGCCACCCGTCGGCGAGCGGCTCCCAAGGCGTCCCGGTCGTGAAGCCGCCGGCCGGGTCCGATCCATCCCAGGGCATCGGCGTCCGGATCAGCTCGTCCGGCTTGCTTCCGGTCAGCCCGATCTCCTCGCCGTAGTAGATGAACGGGGTGCCGGGTCCCGTCAGGAGGAGGCCGGCAGCGAGCTTGAGCGAGGCGAGGTCTCCGTCGAGCTGGCTCGCCACCCGGTCCTGGTCATGGTTGGTCAGGAACGACCCGAAGCCGGCTGACTGCTCGAGGCCGGCGACCTCGATCAGGGCGTTCGCGAGCCGCGCAGCCGTGCCCGCCCGGAGCGAATCGAGCGTCGCCTGGGCAAGACCGAACTCGAATGTCATGTCCAGGTCCGCGGGAACGTAGCCGGCGCTCACCTGGGACAGGTCCCAGACCTCGCCCAGGACCAAGGCGTCCGGGCGGGTCGCATGAACGGCAGCCGTGAACGTGCGCAGCCAGCCGTGGGTGGCGTCCGTGTTCTCGGTTACCCGATCCGTCTCGATCAGCATCTTCGCCGCGTCGAGCCGCAGTCCGTCGACACCAACCTCACCCAGCCAGTAGCGCGCGATGTCGGTGACCTCGGCGGTGACGGCCGGGCTCTGGAGGTTGAGGTCGGGCATGTTCGCGCCGAAGGTGCCGTAGTACCAGCGATCCCCTGCCTTGTGCCATCCGGGCGCGGCCGGTGCCGTGCTGCTCCAGACGTACCAGTCGGCCCGGGACGGGTCACCCTTCTCGCTTGCGACGAACCACGGGTTCAGGCTGGACGTGTGGTTGATCGGGAAGTCGATGACGACCGCGATCCCTCGCGTGTGGGCGGCCTCGACCAGGGCCTGGAAGTCCGCGAGGGTCCCGTAGTCCGGGTTGATCGCCCGGTAGTCCGTGATGTCGTATCCGTGGTACGAAGGTGAGGGCATGACCGGCATCAGCCACAGGCCCGTCACGCCCAGGTCCGTCGTCGTCGCCGGATCGCCATCGTTGAGCGCGTCGAGCCGGCTGATGAGGCCGTCGATGTCGCCGATCCCATCGCCATTCGAATCGGCGAAGCTGCGGACGAAGACCTCGTAGAACACGCGGTCGGCCCACCACGGCGCCGCTGCCGGAGACACCGAGCCGAGCGGCGGAGTGGGGCATGCCGGTGCCCCGGGCGTCGCCCCGTCGTTCGATGCGACCGCCACACCGCCGGACGACCCGGCCAGGGCCGTCGCCGCCGGCGAGCTGGGGCCTGGCTGGCCGCAGCCCGCGGCCAGCAGCGCGCATGCCGCAACCGCAGCGACGCGCGCCCGCCAGCGATCCGGCAGCCTGGGACGCGGTCGCCGGGTCAGCGCCGCGCGAGCGGCTCGGTCGTGATCGCCGACCCCGGTGGCATGTCCTCCATCGCATCGGGCGAAGAAGGACTCATGCCCGCGCTGGACGGGCGGTCGTCCTGGCCGCGCTCGGCGGCCCAGTCGCGGAACCCCGAGACGAGGCCCGGGAGCATCGAGCCCCGGATCTCGCTCGTCGTCCTGCTGAGCAGCCGCAGCGCGATGCCGAACATCGCGAACACCGTCGCGAGGAACAGTCCCGCCGTCAGGGCGCCGATCCACCAGAAGGGGAACGCCATCGCCACTCCCTGATCGAAGCTCGCCATGTCGCGACGCGGCCGCCATCGCCGCGCCCCGCAGGAGCCCCATGGTGGCGCGGAGCATCGCCGCTGTCGAGGGCCGACCGGATCGTGGAGACGCGGGCGTGGTCAGCCTTTGACTCCGCCGATTGCCAGGCCGCCGACGATGTACTTCTGGAAGAAGAAGTACACGATCGACACGGGTGCCGCGAACAGGATCGAGAAGGCCGCGAAGTCCGACCACGGCGTCTGACCGAACGCGCCGACCATCTTGTTGAGCGCGAGCGAGAGCGTGAAGCCCTGGCTGGGATCATTGAGGAAGATCGACACGAAGTAGAACTCCGTCCAGCCGGCCACGAACCCCAGGAAGCCGGTCACCGCGAGGGCCGGGGTGGCGAGCGGCAGCACGATCCGGAGGAACGACTGGTTGCGGGTGCAGCCGTCGACCGCGGCGGCCTCCTCGAGCTCCTTGGGGATCGTGTCGAGGTAGCCCTTGAGGTTCCAGATCGCGAACGGCAGCGCTCCGGATACGACGGCGAACCCGACGCCGAGGAGCGACTGGCGGAGGTTGACGTCGCCGAAGATCGGCAGCTCGCCGCGCACCCCGTTGAGCATGATGAACAGGGGCGCGATCGTGGCCACCGCCGGCAGCATCAGCACGCCCAGGATCGCGATCATCAGGAACTCGCGGAACCGGAACTGCAGGCGCGAGAACGCGTATGCGGCGAGGACGCCGATGCCGACCGAGAACAGCGCCACGCCCGACGCGAGCAGGAAGCTGTTGCGAGCCAGCTCGAGGAACCCGATCGCATCGCTCGTCGGCTGCTGCAGCACCCGTGCGAAGGCGTCCAGCGACGCGCCCGGCGGGATGAGACCCGTCGGCCGCGACAGGTTCCGTGGGTCGAGCGCCAGGGAGAAGATCCAGGCGATCGGGAACAGCACGGTCAGGGCGATGAGCACGCACATGAGCTGGAGCAGGATCTGCGTGCGCAGGCGGAGCGGTCGCCCTTCGTCACGTGCCCCGGCCTTGGATCGAGGCCTTCGCGAGAGCACTCCGGTCATCGCGTCATCTCCCGGGCGTCCGGCGTCCAGGCCGGGTCAGTCCGCATAGCTCGCCGTCGCCTTTGCCATCCGGTTCGTGATCAGGGTCACGACCAGCAGGATGAAGAACAGGATGACCGAGAACGCAGCTGCAACGCCATACTTCTGGAAGTCATTGACCAGCTTGTACGCCTCGGTCACGAACAGCTCCGTCCGGCCGAACGGCCCGCCCCCCGACATGAAGTAGGAGAGGTAGAACAGGTTGAACGTGATCACGAAGCCGTAGATCGCGTACGGCACCATCGCCGGGCGGAGGAACGGCAGCGTCACCGCGCGGAACTTCTGCCACGCGCTCGCGCCGTCCATCTCCGCCGCCTCGTACAGATCCGGCGGGATGCTCTGGAGAGCGCCGGTCGCCACGACCGAGTTGAGGGGCCAGCCCAGCCAGGTGTTCGCGGTCAGCAGCGCGAAGTACGCCAGCGGCAGGGGAATGAACGGAATAGGGTCGTTGACCTGGCGCAGCCAGTCGATGTGGAAGAAGTCGGGCGGGAGCTTGAGCAGCGCGCCGACGCCCCCGAGGACGATGTTCACGGCGCCGTTGTCCTGGTCGAAGATGCTCCGCCAGACGGTCGCGACGATGATCGGCGGGATGATGACCGGGAGGATGAACAGGGCGCGGTAGAACCGCTTGAGGCGGAGGCCCTTCACGTTGAGCACCAGGGCGATCGCAACCCCGAGGATCACGTGCAGCACCACGTTCGAGAACGCCCAGAACAGGTTGAAGAACAGGAGTCGCAGGAACTCGAAGTTCGGGATGTTGAGCTTGCTCTGGACGATCGCGGTGTAGTTGTCGATCCCGACCACGTTCGGGGGAACCTTCCCGCTCAGGTTCTTCAGGCCGAAGTCGGTGAACGACATCCAGGTCTGGAACAGGAGCGGGTAGAACGTGATGATCCCCATCACGAGGAAGGCCGGCAGCAGGTACAGGAGCGCCGTCCTGGAATCCGGCGAGAAGCGCCGCTTCCGGACCCGGATCGGCGTCCCAAGCGGGGTGGGTGTCGCGGCCATGTCGGAGGCTCCAGCTCCTTCCTGTGCGGCGACGCTCGGGTCGGCCCCGGCGCCTGGATCGGAGTATCTGCGACGATCGGGGGCGATTCAATGGCTGCCGGGCTGGCAGCCGTGTTCCCGGGCGCCGGCGCGGGGCGCGGCGCCCGGGATCGCGTGGGGCGTGGTTACTGGATGCCGTTCGCCTGGTTCATGGCCGAACACGCGTCGGTGGCGGCCTTCTGCGGGTCCTCGTTCTTCTGGATCACGAGGTTGAGGGCGTTGTCGAAGTTGCTCCAGAAGTTGTCGAGCTGCGGGACCTGCGGACGGGGGAACCCGCTCGCAACCGCCTCGCCGAACTTCTGGGTGATGGGATCGCTGATCGTGATCGTCTTGTCGGCCGGGATGTGCCCGGCGGTGTCGACGAACACCTGCTCGTTCTCGGCCTTGACCATCTCGAGGGCGAAGTCGACCGCGAGCTGGGGATCCTTGGCGTTGGTGTTGATGTACCAGCCGTCGACGCCGGTCAGCGGCTTGGAGGGGCCCTTGGGGCCGGCCGGCATCGGGGCCACGGCGAGGTTGTCGCCGAGCGCCTCCTTGTAGCCACCCGAGGCCCACGGCCCGTCGACGATGAGGTCGATCTTGCCGGCCTTGAAGTCGCTGGCGAGATCGTCGTACTTGTCGTACCACTTCGCGCCGGCGGTCTGGAGTTCCTGGAAGTACTTGTACGCGTCGGCCACGCCCGTGGTGTCGGCGACGCACTTGCCGCTGTCATCCATGAGCTGGCCACCGAAGGCGGCCCACCAGCCGAAGGAGTGGTACGAGCTGTGGGCGTCGAAGCCGGCCTTGATCGAGCCGTCCTTCACGCCGGCGAGCAGGGCGTCCGTCGTCGCCGGCGGGGTCGCGATCTTCGACTTGTCGTAGTACATGGCGACAGCCTTGAGGGACTCGGGAACCATGTACAGCTTGCCGTCGACCTTGGAGCCCTCGACAGACACGTCGGAGTCGTTGGTCAGCTTGCCCTCGAGCATCGTGGTGACGTCGAGGAACAGGCCGGCCCGGGCCTCCTTGCCGAGGCTGTCGTTGGGGGCGATGAACAGGTCCGGCCCGCCGCCGCTGGCGGATTCGAGCTCGAACTTCTTGAACAGGTCGTCGAACTTGATGTCCTGGATCGTGAGCTTGAGATCCGGGTTCGCGGCAAGGATCTTGTCGGTCACGGTCTTGAGCGCCGTGGCTTCCGTGCCGGCGCCCGAGCCGTACGAGTGCCAGACGGTCAGGGAGCCGGACAGGGTCGCCGGAGCGGCGGACTCGGGGGCCATGGATTCGGGAGCCGAGGACGCCGGGGCGGCCGACTCAGGAGCCGTGGTTGCGGTTCCGCTGCCGCACGCAGCCGCGATGATCGCGACCACGCCGACGAGCGACGCAAACCGAAGCTTGGTGTTCACGATGGTTGTTCTCCTCCTGGATGTTTGATGCCAGATGGCTCGACCGGCGGTGCCGGCCGCGATTGGGCCGGGTCCGGCCCTGGTCGCCGATGTGGCGATTCGATCTGCCACAACCAGTTCCTGACGGGCGTGGCATGCCGGGCGATCGCTCGACCGCATGCCGCTCCGCGACCTCAGCTTGGGACCCGGTGCACCTCCTCCCGCGCTCGGGGCGCGGGTCCGGTTGAGCCGCGGATGATGAGCCGCGTCTCGAGCCGGAGCTGCTCGGGGTGTGGATCCCGTCGTTCAACGACGGACAGGAGCAGGCGCACCGCGGTCTCGCCCTTGCGGCGGATCGGCTGGTGCACCGTGGTCAGTGGCGGGTTCGTGTGCTGGGCGATGTCGATGTCGTCGAAGCCGACCACCGAGATGTCCTCGGGCACCCGCAGCCCGAGCTCGCGTGCCGCTCGCAGGACCCCGATCGCCATCGCGTCCGACATGGTCAGCACCGCGGTCGGTCGCAGCCCCGTCTCCCACGCCCGACGCAGCGCGGCGATCCCGCCCTCGATGGTGGCCGGGCCGACCACCACGGCTCCCGGCCGGAGCTCGACGCCCCGGGCCGCGAACGCCGCGAGGTAGCCCTCGAGCCGATGACCCATGGTGCTGTCGGGATCGAGGGCGCCGTCGGGGAACGGATGCCCCACGCCCACGACGACGAACTCGCGGTGCCGCAGGCCGAGCAGGTGGTCCGCGGCGGCCCGGGCCCCACCGACATCATCGATCAGCACCGCCGGCTGGTCGCGCAGCGCGGTCGAGTCCACCATCACCAGCGGCAGCCCGGCCGCCCGGATCTGCTCGACCTCCGGGTGATCCGCCGACAGGCCGATGGCGACCACGCCGTCCACCGTTGCCCGGCCCATTGCTCGCGCCAGCGACCCATGCAGCGGCGAGATGAAATGGAGCGCGTAGCCTGCCTCCTCGGCGGCCAGCGCCACCCCCTCCGAGAAGGCGCCGAAGAACGGGTTGGAGAAGATGACCGACAGGGCCTGCGGGGTGAGCACGCCCAGCGTCCGCGTTGCCCGCTGGGTGAGCATCCGCGCGACCGGGTGCGGCCGGTAGCCCAGGGTATCGGCAACATCCCGGATCCGGGTCGCCGTTTCCGGCGCCAGCCGATCCGGGCTGTTGAATGCGAACGAGACCGCCGTCTTCGACACGCCCGCCTCGCGGGCGACGTCGGCGATGCGCGGCCGTCGCGGGGTCCGCTCCTCCACGGTCTCCTCGCTGCCGGTTGCCGGCTCCGCGCGGGCCAGGTGCCATCGCCCGGTCAGACGACCGCCGGATGGACCCGCCGCGACTTGACTGGAACAGGCGCCGTCGGGATGGTAAAACCGGTTTAGCAAACCGGTTTAGCAGACAGTAGTCTGCCCCCTCCCCGGTGTCAATACCCGTGCACGCAAGGGGCCGCAGCGGGACCCGTGGACCGCGACCGGGCGCCGCCGAACCCTGCCAGCCGCCTCGCCCGGCAGCGCCACGCCTGCCCGCCCGACGGTGGCATGATCAGGCCATGCTCGATCAGCTGCGCCGCATGCCGCCCGGGATCCGGATCTTCCTCGGCTATGCGTTCCTCATCCTGGGCATCATCGGCCTGTCGCTCCGCTACGTGATCGACCAGGCCATCAACGCCCCCGTGTCGCTGCCCGGCGTCGTGGTCATGATCCTGCTCGCCTACACGATCTTCACCACCACCCTCGTCCTGCAGCGCAAGGAAGCCTCCCGCGCGCTCGCGATCGGCCTGTCCACGCTCACCCTGCCCGCCATCCCGCTGCTGCTCCTGGCCGCGCTGCCGTTGTACGCGCTCATCGTGGCGGCCGTCGCAGCCCTCCTGTTCTTCGGCCTCACCCGGCCTGACGTCCGGTCCTGGCTCAACGAGCCCTGACGGCGCATCCGGCGACCCGCCGGGACGGCGACCGCTGATACCGCGCCGACCGCTCGTGCGGTTTCCGGCGCGCGCGCGCGCGGGACGCTACCCTTCGCCCATCGCACCGGCGCCAGCCGACCGCGGCGCCCTCGGGGCCACGACCGTCGCCGTCCCGATCATCGCACCACAGCACGGAGCACCCGAACCTTGTCCGATCGCAGCCGCCGGCCAACGTCCCAGCCCGCCCGGTCGGGCGACCCGGCCACGTCGGGCCGTCGCGCGAACGCGTCGTCGAGCCCGTCCGGCACGACCCGCGCGGGACGCCGGGAGACCGCACGCCGGCGGCGAGAGCAGGAGACGGGCCTGAGCCGCTTCCGGACGCCGCTGCTGGCGATCGCGGTGGCCATCGTCGTCGTGGGCGTCAGCGCGTTCGTGTTCATGTCGGCGGCGGCGCCGACGTACGCCTGCTCCAGCATCGACACCGTCCAGCCCCAGGCGTCCGGCGAGCTTGGCCAGGTCCAGCCCGACATGGGCAACCAGCACGTCAACGCCGGCGACAAGGTCACCTACCCCGTCTGCCCGCCTGCGTCCGGCAAGCACATCAACCGCACCGGCTTCGGGCCCCTGCAACCCAAGGTCTATGGGCCCGATGACCAGAGCGCGCCCAACGGCTGGGTCCACAACCTCGAGCACGGCGGCCTGGTCCTGCTCTACTCCTGCGACAAGGGCGCCTGCGATGACGCGTCGATCGCTCAGCTCCAGGCCTTCAGCGCCGGCTTCCCCAACAGCACGATATGCAACCTCGCGCCGGGACTTGTGGGGCCGGTCGTCGCCCGGTTCGAGCAGATGCCGACCCGGTTCGCCGCCCTGATCTGGGATCGCGTCCTGTACCTGGACACCCTCGACACCCAGGAGATCTACGACTTCTACACGACCTATGCCGAGCGGATCGCCGACGACGGCACCTGGATCAGCCCGCCGGAGCCGCAGTGCACGGCGCCCAGCCCGTCGCCCGCGGCCAGCCCGGCAGCCACGGAGAGCGCGCTCCCGAGCGACACCGCGTCGCCGCCGGCGAGCGCGGAGCCGAGCCCCAGCGCGGCCGGCTGAGCCCAGGGCGATGCGGCTCCACGCCTATCTCGACCGGTTCGGCGACGAGCGCTTCGGCGTCATCGTCAAGGGGCGGCTGCTCACCGGCTCGCAGCTCGAGAAGCGCGGCGGCCTCGGTCGCCGGATCAACACCCACCTGGGCATCGGCTACCAGGTCCAGTTCGAGGACGACTGGCTGCGCCATGTGCGCCGGGCGGCGAAAAGGGCGCTGGCGGACGGCGCCCCGACGATCAGCCTCGACGCGCGCCGGCCGATCTCGGTGATCAACGGGTCGGCGTTCGGGGGCAAGATCGTGTGCGTCGGCCTCAACTACGGCGCCCACGCCACGGAAGGCGGCCGGACGGCACGCGCGCAGCCCCTGCTGTTCTCCAAGTTCGGCAACGCCGTCGTGGGTGACGGGGACGCGATCATTCGCCCACCGGGCACGCACGCGCTCGACATGGAGGTCGAGCTGGGCGTCCTGATCGGGCGCCGCGCACGGCGCGTCACGGCCTCCCAGGCCACGGCCTGCATCGCCGGCTACCTCGTCGTCAACGACATGAGCGCGCGCGACTGGCAGGGCAACCCGCAGGCGCTGCACGAGGGCCAGAAGGGCGATGGCCAGTGGCTGCGCGCGAAGGGCAGCGACACCTTCCTGCCGGTCGGTCCGACGCTGGTCACGGCCGACGAGGCGGACCCGTCGCGCGGCATGCGCCTCCGGAGCTGGCGGATCCCGGGCGACGGGCCGGATGCCGGCAGGCGGGTGCCGATGCAGGACGGCAATACGGCCGACATGCTCTTTCCCGTACCCGACCTGATCAGCTATATCTCGATGCAGATCACCCTGGAGCCCGGCGACCTGATCGCGACCGGCACCCCGGCCGGCGTCGGCGTGTTCCGTGATCCGCCGGTGTTCCTGGAGCCCGGCGACCGCGTCCGATGCAAGATCGACGGCATCGGCGCGGTGGAGAACCCGATCGTCGACTGGACCGACGACCCTCGTCGCGACGACTGACCGGAACGCGACGAGGACGCAGGCAGGAGACTCGATGCTCGCCCTCGTCAAGACCAGCGCAGGACCCGGGCTCAGCCTGGAGACCGTGCCCGACCCGACCATCGGCATCAACGATGTGCTGATCCGGGTCCGCAGGACCGGGATCTGCGGTACGGACCTCCACATCGAGTCCTGGGACGCGTGGGCGGCCAGGACGATCCATCCTCCGCTCGTCGTCGGCCACGAGTTCGTGGGCGAGATCGTCGAGATCGGCAGCAACGTCGCCGACTTCCGGCCGGGCGACATCGTCAGCGGCGAAGGACACGTGACCTGCGGGCTGTGCCGCCACTGCATGGCGGGACGCCGTCACCTGTGCGCCCACACCGTCGGCCTTGGCGTCGGCCGCGACGGGGCGTTCGCGGAGTACGTCGCGCTCCCGATGACCAACGTGTGGCACCACTGGGCGGGCATCGACGAGGAGGTCGCCGCGATCTTCGACCCGTTCGGCAACGCCGTCCACACGGCGCTGGCCTTCCCGGTGCTGGGCGAGGACGTGCTGATCACGGGGGCCGGACCGATCGGGCTGATGGCAACCGCGGTCGTGCGCCACGCGGGCGCCCGGTTCGTCGTGGTATCGGAGCCCAACCCCGCCCGGCGCGCCATCGCCGCCCGGATGGGCGCCACGGTCGTGGTGGACCCCGGCGAGCGCTCCCTGGCGGACGTCCAGCGCGAGCTGGGCATGGTCGAGGGCTTCGACGTGGCGCTCGAGATGTCCGGCAACCCCGCGGCGCTCCGGAGCGCCGTCGACAACATGGCCCACGGCGGGTCGATCGCCATCCTCGGCATCCCGACCCAGGACGTCACGCTGGACGTGAACGAGATCGTGTTCAAGCTGCTGACCGTTCGCGGCATCTACGGCCGCGAGATGTACGAGACCTGGTACAAGATGACCGTGATGCTCCAGTCGGGGCTCGACATCACGCCCGCGATCACGCATCGATTCCCGTTCCGGGAGCACGAAGCCGCGTTCGCCGCGGCCCGGTCCGGCGATGCCGGCAAGGTCATCCTGGACTGGTCCGCATGAGCGTCGAGGAGGCATTTCCCATGGGCAGCGCATCCCGCCCCAATCCGCTCGCCTTCCTGGACGACGAGCTGGCTGCCCTTCGCGAGCGGCACCTGTATCGCCCGCTGCGGGTCATGTCGTCCGCCCAGGGCCCCATCGTGTCGCTCGACGACCGGCGAGTGATCAGCCTGTCCTCGAACGACTACCTGGGCCTGTCGCATCACCCGCGGATGAAGCGTGCGGCGATCGAGGCCGTGGAGCAGCTCGGCGCGGGCTCGGGCGCGGTGCGCACGATCGCCGGCACGATGACCATCCACGAGGCCCTCGAGTCCGAGCTCGCCGCGTTCAAGGGCGCGGAGGCCGTGCTGACGTTCCAGTCCGGGTTCACGGCCAACACCGGGGTCATCCCCGTGATCACGGGCGAGACCGACCTCATCGTCTCCGACGAGCTCAACCATGCCTCGATCATCGACGGCATGCGGCTGTCGAAGGCGCCGCGCAAGGTGTTCCCGCATGCGGACCCGGTCGCCCTGCGCGAGGTGCTGCGCGAGGCGGTGGAGCAGGGACGCGACGGGCACGGCGCGCCGTACCGGCTGATCCTGGTCGTCACCGACGGCGTGTTCAGCATGGACGGCGACATCGCGCCGCTGCCCGGGATCGTCGATGCCGCCGAGGCGTACGGCGCTGCGGTGATGGTCGACGACGCCCACGCCTCGGGAGTCCTGGGCCGGGACGGCCGCGGGTCGGTCGATCACTTCGGCCTGCATGGGCGGGTCGCGGTCCAGGTGGGCACGCTGTCCAAGGCTGTCGGAGCGCTCGGCGGCTACGTCGCAGGCTCACAGGCGCTGCGCGACATCCTCATCCAGCGTTCGCGGCCGTTCCTGTTCTCGACCAGCCATCCGCCGGCCGTCGCGGCAGCCTGCCGCGAGGCGATCCGGATCATGGTCGAGGAGCCCGAGCTGATCGAGCGTCTGTGGTCGAACACCCGCCGCTTCAAGGCCGAGCTTGCCCGGCTCGGCTTCGACATCGGCCGCTCGGAAACGCCGATCACGCCGATCATGCTGGGCGACTCGGAGACCACGATCCGGTTCAGCAACCGGCTGTTCGAGGAGGGCGTGTTCGGCACCTCGGTGGTGTTCCCGACCGTGGCCCTGGACCGCGCCCGGATCCGGACGATCGTGACCGCAGCGCACACCGACGACCTGCTCGACCAGGCCCTCGCCGCGTTCGACCGGGTCGGCCACGAGCTGGGCGTGATCAGCGGGTGAGCCGCGAATCGGCCCTGAACCTGCACGCGGACACGAGGCCGCGCGCAGAGATCGAGCTCGAGGTCTTCCGCTCGGGCCTGGCCGCGGGTCTCGGCGAGTCGCGCGACCTGCCGCTCGATTCCCACCTCCACACCATCCGGTCGCCGGACGCGGACGCGCAGCTCGACGCCTATGCGGCACTGGCCGTCGAGCGGGGCATCGCCGAGCTCGCGATCACGGACCATGTCGACTTCGATCCCGGCATGCCCGCGTACGGGTACGCGTCGTTCGCGGACCGCGAGCGCGACGTGCGCGAGGCCGCCGTCCGATGGGCGGATCGCGGGCTGGCGATCCGGTTCGGCGTCGAGGTCACCTACGAGCGACGCTACGAGGACGAGATCCGCGGCTGGCTCGCGCGTCACCCGCACGACTTCGTCATCGGCAGCGTCCACATCAGCGCGGACTCGCCGTACAAGGCAGGCAGCGTGGCGACGTTCGTGGCGGGGCGTTCGCTGCCCGAGATCATCGCCCCCTACTTCGACGAGGTCGTGGCCGGCGCGAGGTCCGGGCTGTTCGACACCATCGGCCACCTGGACTTCGTCAAGCGGTATCTCATCCCGCATGTGACGCCGGCCGACCTGGCCGCGGCGCCCGAGCTGTACGAGCGGGTGCTGGTGGCGCTCGTCGACAGTGGCACCGCCCTCGAGGTCAACGCGTCCGGCCTCCGCCAGCTGCCGCGCGAGACGTATCCGTCACCGGCGATCGTGGCGCGCTATCGCGCGCTTGGCGGCCGGTATGTGACCATTGGCTCGGACGCCCACCGGACCGAGTGGTTCGCATACGGATTGGACGAGGCGTATCGTCACGCGCATGGCGCCGGATTCGAGGCGCTCGCATTCCGGCGGGGCGGTGATCGCGTCGCGGTGGCGGTGCCAATGCGTCATTCGACGTAGGGCACCGGCCCTAACACGGGGGTCAGCTGATCGTTATGACGGTCGATGACGAGGCGATCGAGCGTCTCGTGGAAGCGGCGAGAATGGGCGACCCGGAAGCATTCGGGTCGTTGTTCGACCACTACCACGCGCCGGTCTACCGCTACGTCGTTGCCCGCGTCGGCCGCCCGAGCGACGCGGAGGACCTGGCGCAGCTCGTCTTCGTCAAGGCCCTGGAGGCGCTGCCGCGATATGAGTCGCGGGGCGTCCCGTTCGGGGGCTGGCTGTTCCGGCTGGCCAGGAACGTCGTCATCGACCACATCCGGACGCGCCGGGAGCACACGACGCTCGACCTGATCGCCGAGCGCGCCCACGCGGACGGAGGGCCGGACGAGCTGGCGGTGCTCCGCCAGGAGATGGATAGCGTCGCGGTGGCGCTGCAGCGGCTGACACCCGAGCAGCGTGAAGCGATCGAGCTGCGGTTCTTCGCAGGTCTGTCCGCCAGGGAGGCGGCGATCGCGATGGGCCGGCAGGAGGGTACGGTCCGGGGCCTCCAGTTCCGGGCGATTGCCGCCCTGCGCAGAGAGCTCGGGATCGAAGAAGGAGCAGATGACCTGCTCCCGGCGTCGGGGACGCCGCGGTGAACGAGGACGGAATGCAGGACCTGGACGTCCGTGCGGGCGATGAGCTCGAGCGGCAGCTGGCGCGATATGCACGGGTGAGGCTGGATCCCAGCCCCGCGATGGTGCGACGCGCCCGCGAGGTGGCGATGACCGAGGCCTGGCGGCGGCGCCTGGAGGTGTCGTCGGCGGCGCGTCCCGGTCGCCGCGGACCGTTCGCCGGCTGGTCGCCCCGCCGGCTGGCCGTCTCGCTGTCGGCGGCGCTGCTGGCGGGCCTCATGATCGGCTCGTCGGCCTTCGCGGCCTCGCGCGCCGGTGGGCCGCTGTACGAGGCCCGGCTGACGCTGGAGACTCTGAGCCTCCCCAGCGACCCGGACGCACGGCTGGAAGCGGAGCTGGCGCAGGCGCAGAGCCGGATCGCCGACGCGGTGGACGCTGCCGCCCGGCACGATGACGGCGCCTTCGCGGCTGCGCTCGCCGCGTACGGACGTTCCCTCGACGACCTGTCGGCGACGACCGGCGGTCCGGCCGATCGGGCCCTCGAGGCCGTGGAGTTCCACCGCACGGTGCTGCTGCGCCTGTCCGAGACGGTGCCCAGCCAGGCGATCGGCGGCATCACGAACGCGCTGGATCACAGCCAGGGAGCGATCGACAAGCTCGACGCGACCGTGGCCAACGGCGGAAGCAAGGGCAACGGCAACGGTGGAGGCGCCGGCAACGGTGGAGGCGCCGGCAACGGTGGAGGCGGCGGCAACGGTGGAGGCGGCGGGCCGGCGGCAAGCCAGGGTGCCGAAGCCACGCCGGCTCCGGAGCGTTCCAACGGGCCGGCAAGGACGCCCAGCCCGGCCAAGTCGCCCAAGCCCGCCGCGTCCGAGGCTCCCTCCGTCGACCCGACGAGCGGCAAACCCTAGCCTGCGGCCCGCGACCACGCAGCGGTCGCGCACGTCATCCTCCCGGACGGTACGCTCCACCGCGGGATGCTGACGCTTCCCGTCGGGCAGTGGAGGCGGGCGATGCGGCTCACGGTCATCGGCACGGGCCCCGCCTACTCAGACCGGGCAGACTCGTCAGGTGCCTGCTATCTCGTGTCGGACGCGGGCGCCCGCATCCTCCTCGATCTCGGCCACGGTTCGTTCTCCCGGATCTTCGCGCACGTCCGGCCGACCGAGGTCGATGCCGTGGTCGTGAGCCACCTCCACCCGGATCACTTCGTCGACCTGGTCCCGTTCCGCCACTATCTGCGCTACGAGTTCGAGCCGCCGCGGCGGCTGCGGGTCCTCGCGCCGGCGGGTCTCACCGCCAGGCTCGACGCCCTTCACGACGAGGACGGGTTCTGCGCCCAGGCCCTCGACGTCGTGGTGCTTCGCGAGGGCGTGCAGACCGTCGGGCCATTCACGCTCGAGGCGCGGCGCGTCGCGCATACGGACGACAGCCATGCGTTCCGGGTCACGACCGCCGGCGGGCCGGGGCTCGTCTACAGCGGGGACTGCGGCCGCGCGGACGACCTGGCACCGCTGATCCGGCCCGGCGACACGCTCCTGACCGAGGTCTCGTTCGGCGCCGGACCGGTACCTGCCGGCGCCCAGCACCTCGACGGGCCGGCGGTCGGTCGCGTGGCCGCGTCCACCGGGGTGGGCCGGGTGCTCCTGACGCATCTCCTCATGGGCCACGACCCGGATGCGACGATCGCGTCTGTCCGCGAGCGGTTCGGGGGACCCGTCGAGCTCGTCGAGCCGGGTCTGCGCCGGGAGATCTGAGGCACGACGAAAACGGACCGGATGCGCGATTGCGCATCCGGCCCGGTCGCTTATCGGGGACAGCGACGGTGCGGTTTGTCGGTCATGCCGGGTCCCGCGACGCCGGGGAGGGGTGTCGGACGGGACGCACTCAGGCAAGTGCGCCCCGTCCGGGTCTCGGGGACCCAAGGTTTGAGCGGCGGTTCCCTCGGGCCGGCGCGACGCCGGCCCTCAGGTCACCTCCGGGGGATCAGCCCCGGCGGTTCCGCCGGCGGGCCTTGGCGGGCGTCGGGACGAGCAGCCCCGCGACCACCATGAACCCGGCGAGGGCGGTGAACAGGAGCAGCAGGCCGTTGCTGGCCGGCGTCCCGGGCACCTGGTCGATCGTGGATGTCGGCGGAGGAGTGAGCTCCTCGACCTTGCCCACGGAGACGCTCGCGGTATCGCTGTCGGGCTCGGTCTGATCCGAGTCGATCGTGGCGGTGTTGACGAGCGGCTGGTCGAGGTCGGCGGAACCGACCGCGGCCTCGGCCTGGTAGGACACGGACCCGTCCTTGGTCACATTCGAGGCCAGCCAGGTGAGCGTGCGGCTCGCGCTGTCATAGGACTCGAAGGTGAACTCGTCGTTGTCGGTGGCCGTGCCGGCGAGGTACGTGAGCCCCTCGGGCATCACGTCGGTGATGATCCCGTTGGTCACCGGGCCATCGGTGAGGTC
This sequence comes from uncultured Chloroflexia bacterium, assembly GCA_963835335.1. Taxonomy (GTDB): domain Bacteria; phylum Chloroflexota; class Limnocylindria; order Limnocylindrales; family CSP1-4; genus CAIXZV01. The sequence goes on along the minus strand of CAWIFB010000006.1, from coordinate 1,204 downwards.
GTAGGTCAGCGTGTACGTGACCTGGTCGCCCTCGACGATCGGCGCGCCACCGGGCGAACCGGCCGTGATGGCCTTGGTGATGGTCAGCTGCGGGACCCGGACGACGGCGTCGTCCGTGTCGCTGACCTGGCCCTCGGCGTCGAGGGCCGGGCTTGCGGTGACCTCGGCGACGTTCGTTCGAACACCGAAGTCAACGGGAAGGGTCGTGGTGCAGGTCATCGACGCGCCGGCGGCGAGCGTCGTCTCGGGGCACGTCACGGTGACGTCGTCCGAGGTGTCGCCCGGCGTGGCATTGTCGTCGACCAGCGCGATGTTCTCGAGGCCGGCCGTGCCCGTGTTGGTCACCACGTAGGTGAACAGCACGTCGCCCGGCTCGGTGACGTAGGTGGCGCCGTCCGCGGCGTTGCCCGCGGTCTTGACCAGGCTGATCGAGGCGCACTCGACGACGACCGTTGCGTCGTCGCTGTTGTTCCCGGTCGCCGACTCAGCCTCGTTGGAGGCCGCGACGGTGGCGGTGTTCGGAAGATTGCCGCAATCCTCGGTCGAGGTCTGGCCGCTGACCGTGACGCTGGCCTGCTCACCCTTGGCGAGATCGCCGAAGTCGCAGGACAGCACGCCGTTCGCGATCGAGCAGCTCTCGCTGTCGTCGGTCCAGGTGATGCCGGCCGGCAGCGTGTCGCTGACGGTGACGTCATAGGCAACGCCGTCGCCCTGGTTCCAGACCGTGATCGTGTACGACGCATCCTGGCCGGCCAGGATCGGGCTGTTGTCGGCGGTCTTGGCGATCGTGACATCCGGGCACTGGACGGTGACTTCCGAGGAGTCCTCGCCGCTGCCACCCTGGTACGTCACGGACGCGGTGTTGTCGACCAGGCCGCAGGTCGCGGGTGTGGTCGCGCTGACGATGTGGACCGAGACGCTGGCCTTCGAGGCAAGCGTGGCCGGGCCGTACGACAGCACGCCGCTGGCGATGCTGAAGCCGGCGTCGGAGTTGGCCACGTCGATCGACCAGCCCAGGCCGCCGTTGGCCGGCAGCGTGTCGCTGACGGTCACGCCGAACGCGGACCCTTCGCCCGTGTTGGTCACGGTGATCACGAACCCGATCTGATCGGTCGCGTTGACCACCGGGTCATCGGCGGTCTTGGTGATGACGATCAGCGGGCAGTTGACCGTGATCGATGCCGAGTCGCTGTTGTCCTCGGTG
>CAWIFB010000005.1:0-96570 GCA_963835335.1 uncultured Chloroflexia bacterium | reverse complement strand
GCGCGACGGCGTGACCTCGCTGAACATCGAATCCGACGCCGCAGCGTTCGAGAAGCAGGTCACCGGGCAGCTCCTGCGCGAGTCCTGGGTGATCCCCGACATCGCCACCAACGCGCCTGACCTCGTCGGGCACTACGCGACGGTCGCGCCGCCGGTCGGCGACATCCTCACCGTCGAGTCCATGTTCGTGCCGGTCGCGGCGCCGCATCCGGACTGCTCGTGGGAGTTCGTCCGGTTCATGCGCGAGCCGGCGCAGATGATCAACCTGGTCAAGGTCTCCGGCTGGCCCCCCGCCCGCCAGGACCTCGGGCCGGACCTGGAGACCTTCCTGACCGAGAACCCGACGTTCGTCGGCTTCCTCAAGAAGCCCGCCAACTTCATCCTCACCGTCACCCCGCCGATCGCCGAGTTCGACGAGATCGAGACCAAGCTCGCCACGCACCTCGTGGACAGCTACGCCGACTTCGCCAACCTGGCCGGCCAGCCTGACAAGATCCAGACGTTGCTCAACGGCTGGGCAGACGAGACCAACCAGATCCTGAAGGACAACAGCCACTACGGCGGCTGACGTCCTCGTAGAATTGGCGCCGCCGGCCATCGCCGGCGGCGCCCCCCAACCATCGCGACCGATGAGCTGAGGATCGACGGGTGATCAGTCCGCTGGCTGCCGCGCGACGCGTGCCCAGGCGAACCTGGGCCCGCTACAGGTTCGTGTTCCTCGTGCTCACGCCGATCATGGCGTTGTTCTTCTACCTGCGCGTGATCCCGACCGGGTTCGCGATGCTGATGAGCTTCTTCGACTGGCAGCTCATCAAGCCGGCCGATAAGTTCGTCGGCCTCGACAACTACATCAACCTGCTGGGCGACGAGAACTTCCGCACGGCCTTCACCAACACCACGCTGTTCGCCGTGGGCACGTCGGTGATCTCCGTGCTGGTCGCCCTCCTCCTTGCGGCGCTGCTGGCCCGGTTCGTCCGCGGCCGCGTCGGCGGTGCGCTCGAGCTGCTCTACTTCGCCCCCGTGCTCGTGCCGATGGTGCCGGTGACCCTCGGCTGGCGGGAGATCTTCAACTACCAGCACGGGATCCTGAACTCGGCGCTGGGCCTGGTGGGGATCCCCAGGCAGCCATGGCTGAGCGACCCGACGATGGCCCTGGTCGCGGTGATCATCCTGTCGGTCTGGAAGCAGATCGGCTACAACATGATCATCCTGCTGGTCGGGATGCGCGCCATCCCGCACGTGTACCACGAGGCCGCCGCCTGCGACGGCGCCAATGCCTGGCAGCAGTTCCGGCACATCACCATGCCGCTGCTCGCGCCGGTCACGCTGTTCGTCGTGGTGATCACCACGATCTCCGCCTACAACGTGTTCACCCAGGTGTACGTCCTCGCCTCGGACGTCCAGGGTGCCCCGGGCAAGCTCGTGCGCGTGCTCGTCTACGACATCTTCGAGAACGGGTTCCGCTTCTTCAAGATGGGGTACGCCGCATCTGAGGCCATGTACCTGTTCATCATCATCCTGGTGCTGACCGTCATCCAGTTCCGATTCCTGCGGGGGTCCGACCAATGAAGCCAGGCACCGGCTCGCTCGCGGCCCGCGCGAGCTATTGGGTGGTTGTCGCCCTCCTGCTGATCGGGGGCATCATCATGGTGTTCCCGCTGTTCTGGCTGTTCAGCACGTCCCTGCGCCCCGGGACGGAGCTGGTCCAGGTACCGCCGAGCCTGCTCCCCCAGCACTGGACGCTGGCGAACTTCCAGAAGGCGCTCGATCGGGCTCCCCTGCTGTCGTACATGTGGAACAGCATCGTGTTCGCGACCGTGTCCACGGTGTTCATCCTGCTGACCTCCAGCACGGCGGGCTACATTTTCGCCAAGTTCAAGTTCCCTGGGAACAACTTCCTGTTCATGCTCGTGCTTGCGACGGCCATCGTCCCGTTCGAGATCTACATGGTCCCGCTGTTCCTGCAGATGAACGCGATCGGCCTGGTGAACAACCCGATCGGCATGTTCCTCCCGTTCCTGGTCCTCAGCTACGGCATCTTCTTCATGCGCCAGAACACCATCACGAGCGTGCCCGACGAGCTGCTCGACGCGGCCCGGATCGACGGCATGGGCGAGTTCGGGATCATGCTCCGCCTGGTGCCCCGGCTGCTCGCCCCGGCGATGGCCGCGCTGGCGATCCTCGCCTTCATCCAGGCCTGGACCGCGTTCATCTGGCCGCTGCTCATCCTCAACGATCCGAAGTACTTCCCGATGGAGCTGGGCCTGTCGCAGTTCGCCAACTCCTATTCCGTGGACTTCGGCGTCGTCGCCGCCGGCGCGGTGATCGCCATGGCGCCCACGTTGCTGGCGTTCATGCTGCTGCGCCGCCGGATCGTCGAGGGCATCACGCTCACGGGGCTCAAGGGCTGACCGCGAACCCCCGGAAAGGCTTCGGTCCATGACTTCGATCAGCACCGCCCCGGATGCCCCTGCCCGCCACGCCGCCCCGCTCACCCTCCTGAGCCGGTCTGCCGAGGATGGAGGACCCGTCCGGGTGACCGTGGACGGGGGCCTGGTGACCGCGATCGAGCGGGTGACCGACGATCCGGGCGGGACCTGGATCTCGCCCGGCTGGATCGACATCCAGGTCAACGGCTACGCGGGCTACGATCCGAACGCGACCGAGGCGGACGGGTCGACCACCGCGGGGATGATCCGCTCGCTGTGGCCCGAGGGCATCACCGGCTCGTGCGTCACGATCTGCACCGAATCCGAGGCGCACATCACGGACAACCTGCGCGCGATCGTCGCGGCCGGTGACGCGGACCCGCTGATCGCCGGGTCCCTGGTCGGGATCCACGTCGAGGGGCCGCACATCGCGACCGAGGACGGACCGCGCGGCGCCCACCCGCTGCGCCACGTCCGTCCCCCGGACATCGAGGAGTACCGCCGCTGGCAGGAGGCTGCCGAGGGCCGGATCCGGATCGTGACGCTGTCGCCCGAGTACGACGCGGCCGTTCCGTACATCCGGGCGGTCGCCGCCGACGGCGTGCTGGTCTCGATCGGTCACACCACGGCGACGTCCGAGCAGATCCGGGCTGCGGTGGACGCCGGGGCGCGCTGGTCGACCCACCTCGGCAACGGCGCCCACGCGATGATCCGCCGCCATCCGAACTACGTCTGGGACCAGCTGGCCGAGGACCGGCTGAGCGCCGGCTTCATCTTCGACGGCCACCACCTGCCGCCCTCGGTCATGCGAACCGTCGTCCGTGCCAAGGGTGTGGAGCGCACGGTGCTGGTCAGCGACGCGGTCTCGATGGCGGGCCTGCCGCCCGGCCGGTACACCCTGTTCGACGGCGGCGAGGTCGAGCTGCAGCCCAATGGCCGCCTGGAGCTGGCCGGGACGCCGCTGCTCGCCGGTGCGGTCACGGCGCTGCCCACGTGCGTGGCCAACGCGGTCCGCCACGCCGGCACGACGCTGTCGGATGCCGTGCGGATGGTCACCGCGAACCCGTCCCGGCTGCTGGGGCTGCCGATCACCGCCGGCCACGAGAGCCTGCGGACGGGCGTCGCCGCCAACCTCACGATGTTCCGGCGATCAGACGCGACGGGGGATATCGCGATCGTGCGGACCATCGTGGACGGGACCGTCGTGTTCGAGGCGCCGGCCGCCTGAGGCCGGACGCCTGGCGTCGCCCACCGCCGCGCGTCCGGGAGCCGCGACGCCTCGCGCGGGTCACCGCTGGATGCGGGCGGACTCCCCGGCCGCGAACGCGCGGACCTGGTCGAGCGTGGCCATCGTCGTGTCCCCGGGGAACGTCGTCAGCAGCGCGCCGTGCGCCCAGCCGAGCCGGAGCGCATCCTCGGGCGCTTCACCGTTGAGCAGCCCGTAGAACAGACCGGAGGCGAAGCCATCGCCGCCGCCGACGCGGTCGTAGACGTCGAGCTCGCACACCGGCGCGACGAACGGCTGGCCGGCGACCCAGGCGACGGCGCTCCACCGGTGGCGGCTCGCCGACCGCACCTCGCGCAGCGTCGTCGCGACCACCCGGATGCGCGGGAACTCCGCGACCACGCGGTCGATCATCTCGAGGAACGAGGCCGGGTCCAGACCCGTGCTCTGCACCTCCGGCCCCGGGATCTGGAGTCCGGCCTGGAGGTCCTCCTCGTTGCCGACCAGGACGTCGACGTGCTCGACGATCCGGCGCAGCACCTCGTGGACCCGGGCGTCGCCGCCCAGGGCGTGCCACAGCTTGGCGCGGTAGTTGAGGTCGAAGGAGACGACCGCACCGGCGTCGCGGGCCGCCTGCATCGCCTCGATGATCAGCTCCGAGGTGGTGGGCGACAGGGCGGCGAAGATCCCGCCGCTGTGGAACCAGCGGACGCCGGCGCCGAAGATCGCGGGCCAGTCGAAGTCGCCCGGCGCAAGGCGCGCCGCCGCCTCGTTGGCGCGGTTGTAGAACACGACCGGTCCACGGACGCCGTACCCGCGATCGCTGTACACGGTGGCGATGTTCGGGCCGGTCGCGCCGTCGTGTGGGAAGCGGCGGTAGAACGGGGTGACGCCCATCGCCCGGACCCTGGCCGCGACAAGATCCCCGATCGGGTAGTCGACCATCGCGGTCGCGATCCCGGTCCGCTGCCCGAACGCGTCGGCGAGGTTTGCGGCGACGTTGAACTCGCCACCCGACACGTGGACGTCAAAGGACGAGGCCTTCCGGAACGGGACGATGCCGGGATCCAGCCTCGTGACCACCGCACCGAGCGCCAGGAGGTCAAGCGCTCCATCCGCCCGGATCGCCAGTGGCGTTGTCATCGAACCACCTCCATGGGGCACGCGGTCGCCGTCTCGCGCTGCAATCATCGCAGGTCTCGACAGGATTGTCCGATTGACCGACAATTTCGGGGTCCGGGCGCCGTCCGGTGACCGCCGGCGGCCACCGGCGGTCGGGGCGGCATCGCGGATCACCGGTCAGCCCGGCGTCGATCGGCGGCGGCCCGCCCATCCCGGTCAGCGCGTCCCGAGGAGTTCACGATGGCTCGCGATGATGGTCCGGTCGGTTCCTGGTCCCTGGACCTCGATGGTCGCGACGGTTCCGGGCACGGGCGCCACGGGATCGTACGGGGCGACGTCCGTTTCGGGGCGTCGGCGGACCCTGCCTTCGGGCGCCCCTGCGCGCGGCTGACCGGCGCCGGACGGCTCGAGGTACCAGCCCCCGGGCTCGCGGGCGGTGACCTGACGGTTGCGGCATGGGTCAACGCGGCCGCGGCTCCGACGACCGTGCTGGGGGACGTCGTCTCGTGGTTCGATCCGCAGGCGCGGCGCGGGTTGAATCTCTCGTTCGAGCACGGCTCGCCGTGCGGCAGCCACGGCAATGACCGGACGGCCTGGTTCGGGATCGACGCCGGGACGGCTCCCGTGGTCACGGATCACGGGAGACCGGGTGATGCGACGGTGATGGTCTGCTCGCTCGCGGTCCATGACGGCAGCCTGTACGCGGCCACGTGGGAGCAGGGTCCAGCGCCACGCGGGCACGTCTACCGGTTCGACCGCGGAGCCTGGACCGACTGCGGTTCGCCCTGGGACGCCAACGCCGTCACGCGGCTCGCCGTCCACGGGGGCGCCCTCTACGCCGGCGTTTCCCGGCTCCGGGGCGGTGGATCGGGGCTGGAGGACTCGGCGAACCAGGGTCCGGGCGGGCGTGTCCTGCGCTACGAGGGCGGACAGGCCTGGTCCGACATGGGCCAGGTCGAGGGCGCGGATTCGATTGCCGCGCTCGTCCCGTTCGCGGGCTCGCTGTATGCCGCACCCATGTACTCGGAGGGGTTGTTCCGGATCGACGGCCCCGGACGGTGGACGTGGTGCGGGTCACCGGGGCGGCGACTCCTCGCGCTCGGCGTGCACGCCGGTGCGCTGTACGGCGCGGGCAACGACCACGCCGACGTCAGCAGCGCCATCGCGCAGACCAAGGCCGGCGTGGTCGTGGCGGCGCGGTCGACCGAGGGCGGGGGCGGCGTGTTCCGCTATGACGGCGGCGACCGCTGGGTGAGCCGCGGGCTCCAGCCTGACACGACGCAGCTGTACTCGATCGAGACCTATGGCGACCGGCTGCACATCGGCACCTGGCCGACGGGCCTGGTGTTCCGGGGAGCGGACCTGGATGGCGCCGGCGAGGCGACCTGGCAGCCGATCGGACGGCTCGGGGACGAGACCGAGATCATGAACCTGCAGGTGCACAACGGGAAGCTCTACGGCGGGACGCTGCCCCACGCCCAGGTCTACCGATACGACGCTGACGACGACTGGGCGCTCGTCGCCACCCTCGACGCGACGCCCGACGTCCGCTATCGCCGGGCGGCGTCGATGGTCCTGTTCGGCGGCGAGCTGTGGGTCGGGACGCTGCCTTCGGGTCATGTGCACTCGATGCGCACGGGCGCCGTCGCGTCGAACGACGGATCGCTGGCGCCCGGCTGGCACCACCTGGCGGGGGTCCGACGGGGCGATCGTGTCGAGCTGTTCGTGGACGGGCGCATGGTGGCCACGTCCGAGGCCACGACGATCGCGGAGTCCGTCGCCCCGGACGCCGGGACGCAGCTCGTGATCGGGGGTGGCCCGCGCGCGGGCTTCGAAGGCGAGCTCGCGGACGTCCGCGTCTGGGATCGCGCCCTGGAGACGGGGGAGCTTGGGGGGCTCGCGATCGCGGCGCCTTGACCGTGGTCCGTGGCGAGTCCATCGTTGGCCCTTCCATTCCCTGTGGTCGAGATGGAGGAGCGCGTGAGCCCGATGGACCGTGACGACGCCGCCTACGAGGGCCAGCGCGAGTACACCCCGCTCTTTCTCCGGATCTACGACCCCCTGATCCTCGGCTTCTTCTCGCCGGTCGTGTGGCGGTGCCCGACGACTCGCCTCATGGAGGGCTACCGGCGACACCTCGGCCGCCGGCACCTCGATGTCGGTCCCGGTACGGGCTACTTCCTCGAACGGGCGGGCATGCCCGACGGCAGCGCTGTCACCCTCCTCGACCCCAACGAGCACGTCCTCGATCATGCATCCCGGCGGCTGCAGCGCCTGGACATCACGACCGTTGAGGCCGACGTCTGCAAGCCCCTTCCCGTCCACGGGCCGTTCGACTCAGCCGCGCTCAATGGCGTGCTCCACTGCCTGCCGGGACCGCTTCCGCGCAAGGCTGCTGCCGTCGCCAACGTGGCCGCCGTCCTCGCTCCGACGGGTGTCCTGTTCGGTGCGTCGATTCTCGGGCTCTCCGCACGACAGACGTGGTTGTCGCGGAGCATTCTCAGGGCCAACAACCGGCGGGGCACCTTCGACAACCTCGGCGACACGCAGGGCGGTCTCCGCGAGATCCTCGAGGCATCGTTCGAGCGGGTGGAGCTGGAGACTGTCGGCGCGATGGCCATCTTCGCGGCCAGCAATCCACGCCCGAAGTCGTCGACCGGCATGACACCCTGACGACCCGCACCTCGTGGCCGGCTCGGTGGGTTGCGGCCGTCGTGTCGCCGCGGCTGGCGGGTGACGATCAGCGGCTCGACACGCGTCCCAGGTCGGAGCCCGGCGTCGGCAGGTCCGTGGGCGAGGGGACCGCAGACGGATCGGCGCTCTCGAACAGGTACTGGAACTCGGGGCCGTTGTGGCAGATCCAGCAGCTGTCGCGACCCTGCATGTCCGCGGGCAGCGGTGCGTGCTCGTCGACGCCATGGCACGAGGTGCACGGCTGGTCCACGCCCATGTGCTCGGGCCGCATCGGGGCGAGGCTGCCGTCGGCGGTCGTGGTCGCCGGGACCTGGTGGCACACCAGGCAGTCGTCCTTGTGGAGGCTCGAGTGGCCGGGCGCCGTCTGGACCAGCCCGTCGGGCTTGTGGCAGGCGGTGCAGTCGCGGAAGCCCCACAGCGGGTGGCCCAGCTTGGGGATGGGCTTGGTGCCGACGGCGCCGGCGTCGGTCAGGTGGCACGCGCCGCAGTCCGAGCCGGCCGGGATCTCGATCCCGATCGGCGACAGCGCCATCGCCGAGCGCTCCGTGGGGACGGGCGTCGGCGTGGCCTCGGAGGCGGCGGCTCGATCGGCCGATGCGCCGGTGAGGTCGGGCAGCGCCACGACCGCGAGATACCCGGCGACGACGCAGATCGCGACCACGAGCACGGTGATGCTCAGCCGGTAGGCGCGACCGGCAACCGCCCGGCCGATCACGAGGCGGCCTCGGCGGTGTCATGGGCTGCGTGGCGGCGGGTCCATGGCAGCGAGAACCCGACGTGCACGTCGGTGTCGCTCATGTCGACGTAGCGCTCGATCAGGGTGTAGGCGAAGGCGAGCAGGGCCAGGGCTCCGGCGATGATCGCGATCTCGACCGGTGACGGCGTGTACGAGGCGTACGGGTAGGACACGGTTCCGGCGGCCGTCGTCGTCGGCGCGATCTGGCCACCCGAGACGAACGTCATGCGGTCCACGAACACGCCGATCAGCGCCAGCCCGGACGCCGCGAGCATGCCGGGCGCCGTCCGGGTGCGGGGCAGCAGGACGAGCGCCAGCGGGACGGCGAGGCCGGCCGCGATCCGGATGCCCCAGAACTGCCAGGCCATGGGGCCGAACACCAGGGCCTCGGTCGCCTCCTGCAGCCCTCGCTCGGTGCCGGTGAGCCCGGCGATGACCTGGCGCCCGACGAGGAGCGACACGAGCACCAGCCCGACCGTGAGCAGCAGCCGGATCGACGGGATGGCCACGCTGGCGGCACGCTCCGCGCCCTCGAGCCCGAACCGGTGGACCGCGTAGAACACGATGCCCAGCAGCGCGGTGCCCGCGAGGAACGCGGACGCGACCATCAGCACCGGCGTGAACGGTCCATGCCAGAACGGCTTGGCGGCGACGACACCGAACACGGCACCCAGAGTGGCCGGGGCGAGGATCGCGATGCCGGCGGCCATCGTGCACGCGTACTGGTGGATCTTCGGGTGGTCCGTGAACATGCTCCACACCTCGACCAGGAGCACGCACAGGTAGGCGCCATAGAACACGCCCATCCACCACATCGGCGACGACGGCGACGGGACGAGCACGGCCCCGAACACCATCCGGACCGGGTAGTGCAGATCGAGCGCGATGATCCCGAACGCCGTCGTGAGGCTGAGCACGGCGAGGATCGCGTGGCGCTTCTCGAGCGGCCGGAAGCGCTCGATGCCGAACACCGTACCCAGCGACGACGCGAGGCACAGGCCGCTGGTCATGATCGCGAAGAACACGTAGCCGACGATCAGCAGGCCCCATTCGAAGCTGGGCGAGGTCCCGAAGACCTCCCAGCCGGGCGGGATCGCGATCAGCGCGGCGACGGCGCCCACGGCCATCACGGCCGACAGGCCGGCCAGCCACAGCCGCAGGCCCAGCGACATGCTCCGCACCTCGCGGACCAGGGCCGCGACGGCCGCATGCGGCTCGATCGGCACGACGTACCGGCCGAGCGTCAGGGTGTGTCCGGTCGCCTGCATTCGTCAGGCCTCCTCGATGGCCGGTCCGAGGTACAGCACGCGCGGGCGGGTGCCGTACTCGGGATGAAGCTGCTGTGGGCTGCGCTCGCGGACGAGCGTTGCGATGTCGCTGTCGGGGTTGCTCGCGTCGCCGAACCGGCGGGCGCCCACCGGGCACACCTCGACGCACGCGGGCTTGGCGCCGCGGCTGATGCGGTGGTAGCACCAGGTGCACTTGTCGGCGACGCCCGGCGTGCCGTTGGGGGCATCCGGACCGGCGGGAACGATGTACCGGGCACCGTACGGGCAGGCCACCACGCAGAAGCCGCAGCCGATGCACCGGCTGGCGTCGACCAGGATCACGCCGTCCTCGGTCCGGTAGGTGGCGCCGACCGGGCACACCGCGGTGCACGGCGAGTCCTCGCACTGCATGCACAGGCGTGGCTCGAAGAACGCGGCATCGACGGCCTTGCCGGCGGCCCCGGGGGCGGTCGACTGGGGCGGGAACCCGTACATCCCGGCCTCGGGCGAGTCCACGAATAGCTCGCCGTCGGTGGTGGTGACGTGCCGCTCGACCCAGGTCCGGGTGTAGGCGGCTTCCTCGGGCACGTCGTTCTCTTCCTTGCAGGCAACGACGCACAGCCCGCAGCCGATGCAGGCGGAGGTGTCGACGACGAAGGTCCATTGCTTGCCGGCCGGATCGTAGGTGGGCACGATCGGGGACGCTGTGTCCGAGCTGTCATCGAACACCGGGAACAGGCGGGCGAGGGACGTCGCGCCCGCAAGGCCGCCGGCCAACGCGAGCCCGAAGCCGAGGAACGCGCGTCGCGAGAGCGATGCTTCGATGATCGCGGGGGCGATGTCCTCGAGCGGGACCAGGGCGGCGGCGTCCGGGACCGGCAGCGCCGGGCCGGTGGTCGATACGGAATCTGGCGTATCGGCTGTCGCGACGGGTGCGAGGTCGGCGACCGGATCGGACCCCGCGACAGGCTCGGGCTCCGCGGCGGGCTCGGCCGGCTCGGCGATCAGCTCGCCCTCGGCGGCCGGAGCGGACTCGGCGATCAGCTCGGGCTCAGCGGCCGGGGCGGACTCGGCGATCAACTCGCCCTCGGCGGCCGTCTCGGGCTCCACGGCCGTCTCGGCCGCCGCCGGCTGGACGGGCTCGTTCGGCGTCGCCAGATCGCCTGGCTCCGCCAGCTCGCCTGGCGCCCGGACGTCATCGGGATGCATCGATCCGCTCATCAGGTCCCCGGCTCGTCATCGGGGCCGCGACCCGCCGCATGGCAGTCGAGGCACAGGCTGTCGTCCGAAGTGCCGGCCGGATGGCGCTGGTTTCGCTGCTTGAAGCCTTCGGGTCCATGGCAGGTGAGGCATGGCGGCAGCTTGTCGAGAGGATGGATGACGACCGGCGGCCGCATCGCGACAGCGGTGTGCGGGTCGTGGCAGTCGAGGCAGGCCGAGACGTAGTGGTCGGCGGGCACGATCTGCCGGAAGGTCGCCGGGCGGCCGTCCGCCTGAACGTGGCACCGCACGCAGACCTCGTCGGTCGGGACCGCGACGGCGACCGTCGAGCCTGCGGCATCGGGGCTGGCCAGCGTGTGCGCGAGCAGCGGACCGTGGCAGCTCTGGCAGCCGATGCCGGCGTGGCTCGCGGACGACGCCTTCGCGGCCTCCGGCGCGTGGCAGCTGGCGCAGATGCCGCTGCTCGCGAACGACTCGTCGAGGGCGGCCCAGTGCCGTGCGTTCACGTCCCGATGGAGGCTGAAGTCGAGGTACGGCGACCAGGCCATCACCGCGCCGGCGAACAGGACCACCGACAGGACCGCCGCGCCGGCGAGGATGGCGACCACCGCGAGCGCGCCACCGCGGCGCGTCCTGGGGCGGACGCTGCGCCAGAACGTCCTGGCGCGCAGCAGGGGGCTCACAGGTTCGCCGGGTTGAGCAGGCCGCGACGGATGGTGAACCGGAGCAGCTCCACGCGATCGTGGAGCCCGAGCTTCTCCATCATGTTGGCCCGGTGGTAGTGGACGGTCTGCTCGGACAGCTGGAGCGAGCGTGCGATGTCGCGGTTGGTGTGCCCCATCGAGGCGAGCAGCAGGATCTCCCGCTCGCGCTCCGACAGCGACTCGTAGGGGTCGTCGAGCGAGGCATCCGGGCTGTGGCGAACGTAGGTGTCGACGATCCGGGTGACGATCGCGGGGCTCACGTACGTGTGCCCGGCCGCGACGCTGCGAACCGCCTCGACGACCTCGCCCTCCATCGTCTCGCGGGTGAGGAACCCGTTGGCGCCCGCCTTGAGGGCGACCGAGAACTGCTCGGCGGCGCAGCGGCAGTCGAGCGCGATGATCCGGGTGTGGGGACAGGCGGCGCGCACGACGCCGATCGCATCGAACGTCGCGCAACCGAGGCCGCCGAACGCCTCGCACTCCATGACCACGACATCGGCGGATGCCGCCTGGATGTCCTCGACCATGGTGCCGCGACTGGTGACCTCGCCGATCACGTGCATGTCGGGCTCGCGGTCGATCACCCCGCGGAACGCGGTCGCGAGCAGCGGGAAGTCGACGATGGCGAGCAGCACACCGAGCTGGGACACGGCCTGGTCTGCGCGACCGGCCGCGTCGTGGGTGGTGGACACGTGACCGGCCCGCTCAGTGCTGGAGCGGCTCGTGGTTGGTGGGCTCGTGATGGCGGACGACGGCCGCCCAGCCGAACGGCATGAGCACCATCAGCACCGTCACCACGAATGCGCCCGCCATGGCGGCCGTCGACCCGAAGGCGAACAGCAGGATGTGGAGCAGGATGAACGCCGCGGCCGACCCGCACCACAGGGTCAGTGTCACCAGCCCGATCCAGGCCGCGACCCGCGCGGCACGACCGCCGCGCGCACCCAGCGCCAGCCACGCAACCAGGCCGACAACCCCCTCGACGAGGATCACGATCGGCAGGATCAGCGCGATATCTTCCGTGACTTCCCCGATCTGCATGGCCATCTCTCCCGCCGTGTGTCGGCTCCCACTACCAGTTGCTGCGGTGATCGTCGGACGGACAGGGCGATCGGAACCAGATACGCCGGATGGCTGGTGCGGCAGCGAGGGTGCCTAACATGAACGACGCAGGTGCGTGCCGCAGCAACGGCCGTCGTCGTGCGGGCAACGCAGGGACTGTCCCGCGGCAACGGGCGTCGGTGCCGGCGTGACGGCCGTCCGGCCGGAACGGCGGCCAGGCCTGAATCGCCTGCGACCTCGCCTGCGACCTCGCCTGCGACCTCGGCTGCGAACGGGCCGCGAGCCCTGCGTCAGGCCGGGGTCGTGCCGGCTCCCGGGAGCACGTCATCCGTGATGCCCGTCGACGCGGCCGTGCTGACGAGCTCCACGGCCGGGTCAACCGGACCGAGCAGCGCCTCGACGGCCGGCTGGGCATCGGGCGTGGCGAAGATCGAGACGTGATCGCCGGGCGTCAGCCGGAGATCACCGCGTGGCACGAGCAGGGCCCCATCGCGCTCGATCGCCACCAGCACCGCTTGGCGGGGCCACGGGATGTCTGCGACCCGGTGGGCCGCCAGCGGCGAGCCGGGCAGGAGCTCCGTCTCGATGATCACGCCCCCGGTCCGCAGGCCGCGTACCTGGCGGATGTTGCCGTGCAGGGCGCCCCGGTACGCCGACATCGCGTCGCGAACGGACAGGACGCCAGCGAGCCGGCCGCCGGCGGAGACCGGTGCCCAGGACCGGCGGTGATCGGCGAGCGACCCGAGCGCGTCGTCCAGGCCGTCGTCGGCGGCCAGGATCGGCTCGCGCACGATGGCGGATGACGGGATCGGCTCATCGTCGGGCAGGTGCTCCAGTGTCTCGAGGTCGATCAGCCCGGCGACCGTGCCGTCGCGGCCAATGACCGGCGCCCCCGGGGCGCCGAGCGCCTCGATCCGGGCGCGCGCCGTCCCCACCGTGTCGCCGACGTTGACGACGACCCGTGCCTGCCGCGCCGCATCGCCCACCGGGACCGCGGCCAGAAGCGGCATCGCGAACCGGAAGCGATGCGCAGGGGAGTCCGCGCGAGTCGCCAGCTGGCTGCGGTAGATCGAGCTCTGTCCGACGATGAACGTGGCCAACCCGACTGCGACCATCGCCGGCGCCAGCATCGACAGGTTGCCCGTCATCTCGGCCACCATCAGCATCACCGCCAATGGCGCGTGGGCGACGCTGCCGAACAGCGCCATCATGGCCACGATCACGAACGGCGCCGGCTCGGCGGGGATCGCGGGTGCGATCGGCTCCAGCAGGCGCCAGATCCCGGCACCCAGCAGGCCGCCGACCACCATCCCCGGTCCGAAGATGCCGCCCGACCCACCGGAGCCGATCGAGAGCGAGGTCGCCAGGATCTTGGCGAACGGCAGGGCCAGGATGATCCACAGGTCCATGCCCAGCAGCGTCTGGCGATCGAGGCCCACCTGGACGAACCCGTAGCCCGTGCCCAGGGCGCCGGGGAGGATCAGTCCGATGCAGCCGACCGCGAAGCCGGCGATCGCGGGACGCAGCGCGCGGGGCATCCGCCAGCGTCCGAACCACGCCGTGAGCCCGTAGAAGTTGCGGATGTAGAGCAGGCCGACCAGCCCGCACACCAGGCCGATGAGCGCGTACCAGGGGAGCTCTGCCGGGTTCGAGAACCCGAACCGCGCCTGCGTCCCGAAGATCGGGCTGAACCCCTCGACGGCCCCGAAGATCGAGTACGCGACGATGGTCGCGATGAACGACGGCACCAGCGCCTCGGACTCCACGTCGTCGCGGTACAGCAGCTCGGCGCCCAGGATCGCGCCGCCCAGCGGCGCCCGGAAGATCGCGCCGATGCCCGCCGCCATGCCCACCGCCACGGCGATCCGCGCGTCTCGAGCGTCGAGGTCGAGCGCGCGTCCGAGGAACGAGCCGAACCCCGCGCTGATCTGCGCCGTCGGGCCCTCGCGGCCACCGGACCCGCCCGAGCCGATCGTGACCGCCGAGGCGACCAGCTTGACCAACGGGATCCTGGCCCGGATCCCGCGGGGGCCATGGTGGTACGCGGCGATTGCCGCGTCCGTGCCGTGGCCCTCGGCTTCGGGCGCCAGCCGGAACACGATCACCCCCGAGATCAGCCCGCCCAGGGCCACCACCAGCGGGATGGCCCACGGCCGGGCGGCGTCGGTGATCAGCGCGCCGCCCTCACCGGCCGGCGTGGGCGGGACGTAACCGGCGAGCCCGCCCAGGAAGACCTGCGTCGCGACCTCCAGGGCGGTGTAGAACAGGATCGCGCCAAGCCCGCCGACGACACCGATCAGGGCGCCGAGGACGACCCACTTGCGCAGGTAGCTCGCGGAGCGGATCCGCTGCTGGAGCAGTCGCCGCCAGCTGTTGACCTGGCTCGCAAGGGCGGCGCTCACGCGTACCGCTCGAGCTCGGTGGCCACCGACCGGAGCCCCGAGGCAAGATCGACGCGTTCCCGGTCCGGGAGCGCGCCGGCGATCCCGCGCAGCGCCGCACGCCGGTGCTCGAGGATCGCCGCCCTGACCTGTTGTCCGCGATCGGTCAGCCGTGCTCGCGTCGCCCGCCGGTCCTGCTCGTCCACGGCGAGCGCGGTGAGCCCGCGGCCCTCGAGCCGGCGCAGCAGCCGGCTGGTGGCCGGCAGGGTGCCGCCCACCCGGGCCGCGACCTCGCCGATCCGGGCGCCATCGCCGGCCTCGCCCAGGACCAGGATCGCGCGCCATTGCGGGAACGTGAGCTCGAACCCGGCATCGGTGCTCGCCAGGGATCGCGTGGTGAGGCCGACGGCCCCGACCACGATCCGCTCCAGGTCGTCGGTCAGGGCGTCTGCGTCCGGGTGACCGGCGCCGGGACGTCGTGTTGCGGGTTCGAGGATCGGCATGGCCTGATCATAGGGGAAACGAGCCGGGTGGCTATCAATCCACCACGGCGGCCCGGCGTACCGCCGCGTCAGCGGATCTGCGGCCCCTCGCGGTGGTCCGCGGCCGGTAGCATCTGGAGCGTGGAGCCCGTCACGCTCGCCCTGTTCGTCGCCGGGCTCGTGGTGCTCGTCGCCGGCGCCGAGGCGCTCGTCCGGGGTGCGAGCCGGCTGGCGACCGCGCTGGGGGTCCGGCCGCTCGTCGTCGGGCTGACGGTGGTCGCGTTCGGGACCAGCGCGCCGGAGCTCGCGGTCGGCGTCGGGTCGGCGATCTCGGGCCAGCCGGACATCGCCCTGGGCAACGTCGTGGGCAGCAACATCGCGAACATCCTGCTGGTGCTGGGGCTCGCGGCCGTGGTCATCCCGGTCGCGACCGCGACGCGCATGGTGCGCCGCGAGGTCCCGGTCATGATCGCCGCCTCGCTGCTGCTGTGGCTGATGGCGCTGTCGGGCCGGATCGAGCGGATCGAGGGCGTGCTGCTGCTCGCGGGGATCGTGGCCTACACCGTGTACCTGGCTCGGACGAGCCGGGGCGCGAGCGTCGCCGTGCGTGCGGAGTTCGCGGCCGAGTTCGGCGTGGGGGCCGAACATCGGGGCCGGGTCATCGCGGGCAGCCTCGGCCTGGGGGCGGCAGGCTTGGTCGGGCTGGTCGTGGGTGCGGGCTGGATCGTCGACGGCGCGGTCGCGCTGGCCACGACCCTGGGCATCCCGGAGGTGATCGTCGGCCTCACGGTGGTGGCCGTCGGCACGTCGCTGCCCGAGGTCGCGACGTCCATCGCCGCCGGGCTCCGCGGCCATCGCGACATCGCGGTCGGGAACGTCGTGGGCAGCTGCATCTTCAACATCCTGATGGTGCTCGGCGCGACAGCAGTGGTCTCACCGGATCCGATCTCGATCTCGCCGTCGCTGCTGGCCGTCGACCTGCCGCTGATGGTGGCGGCCGCGTTCGCGTGCCTCCCGATCCTGTACACCGGCCGGCTCGTCTCCCGGCGCGAGGGCCTGCTCCTCGTCGCGTTCTACGTCGCCTACCTGGCATACCTGGTGCTGCTCGCGGCGGACGACCCGGCCGGCCCCGATGCGGGCCGGATCCTCGTGTTCGGGGCGGTCCCGATCGCAGGCGCGGGACTGGTGATCCGCGCCTGGCGCGAGCGGGCACGCGAGCGCGCGCTGGGAGCGCCGGTCCCGGGCAGCGACGACACCTAGCCCGCGAGGAGCAATCGGCGGAGCGATCGCGAGAGCCATGCCTCGTAGGCATCGGCCGACCAGCCCAGCCCTCGCACCACCTCCACGTACGCGTCGGGCAGCGTCAGCGCATCGAGCGCGGCGATCGCGTCGTCGGCCTCGAGGCCCGGCCGCAGTCCCGGCCCGATGGCATCGACCAGCACCCGCATGCCCACGCGCCGACGCTCGTACGGCACGTTCCCTTCGGCACGGAGCTCGAGGTCGGTCGATTTGGCCTCACGGTTCACCAGGACGATGTCGGCCCCGACCTCCCAGCGGATCCGGATCGAGCGCGCGAACGTGTCGAGCGCGGCACCCGGGTCGCCCGCGGCTGCGGCAGCCACCGCCTCCCGGAAGCGCTCGTCGGCGTCCGGCAGGGACACGATCGCGTCGCGCAGCGCTCGCAGGATCCCGGGCTTGGATCCGTACACGGCATACACCGTCTGGACGGCGACCCCGGCCTCGTCGGCGATCGCCTGGAGCGTGGTCGCGCCATAGCCATCGCGCACGAAGAGCATGCGTGCGGCGTCCAGGATGCGCCGGCGCGTGATCGCGGCCTGCTCCGCTCGCAGGCTCGGTCTCGGGTTGACAGCCTTGGACATCTCGTTATAGTACCGCCCTAGTGGGTAGAGTATATCTCTATCCAGTTGACATCACCTACGAGATGGAGTGTGCCAAATGGCTGACTCGCCGACCAGCATGGACCTTGCCGGTCGGATGCATCGGCTCATCGAGGATGGGTTCGCGCGCAACGACCGGGCGATCATCGAGGAGCTGGTCGCCGCGGACTGCATCGAGCATCAGCGCGGGCACGGCCAGGGCGTCGCGGGCGTTCACGACTTCGTGTCCAGGCTCCATGGCTGGCTTTCCGATCTCGAGTTCCGGATTGAGGACCTCGCCATCCTCGGTGACAAGGCGTGGCTGCGGATTCGGGTGACCGGCACCAACACCGGATCGGTCAATGGGCTCGCGCCGACCGGAGAGCGGGTGACGGTCGATGTGTTCGACCTGGCGCGGATCAGGAACGGCCAGGTCGCTGAGCACTGGGGCGTGGCCGACCAGCTCGGCATGCTCCAGCAGCTGGGTCACGCCGCAGGACCGGTCACGCCGGCCGCCGTGGGTGGGTCGGCCGGTCATGCGGCAACAGCAGAGGGCAGCTGAGATGACATCGGGAGTGGCCGAACGGCACGACGTGATCGTGGTCGGCGGGGGACAGGCGGGTCTCGCGACGTCCCACCACCTGAGCCGGAGAGGCATCGAGCACGTGGTCCTCGATGCCGGCGCCCGGGTCGGCGACGTGTGGCGAGACCGCTGGGACTCGTTGCGCCTGTTCACGCCGGCCGGCATCGACGGGTTGCCGGGGATGCCGTTCCCGCTTCCCGCGGCGGGCCTGCCAACCAAGGACCAGATGGCCGACTACCTCACCGACTACGCCGGGCGCAACCGCGCGCCGATCGAGCATGGGGTCCGCGTCGACGGCCTCGACCGATCGGACGCCGGCGGGTTCACCCTCGCGGCGGGAGATCGACGGTACGAGGCTGCTGAGGTCGTCGTCGCTTCCGGATTCCTGCGCGCGCCCTTCGTGCCGCCGGTCGGCGCCGGTCTCGATGCGGCCATCCGGAAGCTCCACAGCGCCGAGTACCGGAACCCGGCGTCGGTGCCCGGCACGTCTGTGCTCGTCGTCGGTGGCGGCAACTCCGGAGTGGAGATCGCCCTCGAGCTGGCCCGGGCCGGTCGCCGGGTCAGCCTCGCCGGGACGAGCACGTTCCTGCCGCGCATCGCCCGCGTCGGGGGCGGGCGTCCGTTCTTTGCCTTCGCCCGACGCGTGCTCACGCTCGACACGCCGATCGGGCGCCGGATGCGCGCGCGGATGGGCGACCACGGGTCCGCACCGGTGATCCGCGTCCGGCAGTCCGACCTGGACGGCGCCGGTGTCACCCGCGTGGCGCGCCTTGCGGGGGCACAGGACGGCCGGCCGGTCCTTGCCGACGGACGGAGCCTCGATGTCGACTCGGTCATCTGGTGCACGGGGTTCCGCCCGGCGTTCGACTGGATCCGGCTGCCGGTGCTCGAGCCGGGCGGCCTGCCACGGCACGAGCGGGGTGTGGTCGTGAGCGAGCCTGGGCTGTCGTTCGTGGGGCTGCCGTTCCAGACCGGCTTCGTGTCGCCGCTTCTGCTCGGCGTGGGTGCCGACGCCGCGGAGATCGTGGACGGGATCGCCATGCGCCTGGCCGGTCGGAAGGCACGGACGTCCGCGCCGGGCCCGGCCACGGTCAGCGGGGCGACGTCAGGCTAGCCCGGGCGCCGCCGATCACGAGGCGCACCGCGTTGCCGACCGATGCCGGGTGCTGCGCGAAGCGGCGCCGTTGAATCGAGGCCTATCCTGTTGGCGATGGCCGATTCGCCGGAGCTCTCGCGGACGGAATGGGAGTCGCTGCTGCACGCCCCGTTGTGCGTGTACACGGCCGTGGCCGCGGCCGAGGCGGAGGCGACGCAGGCGCAGTTCCGCTCCCTGCGCGACGAGGTTGCAGCGGCCCGCCAGGCGTTCGCGGACGGCACGATCGGCCGGACGCTGGCCGAGACCGTGACCGTCAACCTCGACATGCTGTGGGCGGCGTACGGGAGCGCCGGGCGGCACCCTCGGGATGACCTGAAGCGCGCGCGCAAGGTGCTGGACAGGGCGTCGGCCGAGGAGTCTGCAGCGGTCCGCGACTGGCTGATCGTGCTTGGCATCCGCGTCGCGCAGGCGGACCGGACGGTCGGCGAGCCGCCGGTCTCGCCCGAGGAGGCGTCCGCGATCCGGGACATCGCCGGCTGGCTCCAGCGGCCGATCCCTCCGCTCGACGAGGCCTGACGACCGGGCTCGGGGGCTCCGGCATCGGGTTCGGGACCGCCCAGGGCGGCGAGCTCGAGACGCAGTGCGCACGGCAGTTCCTGGGCAACGATCCGTTCGCCGGGGGCATCGCTCGGGGCCGGCGCGCTCCTGGCCGCGCTGGCGCTGCTGCTCGGGCGGGCCTGGAGGCCGTTACCCTGGATCAGCCTGGTCCCGGCGTGGAGAAGGGCCCTCGATGCGGATCGCCGTCGAGGAACGCGCCGCCGCGCACGAGCCCGATGATCCTGGGCACCCGCGGTCCGGACGCGGACATTGCCGGATCCGGGAGCCAGAACGCGAGCTCGGCGGGTGCGCCAGGCTCGAGGATTGCGTCGGGCCGGACCTGGCCGGACCCGACCAGCACTGCGACCAGGTCGATCGCGCCAGGCCGGTCCTCCGCGAGGACGTTCGCGGCAGCCCCGACGGCGGTCCGCACCGCCGCCTCCGCCGCGCGCGGATCGACGGGTGCCGTGGTGACCGCGCAGCCCGCGAGGTCGAGGAACGTGGAGTCGCCGCGCGAGATCGCCCGAACCACGTCATCCGACCCGACCGCGAGGACCCGGTCGGCCGCCCACGCGATCGCGGTCGCGGCCGGCTCGCCGGTGATGGCGGGCTCGGTCACCGACGTGGCCGCGGTGCCCAGGACCGAGCCGCCGACGGCGATCACGTATTCGTGGGTCATCGGGACATTCTCCTGCGCCCAGCCTATCGGGTGCGTCGATCCTCGACGGCAGGGCGGTGGTAGCGACGTGACCCGAGCGCCGCCGCTGGTGCATGATCGGCGCGTGGACTCCCAGCCGCTGCGGGTGATCATCGCCGAGGACTCCGCGCTGATCCGCGAGGGTCTGGCCCGGCTGATCATCGATTCCGGGGGCGAGGTCGTCGCCAAGGTGGGCGACGGCCCATCGTTCGTCGACGCCGTCGTCGAGCACCGGCCGGACGTCTCGGTGGTCGACGTGCGGATGCCGCCCACCCAGCGCGACGAGGGCCTGCGGGCCGCGATCGAGGCGCGCCGCAGGATCCCCGGGACGCCGGTCCTCGTGCTCAGCCAGTACGTCGAGCACCAGTACGCGACCGAGCTGCTCGCCGACCGGGCAGGGGGCGTCGGCTACCTGCTCAAGGACCGCGTCGCCGACATCCGCGAGTTCATGGACGCGCTGCGGCGCGTGGCCCGCGGCGGCACCGCGCTTGATCCCGAGGTGGTCGCACAGCTGATGATCCCGCGCCACGCGGACGACCGGCTCAACTCGCTCACACCCCGCGAGCGCGAGGTGCTGGCAGCCATGGCCGAGGGGCGGACGAACATGGGCGTCGCCACCCTCCTGGGGATCTCAGAGGGCGCCACCGAGAAGCACATCAGCAACATCTTCGGCAAGCTCGAGCTGCCCGACTCGGAGAACGACCACCGCCGCGTGCTGGCGGTGCTGACGTACCTCGGCTCCTGAGCCGAGCCCGGGGCCGGCTCCTAGCCCGGGTTCCAGCCCGGGATCACGGGCGGCGGGAACGTCGCGGCGGCAGAAACCGGGAGCTCCGCGCGGACCACAGTCGGCCCACCGGTCGGGCTGTCGACCGTGAGCGTGCCGTCCAGGGCCTCGACCCGGCCTGCCAGCCCGGCCAGCCCGCCACCGGGGACGATCCGGGCGCCGCCGCCGCCGTCGTCCTGAACCTCGACCACGAGGTGCCCGCCGTCCGTACGGCACCGGATCTCGCAGCGGGTCGCCGTCGCGTGCTTGGCGACGTTGGCCAGCGACTCTGCGACCACGAAGTAGGCGGCCCGCTCGATGGCGTCGGGCAGCCGCGTGCCGTCGGGGATCGTGCTCGAGACCGCGGTCTGCACCGGCGACCGGCCGGCGATCGCGCTCAGTGCGGGCACCAGCCCCCGGTCGAGCAGGATCGCGGGCGCGATCCCGCGCACCAGGTTGCGCAGCTCGGCCAGTGCCTGGCGGGCCTGGTCCTGGGCGTCGGCGACCAGCGTTCGTGCGGCCGCCGGATCCGTGTCGATCTTCTCGGCGGCGAGCCCCAGGTCGATCGTGAGCATCACCAGCCGCTGCTGGGCGCCGTCGTGGAGGTCGCGCTCGATCCGGCGCAGCTCGCTCGCCTCGGTGTCGATGACCGCCCGGCGGCTCGTCTCGAGCGTCGCCACCCGTCGGGCCAGCGCCTGCTCCTCGGACTCGCACACGAGGCCGGCGATGACCGCGCGATGGAGCGCCATCAGGCCCTGGGTGACCGACGATGCGACGGCGAGCAGGACGAGCCCGGCCAGGCCGCTGGCGACGACGGCCGCGGCGGGGGAGAGGAAGCCGGCATCTGCCGGGAGACCCTGGACGAGGGCCGTCACCGATACCGACAGCAGGGCCAGCGATCCACCCCACAGGATCGCGGCCGCGACGAACTCGAGGATGGTGAGCGGGAACGCGACGACCACGTAGATCACGTCGCGCCACCGGCTGAGGTCGAGGAACACGGCGAACAGCAGGTCTCGGAGGCCTGTTCCGTAGGGCCGGTACGCGTGCGGCCGGAGGGGCCTCGGATCGACCCGCATCGCGCGCCGGCGCTCGATCCGTGCGACCACCCGGCAGGCCTCGATCGCCAGGCCGATCAGCACGATGCCGACGCCTACAACCAGGAGCGAGGCACCGGCCGAGAACAGCGCGGCGACCAGCGAGATCGCGAACAGCTCCACCCAGAACCCCACGAAGATCGCCAGCAGGGCGCGCCACGTGGCCGGGTGGAGCGGGGAGAGCACGAACGTGGCGATGGCGCCACGCTGTCGCCCCGTGACCTGAGCGCCCAGGAAGGCGCTCAGGATCAGGAGCGTGCCGAGGACGAGGAGCGGGACTCCGATCACCGCGCCTCCGAGGCATTGCGCATCGAGCGCACCAGCAGGACCGCGCCCAGGACCACCAGCAGGACGGGCCCGAGGTGGACGCTGCCGGCCCAGCCCGGGATCACCGTGTTGGCCATGGCCAGTGCGCCGAACGCGACCAGCAGGATTCCCGCGTAGAAGCCTGCACCGGCGCCTCGCCGGCGGGTCGGCTGGCCGGCGGGGTATCCCGTCCAGCCGGGGTTGGTGGTCCAGCCCTCGATCGGTCCGGACGCCCCCGGGGTCTCCGTCCCGTCGGCGGCGACGCCTTCGGGAGCCCCGGGACCTCCGGGTGCACCGGGACCGCCGGGTGCCGCGACGAACGGCGCCTCGGGGATCACGAACGCGAAGATCACGTAGAGCACGATGGTGAAGCCGCCGAACAGGGCCGACAGGATCCACAGGATGCGGACCAGGGTCGGGTCGAGATCGAGGTACTCCGCCATGCCGGCGGCGACGCCTGCGATCTGACGATCGTAGCGGCTGCGATACAGACGACGGGTGTTCACTTGCATCCTCCTTCAGGGTTGATGTCGATGGCGCCGAGGTTGGCCGAGACGGCCAGGTCGGCGTGGAACGGGGCGGTGGCATAGCCAGGGCTCTCCCAGGCGCTGCCGTTGCGGATGAGCCCCCCGTGGTCGATCGACCCAAGCGACGCATCACCGCGGACGCGCAGGGCCATGCCGTCGGGCACGCAGACGCTGAGCTTGGCGGCATTGACCGAGAGGTCGCCGCTGATGTCGCCCGTGGCCGGCAGCTGGAGCCAGCCGGCGCCGGCGTTCACATCCAGCGACACCCGGCCGACCGTCGCGCCGGTGAGGTCGACATGGGCCTCGGCGGCATTGACCGCGAGGTCGAAGCTTCCGAGCTGCGCGCCGGCGAGGTCGAAGCGACCCTTGCCCGCGCTCACCTCGGCGTTGAGGTCGAGGCTGTGCGCAGTAGGCAGCGACACCAGCCAGGTGTCCCTGTCGCGTGCGAAATCGAACGAATGTCGGTGGTTCGCCGATGCGACCGACAACCGGTCCCCGGTCGCGGTGACCGTCGGTGCGGCTGTTCCGTCGCTCGTCGCCAGGTGCCATGCGTCTCCCGGCACCGCCGTGACCGTCAGGTCGCCGCAGGCGAGGTTGAGGCTCACGGTCGCGGGGCCCCCGAACACGCCCTGCCGGGCCTGCGTGCTGGCCACGGTCGCGGTGCCGCAGTCGATCGACATGTTGGGACCGGCCACGACGACGCCACCGAGCAGCAGCCCCGGCATCGCGGCCGCGAGCATGCCGCCCGGCAGCCCCAGCCGGGTGCCGCGAAGCAGCAGCGCGACCCCGATCACGATGATCGCGACCGGCCACAGGGCCAGCGCCTGGGCGACAGCGTCGCGATCGAGCGCGTTGCCCTGCGCCAGCAGCATCACGGCCCCTGCCGTGACGAAGAAGATGCCCCAGTAGAGGGGCCGGCGACGTACCGCCATGGTCATGTGCCTCCAGGTCTTGGACCGGTCCGCGCAAGCGGTCCGATGTGTTCCAGCTGATGACCAGAACGCTACGGAGACCCGGGTTCCGGAACCAGCCGGGCAGCGGGCGTCTTTGGGGTGGGGCTAGCCCCCGTACACCCGGCACACCGGGCCGCGGAGGCCGGCCGGCGCGCGGGCGCGCGGTCGCCTGCGGTCAGGCGAGGAAGCGGGCCGGGTCCAGCTCGACGGGGATGCGCGGCTCGCGTCCCAGGACCAGGTCGACCACCAGCCGCGCCGACGCCGGACCGGTCGAGATCCCCCATGGGCCGTGTCCAGCACACACGAACAGCCCCCGGATGCCCGGCACCTGACCGACCATCGGCCGGCCGTCCACGCTCTGCGGCCGGGCGCAGGCGCGAACCCCGCGAATTGGCGCATCCGCGATGCCCGGCACGAACGACGCGGCCCGGATGAGGATCCGCTCCATCCAGGCCGAGGGATCGGGCTCCTGTGCCAGGAAGGTCGAGCCGACCGTCGCCAAACCCTCGACCGGGACCAGGCTGAAGCTCACCGCGTCGTCGCCCGGCCTGCTGTCGCTCCGGCTCCGGCTCCGGCTTCGCCCGCGGCACCGATCTCGGCGTCGATCTCCGCCTCCTCGAGCACGTGCACGGGCCCGGCCACCGGCTCGGTCTCGACCACGACGCCCCAGCGGGCCACGATCGGAGCGCGCCAGCCCGCCGGCTCGAGCAGCTCCGGCGTCCAGGGTCCTGCCGCGACCAGCACCGCCGCGGCGGCGATCCGCCGGCCGTCCACCATGACCCCGTCGACGGCCTCGCCGCGCAGCTCGAGCGTTGCCGAGCGACCCAGCCGGATCCGGGCGCCGCGGCGCTCCGCGAGCGTCGCGTACGCGTAGGTGGACGCGCCCGGGTGAACCGGGTAGCCGATCCCGACCCGGCATGCGAACAGGTCCCCGGCCACGGCCGGGTCGAGCGCGCGCAGCGCCGGACCGTCCACGAGGTCGCAGGTCAGCTCCGGGAATGCCCCACGGATCGTGGAGGCCGTCGCGGACACCGCCCCGGCGTCGCGCGAGACGTACAGCAGGCCCGCGGGCTCGCGCCCCAGGCTGGAAGCCCGCGCCGGCAGCCGACAGCTCGCGGTACAGCGTCACGGTCTCGCGATACAGCCCTGCGAGGACCGGGTCGAACGGGTGCTGGACGACGCCCGAGTTGGCGCCCGAGGCCCCGGACGCGAGGCCGTCGCGCTCGACCAGGGTTACCGCGAGCCCCTCCCCGGCGAGGAACGCGGCCGCCGACGCGCCGACGATCCCACCGCCGACCACGATGACGTCGGCCCGCTCGACGCCGATCCCCGACCTCCGCTCGCTCACGCGGGCATCATCGCGTATCGCGGGACCGCCCGGGGACGCGACGGATCGGGCGCGGGCGCCGGCGGGCATACCATTGGGTGCCGGGCAGCTCCGGCCCTGGGCCGACGTCATCGGGCGTACGGTCGGTCCGCCGGACCGCCCCTGCAGAGGAGACATCGCCATGCAAGTCGGGATCATCGGTCTTGGCCGGATGGGCGCGAACATGTCGCGCCGCTGGATCCGCAACGGTCACCACGTGGTCGGCTACGCGCGGACCCGGAGCACGGTCGAGGGGCTGGTCTCCGACGGGGCGATCTCCGTGGGCGCGACGTCGATCGATGAGCTCGTCGGGCAGCTGCAGACGCCGCGCGTCGTGTGGCTGATGGTGCCGGCCGCGTCGGTCGACGACACCCTCGAGCAGCTGCGCTCGCAGCTCGCCTCGGGCGACATCGTGATCGACGGCGGCAACTCCTACTACGTCGACGACATCCGGCGCTCGAAGGCGCTTGCCGAGGACGGGATCGAGTACGTGGACTGCGGCACCAGCGGCGGCGTGTGGGGCCTCGAGCGCGGCTATTGCCTCATGATCGGCGGTCCCGACGACGCGGTCGACCGGCTCGATCCGCTGTTCCGGGCGCTGGCCCCCGGCGTTGACGCGGCCCCCCGGACACCCGGTCGCGACGGAGCGCCGGGCAGGGACGAGGAGGGATACCTCCACTGCGGTCCGGCCGGCGCCGGGCACTTCGTCAAGATGGTCCACAACGGCATCGAGTACGGCGTGATGGCCGCGTACGCGGAGGGGATCAACATCCTCCGGCATGCCAACGTCGGCCTCCACCAGCGCGAGATCGACGCCGAGACCACGCCGCTGCGCGATCCCGAGCTCTACCAGTACGACCTCGACCTGCCGGCCGTCACCGAGGTCTGGCGGCGTGGCAGCGTCATCGCGAGCTGGCTGCTCGACCTGACCGCGCAGGCGTTCCACCAGTCGCCGCAGCTCGAGGACTTCAGCGGCCGGGTCAGTGACTCCGGCGAGGGTCGCTGGACCAGCATCGCCGCGATCGACGTGGCGGCGCCGTCACCCGTCCTGACGGCCGCGCTGTACGAGCGGTTCAGCTCCCGCGGCGAGGCGGACTTCGGCGACAAGGTGCTGTCGGCGATGCGGTTCGGGTTCGGCGGCCACCTCGAGAAGCCCAAGGGCTGACCCGCCGGCGGACCTCCAAAGCATGATGACCACTCCGTCCCCGGATCCGCACGGGGTCCCGCCGCGCTCGGACGCGTTCGTGTTCTTCGGAGCCACCGGGGACCTGGCGTTCAAGCAGATCTTCCCCGCCCTTGCCGGTCTCATCCGCGACGATGGCTGGACCATGCCGATCATCGGCATCGCCCGCCACGGCGACCTGGCGTCGCTGCGGGATCGTGCCCGGGACAGCCTGGCGGCCCACGGCATCAGCGACCCCGGGATCCTCGCCAGGCTGCAGGCCCAGCTCCAGTTCATCGATGGCTCGGACGACGATCCGGAGACGTTCCGCCGGTTGCACGATGCGCTCGGCGCCGCCCGGCATCCGCTCCACTACCTGGCGATCCCACCGGCCCTGTTCGGCGAGGTTGTCAGGCTGCTGGGTGCCTCGCACTGTGCGGACGGTGCACGCGTCATCGTCGAGAAGCCGTTCGGCCGTGATCTCGCTGGTGCCCGGCAGCTCAACCGGACGCTCCACGAGGTGTTCGCCGAGCAGCAGATCTTCCGGATCGACCACTACCTGGGCAAGGAACCGGTCCAGAACCTGCTCTATTTCCGGTTTGCGAACCGCTTCCTCGAGCCCATCTGGAACTCGAACCACGTGTCGTCGGTGCAGATCACGATGGCCGAGGCGTTCGACGTCGCCGATCGGGGCGCGTTCTACGACAACGCGGGGGCGATCCGCGACGTGATCCAGAACCACATCCTCCAGACGGTCGCCGTCCTGGCCATGGAGCCACCGTCCGGGCTGGCCATCGAGGGGCTCCGGAACGAGAAGTTCAAGGTGCTCGACTCCATCCGGCCCGTCGCACCCGGGGATGTCGTCCGGGGCCAGTACGAGGGATACCGGGAGGTTCGAGGCGTTGCCGCGGATTCGCGGGTCGAGACCTTCGCCGCCATCCGGCTCCACGTCGACACCTGGCGCTGGGGTGGCGTTCCGTTCCACATCAGGACCGGGAAATGCCTGCCGGTGACCGCGACGGAGGTGCTGGTCGAGCTCAAGCGACCGCCATTCGACGTGTTCGCGGAGCACGAGCCCGTGGATGCGAACTACCTGCGGTTCCGCCTGACGCCGGACATGTCGATCTCGCTCGGTGCCTTGGCCAAGACACCCGGCGAGCGCATGGTCGGTGAGCCCGTCGAGCTGTTCGCGAGCCACCAGACGGGGGAGGAACGGCCGCCGTACCAGCGACTCATCGGCGACGCCGCGGAGGGTGACCAGATGCTGTTCGCCCGCGAGGACACCGTGGAGGCGGCATGGCGAATCGTGGGACCCGCACTGGACCTTGCGGACCCGCCCGCGCCCTATCGGCGAGGGACCTGGGGGCCGGAGGCTGCGGACACGCTGATCGCTCCCGGCCGGTGGCACGCACCTCGGGCGGCGGAGCCTCCCACCGGGGCGCACCGGGCCCCGCGGACATCGGCGACCGGCTGATCGTCCCCCCGCGCTGCAGCGACGGGACTCAGGGCGCGAGCGCCTCGAGGACCGCCCGCCGCGCATCGCCGCTCGCACCGAGCCGGACCCGGATGTCCATGCGCTCGAGCATGTTGGCCATGGGCGGGCCCATGTGACCTGTGACCACGACCTGGACCGCGTGATCCTGGACGAATCGTGCGATCCGGGCGTGGTGGCTGCCCTCGGTGCCGGTGTCATGGAGCGCATCCCAGCCGACGTCGAACGTCTCCCACCGGGCGATCGCGCCATCGAGAACCTCGGCGACAGCGACTCGGGCGGCGCGACCCCAGCCGGAGTCGATCTCGTCGGTTGCGGTGACGGGGATGCACACGATCATGGTCCTGGCTCCTTGCGTATCGCCCGGCGCGTGGCGCGGGCAGGCGGTGATCGTCGCACGCACGGGAGGTCAGCCGCTGCCGGGCCCGCAGGATACCGAGCCCTGGACGCGGATCGAGGCGGTGGCGCCCGTCAGCTGGACGTCGAACGTGTACCCCGCCGGGGACGGGGACACGGAGCCGGGATCGCTGCCCGCCAGCCAGTAAAGGTCAAGTGCCGGGTCGTCGAAGCTCATCCCCATCGTCCACGATCCGGTCGTGTCATCGAGCTCCAGCGACCAGACGGCCGGCGACCCGGGGCCGGACGTGAGACGGAAGCCGTGCGGCGTGGCGGGCGACGCGCCGGGCTGGCCCACGGCGGTGCAGGAGCTGGTTGGACCGAGGTCGGAGACATCGTGCTCGACGTAGTCGCCGCTGAACTGGAGGTCGGCCGTGCCGGTCGTGACGCGGGGTGACGGAGCTGCGGCGCCGGACGGCGTCGGGATCGGCGTCGTGGCCACGGCCGGAGTCTCCGTGGAGGTCGCCCGAGGGGTCGGCTCGCCGGGCGGGCTCGCGGTGAGGATGGGCGGGCTCGCGGTGAGGATGGGCGGGCTCGCGGTCGAGGCGAGCGTCGGGGGTTGCGTCGCCGCCATGCGGCCTGTCCGCATGTCCTGGAGACCGACGATCACGCCCGCCAGGACCAGGACCCCGATCACCGAGATGACCGCCATCGCCTGGATGACCGCCGGGAGCTGGCGCCGGCGGCGCCGTGGTCCTGCGGCCGCGGGCCGCCGCGGTCCTGCGGCCGCCGGCCGCCCCCGCCCGGCCGGAGGCGCCGGCGTGCTGCGCGGCGACCGGGTCGCTGGTCGATCGCGGGATGCCGGTGCCGGGGCCGTCCTCCGGGCTGCCACGGTCGCCGTCCGGGCGCGTCGCGACGCGTCGTACCGGGCCCTGCGCCCGGGATCGGTCAGCCAGTGACGAGCCAGGTTGAGGCGCTTGGACCGCTCCAGGCCAGCCGGGCCGGCCAGGTCCGGGTGGCTGCGCTTCATCAGCGCCCGGTATGCAGTCTCGATCGCCTCGAGCGTCGCCCCGGGTTCGACTCCGAGCTCGGCGTACAGGTCCAGGTGCGGGATCGGATCCCTGTCGCCCAAGCCGCTGGCTCCCCGGGTGGCTCCTCATCAGCCGGATCGGCATCCGGTCCGGCGATGCTACCCGCGGCGAGGCGCAGGCGCCGATCCGGTGACGAGGCGCCTGCACGCGTCCCGCGGTCTCCGGGCCGACGCGGTCGTCAGGCCTCCCTGGATGTCCAGGCCCCCACGGCCATGAGCGCCGCCCCGGCGTAGTACCCGAGGCCGCCGATGTCGTCCGCGATGTTGTCGAAGATGCCGTTCCTGAGCTCATACGGCAGATCCACGATCGCGAGGGCCGCGACACCGAGGCCGGCCGCCCGGATGACCGTGCTCTCGCTGACCGGGAGCCTGCCGTTGCGCACGTGGATGACGAACGCAGCCGCCAGGACGGCCAGGGCGAGGATGAACGCCACGTCCCCGACCCAGTATTCCTCGAGCACGAGGCCGAACAGCAGCTCGACGACGATCAGCAGCGCTGCGCCCGCAACGGCCATCTGCTCCGCGCGGCCGAGACGGCTGAAGGCCGCGGTCGCGGCAGACGCGGCGTCGGCGGCCGCGTTGGCCGGCGCGGCGCTCGTCCCGCCCGGCGCGGCGCTCGTCCCGCCCGGGGCGGCGCCAACCGCGTTCCAGCCGTCCGTCGCCGGCTCGCCCGGGGGTGCGGTGGACTCGGCCGGAGTGACGCCGGGGTCCTGGTTCAGGTCGCTCATGAGGACCTCCCTTCCGACCCAAAGGCTACCCCGGCGGGCAACCCCTGCCGGCGCCGGCAACGGGCGCCGCCCGTGCGTCAGCCACGCGCCTCGAACGATCCCGAGATCCTCGCGTTGGGAAGGATCGTCCCGCTCGAGCTCGTTGCCTTCGGCGCGGCGCAGTCGAACGTTCCCGATGACAGGGCGGCGTCGAGCTTGAGGTCCGGCACCTGGCATGCGGCGGTCGGGATGGTGACCTTCGACCCCGCGTACTGCAGGGTCACCGCTCCGTCGAGGACCTGGACGATGAGCGTGTCGTCGGCCCCCTCGTTCGCGAACGCGAGGAAGGTCTGGGCGTCGCCCCCGAAGAAGCTCCGGGAGGTCGAGTAGCCGAGTGCGTCGCTGAACGGGTTCGGGATCCCGGTGACCTCGAACGTGACCTTGCCCTCGGCGTCCCATCCGGCGGTCTTGCCGGCAGCGTTGCCGGCCGACGGGGAGGTCGTTGCACCGGGGCTCGACGACGACCCGCCGCATGCCGCGAGCAGGATCGCCGCACCCAGGCACAGGACGAGCGCTCGACCGAGCATGGCGACCCCTTCGTCGTTGTATCGATGTGCGCGTGGAGGGTCCGGCGGCGCGAGGCCCCGCAACATGGACGGCACCCTCGTGAGGCGCCGCACGATCATGCTACCAATCGGACGCCTGACGGCGGCCAATGAACGGAGGGCGTGCAAGGTGCTCAGCGACCACCCGGTGTTTCCCATCCTGCTCTCGATGGACCTTGGCGCGAGCCGGGCCTTCTATCACGACACGCTCGGCCTGGATGTCATGGCCGACGATGCCGACCGGATCGTCCTGCGGTGTGGCGGGGGAACCCAGCTGGTTGTCACGTTGAGCACGACCGGCACCTCGGACCCGCAGACCCAGATGGCCTGGCGGGTTCCGGACATACGGGCGGCGATCGATGATCTGCGTGCCCGCGGCGTGCGCATCGAGGAATACGTCGAACCCGACCCGGTGACCGTCGACGGCGTCGCCGACATGGGCCATTCGTGGGCGGCCTGGTTCATCGACCCGGGCGGCAACGTCCTGGCCGTGGTCCAGCCGAAGGCCTGATCCGCGGCCGGCGAGACCTTCCTGACTGACGGCTCCTAGCCGGCCACCGCTTCCTGGGCGGCGTCGCGGACGACGACGACATCGAGGCCGGCACTCCGGCCCGCGATCGGGATCGACCGCTGCTCGACGCCCTCGATGGGCAGGCCGGCACGATCCCAGGCGGCGCGGCCCACGACGAGCTCGCCGGGCCCCGCGACGGACCCGAGCCGGGCCGCCACGTTGACGGTGTCGCCGAGCGCCGAGAAGTCCAGCCGGTCCCCGGAGCCCAGGGCACCCACGAACGCGAGGCCGGTATTGACCCCGACTCCGACGCGCACCCCGCCGTCGACCAGCCGCGGGCGTCGCGCGGCCGCCAGCAGGTCCCGGCCGGCCTTGATGGCGCGCCCCGCGTGGTCCTCGCCCGAGAAAACCGGGACGAACAGGGCCATGACCCCGTCACCCATGAACTTGTCGATCAGGCCGCCGTTGTGCGTGACGGCCGCGCTCGTGACCTGGTAGAACTCCTGGATCAGCTGGCGGAACCCGGCTGCCGTCACCTGCTCGGCCAGCCCGGTGGAGCCACGGACATCGGCGAACAGGATGGAGGTCTCGACCTCGGCGCCGCCCGGATGCTTGCCCAGGTCGCTGAAGCACGCGTTGCACAGGAGGGGGTTCTGGTTGCTCTGGCCGTGCATGATCAGCGCCGTCAGGATCCGGCCCGGCCCGTGGAACGGCGAGTTGCAGAACTTGCAGCGAGGATCCGAGGGCACCACGCCCCACACCTTCCGGATCCGGAGCATGGCCTTGTCGGTGCCGAGCAGGATGGCCCGCCATGCCTCGGTCCTGGCGGCTTCCGCGGCATCATTGGCCGGCGCGGGGTTGCGATCGGCGGGCGCGTCGGATGGCGGCTGGAGCTCGGGACGCTCGGTCACCGCGCCAGACTAGGACGGGGATGCGCGATGGGCAAGGTTGATGTCGAAGCGTCGAAGCTCGAGGTGCGGCGCGCAACGCCCGATGACGTCGACGCGATCGTCACGCTTCACGCCCGCTCGTGGCAGGTCGCCTATCGGGGGCTGATCCCGGACGCGATGATCGACCGGGTCGTCACGCAACGGGCCGCCCGCGCCGAGCGGATCCGCTCCGTCGTGACCGATCCGGACGATCCCAGGCGCGCGTGGGTGGTCGTCGAGCGCGGCGCGGTGGTCGGGTTCTCGATCGTCGGCCCCAGCCGCGACCCGGACGCGCCGGACGACACCGGCGAGGTCCAGACCATCTACCTGGATCCGGACGCCTTCGGGATGGGCATCGGGCGCGTGCTCTTCGCCCGCGTGACCCGGGACCTGCGCGACCAGGGGTACCGGCGGGCGACCCTGTGGGTGCTGGAGGCCAACGCCCGCGCTCGACGGTTCTACGAGGCGG
Source organism: uncultured Chloroflexia bacterium (assembly GCA_963835335.1). Taxonomy (GTDB): domain Bacteria; phylum Chloroflexota; class Limnocylindria; order Limnocylindrales; family CSP1-4; genus CAIXZV01. The sequence continues at coordinate 64,083 of CAWIFB010000005.1, read as the reverse complement.
CGGGCTGGGAGGCCGACGGCTCGATCCGCGACGACGAGCGCCCCGACGGGATCGTGCGCAACGCCCGGTACCGGCGTGACCTCCGCGAGCCGGACCGCGGTCTCAGCCCTGATCGGGCGCCGGGCGATCGAGATGGAACACCAGCTCCTCCCCGTCGAACTCGTCCTCCTGCACGCCCACCTGGTGAAAGCCGAACGAGCGGATGATCGCCAGCGATGCCTCGTTGCCGGGCGACACGGAGGCGCGGAACCGGTGGCAGCCCTGCGACTCCGCCCAGTCGAGGAGCGCCGCGACGCACTCGGTCGCGATCCCTCGCCGGCGAAAGGCCGGCTCCACCCGGTAGCCGATCTCGGCTCGGCCGTCCTCGTCCGGCGGCGCATGGAACCCGATCGTGCCGATCAGCTCGCGTCGCCCGCCGGGATGTGTCCAGATGATCCCGCGCCCCAGCCAGGGCCGGCTCCCGGGGTCCGCCTTGAGCGACGGGATCCGGTAGTCGAGGAAGTGGCCCAGCTGCTCGCGAAGATCGGCGGGCAGGGCGGCGTCCATCTCGCGCGCGGCCGCGTCACGGTCGCCCGCGACGAGCGCCTCCATGAACGCGAGCGACATCGCCGGGAGCTCGACGCGCGGCGTCCGGATTGCCAGGGTGTCGCGGGGATCGGCGGGCATCGGCAGGAGGATACCGGGCCGCTGCCCGCCATCGAGGAGAGGGTCAGGAGAGCCTCGTCCAGCGGCCAAGCGCCCAGTCCGCCTCGCGTGCGCGGCGGTCGTCGAGGGCCTGGTCGGCGCGTCCCCGCCCGATGATGGTGACGCGGTCGCCGGCGTGCGTGCCCGGCTGCGCGGTCCATTCCTGGAGCAGGGCGGCGGCGCGCGCGAGGAGACCGAGGCCGCGCTGCGGTGCCGGCCGGGTCATGGTGGCTGTGTTCAGGCCGGGCTCGCAGACCCGGAGATCGTTCGTTGCGACCATCGCATTGCCCTCGGTGACTTCGCGACCGGCTTTCGATGTCAAGACTCTCGATCTCGAAGTACTTCGGGGAATGTACGGCATAGAGTCTCTTGATGTCAAGAGGTATGACCAAGAGTATCTTGACACTGCGACGATATTGGTGATACTCGGGGCATGGACGACGAGGGCGAACAGTTGGACAAGGTCGATCAGTGGCTCGGAGTGTGGGAGCGCGAGATCCCCGACCTCGACTCGCTCACGGAGGGGATCGTCGAGCGGATCGACATCCTGGCCAAGGCGTTCGGCCGGTCGATGCAGGAGACGCTGGCCGAGTACGGCCTCGACCGGCGCGCCTACCACCTGCTCGGCCGCCTGCGGAGCTATGGACCGCCGTACCAGCGCTCGCCCGGCCAGCTGGCATCGGACATGCACCTGTCCAGCGGCGCGATGACCAACCGCCTCGATCGCATGGAGGCCGCGGGCCTCATCCGTCGCCTGCCGGATCCCAACGATCGGCGGGGCACGATCATCGAGCCGACGGAGGAGGGTCACGCGACCTGGGATCGCACCGTCGGCACGCAGGCGCGGCGCGAGGCGATGATCGCGTCGGTCCTCGATCCCGCCGAGCGTGCGGAGCTGTTCCGCCTGCTACGGCACCTCATGCGGGCATTCCCCGATGAGGTCCACAAGCTCCCCGAGGATCACGAGGCACACGCCGTCGCGAGCGTGTCCGGCCGCTCATCGACCTGATCGTGGTCTCGGCCGGCGCTCGCCCGGTCGCGTGGCCCGCCGGTCCAGCCGGTGCGACCTGCCCTCAGGCGCCGGTGCCGGTGGTCGTCCCGACCGCCTCGCGGAGGTAGGCCAGGACCCTGGGGTCGATCCAGCCCGAGGCGGCGGTCCGCTCCTCGAGGTTCTCCACGGCCATCCATGACAGGAGCCGTTCCTGCCAGGCGTCATCCCAGCCATCCGCGAACGGGCGTGGCTCGCCGACGGACGGCCGCTCCTCGTCCGGCTCGCTCTCATCGGGCCACATCGGCGCGTAGACGGGGGCGACCGTCGCGCCGATGCCCCATCCGAGCCGCTCGAGTCCGTCGCGGAGCTCGCTCGCCAGCAACGCATCGACGGCGATCAGCTCGATCGGCGTGGGTCGCTCCAGGTACAGGTGGGTGAGGTCCAGGAGCCGGCCAAGCTCCGCGATCGGGTCGGGGTGGTCGTCCACGCGAAGATCGATCCAGCGGTCGTTGCCGCCGCCGTATCCACCACCCTCGCGCACGATCAGGAGCGCCGCCGACTGCCGGCCGCGCCGGTCACCGCCGGCGGCATCTGCCGCGGCGAGGCATGCGACGAGCAGGTCCGGAAACGGACGGCCCCCGGCCTCGAACGTGTCCGCAAGCCCGTCGACGACCCCGGCTCCGGCGAGGATGTTGCCCTGGGCCGCGTAGTCCGGGCCCGTGCGTCCGCCGGCCCACGCAAAGCACGACCGGCCGGTGAACGTCGCTGCCCGTCCGTTCGCGTCGACGACACCCGCCTGGCGCTGCTGGCGCATGTCATCGGCGTCGACGAGCGCGGCGAGCGTCTGCTCGGCGCTCGCGCCACCTGCGAGGAGCGCCAGCCCGTCCGGCCCGAACCGGACGTTGGCATACGACTGGGTGGCGATCGCGCCAACGCCGGCCCGGGCCCACGGGACGACCGACCCCACCGACAGGAACTTCGACTGGACGGCGACCCCAAGGTCACCGGTCGCGGGATCACGAGCGACGATCGAGAACGTCACGGCCATGCCTCCTGCTTCCCGGCCGGCGGATCGCCGGGCTGCCCCACGGCCGGCGTCCTTCAGCCACGCGGCGGAACCCAACGCCGCCGGCGGAGCCCGATCACCCTGCGGCCGCCAGCGCGTCCGCGTACTTCTCGAGCGCGGTCGCCGCCTTCGACAGCGGGCCCATCACCACCGGCGTGCATGCGGCCGTGCATCGCCGGGCGAACGCCGCCGCCTCGCGCAGGCGCTCCTCCATGACCACCCACGCCGCGTCCCGGTGGGGCAGCAGATAGTCGACCTCGTAGAACAGCTCGAACGTGGGCCCGGCCGTCACTCCGGGCTGGTCGAACCCGATCGGCAGCCTCGTGAGCACGCTCCCGAGCGGCTTGATCCCGGTGTACATCAGACCGACGGCGACATCGGCCAGGACGCCCAGCTGCTCGTCGGTCTCGTCGGTGTGGGCGAAGTAGCGCGACAGGACCTGGAGCAGGACCTCGTTGACGACGTTGAGCAGGTCCATCGCCCGTGCGGTTCCCGGGTCCGAGATCGTGGGGATCGCCGGGCCGACGGCCGTCGGACGGACGCGGGCCGCAACGACGGGACGGGCGGGCTCGAAGCCGGGGTCCTCCGCTCGCAGCTGCGTCAGCTCATCGAGGATCCCCAGCAGGCGTCCGAAGTGCGCGTCACGCCATTCGCCGCGCGCCCCCTCGCCCTGCTCCACGATCGTGTCGATCGCCCGGCGCGCGGACGCGAGGTCCACGACCGCGACCAGCTCCGGCCACCGGAAGTGCTCCTCGGTGGCCTGCGCGTTCGGCTGGCCGACGAACAGCCGCTCCGGCCCGAGCCGCTCGGCGAGGTGCTCGAGCCCGGTCTCGACCGACCGGTACAGCTGTCCGATCGTCTCGAAGTCCTGGAGCTGCGGCGCGATCTCGTCCGCCTCGTCGCGCGGGAGCGGTGTCGCCTGCTCGAGCGCGACGAAGCCCTCCGCATCGTCGAACGCCATGCCCATCGGTCGCTCGAGGTAGGCGAAGTGACGGAGGGCCGGCTCACCGAACGGGAACAGGCCGACCTGCACGCCGGCCGGGTAGAGGTGCTGGGGAACCGGGAAGTTGGGCCTCGCGAGGCGGGGTGCACCGCCGACAGCGGTGAGCAGGTTCTGGACCAGGGCGAGATGGAGCATCTCCTGCTCGGCGATCCCGCTCAGGGTCCGGCGCCAACGCTGGGTCGCGGCCGCCTGGTCCGGCGACAGGCCGTCGGCCTCGCCCTGCTTGAGCGAGAAGGCGGCGTACAGGTACTGGAGCATGATCAGGTGCTCCAGCTCGGCCGCCTTGCCCAGCGTGTAGATCAGCGCCTCGCGGTGCTCGAGCCGGATCTGGCTCCCAGCGGGGACACCGCCACGAACCTCGATGACGTGCGCGAGAGGGCCCCGCGGCCCCCCGTCCTCAGACACCCGTGTGGCGGAGCGCCGCGATCAGGCGCTGCGCCTGCTCCCGGTCCTTGGCGTTCGGATGCTGGTGGTCCGCCATGATCCCGCAGTACACGTCATGGATCGCCTGCGTCATCGTGTCCTCGTCGGCGAGCGCGACGCCCCGCTGCTGGAGCTCGCTCATCGCCGCGTCCGGGCCGTCGCGGTGCATCGCATGGTCGAGGGCTTCACGCATCGTCATCTGGGGACACCTCCTGCGCGGAATCTAGCCGCCGACGGCCGGTCCGTCACCTGTCGCGCGCGCAATCAGGTCGTCGAAGACCATCCCGATCGAATCCGCCTGCAGCGACAGGTGACCGTGCTCCGCGAGCAGCCTGGCATGGACGCCGGGGATCCTCCCGGCCAGCCACCGGCCATGGGCGTACGGCACCATCCGGTCCTGCTCGCCCTGCCACACCGTGACCGGGACCCGGATCGATGCGAGGTCGAAGCCCCACGGCCGGGTGAACGCCAGGTCGTCGTCATGCCAGCCCCAGGTGCCGGTGCGCAGGCTCGCCCGGATGTCGGCCGCGATCGAGTCGGCCATCTCGCCCGTGAGCGCCGCCCGGTCGACATCGGGGACGAGGTCACCGAATGCCTGGGCGATCTGGCCCCCGGTTGCGGTGGCGAACGCCGGAGCCGCGGTCTCGAGGAACGCAGCCAGCTCGGCGGACCCGGCAACGGCCGCGCCGAACTCCTCGACGTTCTCCGCGCCCATCCCGGCCAGGAAGTCGAGCCCGTCGGCCTCGTACGGAGCGACGCTCCCGATCGTCGCCGCCGCGTCGACCCGGTCGGGCAGCAGGGCTGCGGCCGCCAGCGCGTGCGGTCCGCCGCCGGAGATACCCAAGGTCAGCACCCGTGCCGCGCCAAGCGCGTCGAGGACCGTCGTCACGTCGGCGGTGACGTCCGCGATCGTCCGCCCCGCGTTGCGGGTCGAATCACCATAGCCCGGGCGCACCACGCACACGTGCCGCAGATTGCGCTCCGCGGCCGCCGCGACCCAGGTGGGTGAGGGGAGTCCGGCGCCCGGCGTCCCGTGGTGGAACAGGAGGATCCGGCCGTCCCCGGGCCCGGCGATCCGGACCTCCAGCTGCCGTCCATCGGGCGTCGGGATCAGGCGTTGCTCGGTCATCGCGGAAGCATGCGCCATCCGTGACGTGGGTGCGACCTGGACCGAGTCCGTCCTTTGAGCCGCGAGGCTCCGAATCAGCCCAGGCGGTACTGGTCCACGTCGCTGACCGGCTCGTAGCCGATCGCCTGGTAGACGTGGTTCGACGTCGGGTTCGCGAGGTCGGTGAACAGGAAGCAGAAGCGGCGGCCCTGGTCCAGCAACGCCTGGCTCGCGGCAGCCACCAGGGCCCCGGCATAGCCCTGCCGGCGCGCTTCGGGCGGGGTGTAGACAGGCCCGATCCGGATGCCGGTCGGGGTCGGCGAACCGGAGCCCGCCAGCGAGACGGCATGGCCGTCGACCTCCCACAGCCATGCCGTCCGGTCAGCCTCGCCCAGCCAGCGATCGACCATCCCGTCCACGTCGCGTCGCGGCTCATCGCCCGGGAGCGCCTCCCGGTCGAATGCGATGATCCAGGCGACGAGCAGCGCGCGGTCCCCCTCTCGGGCGCGACGCATGACGCCAGGGGTGGCCCGCGGCGGGATGACGCGCGAAAGGCGGTAGATGCGCTCCTCGACGAGCAGGGTCGCGGGCTGACCGGTGACCGCGGACCACCGCTCGACGAACGGGCGAACGGCCTCCTTCGGGCCAAGCGCGCCGGGCAGGTCCGGGGTCACGGTCCGGACGTCGTCGACCAGCGCCGACACCGCGTCGGCGATCCGGTCGGCGGGCACGCCGGGCTCCGACAGGATGAGGTGGTGGGGCGGCGTGCGAACCGCGATCAGCGCGACCGCGCCATGATCCCTGACGACGGCAAGGTACGGCGGATCCGGGTAGACCTCCGGATGATCACGCAGCGTGCCGAGGATCCCGAGCGGCAGGTTGTGCTCGGCTTCGCGCGTCGCGAGATAGTCGCCGGCGGCGGCGAGCAGCGAGGTGGCCGTAGGATGGCGGGTCAGGTCCATGTCCAGACGATACGACAGCGGCATTCGGAGGCGAGACCGGCGCACGGGTTGGAGCCAACCGTAGACTGGCGCCATACCCCGTCACTCGAGGACCGATGATCGGCGCCGCCCAACCCGCCTGCTTCCTGATCGCCGACATCTCCGGGTACACCGGGTACCTCGCCGACGTCGAGCTCGATCACGCGCAGGACATCCTCGCCGACCTGATCGGTGCCGTCGTGAGCGCGCTGCGACCCGACTTCCGGCTGGCAAAGCTCGAGGGTGATGCGGCGTTCACGTATATGACGGGCGAACGCGTCGACGGCTCGATGCTCCTGGACACGATCGAGCGCTGCTACTTCGGGTTCCGGCGCCGCCGCCGCGACGTCCGCCAGGCGACCTCGTGCGAGTGCAACGCGTGTGCGCGGATCCCGGACCTCGACCTCAAGTTCGTGGTCCACCACGGCGAAGCGATCATCCAGCGGGTCGCCGGGCGCCAGGAGCTGCTGGGGTCGGACGTGATCGTCGTCCATCGGCTGCTCAAGAACGAGGTCATCGAGCAGCTGGGGATCAGCGCCTACGCCCTGATCACGCAGGCGTGTGTCGACGCTGCCGACATCGCGCCGGCTGCGCTGGGCATGCGAGCGCACACCGAGACCTACGACCGGATCGGCGACGTGCCGGCATGGGTCCACGACCTCGAGCAGCGATGGCGTGCTGAGGAGGACCGCGCCCGAGTGTTCGTGGCGCCGGAGGACTCGATTCTCACCGTCTCGGTGCCGACGAGCGCGCCGCCGCAGGTCGCCTGGGAGTTCCTGACCAAGCCCGGGCAGCGGATGCTCTGGCAGCCATGGGTCACCGAGGTGACGGTCATGGGCGCGACGGGCGGCCGGCGCGGCATCGGCTCGGCCAACCACTGCCGCCACGGCAAGGACGCCGTGATCGAGGAGATCCTCGACTGGCGTCCGTACGACTACGTGACCGACCGGACGATCCTCGACACGCCGGCCGGCCCATTGGAGCTGCCGCACACGATCGAGTTCGAGCCCGTCACCTCGGGCACGGTGATCCACATGCGGTTCGGACCGCCGAAGGCAAAGAAGGACCTCGCGCTCGCGGCGCAGGTCGGCGCGGCATACGGCGAGGCGCTCCGCTCAAGCCTGCCGAGACTGGTCGAGCTGCTCGACGCCGAGATCGCGGCCCGCCAGTCGGACCGCGGCCCCGAGCCGGAGCTCGCCGCGCCGAGGCCGGATGGGCCCCTCGCGGGGCTGAAGCCGCTGGTGATCGTCGACTGACCCGCACCGCCCGTTCTCACCGCGGCGCGGGTGCCGGGTTCAGCCGAAGAAGTCGGTGATTGCCTTGGTGTCGTCCGAGAACGCCCAGCGCTCGGTGACCTTGCCGTCGCGGACGTGGTAGATCTCGGCCGTGCGGTACGTCAGCGAGCGATCACCGTGGGTGGCGTGCGCCGTGCCCAGGGCGATGGCGTGATCGTCGTTGGCGAGGATGTCGTGGACCTCCCAGCTGATGTCGTACCCCTGGAAGTCGCCCATCGACGCGGCCAGCTCCCCCTTGCCGCGCCGGGGCTCGGCGCGACCGATCTCGTGCCATACGACGTCATCGGCGACGCGGCTGGCGGCGCCCTCCATGTCACCGCTGCTCATCGCGTCATTCATCTCGCGAACGACCTTTGCGTTCGGGTGCTCGGCCATGCTCGCTCTCCATCGAGCCGGCGCGCGGGCGACAGGTGCGCGATAGGACGCCGCCGGCTCGTGCTAACCGAAATGTACCCACCCCTGGCTACCCCCCAACCCGTCACCCCCAACCCGTCAGGTCAGCCGTACTGACTGAGCTCCACGAGGTGGCCGTCCGGATCGCGCGTGAAGCATCGCGTCTCGAGGCCGTTGACCACGGGCGGCGTGAGGAACGTGGCTCCGCGCGCGAGCAGCTCCTGGTACACCCCCCGGCAGTCGGCGACCCGGATCGTCATCGCATGGCTGACGGATGCCGCGTCCGGCGGCGGCGCGAACGTCACGTCCGGTTTGTCGGGCGTCGGCCCACCGCCGGTCACCAGCAGCAGCCAGCTGCCACCGAGCTGGAGCACTGCCGATGTGCCGCCGTACTCGCGGTAGAGCGAGGCGCCCAGCACCGACACCCACCACGCCCGGGCACGCTCGAGGTCGCTGACCACCAGGATGTGCGTCATCTCGACGCCGGCTTCCGGAAAGCCCGGCGTGGCGGTGGGGTCGGGCGGTTCGGTCGGGTTCATCTCGTCCTCTCTGGTGGCGTCGCTGCCCGCCGCAGGTTGGGGGCGTCGCTGCCGCGTCTGGGGCGTCGCCCCCGCTGCTGGGGCGTCGCCCCCGCGGCTCGGGTCATCGCGTCCGGTGACCATTGTGTCTCCCGGTCACGCAGATCGGCATCACCCCCGGGCGGGCTATCCGCAGCGGTCGATGGCGTGTCGGTGAGGCACGCCGCCAGCCCGGTGGCGCCTCTGGCGTGGCCGATGAGCACCTCAACCGCCGATTTCGCTGTCTCCAGGACACGCTGCCTCGGCGCCCGGCGCCCGGCGCCCGGCGTACGGCGTACGGCTCCCGGCGTCCGGCTCACTCCAGCAGGTAGCGGGGGACCTCGTTGATGAGCGGCTCCCCGGCGGCGAACCGGCGAACCTGGTCGCCCGCAAGCTCGAAGGTCCGGACCGTTGCCTGTGGCGAGTCGCCGGCGATGTGCGGGCTGACCAGCACGTTGGGCAGCGCCCAGAACCTATGGCCCTCGGGCAGCGGCTCCGGGTCGGTGACGTCGAGGGCGGCGCGCAGCCGGCCCGTCTCCAGCTCATGAACCAGCGCGCCGGTGTTCACGGTGCGACCCCGGCCGCCGTTGACGACCAGCGCGCCGTCGGGCAGCAGCGCCAGCCGGCGGGCGTCGAGCAGGCCGTCCGTCTCGTTCGTCAGCGGCAGCATGTTGACCAGGATCCCGGCGCCCGGGAGGACGCCATCGAGATCCGCCATGCCGTGGACCCCGTCGCGCGCGGTTCGTGCGACGCCCACGATCTCCACGCCGAACGGGCGCAGGCGGTCTGCGATCGCGGACCCGATCGAACCCATACCCAGGATGACCACCGTGGTCCCGGCCAGCTCGTCCGGCTCGTACGAGGTCCACTCGCCGCGCCCCTGCGCGTCGCGCGCCCGGACGAGCCCGCGCTGCATGGCCAGGATCGCACCCACCGCCCACTCGGCGAGCGGCACGTCGTAGACGCCGCGCGCGTTGCACACCATGACCTGCGGGGGGACCTGGCCACGGAGCCAGTTGACGCCCGCGCTCAGCGTCTGGATCACGCGCAACCGTCCCGGCGGCCCGGCGAGCAGGTCGGACAGCGTCTCCCGGATCCGGTGATAGGGAACGACAAGATCCACGCCGGCGAGATCCGGGATCGGCTCCGGCTCCTGCGGGACGAGCACCACCTCCACGGTGTCCGGGAGCGTGCCCATGTGTTCTCGTTCCGGGACGTCGGGCAGGCAGACGGTGACCGTGTCGGGGCGGGAGGTGGGCGTCGTGTGCATCAGCCCAATAGTGCGCGCTCCGTGGCATCGACGCGGCGTGGCGCCGAGCCCGCCCCGTTCACGGCTTGTTCACGGTGGTCGATGTCGTGCTTTGCGATGGGTCATACAGCGAACCCGAACGAACCGCACTTGCGACGGAGAACGTCACGCTCGAGACCTTCTTGCTGAGGGATGAGCTCGTGACCGTGCAGGTGCCGTCGCCCGCCGTCGTGCACGAGGTGCCGCCCGACCCCGACGACCAGCTGCCGGTCACCAGGACGCCGCTCAGCGGGCCGTTCGCGTCGACGACACGGATCGTCACCGTCGCCGACCAGCTGCCGCGCGAGGCGGTCGCCGCGCCGGACAGGCTCGCGACCCACATCGACGTCGGTGCGGTGGGAGACACGGTCGACGAGACCAGGTCGGTCGCCCCGTCGTCGTCGGTCACCGTCAGTGTGACCGGGTAGGACCCGGCCGCCGGATAGGTGTGCGACGGGTTCGCGGCGGTCGACGTGCCCCCGTCCCCGAACGCCCAGCTGCGCGCCACGATTGTTCCGTCGCCGTCCGTCGAGGTATCGGTGAAGCTGCACGTCAGCCCGTTGCAGGCGCTGGTGAACGACGCGGTCGGGGGCTGGTTCGCGGGCGGGGCAACGCTCCAGGTGTAGCCGGCGGTCCAGGTCGCGGCAGCCAGCTTCGCCTGCCCCGCGATCGACGGATGGAAGTAGTCGCCCGAGACGTCGCTCTTCGCGAACTGGGTGTTGAACACCGTGTTGTTGTCGAACCGACAGTGGGTGAATGTCGAGCAGACGGCAGCCAGCTTCGCGTTGTAGTCGAGGTTCCGCTGCCGCACCGCGGCACGTCGCTGGACGTCGGCAGCCTGGGTGGACGTCGGGTTGGCCAGCAGCGACTGGCAGATGCCGCCGACCGACCAGACCACGCGCGCCCACCAGCTGGTGTGGAACAGGCTCCACAGCTGGTAGACGTCAGGGATGCTCAGCACGTACACGTAGGTCGTGGGCGACGCCGCCGTCAGCGTCGTCATCGCCGTCCGGAGCTGGGCCTCGAAGTCGGCCACGGACGTCATCTGCGCCACGGTGTCCGTGCACAGGTCATTGCCGCCGATCAGCACGGTCAGGTAGTCCGGGTGGAGGGTGGCGACGCCGGCCATCTGGGCATCGAGCCCGCCGACCTTGGCGCCGCTGACGGACCGGTTGTTGTTGTGACCGGCGATCGATGCGCCGAGCGCGAGCAGGCGCAGATAGTGGCTGTCGACGGTGGAGTTGGTCCCGGTTGACCATGAGTTCTCCGGCGCGTCCGCACCGAGCGTTCCGTTCGAGCTCGCGGCCTGCGTGATCGAGTCGCCGACGGCGGCCATGACCGCCGGCAGGGGAAGCGCGGGATCCGCGGCGGAGGCGGGTGGCACGAGGCCGCCCAGCAACAGGACGATGGGGATTGCCAGGGTCGCGAGCCGGCGTGTCATGACTGCCCTCCACCTCGCCGCGCCCGAACCGCGGCCCGGCCGGCAGCATACGGCTCGATCCGGCCCGAGTGAAGCCCGTACCTCGGATCCCGCAACCCCGACCGACCCACCGGCGCATTCGCGCGGTCCTTGTGGGCGCGCTTCGGGTCGTCCCCGGCGTTACGATCACCGCATGGGGCCGACCCTTCCCGCGCGACCGCCGTTCACGATCCGGGCTCGCGTGCTGACGCCGCTGGCGGGCGGCGGGACACGCTACGAGCCCGACGGCCGCCTCGACGTTGATGCGCGGGGGCTCATCACGGGCGCAGGTCCGTGGCGCGACGCGCCGGCCGCCCTCAGCCGCGACGCAGAAGGCGGTGACGCGACCCCGACCCTCGACCTCCGGCCCCTCGTCCTCATGCCCGGCATGGTCGACCTGCACGTGCACCTGCCGCAGCTGCCGGCCGCGGGCGTGGGCGCCGGCCTGCACCTGCTCGACTGGCTCGAGCGGTACATCTTCCCGCTGGAGCGCGCCTTCGACGAGCAGACCGCGGAGCGCCTCGCCCCGGCCGCGTTCCGCGCGTTCGCCGCGGCGGGAACCACGACCGCCGTGATCTACGGCGCCGTCTACGAGCCCTCGCTCGACGCCACGTTCCGCGCCGCCGAGGCACACGGCATCCGGGCCGTGATCGGCAAGGTGATGATGGACCGGGGCAGCTACGACGACCGGCTGCCGCCTGAGCGCGTGCTCGAGACGAGCCTCCGCCAGTCGGCCGACCTGTGCAGCCGCTGGCACGGTCGCGATGGCGGCCGGCTGCGCTACGCGTTCACCCCGCGGTTCGCCGTGTCATGCACGGCGGACTTGCTGCGCGAGTCGGCGGCGCTGGCCCGCTCGACCGGCGCCTACTGGCAGACCCACCTGTCCGAGGACCGCCACGAGCTGCGCGAGGTGGCGCGGCTGCACCCGGACGCGATCGACTACCTCGACGTGTACGACCGGGCCGGCGCCCTGGGGCCGCGGACGATCATGGCGCACGCGATCCACCTCTCGGACCGCGAGCTCGGGCGCATGGTCGAGACGGACACCGCGATCGCCCATTGCCCGGCGTCGAACCTGTTCCTTGCCTCCGGCGCCATGCGCCTGGGCCGGTACCGGGCCATGGGGCTCCGGGTGGGCCTTGGTTCCGACGTGTCGGGCGGGCCGGAGCTTTCGCTGTTCGCCAACATGCGCGCCGGGGCATATACGCAGAGTGGGCTCAGCGTGCTCGACGAAGGACGTGGGCCGGCGCCGCTCGGACCGCTGGACTGGCTGCGGGTCGGAACGCTCGACGGTGCGCGCGCCCTCGGCCTCGACGGGGAGATCGGCTCGCTCGAGCCGGGCAAGGAGGCCGACCTGATCGCCGTCGATCCACGGCTCGTCGCCCCCATCGATGGCATCGACTCGGACGAGCCGGACGAGATCATGTCCCGCCTGGCCTTCCGGCCGCATCCGGCGATGGTCCGCGCCGCCTGGGTCCGCGGCCGGCTGCTCGACGGTCCACCGGGGCCGGCGTGACGGACCTGCCCGCCGCCCAGCGCCCACGATGACGCGCGACGTCGACCTGCTGCTCGAGGGCGGCACCGTCGTCGACGGCACGGGTGTGCCGGGATACCCGGCGAGCGTGGCCGTCGCGGGCGACCGGATCGTGCTCCCGGCGCCGGGCGAGGCGCTCCGGGCGGTCCGCACCTATGACGCCACCGGGCTCGTGATCGCACCCGGGTTCATCGACCTCCACAGCCACGGTGGGCTGGTGATGCTCGCCGAGCCGCGCCACGAGCCAAAGGTCCGGCAGGGCGTCACAACCGAGGTGATCGGGGTCGACGGCAACGCGTACGCGCCGTTCCCGGATCCCGCCGACCTGCGGGACTTCGTCGTCCTCAACGCCGGGCTCGACGGGCGCCCCGACCTCGACTACGACTGGGCGACGGTGGCCGAGTACCTCGCCCGGTACGACGGACGGGTTGCCGTGAACATCGCCTATGTCGTGGGCAACTCGCCGCTGCGGATCGCGGCGCTCGGCTGGGACGACGTCGAGGCCGATGCCCGAGCGATCGCCGACCAGCGGTCGCGGCTGCGCGAGGCGATGGAGGACGGCGGCTTCGGGCTGTCGACGGGGCTGGACTATCCGCCGGGCTCGTACGCGACCACGGCCGAGCTTGCGGCGATCGCGACCGAGGCCGCCCGGCTCGGCGGGATCTACCACACGCACGTCCGCTATCCGCTGGGCGACGGCTTCCTCGACCCGTTCCGCGAGGCGATCGAGATCGGGCGGCGGAGCGGCGCGCCGGTCCACATCACCCACTTCTACCACCGGGCCACGTTCCCGGGAACGCCCGACCAGATGCTCGCGCTCGTCGACGATGCCCGCGCCGAGGGCCTCGACGTCAGCTTCGACCTGTACCCCTCGGAATGGGCGAGCACGCGGCTGCTGATCATGCTGCCGGAGTGGATCCAGGCCGGCGGGATCGGGGCGCTGCGGGAGCGGCTCGCCGACCGCGCGATGCGCGCCCGGATCCGCGACGAGCTCCGGGCACGGGGCCGGCTGTTCGCCGGCGACCGCACCTGGGACGAGCTGCGGATCGGCGCGCTCACCCGGCCGGAGCACCTGGAGTGGGAGGCGCGGACGCTCGGCGACCTCATGCGCGCGACCGGGCGCGACGCCGTCGACACCATCTGCGACCTGCTGCTCGCGGAGGACCTGCGCGTCAACCAGGTGACGCCCGGGCCGCACCGCGACGGGATCCGGCGGTTCCTCCAGCATCCCGGCGCGATGATCGGCACCGACGGGGTCATGGTCGGGGACAAGCCCGCGCCCCGGACGTACGGCTCCTACCCCCGGATCCTGGGCGAATTCGTCCGGGAGGAGCGCTGGCTGGGTCTCGAGGCGGCGGTCCACCGGATGACGGGCGCGCCGGCAGCGCGGCTGGGCCTCGCGGACCGGGGCCGCATCGCTGACGGCCTCGCCGCGGACCTCGTCGCGTTCGATCCGGCCACGATCGCGTCCCGGGCGACGTACGACGATCCGCGCCGCTTCCCCGCGGGGATCCCGCTGGTGCTGGTCAACGGGGTGCCGGTGGTCGACGGTGGCGAGCACACGGGCGCCACCCCGGGACGCTCGCTGCGGCGCGGACACCACGCGTGAGTTTCCGGCGGTTGGCCGCAGGCGCCTCGTTGCTTGACACGCGCTGGTGCACCGTTCCACCCTTCCGGGAACCCCACGGAGGCAGTCCACGTTGACGATCGAGAGGGCGCCGCGGCACCCGTCCGGGCCGGCTTCCGCGACCGCAGCGCCGGCACCGGTCGCGGCGCCGGCGCGTTCCGGTCAGGGTGTCGGGCGGGCGACGCCGGCACGCCGCGAGGGCCCGGCCAAGCTCACCGGAACGGCGGCCTATGCCGACGACCTCGTGTTCCCGGGCGCCTGGTACGGCGCGACGATCCGGTCGACCGACGCCCATGCCCACCTCCTCGGCATCGACCTCGGCGCGGACTTCCCGTGGGACCGCGTCGTCGTGGTCACCGCGGCCGACATCCCGGGCCGCAACGTCGTGGCCAGCATCGCGGCGGACCAGCCGATCCTCGTCCCCGTCGGCGGCGAGATCCGGCACCAGGCGGAGCCGGTCGCCCTGGTCGCCGCGCCGGACCGCGACACGCTGCGCGAGGCGCGTCGCCGGATCCGGCTCCGGACGGAGCCCCTGCCCCCGGTGTTCGATCCGCTCGCCTCGGACGTCGTGTTCGAGCACTTCGAGCTCGGCCGCGGCGACGTGGACGCCGCGCTGGCAGCCGCCGACGTCGTGATCGAGGGCACCTACCGGGTCGGCCACCAGGAGCAGCTGTACATCGAGAACAACGCGATGATCGCGCTGCCCCGCGAGGACGGCGGGATCACCGTCCACGGCAGCCTGCAGTGCCCGTACTACGTGCACCGTGCGCTGATCGCAGGCCTCGGCCTCGACGATGCCCACGTCCAGGTGGTCCAGGCGGAGACGGGCGGCGGGTTCGGCGGCAAGGAGGAGTACCCGTCGATGATCGCGCTCCACGCGGCGCTCCTCGCGCGGCGGACCGGGCGACCCGTGCGCATGATCTACGACCGCCACGAGGACCTGTCCGCGACCACCAAGCGCCACCCGGCAGTGATCCATCACCGGACAGGGCTCACCCGGGACGGCCGGATCGTGGCCCAGGACATCGACCTCGTGCTCGACGGCGGCGCGTACACGACCCTGACGCCGGTCGTGCTGTCGCGGGCGACCATCCACGCCGGCGGCCCGTACGACGTCGACAACGTCCGGATCCGGTCCCGCGCCGTGGCCACCAACACGCCCCCCAACGGCGCGTTCCGTGGCTTCGGCGCGCCGCAGGCCGAGTTCGCGGCAGAGATGCAGGTCAACCGCGCCGCGGACGCGCTGGGCATCTCGCCGCTCGAGATCCGGCGGCGCAACGCGTACCGTCCGGGCGGGATCACGGCGACCCACCAGGTGCTGGCCAATGATGTCGCCGCGCTCGAGGTGCTGGACCGCGCCGCGGAGGCGTCGGAGCTCGAGCGGACGCGCGCGCGCACGGCCGCCGAACGCGCAAGCAGACCGGCCGATGCCCGGACGGCGCGCGGGATCGGGCTCGCGCTCGCCTGGCACGGCGCGGGCTTCACCGGCTCGGGCGAGGAGAAGATGGGCTCGATCGCCACCATCGAGCTGACCGCGGACGGCCGGATCCGGATCCTGACCGCGTCCACCGAGATGGGGCAGGGGACCAAGACGATCTTCCCGCAGCTGGTCGCGGGCGAGCTCGAGATCGACATCGACGCCGTCGAGCTGGCGCCCCAGGACACCGCGATCGTGCCCGACTCCGGGCCCACCGTCGCCTCCCGGACGGCGATGGTCGTGGGCGGCCTGCTGGTCAACGCGGCGCGGCGCCTCAAGGCCCAGGTTGAGGCTCGAACCGGGCGCGACTTCGGGCTGTCATACCGCGACGATGCCCGGGATCACGGCGCAACCCGCATCGACGAGCAGTTCGCGCCCTACCCGGGCCGGCACTTCGACGACGCCACGTACACGGGTGACGCCTACCCGTCGTACGGCTGGGCCGCCGCGGTGGCCGAGGTCGAGGTGGACCTCGACACCTGCGAGGTCTCGGTCCTGTCCGTTGTGGCCGCCGATGACGTCGGTCGCGTGATCCACCGCGTCCTGTGCGAGGGCCAGGTCGAGGGCGGCACGCTCCAGGCCGTGGGCTACGCGACGATCGAGGAGATCAAGCTGCTCGACGGCCGGTACCTCAACGACCGGCTCCAGACGTATCTCATCCCGACCGCGCTCGACGCGCCGCGGATCGAGACGATCCTGGTCGAGGTCCCGTTCGAGGATGCGCCGCACGGCGCCAAGGGAGTCGGCGAGCTGCCGATGGACGTCGGCGCACCGGCGGTCGTGGCCGCGATCCACGATGCGACGGGCGTCTGGATCCACGATCTGCCCGCCACGCCGGAGCGGATCCTGGCCGCGCTGGCCGGCATCGAGGCGCCGGGCCCGCCGGGCGTGTCCGCGGTGTCCACGGCCTCCGCGCCCGGGGCAGCCGCTCCCGGGGCGATCTCGCCGGCCCGTCCCGCCACCGGAGGCCCGGCCGCATGAGCTGGCAGCTGGTCGTCAACGGCAATCCGGTCTCGGTCGAGGTGCCCGGCATGCGGCGGCTGCTCGACGTGCTGCGCGAGGACCTCGGTCTCACCGGAACCAAGGAGGGCTGCGGGGAGGGCGAGTGCGGCGCCTGCACCGTGCTGATCGACGGTGAGGCGCTCCTGAGCTGTCTCGTCCCGATGTGCCAGGTCGAGGGCGCCGACGTGCGCACGGTGGAGGGCCTCGCCCCGGAGCCCGGCCGGCTGGGCGTGCTCCAGGCCGCGTTCCTCGAGGCGGGCGGCGCCCAGTGCGGGATCTGCACGCCGGGCATGCTGATGGCCGCCGAGGCGTTCCTGGCGTCGGGTGCCGAGCCGACCGACGGCGCGATCCGCGAGGCGATCGCGGGCAACCTGTGCCGGTGCACCGGCTACACCAAGATCATCGATTCGATCCGGCTCGCCGCTGAACGCCTGGGCCCGGTCGCCGGCGCCGGCGCCACTTCGGACGGAGGTCCGGCCTGATGCCCGTCGAGCCCCCCGTCGTCTCGCCGCGCTCGCTCGCCGAGGCGTACGCGCTGCTGGCCGAGCAGCCGTACCGCCCGCTGGCCGGTGGCACGGACCTGCTGGTCCAGCTGACCGGCGAGATCGGTCCGGCCCCGGAGCGCGTCCTCAACCTGTGGCAGCTCGACGAGCTCCGCGGGATCGAGGTGCGGGGCAACGTCCTCGAGCTCGGGGCGCTGACCACGTACACCCGGATCCGGCGCTCCGCCGCCTGCCAGGCGCACGTGCCGTCACTGGTGGACGCCGCCGCGACGATCGGGGCGGTCCAGATCCAGCACCGGGGCACGATCGGTGGCAACGTGATGAACGCCTCCCCGGCGGGCGACACGCTGCCGGTGCTGCTGGCCCTCGACGCGGTGCTCGTGCTGGGCAGCGCCGCCGGCGAGCGCGAGGTCGCCGCGGCCGACTTCTGGCCCGCGTACCGGCGGACCGCGGCACGCCCGGACGAGCTGCTCGTGCGGGTCCGGATCCCGGTCGTCGCGGACCGGGAGCAGCGGTTCCGGAAGGTGGGCACGCGGCGCGCCCAGGCGATTTCCAAGGTCGTGGTCGCCGCAGCCTGGCGCGGCATGGATGCCTGGCGGGACGTGCGGATCGCGCTCGGCTCTGTGGCACCGACGCCGATCCGGGTGGCCGCGGCCGAGGCCGCGCTCGAGGGCCGTCCGCGCGACGCCGCATCGATCGAGGCAGCGGTGGCGGCGCTCGGAGCCTCGATCGAGCCCATCGACGACGTCCGGTCGACGGCCGCCTACCGGCGCGAGGCCGCCCGGCGGGTCGTGCGGCGGCTGCTCGCGGAGGCCGCCGGGGTCGATGGCGACGCGGCGATCCACGGAGGTGCGGCGTGACCGAGCTCGGCCCGAACCGGTACGGCAAGCAGTCGATCCGGCTGGTGCGCGTGATCCGCGGACCCGTCGACCGCGTCCGGGACCTCACGGTGGACGTCTCGCTCGAGGGCGCCTTCGAGGCGGCGTTCCTCGACGGCGACAACGCGTCGGTCGTCGCGACGGACACCATGAAGAACACGGTGTACGCGCTCGCGACGCGAGCATCTCACCGGCGCCATCGAGCCGTTCGCGATCGACCTCGCCCGCCATTTCGTCCAATCCGACGCCGTCGGATCCGACGCCGTGGCCGCGGCCACCGTCGCGATCCGCGAGCATGCCTGGGAGCCGATCGAGGCCGGCGGTGCCCCGGCACCCGATGCGTTCCGGCGGACGGGTGGCGCGACTCCGGTCCGCGGTCGCCGTCGCATCCGCGGCCGGCGCCGCCCCTGTCTCCGTCACCGTCGACGGCGGCATCGAGGACCTGGTGGTCATGAAGACCGGACGCTCCGCGTTCTCGGGCTTCGCGCGGGACCGCTACACGACGCTGCGCGAGGTGCGCGACCGGATCATGGCCACCCGCGTCAGCGCGACGTGGCGCCACGCGGGCACGACCGCGGACTGGGACGCGCGCTTCGACGGGCTCGTGCGCACGTTGCTGGCCACCTTCGCCGACCACGACAGCGAGTCCGTCCAGCATTCGATCTGGGTGATCGCGAACGCGATGCTCGCCGCCGAGCCCGGGATCACCGAGGTCACGATGCGGCTGCCGAACCTCCATCACTGGCTGGTGGACCTGGCGCCGTTCGGGGGGACCAACGAGGGCGAGATCTTCGTGGCCACGAGCGAGCCCTACGGCATGATCGAGGCGACCGTCCGCCGGTCGGTGGGCGCGTGACCCGGCTCGCGCCGGGGGTCGAGGTCGCCGGCCCCGATGTCGCAGGTGTCGACGAGATCCTGACCGCGGAGGCGGCCGCGTTCCTGGGTGACCTGGAGCGCCGGTTCCGCGACGAGCGATCTGTCCTGCTCCGGCGTCGCGCGGAGCGCCATGCGCGCATCGATGCCGGCGAGCGGCCCGGCTTCCTGGCTGCGACCGCGGACATCCGGGCGGCCACCTGGCACGTGGCGCGGGCGCCGGCGGACCTCGACGACCGGCGCGTGGAGATCACCGGGCCGGCCGAGCCCCGGATGATGATCAACGCCCTCAA
Organism: uncultured Chloroflexia bacterium; assembly: GCA_963835335.1. Classification (GTDB taxonomy): domain Bacteria; phylum Chloroflexota; class Limnocylindria; order Limnocylindrales; family CSP1-4; genus CAIXZV01. The sequence goes on along the minus strand of CAWIFB010000005.1, from coordinate 44,649 downwards.
CTCCGGCGCGTCCGTGTTCATGGCCGACTTCGAGGATGCGCTGAGCCCGGGCTGGGCCAACATCGTCGGCGGCCAGGTCGCGATCCGGGATGCCGTCCGCCGGACCCTCGCCTTCGACACGCCCGAGAAGTCGTACCGCCTCAACGAGCGCACCGCGACGCTGCTCGTCCGGCCGCGCGGCTGGCACCTCGAGGAGCGGCACCTGCTGGTCGACGGCCGCCCGATGTCCGCGAGCCTGTTCGACGCGGGCCTGTTCCTGTTCCATGACGCCGCCGAGGCGCTCGCCCGCGGCTACGGGCCCGTACCTCTACCTGCCCAAGCTCGAGTCGCACCTCGAGGCCCGGCTGTGGAACGACGTGTTCGTCCATGCCCAGGCCGCGGCGGGCGTCCCCCGGGGGTCGGTCCGGGCCACGGTGCTGATCGAGACCATCCTCGCCGCGTTCGAGATGGACGAGATCCTGTACGAGCTCCGCGACCACGCCGCGGGCCTCAATGCGGGTCGCTGGGACTACATCTTCAGCGTGATCAAGCGGTTCCGCGACGACCCGGCGTTCGTGCTCCCGGACCGGGGCCAGGTGACGATGGCGGTCCCGTTCATGCGCGCCTACACGCGGCTGCTGGTCGCGACCTGCCACCGGCGCGGCGCGCACGCGATCGGCGGCATGTCCGCGTTCATCCCCAACCGCCGCGAGCCGGAGGTGACGGCCAACGCGCTGGCGAAGGTCCGCGAGGACAAGGAGCGCGAGGCCGGCGACGGGTTCGACGGCACCTGGGTCGCCCACCCGGACCTGGTGCCCGTCGCCCGCGAGGTGTTCGACCGGGTGCTGGGCGACCGGCCGAACCAGAAGACGGCGCCGGGCGACGCGTCGATCGGTCAACCGGCGCTGCTCGACATGAGCGTGCCCGGCGGGCGGGTGACCGAGGCCGGCGTCCGGCAGAACATCAGCGTCGCCGTCCGCTATCTCGCCGCCTGGCTCGGCGGCAACGGGGCGGCCGCGATCGACAACCTGATGGAGGACGCGGCCACGGCGGAGATCTCGCGCTCGCAGCTGTGGCAGTGGCGGCGCCACGCGGTTGCGCTCGACGACGGGCAGCCGTTCGACGCCGCCCGCTACGGGGCGATCCGCGACGACGTCCTGGCGACGCTGGGGGAGGGGAACGGGTGCCTCGCGGAGGCGGCGGCGCTGCTCGACGACCTCGTCCTCTCGGACGACTTCGCCGAGTTCCTGACCCTCGCGGCGTATCGGCACCTCGACTGAGCCGCTGGGAGGCCTTCGATGACGATCGAGCGAGCAGCTGCCGCGATGGGCGCCGAGCACCTGCCACCGGCGGCCGCCGGCCCGGTCTTGGCGGGCGAGATTTCGCCCGCGATGCGCCTCCAGATCCTGTCGACCGAGCACTGGAGCCTGCTGGCCTCGCGCTCGCTCGCCTGGAATGAGGTGTTCGCGCGGGCCAGCACGTACCTCGCTGCGCTGTCGGGAGCGATCGTCGCGCTGGCCCTTGCCGGGCAGGGAAGCGGCTTTGGCGACTCGTTCCAGCTGTTCGGGATCGTGATCCTGCCGGTGGTCCTGTTCCTCGGCCTCGGGACATGGCTCCGCATGGGCTCGTCGAACTACCACGACGCCCAGTGCGTGATCGGGATGAACCGGATCCGCGGTGCGTACCTGGAGATGGCACCGGAGCTCGCGCCGTACTTCGTGATGAGCGCCCACGACGACCCGCGCGGCGTCGGCGTCACGATGGCGGTCGAGCCGGGGACGCCCCAGATCGTGCACCTGGTCGCGTCCACTCCGTTCATGGTCGTGGTGCTGAACGCGGTCGTGGGCGGGGCGCTGCTGGGCATGGTCGCCGGGTACCTGCACGCCAGCGCATTCGGGGTAATCGCGGCCGCGACGCTGGGCTTTCTCGTCGTGCTCGGTCCGCAGATGGCGTATGCGCGGCACCGCGTCCGCAGCCTCCAGAGCCAGGTGGCGCCGCTCTTCCCGTCGACCTGACCGCGGCAGCGAGCCTGCTGGCGGCTCGTCTGACTCGCCCGGGCGATTGGGGGCGGCCCCGGCTGCCGCGCGTCGAAGCAGCGCGTCGCCGGGCGTCGGGACAGCCCGCCTAGCGCATCGGCTCCAGCTCGCGCTCCACGAAACGCCCGAAGCCTCGGTGCCCCACGAAGACCCCGTCGCGGACGACGAACCGGCCACGCACGATCGTGGACCGGACGGCGCCCCGGACATCGCGCCCCTCGTAGGGGGTGTAGTCGCTCGAGTGGTGGAGATCCGCGGCGCGGATCGTCCGCTGCGCCGCCGGATCGAACAGCACCAGGTCGGCGTCTCGCCCGACCTCGATCGCTCCCTTCGCGCGCAGCCCGAACAGTCGGGCGGGTGTCGTCGACAGCAGGTCGACCAGGCGCTGTGCGCTGATCCGGCCGCCGGCGACCCCCTCGTCCCAGGCGAGGGTCAGCAGCGTCTCGATCCCCGGGCTGCCGTTGGAGATCCGGTCGAACGACTCGCGCCACGACTGCTTCTCGACGCCGGCCCGGTCCGGGACATGGTCCGTGGCGATCAGCGACAGCGACCCGTCGGCGAGCCCGTCCCACAGCGCGCCGGGGTTGCCGGGGGCCCGCAGCGGCGGCGAGATCACGAACCGGGCGGCCTCCTCGGGCGGAGCGTCGTAGCGATCCTCGGTCAGCGTCAGGTACTGGGGGCACGTCTCCGCGAACACCGGCTGCCCCTCGGCGCGGCCGCGGCGGACGGCCGCCAGCGCTTCGGCGGACGACAGGTGGACGACGTACAGCGGCGCATCGGCGGCGCGCGCGAGCGCGATCGCGCGGGTCGTCGCCTCGGCCTCGACGTATGGCGGCCGCGAGCTCGCGTGGAACCGCGGCGCGACCTTGCCCGCCGCGAGATGGCGTGCCGTCAGCGATTCCAGGATGGTCCGGTTCTCGCAGTGGACCTCGAGCATGCCGCCGTGCGCGCCTGCCGCGGCGAGCGCCCGGAACAGCGTGGCGTCGTCCACGCCGAAGTCGTAGACCATGAACGCCTTGGCGGTCGGGACGCCGGCCTCGATGACCCGCGGCAGCTCCGCGACCGGATCCGCCTGCACGGCCGTGACGACCAGGCTGAGCGCGACATCGACCGCCGAGTCGCCGTCCGTGGCCGCCCGCCATTCGCGGAGCCCGGTGACCAGCGACCGGGCGGCCGCGGGCGATGATCCGGTGCCGGGGTTGTTGAACGCGAGGAACGTGGTCGTGCCGCCGAACGCGGCGGCCACAGAATCGGCGAAGAACCGGTCCGGCTCGGCATCGGTGGCGACCCGCGTGTGGGTATGGACGTCGACGACGCCGGGCAGGACCAGCAGCCCCGCGGCATCGACGACCTCGCGGGCCGACGCGGCGAGGCCGGCCAGGTCCGCGTCCACGGCCGAGATCCGGCCGCCGTCCACGGCCACGTCGGCCACCCGCGACCCGTGCGCCGTCACGACGGTACCGCCGCGGACGACCAGGTCGGCCATCGTCAGCCCTCGCTGATCTCGATGTCCTGGGCGCCGTCCCACAGGCAGCGCCGGCCCATCTCGCGCAGCCGCTCCTCCCAGCCCTCGTCGGGCAGGATCGACGCGAAGTGGTTCGCCGCCAGCTGGCCGACCTTGGACGAGGTCGTGCAGGCCCCGTACGGGAAGAAGATCTCGCACTCGGAGACGCCACCCGGGTACAGCGCGAGGTGGCCCGGCGCCGGGTGCGACGTGTGATGCTCCCAGCCGACGTCCGGGCGCAGGTCGCCGTACGGGATCCAGGTCGACTCGCCGCTCCAGCGGCAGTGGATCAGGCGCGCGCGCAGGGGCAGCATCGCGCGGATGATCTCGATCGTTCGCGGGGCCTCGGGCTCCCAGCGGGCGCTAAAGTGCAGGTCACCAACACGGATCGACAGCTCGCTCATCGGCGGAGGATACGGTGCCGAACGGCCGTCCGACCATCTCCACGCACGTGCTCGACACCGCCGGCGGGAGGCCGGCTGCCGGAATCGGCGTCCGATGCTGGCGGCTGGACGGCGACGCGGCCGAGGCCGTGGGCGAGGGCGTGACCGACGACGACGGCCGGATCCGAGACCTGCTGGGCGAGGTCGGCCTGGTTTCCGGGTTGTACCGGCTCTCGTTCGACCTGGGGGCCGGACGCTTCTTCGAGACCGTGACCCTCGAGATCCGGATCGACGATGCGAGCCGCAGCCATCACGTCCCGCTGCTGCTGGCTCCGTACGGGCTGACGAGCTACCGCGGCTCCTGAGGCGTGGGACCCGAGGCGTCCGTCCCGTTTCCACCAAGCGTCACGGAGCTCGACGCGCTCGACGCTCCCGCCTGCGCCGTGGCGCTGGCACCGTTGTTCGAAGGTGCGCCCCGGTTCCTGGCGCGGCTCGCCTCGGCCCGCCCGTTCGGCGATGCTGAAACCCTGTTCGCCCGGGCACGCGCGATCGCGCACGCGATGCCGGAGAGCGAGCAGGTTGAGCTGATCGACGCCCACCCCCGGCTGGGTGCGCCGCCCGGGTCCATCTCGGCATCGTCGTTCCGGGAGCAGGGCTACGACCAGAGATGCAGCCGAGGCGGCGGCGATGCCGAGCAGGTCCGCGTCGCCGGCGCATCTCGCCCGGCTCAACGAGGCCTACGAGCGTCGGTTCGGGTTCCGCTACTGCGTGTTCGTCGCGGGCCGTCCGCGTTCGGCGCTGCTCCCCGGAATCGAAGCCGCGCTTCGTGCCGACCGCGAACACGAGCTCCAGCGCGCCCTCGACGCGATCATCGATATTGCCGTTGACCGCTACCGGGCGGGCAGCCCCGGCTGACCGGGCTCGGGCGGGTTCAGTCCGAGCATGTCCAGCTGATGGTTCCCGACTCCGTTCCGGACGCTGCGCCGATGTCGGACAGTTCCGAGAACGACCCCTGGCCCGAGCCGTCGGCGTTGAGGGTCATGGTCGATGTTCCGGTCGTGCCCCTGACGAACGTGTCGTCCCCGATCACCAGCGACCCCAGGCTGTCGTCGTACGTCGCGGGGCCGTGGAAGGTGTCCGTCGAGATCATGAACGCGAAGGTGAGGCTCTTGCCACCGATCTGGGTGTCGGCGCCCGCGGGCGGACCGGGGCTCAGCCACGAGCCGACCCCGGTCGGATTGAAGGTCGCGTACTCGGCGCACGAGGCGTAGCCGGTGCCGGTGTCGTTGTCGACGAACGATCCCTGGACGTTGTCGTCGCCGGTGAACGCGACCTGGACGGTGAAGATGACCTGCCCGCTGCCACCGACGTCCCCGGTGGCCTGGTCGCCGGGGCTTGCCCCCGAGCCGGTCCCGCAACCGGCCAGCACGATCACCAGTGCCGCAGCGATGGTGTATCCACGCAGGCGTCCGGTCAGCACCTCTACCCTCCAGGACATTCAAGGGCGCGGATTGCGTCGGCGCGGAGCATACGGCTGGCGTCGCGATCCTGCCGATTTCGGGGACAACCCGATAGACTTCGCCATCCGGAGGATCCCTCGCCACGGGCGCGGATCGCTCCCGCGGCAGGTCCGACCGATCATGCCGCCCGGGGGCATCGATTTCGCCGCACCGACAGGCGCACACACCAGCGGGAGGGTACGCGTGGAGAATCCGGTCATCGTCGCGATCGACGACGATCCGCAGGTCCTGCGAGCGGTCGAGCGCGACCTGCGCAGCCGGTTCGGGTCGGCCTACCGGATCGTCGCCGCGGACAGCGGAACGACCGCGCTGGACGTGGTCCGGCGGCTCAAGCTGCGCAGCTCCGCCGTCGCGCTGTTCCTGGCCGACCAGCGGATGCCGGGCATGACCGGGGTCGAGTTCCTGACCGCAGCGCGCGAGATCTACCCGGACGCCAAGCGGGTGCTGCTGACCGCGTACGCCGACACCGAGGTGGCGATCACCGCGATCAACACGATCCAGCTCGACCACTACCTGCTCAAGCCCTGGGATCCGCCCGAGGACAAGCTGTACCCGGTCCTCGAGGACGTGCTCGACGACTGGCAGGCGGGGTTCCTGCCGCCGTTCGAGGGCGTCCGCGTCATCAGCCATCGATGGTCGGCCCGCGCGCACGAGATCAAGGACTACCTCGCCCGCAACCAGATCCCGTATCGCTGGCTGGACGTCGAGACCGAGGCCGAGGCATCCGAGCTGGCGGTCAGCGCCGAGGTGGACGCCGTCCGCCAGGTGATGGTCGTGTTCGGCGACGGATCGCACCTCGTGGCGCCCACCAACGCCGAGATCGCCGCCCACGTCGGGCTTCGGACGCACGCCGCGCTGCCCTATTACGACCTCGTGATCGTGGGCGGCGGACCGTCCGGCCTCGCCGCCGCCGTGTACGGCGCCTCCGAGGGCCTCAAGACCCTGATGATCGAGCGCGAGGCACCGGGCGGGCAGGCCGGGACCACGTCCCGGATCGACAACTACCTGGGCTTCCCGGTCGGCCTGTCCGGCGCCGATCTGGCCCGCCGGGCGGTCGCCCAGGCCACCCGGCTGGGTGCCGAGATCCTGACCCCGCAGGAGGTGGTCGGGGTCACGGTCGAGGACCCGTACAAGGTGGTCAAGCTGGCCGATGGCTCCCAGCTGAGCTGCCAGGCGCTGCTGGTCGCGACGGGCGTCGAGTACCGCAAGCTGAGCCTCCCCGACGCCGACCGGCTGGCCGGGTCCGGCATCTACTACGGCGGCGCGACCACCGAGGCGTCGTTCTATCGCGGCGAACGCGTGGCGGTGATGGGCGGCGGCAACTCCGCCGGCCAGGCCGCCGTCTGGCTGGCCCGCTACGCGGAGCACGTCACGGTGCTGATCCGCGGCGACTCGTTGTCCGCCGGGATGTCCGCCTATCTGGTCGACCAGATCGCGGCCACCCCGAACATCACGGTCCGCACCGGCGTCAACGTGGCGGCGATCCACGGCGGCGAGACGCTCGAGGCGATCGACATCGCGGACAAGGCCGGCGGATCGCAGGAGCGGCTCGAGGTTGCCGCGATGTTCGTGTTCATCGGCCAGGCGCCGCGCACGGACTGGCTGGGCGACCTGGTCGAGCGCGACGCGAGCGGCTTCGTGCTGACCGGCGTCGATCTCACACGCGTCGGCGACCACCCCCGGGGCTGGCCGCTTGCCCGCGAGCCGTACATGCTCGAGACGAACGTCCCGGGGATCTTCTGCGCGGGCGATGTCCGCTCAGCGTCCGTCAAGCGGATCGCGTCGTCGGTCGGCGAGGGGGCCATGGCCGTGCGCTTCGTCCACCAGCACCTCGCCGACCAGTGACCCGGCGCTCGTGACGATCGACGATTCGGACCGGGCGCTGCTGCGCCGGGCACCCCTGTTCGCGGAGCTGTCCGAGGAGGACCTCACCGGGGTCGCCGACACCGGAGAGCCCGTGGAGCTGGCCCCGGGCGAGCAGCTGGCCGGCGAGGGCGAGCCGGGTGACGCGATGTTCGTGATCGTGTCGGGCGAGCTCCAGGTGGTGAAGCGATCGCGGACCTCCGAGGTCCCGATCGCGGTCCTGGGACCCGGCGAGATCGTGGGCGAGATGGCGATCTTCGAGGCGCAGCCGCGCAACGCCACGGTGCGGGCCGTCGAACAGACCAGGGTCATCCGCATCGCGCGCGACGAGATCCTCGCGATCCTGCGCACGCGGCCGTCCGTGACCCTGTCGATGCTGCGGACCATGATGGGCCGGCTGCGCAACACGGAATCGATGCTCCGCGAGCAGGAGAAGCTGGCGGCGCTGGGCACCCTGTCCGCGGGGCTCGCCCACGAGCTGAACAATCCCGCGGCCGCCGTGCAGCGCAGCGCCGCGCTCCTGGAGGACGGCCTCGACCGCTGGGCGAATGCCACCAGCGCGCTGGGAACCGTCGTCGACGACCAGCAGGATGCGGCGCACCTGGCGGACCTCGGTGCCCAGGTGGCCAGGCACGCCGGGACGAGGGAGGTGCTCGATCCGCTCGACGCCAGCGATCGTGCGTGGGAGCTGGAGACGTTCCTGTCCGAGCGTGGCGTGGCCGATGCGGGCGAGCTCGCCCCGGCGCTCGTGACCGGCGGTTGGGAGCGCGCCAACCTCGAGCAGATCGAGGCGGAGTTCCCGGGCGAGGCGCTCGGTCCGATCCTGGCCTGGGTCGCCGCCGGCAGCGCGGTCCACGCGCTCGTGGACGAGGTCGCGACCGGTGCCCGGCGCATCTCCGAGATCGTCAAGGCGGTCAAGGAGTACTCGTTCATGGACCAGGCTCCGGTCCAGCAGGTGGACGTCCGGTCCGGGCTCGACAACACGCTGGTCATCCTGCGCGCCAAGACCAAGGCGGGGATCACCGTCACGCGCGACTACCAGCCGGACCTGCCCGATATCGAGGCGTTCGGCAGCGAGCTCAACCAGGTCTGGACCAACATCCTGGACAACGCGATCGGCGCCATGGACGGACGCGGCGAGATCCGGATCCGGGCGTACGTGCGCGACACCGATCTGGTCGTGGAGATCTGCGACAACGGACCGGGGATGCCGCCCGAGGTGCGGGACCGGATCTTCGAACCGTTCTACACGACCAAGCCGCCCGGCAGCGGGACCGGGCTCGGGCTCCACATCTCGCACAACGTGGTCGCCCGCCACGGCGGCCGGATCAACGTCCGGTCAAAGCCCGGCGAGACGTGCTTCGAGGTCTGCCTGCCCCTGGAGCGTCGCAAGACCTGAGCGTTGTCGCGCTCGCGGGCACGGGCACGCTCGCGGGCATGGACGTCGGGCCGGGACGGTCCCCGGCGCCGCAGACCGGCATCGAGCGCCGCCGAGATCGTCTAGCTGTCCGGCTGGCCCCGCACCCGGCGGCTGACCTGCTGGACCGCGAGGTACCGCTCGCGCTCGATCCCCTCGGGCACGCCGCCCCCGTCCATGAACACGAAGCGGCCCCGGTTGCCGGCGATCTCGACGGACTGGCGCAGCCCTGCCTCGATCTCGTCGAGCCCCCGCTCGTACAGGAACTTGTCGATCCCGCCGCCGACGAGGGTCAGCCGCGGATGCCGCTCCCGGATCGTGCCCAGGTCCATCCCGTCGGTGCGGTCAAGGGGGTTGAGCATGTCCACCCCGGTCCCGACGATGTCGTCGAGGATGGCGTTGATGTTGCCGTGGCAGTGCATGTGGAGCACGCCACCCGCGGCGTGGACCTCCTCGGCCAGGGCCTGGTGCCAGGGCAGGAAGGACCGCCGGTAGAGCGCCGGGCTGATGAGCAGGTTCGCGCTCGCTCCGAGGTCGTCGCAGAACCCGATGCAGTCGACCCCGGCCTCCAGCATGTGGCGGGCCGCCCGCAGGTTCCAGTCGCCGAGGCGTGCGAGCAGTCGCTCGGCGAGCTCGGGTTCGAGGAGCAGGTTCGCGAGCCAGTCCTGGTAGTCGCAGAAGAAGTAGTGGCCCCCGGAGAAGTACCCGTTGACCCAGCCGACCGTGTACTCGCCGGCGGCCTTGAGGTACGCCACGTCGGCCGCGAAGCCCTCCCACCGGGCCGGGTCGTCCGGATCGGGCAGCTCGAGCCGGTCGAGGTCGTCGAGCGTCGTGACCGGGCGGGCGAGCTGGTGCTTGTACTGGGGCGTGATGTTGTGAAGGTCCCGGGCTCCGGTCTCGTACTCGACCACGAACGAGCCCGGTGAACGATCCACGACCCGGCTGTTGAACTCGCCCGGCCCCGCGTGCCCGAAGCAGAAGTTCGCGCCCCGGCCGACCCCGGTGGCGACCTGGTCGGTGAAGCGGTTGTAGCGGATCACGGTGTCCAGCTCCGCGGGCTCGTGTGCCGCGAAGCCGTACACGCCGTCCGGGGGGATGTAGTAGAGGTCTTCCGGAACGAGCTCGGGTGGCACGAGCCGGCGGGCATCTGCCTCGGTGTTGAACCCGATGTTCCAGAACGGGATGTAGTCGGGGCGCTCCCCGGCGAGCGTCGCCGCCATGCGCTCGCGATTGCTCGCCATAGCCATCAGGCCCTTCCTCGGTGCTCGGGAACGGCCGGCACATCGCCGGTGGGGCGCACCACGAGTCTACGCTCGCCTCCCTGCCCACGGGCGGTGCGGCATACTCGCTCCCGGCGAGGCGCAACGCACGGAGACAGCTGCCATGGCACGAGATGAGGAACGCCTGACGCGTTCGCGGGAAGGGCCGATCGTGGGCGGGCTGCCCGACGTCCCGGGGATCGTCGCGGCGATCCAGCTGACGCCGGGTCTCGGGACGCACCTGCGCGGCCTCGCCGACGAGCTCCTGGTCAACGACTACCCGGGCACCACGCTCACCCGGGCCGACCGGGAGATGCTCGCGACGGCCGTCTCGGCGGCCAATGACTGCTTCTTCTGCATGGACTCGCACGGCGCACACGCGAGCGCGTTGCTCGAGCTGACGGGTGCGCTGGACGGCCTGCCCCTCATCGATGAGCTCAAGACCGGGTCGTCCGAGGGCTTCAGCGACAAGATGCGGGCGCTGCTCCACATCGCGCGAACGGTGCGAGGCGAGGCCCGCGACCTGACGGCGGCTGACACCGACGCAGCGATCGAGGCGGGGGCAACCGACGCCGACGTGCAGCTCGCGGTCCTCATCTCGGCGGGCTTCTCGATGTACAACCGGATGGTCGACGGCCTTCGCGCCAGGACAGCGCCGAGCCCGGACGCATATCGCGGTCGGGCCGCGGAGATCGCGGTCCACGGGTACAGCTAGCGCATCGGCTCACGCTCGGGAGACGAATTGACGAGCCGGACGCTCACCTTCGGCGGGACGAGCTACCCCCTCGTCCTGCCCACGATCCGCGATCCCCGCCTGCACGTCGCCGCGGTCATCATCACGATCCACGTCCTGGGGCAGGTGGGGCTGCACTTCCGGGTCAGCGTGCCCCAGATCCTGGCCGCGATCCTGACCTGCGCCGTGATCGAGGTCGTGCTGACGTTCAGGCTCAGCCGATCATTCGTGTGGCCGGCCAGCGCGATGCTCACGGGGAGCGGCGTCGCGCTCATCCTGCGCGTCGTCGGGACGCCGCTCGACAGCCCCTGGGCCACCAACGACTGGTGGGTGTTCGCCGCCGTTGCCGGGCTGTCGCTGCTGTCCAAGTACGTCATCCGCTATCGCGGCTCGCACGTGTTCAACCCGTCCAACCTCGGGCTGGTCGTGGCGTTCGTGGTCCTGGGCAGCGGGCGCGTGGAGCCGCTCGACTTCTGGTGGGCGCCGCTCGATGCCTGGATGCTGGCGGCCTATGCGGTGATCCTGATCGGCGGGCTGCTGATCACGCGCCGGCTGCACCTGCTCCTGATGGCCGCGGCCTTCTGGGTCGCGCTCGCGGCCGGCGTCGGGCTGCTCGCCGCCTCGGGCCATTGCATGACCGCCAACTGGGCGTTCGCACCGGTGTGCGGCGGCGACTTCGTGCGCGTCATCCTCACCTCACCCGAGGTCCTGATCTTCCTGCTGTTCATGATCACGGACCCCAAGACCGTGCCGGCGAGCCGCGTCGGGCGCGTCCTGTTCGGCGTCCTGGTCGCCGCCGCGAGCACGCTCCTCATCGCACCGCAGACCAACGAGTTCGGCACCAAGGTGGGCCTGCTCGCGGGCCTCGTGCTCGTGTGCGCGGTTCGTCCGCTCCTCGATCGCGTGCTGCCCGAGCCGCGCTCTGCCGCGGATCAGCTCCGCCCGTTCGCGAGGCGGCTGGTCCAGGGGTCGGGTGCGGGCATCGGTCTTGCCGGGCGCGTCCTGCGCGCCGGGCTCATCGCCGTCGTCGTCCTGGCGCTGGGGGTCGGGATCGTTGCTGCGGGGACGCCCGCCCGCGAGCCGGCGTCGCCCGACACCGGCGAGCTGCTCAGCGGCGTGCCGCATGCCATCGATCCGGCCACGCTGCCCGTGATCACGGTCGACGTCCCGGCGTGGGACGAGACCATCGCCGCTCCGGTCGCGCAGGGGATCCTGGTCACGCTGGGCGAGGACCTCGAGCTCGAGAACCAGGCCCTGCTGCGATCGGACCCGGACATCCTCACTGCCGTGGATCACGGGGACCGGCTCAAGGAGATGCAGGGCCGGCTCGAGGACGCCGTGACGTCGGGCCGGACGACGGTCGCGCACTACCGCTTCGACTCGGTCCACGTCATCGTCATCGCGCCGTTCGGGGTGCAGACGGGCGGCAGCATCGGGTTCGAGTCAACGGGCACGCTGACCGAGGAGACCTACGACGCGAGCGGGGCGCTGGTCGACCGGCAGACGTCGCCGTTCGCGCTCACGTTCGCGGTGCGGCGGGCGCTCGGGGACCGGTGGATGATCGTGTCGGTGCAGCCGAACGGCACGCTGGGCTGATCTCGGGCGGGGCTTCGTCAGGCGCTGCGCCGGGCTCGCTCGAGGCCGTCGAGGATCAGGTCGAGCCCGAACTCGAATTCCTCGGCGTAGTCGTACCCGGGCTGGAGCACATGCTCGACCGTCAGCTCGGCCAGGTACGGATACCGGTCGGCGGGCAGCTGCCGGAGGAAGTATGCGGCGGCCGCCGCCGCCTGCTCCAGCGTGTCCATCGGCATCGACCGCTGCTGCAGCGCGAAGCCGTAGATGTGACTGTCGATCGCGGAGTACGCGTGCGCCGCCAGCTCGATCGAGAAGCCGTCCTCCCGGAGGCAGGATCGAACGCGAGTTCGCGGTCATGCCGTGGGGCTGGCGGTCCCGCGACATCCAATCATTTGGTGGTGCACCAATGCACCGGAATCCAGGCTCGACTCGCTTGCGTTGGGCATGAACTTGACGCGGTGTCTAGAGTCAAGTCTTCTCGCCAGTGGGAGCGCAGCAAGTGGGTCCCCATCCCCGGGACCGCTCGCGAGTAGGAGGGTGGCGTGATGTCGCTGATCAGCGCGTCCGGTAATCACGAATGGACGCTGGGCAGGTGGCGAACGCGTCGATCGGTCGGGGCGGCAACCGTGTTGCTGATTGTTCTGACCGCGACGCTGTCGGGGGCAGCCCTCGCAAGCGGTGACCCGCCCACGGCCTCCGACCAGACGGACCAGACGCAGCAGGACGAGCAACTCTTCATCTTCCTGGACGCGACCGATCCCGAGGTCGATGACCTGACGTTCGCGATCGTCTCCGGCCCGAACCACGGGGCCCTTGATGACTGTACGTTCGGAGCCTGTACATATACGCCGGATCTCGGCTACTCGGGCCCGGACAGCTTCTCCTGGAAGGCGAACGACGGCACGTCGGACTCCAACACGGCGACCTTCACGATTGACGTGCTCCCGGGGCCAGCGGAGATCATCTCGAGCGGTCCCCTGACCCGCGTGGCGATCTCGCCTGACCTGAACTGTGCGGTCAACCACGCTGGGGACATCGACCCCGAGTTCTACGGTGATACCGCCTGCGGTACCCTCGTAGCGGTCGGCGGGACGCTCTACCGGCCGGCGGACATCCCTGCCGGCGGGTCCGCGTCCCCGTACGAGGCGTTCACCCCGGTGAGCCAGTCCGCGGTCGCGGGTAGTGGCACCGACGGTGACCCGTACACGATGGTGACGGTCGTCGACCTAGGCTCGACGGGCCTCCGCCTGACCGAAACCGACAGCTACGTCGTCGGCCAGGAGACCTATCGCACAGACGTATCGATCGCCAACACCGGCGGAAGCCCGCAGGATGTGGTCCTTTACCGCGCTGGCGACTGTTACCTTCAGAACTCCGACTTTGGCTTCGGAACCGCCGATCCAGCAACCCGGGCAGTCAGCTGCGTTGCGGGGGTGGACGATGGCAGCGGCGGGACGGTTCCGGGCACGCGGATCGAGCAGTGGTATCCACTCTCGAGTGGGAGCTCGTACCTCGAGGCGCACTACGATGACATGTGGGCCGCGATTGGCACGCAGGCGCCTTTCGCGGATGTCTGTGCCGAGTGCGCCAACTACATCGACAACGCTGCGGGGAATCAGCTGGCAGGCAACGGTTCCGGCAGGCGGCTCGGTCACTCGATCACACCTCACGGTATTCTCGCCACTCGGCGTGGTCCCGCTGACCACTGCCAAGGTCGCCGGTGAGGCAACCGTAGACGCAGGCTCGACCGACACCTACACGATCACCGTCAGCAACCCGAACTCGTCTTCGGCGAACCTGACCGCCATAACCGACACGCTGCCCGTCGGGTTCACCTACGTTCCCGGCTCATCGTCGGGTGCGACGACGGCCGATCCAAACGTTGCGAGCCAGGTGCTTACCTGGGCTGGATCGTTCGCTGTCGCGCCAGGAGGGACCGCGTCCCTGACGTTCAGCGTGACCGTCTCGACAACACCCGGCCCATACATGAACCAGGCCGCGGCAACAGCTGAGAGCCCATATACGGTCATCGGAACAGGCCCCACGGCTCCGGTGACTGTGGTTGAGCCCGCCCACCTGACCCTGACCAAGATCGTCGACAACACCGGCGGCGGGACCGCCGCGGCGACCGACTGGACCCTCAGCGCGACCGGGCCGGACACGATCTCGGGTGCCTCCGGTGACCCGGCCATCACCGCTGCCGCGGTCGGCGCCGGTACCTACACCCTCGCCGAAACGGGTGGCCCCACCGGCTACACGCCGGGCGACTGGGCGTGCGACGGCGGCACCCTCACCGGGGCCAGCCTGGTGCTCGCCGCCGGCGACACCGTCAGCTGCTCGATCACCAACACGTTCATCCCGCCCGAGCCCGCCCACCTGACCCTGACCAAGATCGTCGACAACACCGGCGGCGGGACCGCCGCGGCGACCGACTGGACCCTCAGCGCGACCGGGCCGGACACGATCTCGGGTGCCTCCGGTGACCCGGCCATCACCGCTGCCGCGGTCGGCGCCGGTACCTACACCCTCGCCGAAACGGGTGGCCCCACCGGCTACACGCCGGGCGACTGGGCGTGCGACGGCGGCACCCTCACCGGGGCCAGCCTGGTGCTCGCCGCCGGCGACACCGTCAGCTGCTCGATCACCAACACGTTCATCCCGCCCGAGCCCGCCCACCTGACCCTGACCAAGATCGTCGACAACACCGGCGGCGGGACCGCCGCGGCGACCGACTGGACCCTCAGCGCGACCGGGCCGGACACGATCTCGGGTGCCTCCGGTGACCCGGCCATCACCGCTGCCGCGGTCGGCGCCGGTACCTACACCCTCGCCGAAACGGGTGGCCCCACCGGCTACACGCCGGGCGACTGGGCGTGCGACGGCGGCACCCTCACCGGGGCCAGCCTGGTGCTCGCCGCCGGCGACACCGTCAGCTGCTCGATCACCAACACGTTCATCCCGCCCGAGCCCGCCCACCTGACCCTGACCAAGATCGTCGACAACACCGGCGGCGGGACCGCCGCGGCGACCGACTGGACCCTCAGCGCGACCGGGCCGGACACGATCTCGGGTGCCTCCGGTGACCCGGCCATCACCGCTGCCGCGGTCGGCGCCGGTACCTACACCCTCGCCGAAACGGGTGGCCCCACCGGCTACACGCCGGGCGACTGGGCGTGCGACGGCGGCACCCTCACCGGGGCCAGCCTGGTGCTCGCCGCCGGCGACACCGTCAGCTGCTCGATCACCAACACGTTCATCCCGCCCGAGCCCGCCCACCTGACCCTGACCAAGATCGTCGACAACACCGGCGGCGGGACCGCCGCGGCGACCGACTGGACCCTCAGCGCGACCGGGCCGGACACGATCTCGGGTGCCTCCGGTGACCCGGCCATCACCGCTGCCGCGGTCGGCGCCGGTACCTACACCCTCGCCGAAACGGGTGGCCCCACCGGCTACACGCCGGGCGACTGGGCGTGCGACGGCGGCACCCTCACCGGGGCCAGCCTGGTGCTCGCCGCCGGCGACACCGTCAGCTGCTCGATCACCAACACGTTCATCCCGCCCGAGCCCGCCCACCTGACCCTGACCAAGATCGTCGACAACACCGGCGGCGGGACCGCCGCGGCGACCGACTGGACCCTCAGCGCGACCGGGCCGGACACGATCTCGGGTGCCTCCGGTGACCCGGCCATCACCGCTGCCGCGGTCGGCGCCGGTACCTACACCCTCGCCGAAACGGGTGGCCCCACCGGCTACACGCCGGGCGACTGGGCGTGCGACGGCGGCACCCTCACCGGGGCCAGCCTGGTGCTCGCCGCCGGCGACACCGTCAGCTGCTCGATCACCAACACGTTCATCCCGCCCGAGCCCGCCCACCTGACCCTGACCAAGATCGTCGACAACACCGGCGGCGGGACCGCCGCGGCGACCGACTGGACCCTCAGCGCGACCGGGCCGGACACGATCTCGGGTGCCTCCGGTGACCCGGCCATCACCGCTGCCGCGGTCGGCGCCGGTACCTACACCCTCGCCGAAACGGGTGGCCCCACCGGCTACACGCCGGGCGACTGGGCGTGCGACGGCGGCACCCTCACCGGGGCCAGCCTGGTGCTCGCCGCCGGCGACACCGTCAGCTGCTCGATCACCAACACGTTCATCCCGCCCGAGCCCGCCCACCTGACCCTGACCAAGATCGTCGACAACACCGGCGGCGGGACCGCCGCGGCGACCGACTGGACCCTCAGCGCGACCGGGCCGGACACGATCTCGGGTGCCTCCGGTGACCCGGCCATCACCGCTGCCGCGGTCGGCGCCGGTACCTACACCCTCGCCGAAACGGGTGGCCCCACCGGCTACACGCCGGGCGACTGGGCGTGCGACGGCGGCACCCTCACCGGGGCCAGCCTGGTGCTCGCCGCCGGCGACACCGTCAGCTGCTCGATCACCAACACGTTCAATGCGGGTTTCCTCGAGCGCGGTGCATTCGTCATCGGCGATCAGGACGCCCAGGTCGGAGCCACGGTCACGTGGTGGAGCCCGAAGTGGTGGCAAGCCAATACCTTGAGCGGTGGGTCAGCTCCCGCAAGCTTCAAGGGGTTCGCTGCAGCCTTTGGTGATGACGGCCCTGTGGTCGGCGGAACTTGGAGCACCGCCCCCGGTGGCGGTGCGCAGCCACCAGACAGCGTGCCCCAGTACATGGCCGTGATCGTGACGAGCTCCGTTTCCAAGAACGGGTCGGCGATCTCAGGCGACATCGTTGGGATCGTGCTCGTGAAGGCTGGCCCCACCTTCGGAACCGGCACCGTCGTGGCCGTCTTGAGTCCGTAATCGAGCCCAGCCTTCACCGGCAGACATCGACGCTGATATAGAACCTTGTGGAGGTCAATGATGGCGTCGACCTCCACGGGGAGACCGGCGCGATGCTATCCGGCAGATGACCGTTGGCGTTAGTGTCCGGCCCCCGACATCCGGTCGTGAACGGTGATCGGGATCCTGCGGCATCGACCGGTGATCGGAACCATCAGCTGACGTCGACCGGGGTGAGCGGGCACCCCTTGGGTCCGTGGAAGGAGCGTGCCCAGGATGGTGACTGTCGGGATCGACATCGGCGGACAGATGCACGCGGTGGCTCGCTGTCGGGATGGACAGGGGCGGGCCGACCGGGAGATCCTGCGGGTGGCCCAGACCCGCGCTGGCTTTGCCAGCCTCGACCGCTGGCTTGAGCGACAGCCGGATGCGGTCACGCTCGTGACGATGGAGTCGTCGGGCCATTACTGGATGTCGCTCGCGAGCCATCTGCGACGGCGTGAGATCCCGGTCGCCGTGGTCAACCCGCTCGCCGCGAAGTACTTTGCCAAGAGCCGGCTGGCTCGCAGACGTCGGATCCGGCCGTGCCCGGGCCTCGCCGAGATGGCCATGCGCGACACGCCACCCACTCGCGATCCGCTGGCCGGTGTCGAGCTGCGCCAGGCCGCCCGCTTCGCGATGACCCTGGTGACCGAGCAGGCGAAGGTCTGCCAGCGCCTCATCCGGCTCGTCGAGCTCGGCTTCCCGGAGCTCGGCGAGCTGTTCGATGACCCGACCTGCCGGACCGCGCGGGAGGTGCTCCGCGTCGCACCGACGGCACGCGCCGCGGCCCGCCGACGGACCTCGACCCTGGCCAACGCCAACGCAGGGCCGGGTCACCGGCGCCTTGGCGTCGCCAAGGCGGAACGGCTCCAGGCCGCCGCGGCCGACTCGATCGCGGTACCCGAGCTCGAGCCCGAGGTCGCCTTCGAGGTCGGCCTCCTGCTCGACCAGTACGACCTGCTCGAGCGCCAGATCGAGGATGCCGACCGGCGGGTCGCGGGACTCCTCGACGGTGAGACCGCGCGCCGGCTGCAGACCATCCCCGGTGTCGGCCCGTCGATCGCCGCGACCCTGCTCGCCGAGATCGGCGACATCGACCGGTTCGGCGACTTCGACCAGCTGCTCGCCTTCGCCGGGGTCCATCCGGCCGAACGGAGCTCGGGCCGGAAGGGGGCGAACCCCGAGACCTCCTGGCACATGAGCAAGGCGGGCAACAGCCACCTCCGGGCCGCGGCGTACCGGATGGCGGTCGTCGGGGTCCAGCACAACCCGGTCATCGCCGCCCACTACGCCCGCAAGCGCGCCGCCGGCAAGTCGAAGATGAACGCCCTCGGCCACTGCATGCGCAAGGCACTCAGCCTCGTCTGGGGCGTGTGGCGCAACGGCCACGATTTCGACCCCAACTGGGGGCTCGACGCTTGACAAGACCCTATGGGATCTAACGCGGAAGGGTCGGGATCGCCCCTTCCGCGTTTCGTTGTTTGACAGGGTGCTCGGCCTGCCGGTCCTCCACGGCTCTCGCATGCGTGATTCCGTGCTCGAGCGCGATCAGGGCTCGTTCCAGAACGGCCAGGAACGCTAACCGCGCGGTGGCCGCTCGTCCGCTGCCCACGGGTGACCCACTGCGGTGCCGCGCCCGCGGCTCTGGCACCGGCGCTTGGTACGGCCCGGAGCGTGGGAACCAGGTGGTGGACGCGATCGCTATGCTGGTCGAAACGCAGGGAGGTTGCACCATGCCCAACGAGCAGGAGATCGGCCGTCGCGTACGTGACAGCATCATCGGGACGATCAAGGGGACGGGCGAGATCACCGAGGTCACGGTCGCGACGCTGTCATCCGCCGTCCAGCGCACCTTCAAGGAGGCCGGCTCAGCCGGTTCCACGGCGGCAGATCTCGCCATCGGCGCCGTCAAGGGAACGATCCGCGCGGCCGGCGACGTCATCGGGCTGGGGGCGCAGACCGCCGCGGAGTCCATCAGCGCGGCCGCGAACGCAGCGGGGGTGGCCGCCAGCTCGATCGGCTACGCGGCCAAGGCCGCGGTCGTGGGCGGTGTCCGCGGCTCATCCGAAGCCGGCGTCGAGACGCTCGAGGCGATCAGCCGCACCAGCCGGAGCGCGGTCGCCGAAGCCTCCGCCGTGGGTGCCGACATCACCGCCGCCGCAGTCGGCGCGGTTGAAGGCGCGATCGAGATTGCCAAGGGAACCAGCGTCAGCGCGGAGGCGGCGGCCACGGCGGCTGCGACGGGCGCGATCGACGCGGCGGGCGACATCGGCGATGCGGCCGCAACTCGTGTCCGGAACTCCGTGCAAGGGACGATCCGCGGCGTGAAGGTCGTCCTCAAGACGCCGCTCGAATAGCGCTCGCGGCGCCGATGGCGCCAACGATCCAGTCATGATCGATCTCGTGCTCACGCTTGTCGGTCCGGACCAGCCCGGCATCGTCGACTCCGTGTCGAAGGTCGTCGCGGCGCACGGCGGCAACTGGCTGGAGAGCCGGATGGCGCACCTCGCGGGCATGTTCGCCGGCGTGCTGTGCGTGGAGGTCGCCGACGAGCAGGTCGCGGCGCTCGAGGATGCGCTCGGCCGTCTCGAGGGCAGCGGCCTGCGGATCGTCGTCGAGCGGAGCACGCCCGTCGAGGCGCCCCGGCTGCCCGCGATGGAGATCGAGCTGCTCGGCCTCGACCGCCCCGGCCTGGTCCACGAGGTCTCGGCCGTGCTCGCGGCGCACCGGATCAATGTCGAGGAGCTGGTCACCGACCTCCCGCCGGCTGCCCACTCGGGGGACCGCATGTTCCGTGCCCACGTCCGCGTCACCGTCCCCGAGGCGGCCGAGCTGGCGGCGGTCCGCGAGGGCCTGGAGCGCCTGGCCGGCGACCTGATGGTGGAGATCAGGCTCGCCGATACCCGCGACGCTGGGCGCTGACCTTTTCCCTGCCGGGCCGCCGTCAGTCGAGCAGCCCGCGGCGGCGCGCGATCGCGACGGCCTCGCCGCGAGTGCCGGCGCCGAGCTTGTCGAGCAGTCTGGACACGTGGATCCCGACCGTCTTCCTGCTCAGGAACAACGCCTCGGCGATCTGCGGGTTGGTTCGCCCCTCGGCAAGGAGGCGAAGCACGTCGAGCTCGCGGCTCGTCGGGGCATCGGGATCGGCGCGATGACGTGCCGCTCCGACCTTCACCCGGGCGCGCCGGGCGAGTGACTCGATCCGGACGAGCAGCGGGCTGGCATCAAGACTCGTCGCTGTCGCCTGCGCCTGCTCGAGCGCCACGCGACCACGTCGCCCATCGCGTGCGGCGAACCAGGCCTGGGCGAGGCTGAGATTGGCGAGCGCTTCGTCCCAGGGCCGGCCTGCCTCGGCCCACCGTGCGACGGCACGGGCCCAGGCCTGCGCGTGCTCCGGTGAGCCCGCGTCGACCGCGGAGGCGCGGATCTCCGCCGTGATCGCCCCCGCGAGATGTGGATCCGGGTGGCCGCCGGCGGTCGCGGCTGCCGCCTCGGTTGCCGCCGGATCGAGACGCCCGAACCGGGCACGCCAGCGAGCGCTCCATGCCCCGATGTCCAGGCCCCAGACGCCCGGCATCGGCGGCACCAGGTCGAGCCGTCGCGTCGCTTCCGCGGCGTCGCCCTGCAGCCAGGCAAGCTCGACCCGGGCCACCTCGAGCCATCCGCCGAGGGAGCCCGGCCCACCGATGGAGCCGGCAGTCGCGGCATCCGCGAGCCACGATTCGGCCGATTCGAACGATCCGCGCCGCATCGCCAGGAAGGCTCGCGCGAGCGCCGGGAACGCGCGGCGGTCTGCCTGGTCGAGCAGCTCCTCGGCTTCCGTCCACCGGCCCCTGTCGAGGAGCAGCAACGCCAGCCGCCCGCGCAGGTCCGACCCGTGCGTCCGTGCCGTGCCCAGGCGGTCGCTCGCGGCGATGCCTCGCCGGGCGATCCGCGTCGCCTCGTCCGTGCGCCCGGCGAGGCCCAACAGGTCCACCAGGAACTGGTGCGTGTGCCCGACGATGTGGGGCGCACGAAGGTCCAGTCCGAGCGTCGCCGCGCGTTCCAGCCCCGGAATGCCCTCCAGGCTGTCGGCGAAGCCGAGCGACATCGCCGAAAGCGAGAGCCCCTCGGCCTCGAGCGCTCGCACTCCAGCCTCTCGCGCGAGCCGCGCGGCTCGCATGGCATGGGCCGCGCCGTCGCGGACACGACCGATCGCGATCGCGCGCCGGCCGGCGGCGAATTCGCCGCGGGCTCGTCGCTCTGGTGATGGATCGCCGTTCGTGAGGATCGCCGCCCGTTCGAATGCGGCGACGGCTTCCGGACGCCGGCCTTCATCCCACAGGTACGCGGCCACGGCAATGGCGCATTCCGGACGAGCTGGTTCCAGGGCTTCGGCGCGCTCGGCCAGCTGGGCCGCTCCGCCGGGATCGCCGCTCACCCACGCTGCGTGCGCGGCATCGAGCAATGCGTCGACAAGCCCGGGAGCGTTCGCCGGCCAGCGCGCAATCGCCCGCTCCAGGTGCGTTCGCGCCTCGACGAACGCAAACGAACCGAGTGCGACCGCGGCCGCCTCGCACGCGGTTGCCCAGGCCTCGGGTGCATCCGCCCGCCACCAGTGATCCGCGATCGCTGCCGCGCTGCCGATGTCGACGAGCGCAGCGGCGGCCCGGGCGTGCAGCCGGCGGAGGTCCGGTCCGGCCAGGTCCGCGAGCACGACCTCGCCGTAGAGCGGATGTCGGAACGCGTGACCTCCGTCGGCCAACATCGCAATTCCGGCCGTCGTCGCAATCCGGAGGCCGGCATCCGCCTCCTCCTGCGCCAGCCCGGCGACAGCCGCAAGTCGATCCGCAGGAGCCGCTCCCCCGAGCACGGCCAGCGCCTCGATCGTCGATCGCGCACTCGGCGCGAGGTCCTGGAGCCGCCGCTGCAGGAGACGCTGGAGCGCCAGCGGCACGTCACCCTCCGCGGCGCCGTCGTCCGTTGACCGACCCGGTTCGAGCGATCCTTCGAGGAGCTGCTCGACGAACAACGGGTTGCCCGCGCTCCGGCGGTGCAGACGGTCGAGTCGCTCGCGATCGAGCGGTTGATCTCGGATCCCGTCGGCGAGGCGGCGGACGTCATCGCGCCCCAGGCGCGCAAGCGGCAGCGGGGCAAACCGGCGGCCGTCCGCGATCGCAAGCCGTTCGAGCGAAGCGAGATCATCGCGGGCGCTGGCGACGACGAGGATCGGCGCGTCCACGATGCGGTGGGCAAGGTAGTCGAGCACGGCGATCGTCGACGCGTCTGCCCAGTGCACGTCGTCCACGGTCAGCAGGGTGGGGGCCCTGACCACGAGATCGTGGATCGCCTCGAACAGTCGGGCAGTATCGATCGAGGCGACCTCGACGGGCTCCGCGCGGCCATCGATCGCGAGCGCGACGGTCTCGGCCGCACGATCGTCGGGCTCGTCCGGGTGCGATCGCGCACCGTCGGAGAGGGCCTGCCTCAGGGGGGCGAGAAGCGGCAGGAACGGCACGTGGCGCCCGGTCTCGGTGGCGGTTCCGGCGAGCACACGCATCCCGGCGGCGTTGGCGCGGCCGGAGAGCTCGCGCAGCAGCCGGGTCTTGCCGATCCCGGCCTCTCCGGTGATCAGCCAGAAGCCAGGAACGCCGTCCCGGGCGCGTTCGAAAGCCCGTGTGAGCACGTCGATCTCCCGGCTCCGGCCGACCAGCTCTTCGCTCGGGGTCATGTGGCGAGGTTACCGGTCGCCTGCAGCCCCGAATAGGGCATTCGCCAGACGCCACCGGCCCATCTCTCCGGCAACGATGGACGCGTCAGCTCAAGTCCGCCAGAGAGGTCCCAGATGCGTCGCCTGATCTTCCTGTTCACCATTGCCGCCGTCATCGCCACCACCGGCGCCGCCGCCGTCAACGCAGGCGCCGGCCCGCTGTCCCCGGAGCTCCAGGCCGTTCGTGCCGCCACCGCGCGCTACCACTCGGTGGACCAGGCGATCGCCGACGGCTACTTCGCCGCCAGTGCCTGCGAATCGTCGCCACTGGGCGCGATGGGGATCCACTTCTTCAATCCGTCCCGCGTCGGCGGTGTGATCGATCCGCTCCGCCCCCAGGTCCTCCTGTACCTGCCCGCGGCCGACGGCTCGCTCAAGCTCGTCGGCGTCGAGTACTTCAAGCCCGACGCAGACCAGGACAAGGCGACCGATGGCGACCGACCGTACCTGTTCGGCCAGGGGTTCCAGGGTCCGATGGATGGCCACAACCCGCAGATGCCGATCCACTACGACCTCCACGTGTGGGTCCACGAGGCAAACCCCGCCGGGGTGTTCGCCCAGTGGAATCCGGCCCTGACCTGCCCCTGACGGGGAACGCGCGACGGCTCGCCGTCGCGTGCTGACCCCGGGCGTCACTGGCAACAGCCGGCGCCCGGGGTTGCCACGTCCCGTCGCGATCCCGTCGAGCCCAGGGGCCATCCTCAACCGGGATCGACGTATGCGGTGTACCTGACGACCGTTCGAAACCCCAGGCGCTCGTAGATCGGGCGTCCCATCTCGCTGGCCTGGAGCGCCGCGACGTCGCAGCCGGCAGCCACGCCGTCCGCCACCACGCGGGCCGTCATCGCCGCTCCGAACCCGCGTCGGCGCGCCGACTCGATCGTCGCGATGCTGTACACGCCGATGGTCCGGCCGCTTTGCCAGCCCAGGCCGGAGGCGACGGGGACACCGTCGGCGTAGCCCACGTAGACGACGCACCCGGGCCGGCCGAGGAGGTCCGGGCACGCGGTCCCATCGGCGACCGCCGGAGCTGATCCAAACCCCGCAGTCACGACTCGACGATGGACGTCGATGCCGGTCGCGTCGGTCACCCGGCGGATCTCGAGGCCGGGAGCCGCATGCCGGGGGAGGGCCGCGTGGTCGACCGGGAACGCGACCATGCCGGGCGTCGAGGACGCTGCCCCTTCGGGCTCCATTCCCGCCTCGATCAGGGTCGGGATGAACCGGTCGTCGATGCCGTCGCGCAGGCGGACGACAAACGGGTCACCCTGCGCCCCCGCCAGTCCCCGCGCCCGCGCAACCGCCGCGCGCACGCCATTCGGCGTCGCATGCGCGTGTTCGACCAGGACCTGGTTGAACCAGTCGAACGGGAGACCGCTCAGGATCGTCACCGTACCCTGGGCGCGCGTGACGGAGGCCTGCCTCGAACAACGCACGACGCCGGTCAGGTAGGCGATCCAGTTCTCGTGCTCGAGCGCGGCCAACTCGACGTCTGTCATGGCCGCGAACGCTAACCGCGCGGAAGCCGGTCGTCCACCGCGATCGGATGGCAGCAGCGGCGCCCGAGGCGGAGGCGGCTCACGCTATCGGCACACGAACATGCCCGACTTCGCCGTGGCGCGCAGCTCGCCATCTCGCGCCATCTTGGCCGCGACGAAGTCACCGAATGCGCCCACCTCGGCATCCACGAGGACCTGCTCGCCCTCGCGGATCTCGTTGAGCGACTGGAAATAGGCAACGATGGCGTCCGGATCCGTGATCCTCAGCTCGTCCGCATAGATCCGGGTGTCGACGCTCCCGAAGTGCTCGCGCAGCTGCGCGGCGCCATTCTCGAGCGAGAAGGCGGCGACCACCGGTTGGTCTCGCTCCAGCGGGGCTGGATCGGTTAC
Organism: uncultured Chloroflexia bacterium; assembly: GCA_963835335.1. Classification (GTDB taxonomy): domain Bacteria; phylum Chloroflexota; class Limnocylindria; order Limnocylindrales; family CSP1-4; genus CAIXZV01. The sequence goes on along the minus strand of CAWIFB010000005.1, from coordinate 19,894 downwards.
GGCATCGTGGGCGGAGGTCGCGACGCGCCTGAACTCGGATAGCAGCGTCCTGAGCTCGGCCAGGCTGTCGAGGCTCGCCGTGGTCGCGTGGAAGGCCCCGCCCGGCCGCAGGACACGTCGCGCCTCGGCGATTGCCCGCTCGCGACGGGGCAGGTGGTAGAGCACGTGGTTGGCGATGACGATGTCGAAGGCGCCATCGGGGAAGTCGATCTCCTGCGCATCCATGATGCGCAGATCGAGATGCGCCGCGAGCCCGTCCAGGCGCCGCCGGCTCTCGGCCAGCATGCCCTCCGAGCTGTCGGTCAACACCAGGCTCCAGCTCGCCGGGACCCGCGGGGCATTCACCTGCCACAGCATCCCGGTGCCGCAGCCGAGCTCGAGCACGCTGCAGCCTTCGAATCCCTCGAGCTGATCGAACACCCACGCCGGCCACGGCCGGGGGTTGGTGGCGAACCTCGCGTGCAGCGCGACCCGTGCGTTGAACCTGCCGGGGCTTGCGTATTGCGCCGGACCCGAACCCTTGCTGTTGCCCATCTCGTCCCCTTCCGCTGAGCCGAACCCGCGAGAGATTCTGCAGGACAGCGCGACGGGCGTCCGCAGATCCCGGGCGGACGACCTAGCGGCGGGAAGACTCGTCAACCATCCCGGGGCGTGCGAACCTGTCCGCGTGAACACTCGCGGTGCACCGGATGCGCACCTCGTCGGGCGAGATCGTGAGCTCGAGCACATCAGCCGGTTCCATTCGCTGCGCCGTTCGGGCTCCGCCGCGCTCCTGATCGGCGGACTTCCGGGGAGCGGTCGCAGCGGGCTGCTCGAGGCCGCCATGTCGGTTCGCGACGTCCTCGTGCTTCGCGCGCGCCCTCAGCCGGAGGAAGCGGCCCAGGCGTTCTCCGCGCTGCGCGATCTGCTCGCGCCCGTTGACGTTTCGCGCGAGCTGACACCGCCCCTTCGCCGGTCACTGGAGGTTGCGTTGCTCGTCCGCGACGCGGACGCAGCGACCGATCCCTCGCTCGTCGGTCCGGCGACGGCCGCCGTGCTCGAGATCGCTGCACGCGCCTCCCATGTGCTGCTCGCGATCGACGACATCGAGTGGCTCGATGCCGACACACTTCGAGCGCTCCGCTTCGCGATCAATCGGCTTCCAGCTCGCGTCTCCCTGGCCGTCGTGTTCGGAGGCCAGGTCGATCCGATCTCGCTGCTCAGCATGGATCGCGTCGTGCCCCCGGACCGGCGCATCGCCTTCGAGACGTTGCCGCTGACGATCGCCGGGATCCATCACCTGCTGTCGCAGTCCTTCGGAGAGGTGCCGAGGCAGCTCGTCCACCGCGTCGCGGCGGCGTCCGCAGGCAACCCTCGTGCCGCCCTCGAGCTCGCCCGGAGCTGGCGGGAGCGGCCGGAGGCGGAGTGGCGGATCGTCCCCACACCGGTTGCGGCACTCGTCGAGCGGCGACTCGGTGGACTCTCGCCCGATGCCGACCGGCTGACGCAGCTGATTGCGGTCGCCGGCCGGCTTTCGATCGCCGACCTGGCAGCGCTCGCCGGCGACGCTGCGCACGCGCTGGACGAGGCGGAGCGAGCGGGGGCCGTCATCGAGGAGGATGGCATCGCGCGTCCCGCGGACGGACTCGTTGCGACCGTGGCGCTTGGTCGAGCGACTCCCGCGACGATCCGCGACGCTCATGCGCGACTCGCGCGCATCGCCGGAACACCCGATGAGCGCGCCCGGCACCTTGCCGCCCTTCCCGAGGCCGCCGCCCATGTCGCGGAGATCGAGGCAGGTGCGGACTCGGCGCTCAGCCGCGGCGCCGTCGCAGCAGCCGCCACGCTCTACGATCGGGCGGTCCAGCTCACTCCGGCGGACCAGCACAGCGAGCGCTCCAGGCGATTGTGGCGTCATGCCCGCGCCTTGCTCGCCGCCGGGGATCCGACGGCTGCACGCGAATCCGCGGAAGCGGCGATCGCCGCCGCGCCGCCACAGGAGCGGCCGCGGGTCATCGCCGGTCTCTCCGACCTTGCGTGGGCGGACGGCACCATGCAAGCAGAGGAGCGACGCGTCCGAGGTGCCGTGCGCGACGCCAGGGACCCGAAGGTTCGGCTCGACCTCACACTCGCGCTCGTCGCCTTCGGTGCCATCGACGAGCCGGGGCGGGCCGTCGAGGACGCGACCGCGGCCTTGCGCGACCTCGCGCCCGACACTGACGCCCACCTTCGCGGCTACCTGCTCATCCATCGCGAGATGGCGTCGGCGCTGGCGGGTCATGGGGTCAGCTGGGACCGGCTTCGGCAGGGTGTTCGACTCGAGGAGGCGTCGCTCGGAGACGGACGCGCCCCGAGCTCGCCGGCGCTGGTCCTGTTCACGATGTGCGACCAAGTGGCCGAGGCGCGCGCGCGCCATGCGATCGAGGTGTCCTGGTACGCCGAGCGCGGCGAGGCCGGCTGGGGCGCCGACCGGGACGCCCAGCTGGCGCTCGTCGAGCTGCGGGCCGGCAACACCGTCGACGCGCAGCGCCTCGCGGATGACGCGTGCGATCGGCTCGACCGACTCCAGATCGGCGGCGGCTGGCCACTCGTGTACGCATGGCGATCGCTCGTCGATGCCCATCTCGGCCGGCTGGACCGAGCGCGCGAGACGCTGGCGCGCCTGCAGGCCACCGTTGCGGACGGGACCATCTGGGCGGCGATCGTCCACTCGGTCGAGATCGCGGTGGCGTACGCCGCAGGCGATCATCTCGAGGCGCTCGAGCACGCACGACGCATGCACTCGATCACGCAGGCGCTCGGCGTAGAGGATCTCCTGGCGGATCGCAGCGAACCGATCCTCGCGGAGATCTCCCTTGCGACCGGCGACGCCGAGAGCGCGACGGCCGCGCTCCGCCGCCTCGAGCAGCGGCACGCCGTCCTCCCGCGAGCATGGACCGCGGCGGCGCTGGTGAGGACGCGCGCGATCGTCCTCGCCGCGCAGGGAGCCCGCGATGCCGCCCTGGTCGCGCTTGACGACCCCGCCGTCGATCTCGCGACCTTGCCGTTCGAGGCGGCCTGGACGAACCTCACGCGCGGTCGGCTCCTGCGACGCCAGCGCGACAGGCTGCGCGCCGCAGCCGCCCTCACCGATGCCGCGTCCGCGTTCGAGCGACTGGGAGCGGTCGCGTGGGCTGCGCACGCGAACGCCGAGCTCGCCCGCGTCGGGCTGCGCCGGCGGCGGGCCGGCGAGCTGACGGACGGCGAGCTGACGATCGCGCGGCTGGCCGGGAAGGGCATGACGTCGCGCGAGATCGCGCACGCGGCATTCGTGAGCCCGAAGACGGTCGAGGCGAACCTGACCCGCATCTACCGGAAGCTCGACATCCGATCGCGCGCCGAGCTTGGCGCCTGGTTGCAGGAACGCGAGGGGCGGGAACGCCAAACGTAGGGGGGTTCCCGATGAACCACGAGCCGGGCGCCCATACCGTCCTCGCATGGCAGACATCGATCGACCCTCTGGGCGCCACACCTGGCTCCTCGAGCAGTACGAGCCCGGTGCGCCGGCCAGCCTCCTCCACGCCCGGCTTCGTGAGCTGACGACCGCCGCCGCGCGCGAGGCCGCCGGCGTCATCGTCCTCGCGAGCGTCGTCCTTCCGGCCGACGAGCAGGCGTTGTGCCTGCTCGAGTCCGCGAGCGCGAACGCGATCGCCCAGGTCTGCCGGGACAGCCGGTTCCGGGCTGATCGGCTGGTCCAGGTAGAGCCCACCACGCAGTCATGACGGAGGTCAACACACCATGCGCGTACGTCTCATGACCCTCGCGGTCGCCACGGCGGCCACCTTCGCAGCCGCTCCGGTGGTGACAGCGACGTCGCCGCAGCCCATCGAGATCGGGGTATCCGTGGCGCTGGCGGGCAATCTCGAGGCTTCGACGACGACCGGTTCGTTCACGATGTCGGGGTTCCTCACCGACGCCGGTACCGAGACAGGAAGCGGCTGGTTCGCAGGCCAGGGCCACCTCCTGACGGGTGACCCGAACTCGCTCCACTCGACCATTCGTCTCGCCGGGGCCGACGGCACCGTCACGATCGAGCTCGTCGGGCTGTTCGGACAGCTGCCCGCGCCGCTCGCCTCAGGCGAGGGCCAGTGGGTCGTCGCGAGCGGGACCGGCGCCTATGCGGCCCTTCACGGGCGTGGCGGATGGACGGCACTGGCCGACTTCCGTGACGCGTTTGCCCACATCGGTCCACCGCGCGTCACCTTCTCGCTTGAGGGGTCCGTGAACTAGTCCCGCGAGCCGGGAACAGCGTCTGAGCGTTCGTCGGAGGCATGGGGTGGCGACCCGCCTTCGGCGAACGCTCTTTGCGTGCGACCCGTCCCGGAAACGCTGGCGCGTGGTTGGACTCCCTGCGCCGCGGCTGGCGGTTGCGTCCTTGCGACACCGCCCTATGCGGGCCCCGGCTCCGATGCGTGGAATACCTTCTCGCCAGCCTCGATCGGGACGTCGAGCCGGTTGCCGCGCGGGGGCATCGGGCACGTCGCGTAGGGCGAGAAGACGCACGGCGGGTTGTACGCGAGGTTGAAGTCCACCTCGACGGTGTCGTCGTCGCGGACTGCCCCCGTCACCAGGAATTGGCCGCCACCGTACGTCTCACGCCCGTTCGTCCGGTCGCCGAACACGAGCGCCAGGGCATCGGGTCCGGCCTCGAGCGCGGCGAGGCGACATGGCTGCCCATCGACCTCGAACTCGACGACGCCCGGCGTGTGCTCATCGACGACGTTGCCCAGGACGTCGGGGACGGGAATGGTGGCATCTGGAGCATCCCGCAGGAGGCGGCCGGTGATCCGCCAGCACGGGTCGATGGCGAAGTAGTCAAGACCCCGAAAGGCGCGCAACGCCGGCGCGTGCGTGTCCCGCACCCGGATCCCCGGGCGCCCCGTCCGTCGGATGAGGACCAGGCGGAGCGATGCCAGCTCGAGCATCGTCGGGGTCTTCGCCTCGTCGTCCGCCAGCTCCAGGACGTCGACGACGGGCCGGCCGCCGACCATCAACGTCGCGTCGGGCTCCGGATGGAGGAGCACACGGGCGCCCGTCACCTCGATGGTGCCGGCCACCTCGCCGACCTCGCCATCCTCTGCCCGCAGCACGATCTCGTTCTCAGTGCTCGACCCGAACCGCTGCCGACCGGGCTGCAGCCAGTGAAGGCCAACCAGGCTGAGCCAGCCCGTGGGGCCTCGCAGCCGCGCCTCACGTGCTGCTCGCGCCTGCTCGACCGCGGCACGATGGCTGGACTCGGGGACGTCAGCGTGAGCCATGGCGGCGAGTCTAGATGGCGGGCAGCGAAGGGTCCGAAGACACGGACGGGGAAAGTGGAGCGGGAGACGGGATTCGAACCCGCGACATTCTGCTTGGGAAGCAGACACTCTGCCAGCTGAGTTACTCCCGCTCGGGAGGACGACATTCTAGCGGGACGCCCGGGCCGCGCCAAGCGGCCATCCCGCCAACCGGCCACCAGGGTGGGCGTGTGCACCCCACGTGGTACCGCGCCAGCTTCGCGCCGCAGCTCGGAGGTACTTCCAGGTTCTCGACGTGCAGCGCCCGCCGCTGACAATCGATTGGGTCACCCGCAGTTCCAGGAGTCACCCACATTTCAGGAGTCACCGGCATTTCAGGAGCGACGACCTCGGCGCCCAGGCGCCTGTTTGGTCGCCTGCGGCTGTCGGCCGCGACCATCGTGCTCACCTATGTGGTCAGCGCGGTGCTCTGGATCGAACTGAGCGATCAGCTCCTCGGCGTCCTGATCGCAGACCCCCAGATGCTGGTCACGGCCTCGACGCTCAAGGGTTGGGCATTCGTTGCCGTGACCGGCGCGACCCTCGCGTTCCTGCTGCGCCGTCACGAAGCCCAACGCGCCCGGCATGTCAGCGAGATCGTCGCGCACGAGCAGCGTTTCCGCCTCCTTGCCGAGCATGCCCCGGATGTGATCTCGCGCTACCGGGTCCTCCCGACGCCTGCATTCGAGTACGTGAGCCCGTCGGTCGAGACCGTGCTCGGCCACTCCCCGGCCGAGTTCTACGCGGATCCGGGCCTGATGGAACGCCTCGTGCACCCGGACGACCGGCACCTGCTCGCGCCGGCCGCGAACCAGTCGGACGTGCCGTCGGCGGTCCTCCTGCGGCTGTCCCACCCGGATGGTCACGTGGTGTCGCTCGAGCAGCGAAGCCATCCGATCTTCGACGCCGAAGGGCGACTCGTCGCCGTCGAGGGCGTCGCACGCGACGTCAGCGACCGGCAGGCGGCGCAGGCGGCGGTGGAGCGTCTCAACCGGGTGCTCCGCACCCTGACGGCAGCGAATGCCGCGCTCGTGCACGCGACCAGCGAGGACGAGCTCGTCGAGGCGATCTGCCGTGTCGTCGTCGAGGAGGGTGCGTATCGCTATGCGTGGGTCGGGTACCGGGAGAATGACGAGGCCGGTACCGTCAGGCCGGTGGCCTCGGCCGGGTACGGCGTCGGGTATCAGGTGGGGCTGAACGTGACCTGGCACCCCGAGGCACGCGGGATGGGTCCGGTCGGCACCTCGATCCGCGAAGGTCGCACGGTGGTCCTCGCCGACATCGCCACGGATCCGAGCTACGCGCCGTGGCGCAGCACGGCGCTCGCGCTGGGCTACGCATCGGGTGCTGCGATCCCGTTGCGCAACGGAAGCAGCGCGGCATTCGGCACGCTGGTCATCTACTCAGACGAGGTCGGGACCCTTGGCGCGGAGGAGGTCGACCTGCTCGAGGGGCTTGCGGCCGACCTCGCCTTCGGGGTTGTCACGCTGCGGGCGCGCGCCGCCCAGGAATCCGACGATGCCGAGCGAACGCGCCTCGCCGCCGTGATCGAGCAGACCGCCGAATTGGTCGTGATCACCGATCTCGACGCGAACATCACGTACGTCAACCCGGCCTTCGAGCGGATCACCGGCTACGCCGCGGCGGAGGTGATCGGCCGCAACCCGCGGATCCTCCAGAGCGGAGTCCAGACACCCGAGCTCTACGCCGACATGTGGTCGACGCTCGCGGCAGGTGCGACCTGGGAGGGCGAGCTCGTCAATCGCAAGAAGGACGGGACCCTGTACATCGAGGAGGCCTCGATCACGCCCGTCGTTGATTTGCGAGGGGCGCCCACCTCCTATGTCGCGGTGAAGCGCGACGTCACCCACCTGCGCGAGGTCGAGACGAGCCTCGAGGGTGCGGCCCGCCAGCGCGCACAGATCGCCGAAACGCTGAGCCGCCTCGAGGCGGGCGAGACTCCCGAGGCCACCGCCCAATCGATCGCCGACGCGCTGCTGGGCATGGACGGGATGGAATCGCCGACGGTCATCGCGTTCGACCATGACGGCCTCGCCGTGGTCCTGGGCAGGGGCGGCGGACGCATCGGCCCGGTCGAGGTGGGCGGGACGCTCCCGGCGGCCCGGTCGGCGTACCTGCTCGAGCGGGCGAAGGGGGGCGCCTGGGCCGCACGGTTCGCGCCTGGTCCGGATGATGGCGAGTACGAGCGACGAGTTGCCGCGACCGGGTTGCACGCGGCCATCTACGCGCCGATCCCCGGCGACGGCGGGCCCATCGGGCTGCTCGTCGTCGGGACCACGGACCCGCGCGGCGCCGACAATCTCGCCACCTACCTGCCGACCCTGGTCGAGTTCGCGCCCACGGCCCGCCTGCTGCTGGAGGCCCCGCTCCGCGGACGTTGGGAGGCGGCCCGATCCCGGTCGCGGATCGCGGACGTGATCGCAGCCGGCGCGTTCCATCCGGTCTTCCAGCCGATCGTCGACATCGCAACCCGCGAGCCCGTTGGCTACGAGGCGTTGACCCGGTTCGATGACGGCATCCCGCCTGATCGGGTGTTCGCCGATGCCCGACGCTGTGGGCTCGAGCAGGACCTTGAGCTGGCCACACTGCGTGCTGCGATCACGGCATCCGACGGGCTGCCGGCGGACTGCTTCCTCACCCTCAACGTGTCTCCTGCACTGATCCTGGCGGGCGACGAGCTGCGCTCCATCCTTGCGGACCGGACCCGGCCCGCGGTCCTCGAGATCACCGAGCACGCCGCGATCGACGACTACGGGGCGCTGCGGTCGTCCTTCGTTGCGCTGGGCGCCGGCCTCCGCCTGGCGGTCGACGACGCGGGTGCCGGCGTCGCGAACTTCAACCATCTCGTCGAGCTCCGGCCGCAGTTCGTGAAGGTCGACATCGGTCTCGTACGCGGCGTCAACGCGGACCTCACCCGGCAGGCCCTCATCGTCGCCCTGGTCCACTTTGCGCGCGCAACCGACTGTCGCGTCATCGCCGAGGGGATCGAGACCGAGGCCGAGCGCGCGGTCCTCGAGCGGCTCGAGGTCCAGCTCGGCCAGGGATACCTGTTCGGGCGGCCCGCTGTTGCCCCGGTTGCTGTGTCGCCGAAGGCGGAGCGCAGCGGACGAGAGCCTACCCGGTCTTGCCGATCAGCAGCCGCAGGGCCGCCTGGTCCGGGGCGACCAGCTCGCCGATCCGCTCACGGCTCACCTCGGCGACGATGACCTCGCCGATCTCGGTGTTGACCTCGCGGAACATGCCCAGCTCCTGCATCCGAGCCGTCTGGATCGCGTTGTCCTCGGTCGGGCTGACGTAGTGCACCGACTCCGCCCGGTAGCGGTGGATCAGGTACAGGTGAGCCAGCGTCATCAGCCGCCGGCGACGAAGCGTCGGATCGAACGTGTTCTGGTCGCGAACGGAGAGGATGCTCCGGCCGCGGCGATCGTGGATGGGGGCGAACACGATCCCGGCGAGCTTGCGGTCACCCGCGCCCAGCAGGGCGAGCTCGAGCAGCTCCGACCCGGCCCGGCGTGGCAACAGCCGGACGCGCGGGGCCGGGTCGACTCCGTTGTGCTCCGCCCAGAGCGCGAGCCACTGCTCCAGCAGCCGCTTGGGAACCTCGGTCTGCTGCGCGTGCTGATGCTGGGTCGAGCCCTTGCCCATCGCCATCGTCGTGGCGGTGCGGCCCGATGATGCGACCAGAGCGGCGTCCAGGCGCGGGCCACCCACCAGCGTCTGCGGCGTGCGGTACGGCGACTCGACCAGCCGGATCTTCCGCTGGAGCCGGGCGAGCGCGAGCATCCCGTCCTGCTGGAGCGCGGTCGCGAACTCCTCCGCCGCGACGCCATCGACCTGGTGTCCGCCGTAGGTGATGAAGTTGAACACGAACCCGAGCTTGCCCAGCTCCTCGGGGAATCGCCGCATCTCGTCGTCGGTCATGCCGGTCGAGTCCCAGTTGAACGACGGCGACAGGTTGTAGGCCAGCATCTGGTCCGGGTGCACCGCATGGATCGCATCGGCGAACTGGCGGGCGTCGGCGAGATCGGCGGTCTTGGTCTCCATCCACAGGATGTCCGCGAACGGTGCGACGGCGAGCGACTTGGCGATGGCGTAGGGGATGCCGCCCGCGACCTGGTAGTAGCCCTCCGGGGTCGTGGCTCGCTCGCAGTCCCAGCTGACCTCGAGCCCGAGCTCGCTCGCACGCGCCTGCGCGACCGCATGGGACGCACCCCGCGCAAAGGCCAGCCATGCGTCGCGCGTCTCCGAGGACGATGCCTGTCCGTCCTCCGCGCCCTCGGCGACGGGTCCGGGGTCGAGATCGTCGTCGCGCTCGCGCTCCTCCAGCTCGCGCGCTTCCAGGAGGTCCGCGACCGCATCCGCGTAGGTCGCCAGACCGGCGTCCTCCTCCCAGGCCGCGAGGAACCGTTCGGCCGCCCGGTCAAAGGTCGTGTCGAGATCGGCACCACCCGCGATGTCCGCGCTTGCCGCGCGCACCACGTCCGCGATCCCGGCGCGGTCCAGCCAGGCGTCGGCCGCGCAGTATGCGCCGTCATCGATCGCATATAGCCGATGCCCGTTGAGCTCCTCCACGCCCGCGTCGTGGAAGCGCCGGAGCAGCGCGAGGAAGGCCACCTTGTACGACGGCACCTCGAGGTTCGTGACGCCCAGGATGAACGGCTGGTCGCGCTCGTCGCCGCGCGACTCGAGCAGGTTGGCGGACTCGGCGTCGGTCCGGGCAACGATGATCCCGGGCACGCCCATGACGTCCAGCTGGAAGCGGGCGGCATTGAGGCGCTTGATCTGCTCGTTGCAGGACACCAGGACCTTGCCGCCCTGGTGACCGCACTTCTTGGTGCCCGGGCGCTGATCCTCGATGTGGTAGCCCGGGACGCCCGCCTCGACGAACCGCCGGATCAGGTTGCGAACGTGGGGGTCACCGCCGTGGCCCGTGTCGGCGTCCGCGATGATGAACGGCCGGTAGTCCGCCGCCGGCGTCGCGGCGCGCTGCTCGGGCGTCATGCGCGAGCGCAGGAAATGCTGATTTCGATCGGCGGTCAGCAGCGCCCGGACCAGGCCGGCCGCCTCGTCCGGGACCTGTGACAGCGGGTAGCTGGCCAGATCGGGCCCCGGGTCCTCCGTTGCCGATCCCTTGGCCGAGGTCGCCCAGCCACCGAGGTAGATCCCTTCGATCCCGAGCCGCCTGGCGATCACCGCCTGGCCGGGGGAGTAGGGACCAAACGTGGTGATGGACCGCCGCTGCTCGAACAGCTCGCGCAGCCGCGCGTGGAACGCCGTCGCCGCGTCCCGGGCGACCGTGTACTCGGCCGCGATCGTGCCCCGCTGCTCGGCGACCTGGCGGGCGGAATGGAGGCGCGTGATGCGGGCGAAGCGGGGGCCGGTCAGCCAGTCCGGGATCTCGGCGATGGCCGAGCCGGGGGGCTGGGCCGGGACCCCCGCGGCAGAGGGCGGTGTTTCGAGCATGGGGCGGACGCTCGATCAGTCGTTTTCGTGGTCGCGGATGCAGTCGACGGGACACGTGCACTCGGCAGTCTCGGGCTCCGACCGAGGCGCCGGCGGCCAGGCGAGCTGGGTCCCGACGGCAGCCCAGGTCACGGCCATCCATTCGGGTGGCGGGGTGCGCCGCAGGAGCAGGTCGACGGAGAAGGCAGGGAATTCGGAAAGGTGGGTCATGATCGGCCCTCCGTGGGGTTGGGAACCACATCCTGCGGGAGGCGATGGCATCAGTCAAATCACTTGATATGATCAGACATATCATTTGCATTGATGATCGAGGGTCAGCCATGCTCATCGCCCAGGTCGAAGGCTTCCTCGAGATTGCCCGCCAGCGGAACCTGAGTCGTGCCGCATCGGTGCTCCACGTCACCCAGCCGGCGCTGACGGCGCGCATCAAGCTGCTCGAGGATGAGCTCGGCACGCCGCTGTTCGAGCGGTCACATCGCGGGATGCAGCTCACGCACGCGGGTCGCGCATTCCTGCCACACGCGGAGCGGGCGATCCGGGCGCTCGATGCCGGCCGGGGCCTGGTGGCGGAGCACGCCCAGGGAACCACGGGCCAGCTCGCGATCGGGACGGCTCCGGCGGTCGGTGCCTATGTCCTGCCCGGCATCCTTGCGCGCTTTGTCCGGCGGTTCAGCGGCGTGCGGCTGGTCGTCCGCACCGGCCACTCGGAGGAGATCGCCGATCAAGTCGCACGCGACGAGCTTGACATCGGGCTCATCCGCGAGCTCGTCCACCCGGGGGTCACCGTCAGGCCGCTCTACGAGGACGAGCTCGTCCTCGTGGTTCCCGCCCACCATCCGCTCGCCGGTCGCGACGCGATCGGCGTCGAGCGGCTCGCCGACTCCACGCTCATCCTGTTCGACCGCACATCGAGCTACTACGACCTCACCAATGCGATGTTCCGGGCTGCGGGCGTCGCCCCTCGAAGCGTGATCGAGCTGGACAACATCGAGGCCGCCAAGCACATGGTCAGGCAGGGTCTGGGGATCGCCCTCCTGCCGCATACGGCGATCGCCGGCGATCTCGCGCGGGGTGACCTGCGGGCCGTCGACCTCGTGGGCGTCGCGCCGACGCGGCGGCGGATCGTGGCCGTCCATCGGGGTGCGGCAGGATCACGTTCGCCGGCGCTCCAGGGCTTCCTGGACGTGCTCGACGAGATCGACGAGATCCTGCCCACCCGGGGCGCGATCCTCGCCTGATCGGATCGTCACGCCATGGCTTCAGCGCGCCGACCCGGCACCATGCGTGTCGCGCAGCGGGATCTCGCGCAGCAGCAGCGTGGCCCCCAGCGCCAGCACGGTTGCGCCCACGCCCAGCCACAGGCTGTTCGCGATCGCGATCGTCATCGCGCTGTGGAACCCCTCGACGAACATCGGCTGCACCTGTGCCGGCAGGCTGCCCAGGAACTGGGTCATGCCGGCAGCCCCGGCCGGGTTCGTCAGCCCGCCCAGGTCGAAGCCGGGCGGCGTCGTCGCCGGCACGACCGCGGCCGGCGCGCCCGCCGTGACGATCTCGCCCCGGAGCAGGTCCCAGGTGAGGTTGTTCCGGAACAGCGTGAACGCCATCGTGATGCCCACCGTCGTCCCGATCTGCCGGAACAGGGTCAGGTCGCTGGTGGCCGCGCCCAGCTCCTGGAACGGCACCGAGTTCTGGACGACGATCGTGAACACTGCGAACGTGGGTCCGACGCCCAGGCCGGCGATGAACATCCAGCCCCACAATGCATAGTCCGACGTCCCGGCGCGCAGCTGCGTCATCAGCGCGAGGCCGATGCCCAGCAGCACCATGCTCACCAACAGCACGTTCCGGTAGCGACCCCGGCGAGCGACGATCTGGCCCGACGCGATCGAGGCGAAGATCAGCCCGATCAGGAACGGCAGCAGCTTGTAGCCCGACTCGGTGGCGCTGGCGCCCTCGACGACCTGGTAGTAGAGCGGCAGGAAGATGATCGCCGCCCCGAACCCGAACGTCGCCAGGAAGATCGCCACCATCGACGCCGAGAAGGTGCGGCTCCGGAACAGGTGCAGCGGCACGATCGGCTCCGCCGCCCGTGACTCCGCGAGCACGAAGGCTGCCAGTCCCGCGACGCCCAGGGCGAACAGGCCCCAGATCCACGGGTTGCCCCAGTTGCCGTCCTCGGCGATCGTGAGCGCGATCAGGATCGGCACCAGGCCCACGATGATGCTGGCCACGCCGAGGTAGTCGATCGCCGGTCGCGCGCCCTCCTTGCGGATCGTCGGCAGCAGGCGGGCGATCACGGCCAGGGCCACGATCCCGATCGGGATGTTGACGTAGAAGATCCAGTGCCAGCTGAAGGTGTCGGTGATGAACCCGCCGAGGCCCGGGTCCGAGCAGGAACGCCAGGCCGAACATGGCGCCGAACAGGCCCTGGTACTTGCCGCGCTCGGCCGGCGTGAACAGGTCGCCGATGACCGCCAGCGCGATCGGGAACAGGGCGCCGGCACCCAGGCCCTGGATGCCGCGGAACAGGATCAGCTGCCACATCTCCTGGCTCAGGCCGGACAGCGCGGAGCCGATCAGGAAGATGACGATCCCGATCATCAGCAGCGGCCGCCGGCCGTACAGGTCGGACAGCTTGCCGTAGATGGGCACGCTCACGGTGCTGGTCAGCAGGTAGGCGGTCACGACCCAGGCGTAGTAGTCGGCACCCTGGAGGTCGCCGACGATCCTGGGCAGGACCGGACCGACGATCGTCTGGTCGAGGGCGCCCAGGAACATCCCGAGCAGGATGGCGGCCAGGATCTCGAACTTCGTCCGTCGAGCGAGCCCCAGCGCCGGGTCGTGGGCGAGATCCGGGGTCTCCGGCCCGTCCTCAAACGGCATGGCTTCCAAGGGAGCGAGTCCTTTCGTTGAGACGCCGGCGATGCCGGCGTGGGGGGACGCAGCGGCCGCGTGGGCAGGGGCGCGGCCAGCCCCGTGCCGGTGAGCCGCCCTACGGCGCGAAGCCACCGTCGATCCAGGCCTTCAGGAGCGCCACCTGGTCCTCGCTCCACCCGCCGTCGCACGGCATCTCGCCCGCGGAGACGGCGGCCAGGATCGCGCCCGCGTTGGCCTTGACGGCCTCGTAGTCCCAGAGATCGAACATGAACGTCATCGCCCGCTGGTCACGCTCGCGGAACAGCGGCTTGATCTCGGCCTCGAAGCTCGGACGCGGGTTGTCCATGGTTCACCTCCACGGGGATTGTCGGCGTTGGCACGCAGGAGCGCTCTCGCGAACGGCCAATGCGGTCCCCGCCGCACGGTAGCGGACACAGACGAAGGCGACCGCCGGCGGCGCCGGACCGGCAGGAGCCCACGGCCGGCCGGGTCGAGCCGGTCGCGCTCGTCTGCCGCCGGGTCGTGTGGGTCCCGGGTACCCTTGGAGGGCACGTCACGGCGAACCCAGAACCACGATCGGAAAGATGCGATGACCCGAACAGCTGGCACGTCGAACCGGGATTGGTGGCCCAATCAGCTCGACCTCGCGAAGCTCCGCCAGAACTCCCCCCTGTCGGATCCGATGGGCGAGGACTTCACCTACGCGGACGAGTTCGCGAAGCTCGACCTCGAGGCCGTCAAGCGCGACATCTTCGAGCTCATGACGACCTCGCAGGACTGGTGGCCGGCCGACTTCGGCCACTACGGGGGCCTGTTCATCCGGATGGCCTGGCACAGCGCGGGCACGTACCGGATCAGCGACGGGCGCGGCGGCGGCTCCCGCGGCCAGCAGCGGTTCGCACCGCTCAACAGCTGGCCGGACAACGTGAACCTCGACAAGGCGCGCCGGCTGCTGTGGCCGATCAAGCAGAAGTACGGCCGCAGGATCTCGTGGGCGGACCTGATCGTCTTCGCGGGCAACTGCGCCCTGGAGTCGATGGGCTTCACGACCTTCGGCTTCGGGGGCGGCCGCGAGGACGTGTGGGAGCCCGATGACATGGACTGGGGCCCCGAGAGCACGTGGCTCGCGGACGAGCGCTACAGCGGCGCCCGGGACCTTGCCAATCCGCTCGCGGCCGTCCAGATGGGCCTCATCTACGTCAATCCGGAGGGCCCCAACGGCAACCCGGACCCGCTCGCGGCCGCGAAGGACATCCGCGACACGTTCGGGCGCATGGCGATGAACGACGAGGAGACGGTCGCGCTGATCGCCGGTGGGCATACGTTCGGCAAGACGCACGGAGCGGGCCCCGCGACGCACGTCGGCCCGGAACCGGAGGCAGCGCCACTCGAGGCCCAGGGCCTGGGCTGGAGGAGCAGCTACGGCACGGGCAAGGGCGGCGACACCATCGGCAGCGGTCTCGAGGTCACCTGGACCACGACGCCCACGAAGTGGAGCAACAACTTCTTCGAGAACCTGTTCGGCTTCGAATGGGAGCTCGAGAAGAGCCCGGCGGGTGCCAATCAGTGGGTCGCGAAGGGCGCCAAGGCCACGGTCCCCGATGCCCACGACCCCTCGAAGCATCATCCGCCGACGATGCTGACCACGGACCTCTCACTCCGGTTCGACCCGGCCTACGAGAAGATCTCGCGTCGCTTCCTCGAGCATCCCGACGAGCTCGCCGATGCCTTCGCCCGGGCATGGTTCAAGCTGACGCACCGCGACATGGGGCCGGTCTCGCGATATCTCGGGCCCCTGGTCCCGGCAGAGCGGCTGATCTGGCAGGATCCCGTCCCCGCCGCCGACCATCCGCTGATCGACGCGTCGGACATCGCCGCCCTCAAGGCGCGGATCCTCGCCTCGGGCCTCTCCATCTCCGCAGCTGGTCTCGACCGCCTGGGCATCGGCGGCGTCGTTCCGCGGCACGGATCGGCGGGGAGGGGCCAACGGCGCTCGAATCCGGCTCGCGCCGCAGAAGGACTGGGCGGTCAACAACCCGCCCGAGCTGGCCAGGGCGCTCACGGTGCTGGAGCAGATCCAGGCGGATGTCAACGGCGCCCAGGCGGGCGGCACGCGGGTCTCGCTCGCGGACCTGATCGTCCTGGGCGGCTGCGCTGCGGTCGAGCAGGCCGCGAAGCTCGCGGGCCACGACGTCGAGGTGCCATTCGCGCCAGGGCGCACGGATGCCACGCCCGAGCAGACCGATGTCGAGTCGTTCGCGGTGCTCGAGCCCCGGGCCGACGGGTTCCGCAACTACGTCGCGGCCGACCAGACCCGGCCCGCGGAGCAGCTGCTGGTCGAGCGAGCGGAGCTGCTGACGCTGACCGGACCCGAGATGACCGTGCTCGTCGGCGGCATGCGCGTGCTGGGCGCGAACACCGGCGGCACGCCGCACGGCGTGTTCACGGATCGTGCCGGCACGCTCAGCAACGACTTCTTCGTGAACCTGCTCGACATGGGCACGGAGTGGAAGGCGACCTCGGAGGCGGAGGACCTGTTCGAGGGTCACGACCGCACGACGGGCGAGGCCCGAATGGACCGGCACCCGGGTGGACCTGGTGTTCGGGTCGAACTCCGTCCTCCGGGCCTATGCCGAGGTCTACGCGTGCGACGACGCGCAGGAGATGTTCGTGCGCGACTTCGTGGCCGCCTGGAACAAGGTGATGAACCTCGACCGGTTCGACCTGGCCTGAGCGAAGGGCCGGCCACGATGGGACGCCTGGACGGCAAGGTCTGCCTGATCACCGGGGCCGGGTCCGGGATCGGGCTGGCGACGGCGCACCTGTTCGCTCGCGAGGGCGCGCAGGTGGTGGTCGCCGACATCGACGGGGCCGCGGCCGCGGCGGCCGCGGCGGACATCGTCGCGGGGGGCGGCCGGGCCGGCGCGGAGCAGGTTGATGTCGCCGATCCCGACCAGACGGTCGCGACGACGGCCCGGGTGATCGATCGGCTCGGCCGCATCGACGTCCTGTTCAACAACGCCGGCATCCCGGGCGTCGGCGACGTGGTCGAGACGGACCCGGAGCTGTTCGATCGGGTGATGCGGGTCAACGTGCGCGGCGTGTACCTGATGAGCCGGGCCGTCGTGCCGCACATGATCGAACAGGGCTCGGGTTCGATCATCAACTCGTCCTCGACCCTGGCCCTGATCGGCGTCGCCCGGCGCGTGTCCTACGCGGCCTCGAAGGGCGCCGTGCTCGCCATGACCAAGTCGATGCAGGTCGACCTCGCGCCGCACGGCGTCCGGGTCAACGCGCTGTGCCCGGGGACGGTCATGACGCCATTCGTGGAGCAGTACCTGCGGGACTCCTACGCGGATCCCGAGGAGGGGATGGCCAACATCCGCAAGCGCCAGCTCACCAGCGACCTCGGCCAGCCGGAGGACGTGGCGCAGGCGGCCCTGTTCCTCGCCTCGGACGAGTCGCGGTTCGTCATGGCGTCCGGTCTCGTGATCGACGGCGGCATGACCGGGGGCAAGTAGCAGCGCGGCCGTGACCGCGCAGTGAGGACGAACAGCGTGGACATCAGGCCGGCCGACGACGTCGAGCTCGATCTCGTCAGCCTGGGCGAGTGCATGATCCGGCTGAGCCCGCCCGGGCACGGCAGGGTCGAGTTCGCCTCGACGCTCGAGGTCCATGTTGGGGGTGGCGAGTACAACGTCGCGTACGCGCTCGCGCGGCTGGGCCTTCGAACCGGCTGGATCGGCGGCCTGGTGGACAACCCGCTGGGCGCGATCGTGCGCAACCACGCACGGTCGGTCGGCGTCGATACCGGCTGCGCCGTCACGATGCCGTACGACGGCGTGGGGCGAGCCGCCCGGATGGGGCTCAACTTCACCGAGGTCGGCAGCGGCCCGCGGGCGTCGACGAGCCTGTACGACCGCGGGTACAGCGCGTCGTCGCAGTTGAAGCCCGGCGACGTCGACTGGGACGACCTGTTCGGACGGCGCGGCGTTCGCTGGTTCCATACCGGCGGCATCTTCACCTGCCTCAGCCCGTCCACGCGGGCGCTCGTCGCGGAGGCGCTCGAGGCCGCCCGCCGGCACGCCGTGTTCGTGTCGTACGACCTGAACTTCCGGTCGAAGCTGTGGACCAGCGAGGAGGCCATCGCCGCCACGCGACCGCTGATGCGCCACGTCGACTGCCTCATCGGCAACGAGGAGGACTTCCAGCAGGTGCTCGGCTACCGGGTCGCCGGCGTGGACGAGGGCCTGCGGGCGCTGCCGGTCGAGTCCTACACGGCGATGGTCCGCCAGGTCGTGGCCGACTTCCCGACGCTGCACCTGGTCGGGACGACCCTCCGCGAGGTCACCAGCGCGACCCGCAACATATGGTCCGCGATCCTGTACGAGACCGGTTCCGACACCTTTCACGAGGGACCACGGTTCGATCTCGAGGTCGAGGACCGCGTGGGTGGCGGCGATGGGTTTGCGAGCGGCCTCGCGTATGCGCTGCTGACGGGTCGCACGGCGGAGGCGGCAGTGGCCTACGGGACGGCGCACGGCGCGCTCATCCAGACGACGCGCGGGGATACCAGCCAGGTCACCGAGGCGGAGCTCCAGCGGCTCGTCGACGGCGGCGGCGCCCGGATCGTCCGGTGACCGTGCTCAGCCGGATCCGCGAGGCCGGCGTGCTGCCCGTCATCGAGCTCCCGGACCCGCGGCTCGCGGTGCCGCTTGCCGAGACCCTTCGCGACGCCGGGCTCGGGTGCATGGAGATCACCTTTCGCGCGGCCGGCGCCGCGGAGGCGATCGAGGCCATCCGAGCCGCCTTCCCGGACATGCTGGTCGGCGCCGGGACGGTCCTCACGCTCGATCAGCTCGACCGCGCCATCCGGGCCGGTGCCGAGTTCGCCGTCTCGCCTGGCTTCAGCCGCCCGATCGTCGAGCACGCGCTCGAGGCGGGCGTCGTGCCGCTGCCGGGTGTCGCCACCCCGACCGAGGTCCAGATGGGCCTCGACGCCGGCCTGTCCACGCTCAAGTTCTTCCCGGCCGAGGCGGCGGGCGGCGTGGCGTACCTCAAGGCGCTCGCCGGACCCTTCCGCAACGTCGAGTTCGTCCCGACCGGCGGGATCGACGCGGCCAATCTGGCCGAGTATCTCGCGCTCCCCAACGTCGCGGCGTGCGGCGGCAGCTGGTTCGTGAAGCGCGAGTGGCTCGCGGCGGGGGACTGGGCCACGGTGCGCCGTGCCGCGTCCGAGGCCATGACGATCGTCCGGGCGGCCCGCGGCTGACGCGAGGCCGGGTCGCGAGGGTCCGAACCCTCGCCCGGGGCGGGAGTCAGTGCAGGCCGGTGTGCCCGTCGAGCACCAGGACCGGGACCCGCGCCGCCTTGCCTTTCAGGTCGAGGTCGCGTCGCTCCAGGGCGGCGACCCGGTCAGCACCCAGGTTTGCCGCCTTGGCCGCTTCGAGCGTCACCAGCAGCTCGCCGGCCCCGGCCGCAGATGCGAGTCTGGCAGCGACATTGACGATGTCGCCCAGTGCCGTGAACGTGGTCGCGGGTGGATCGGCGACCGAACCCACGAAGGCGACACCGGTCGCGACCCCTGCCCCGATCGGCACCCACGGGCCGCCGGGATCGCCGTGGCCCGTCGCCCGCAGCAGGTCGCGCCCCGTCTCGACCGCGCGCGCCGAATGAAGCTCCCCCGTCAGCGCCGGAATGAACAGGGCCATCACCTCGTCGCCCACGAACTTGTCCAGGATCGCGTCGTGTCGGAACAGCACCTCTGCCGCCGTCGTGTAGAAGCGCTGCACCGTGCCCCGGAACTCGGACGGCGACATCCGTTCAGCGAGCGAGGTGGAACCCCGGATGTCGGCGAACAGCAGACTGCACGGGATCTCGGCGCCGCCGCGGTTCTGGTCGAGGACCGTGAAGCAGCGAGCGCAGTAGTTGGGGTTCCGATCCCAGCGCCGGCTGCCCATCAGTCGCGCGAGCGGCGAGCCGACACCGCTGAACGGCGCACCGCAGAAGTGGCACCGAGGGCTGCCGGGCATCCGCCGCATGAGCCGGGCGTAGCGATTGAACTTCGGGTCGGTGCCGAGCAGGATGGAGCGCCACTCTGGGTTGTCCGCCGTGGGCGCCGGCTGCTCCCCGGTCACCGGAGCCCGCCGGCGCGGCAGCCGTGCCTGTTGGAACTGGGTCGGGACGCCATCGTGTGCTCCTCAGCCATCCGGCCGCCGCGTCGCGCGCGCTCGGCCGGC
>CAWIFB010000004.1:0-97525 GCA_963835335.1 uncultured Chloroflexia bacterium | reverse complement strand
GTGGGTGCCGACGTCCCTCGCGTTGGCCTGGAGCCCTTCCCTGTCGATCGTCTCCAGCACCGCCAGGCCGGCCGCACAGGCCACCGGCGAGCCCCCGATCGAGGAGAAGAACGACCCCTCGGCACGGAACGCCTCGGCGATCTCGCGGGTGGTGATCACGGCCCCGACCGCGATCCCGTTGCCCGCCGCCTTGGCCACGGTCACGATGTCCGGCACGACACCCTGCTGCTGGAACGCCCACTGGTGGTGGCCGAGGCGCCCGTATCCGGTCTGGACCTCGTCGGCGATCGCGAGACCGCCCGCCGCCCGGACGAGCGCGTACACCCGGTCGAGGTAGCCATCGGGCAGGATGACGCCGCCGGCGTTGCCGAACAGCGGCTCCGCGATGAACGCCGCCGGCCGCCGGCCCGCGGCCGCAAGCGCGGCCAGGGTCTGGCGCACGTCGTCCGCGTAGCGCTCACCGGCATCGGGTCCCCGGTGACTGCCGCGGTACGGGTTCGGCGCCTCGACCGGGTGAACCCAGTCCGGGCGGGTCTCGAGCGCCCGCGGGTTGTCGAGCACCGAGGTCGTGATCGCGTCCGTGGCTCCCGTCCAGCCGTGGTACGCCCCGCGGACCGCGAGCACGTCGTCGTTGCCCGTCGCCACCCGTGCCAGGCGGAGCGCCAGCTCGTTCGCCTCGCTCCCGGTATTGACCAGGAACACGGTGTCGAGCTGGGCCGGGAAGCGGGCGGCAAGGGCCTCGGCGAACTCGACCATCGCGCGATACAGGAAGCGCGAGTTCGTGTTGAGGCGGGCCAGCTGGCGCGTGACCGCCTCCGTCACGGCCGCGTGACCATGACCGAGGACGGCGATGTTGTTCACGACGTCGATGTAGGCTCGGGCGCCGCTGTCGACGAGGTGGTGGCGCCAGCCACGCTCGATCCGAGGCGGCGCCTCGTAGTAGTGGACCTGCACGTCGGCGAGGACCGCGTTGCGACGGGCCAGGAGTGCCACCGGGTCGTCGGCGGGCGCCACCACGATGTCCGGGTCGAGACCGAGGAGCGCCGCGGGGTCCGGGCACAGGGCCTGCCAGGCGCCCGCGAGCGACGGCACGCACCGGCGCGGCGCGTCGAGCCCCGGGATCGCGATGAGCTGCACGTGGAGGAGGGCGGGCAGCGTGTCCGGCCCCGTCGCCGCCACCTGGCCGAGGGCGTCCCCCGCCCGCACCGTCGCACCATCCTCGACCGACGGGGCCACGCCATCGAGGCGCACGTCGAAGCCCTCAGCGCCGATCATCAGGCCGGCCGGCGCCCGACGCACGACCCCGCCGACGGGTGCGACGACCGGCAGGCCGGCCACGGTGAACAGGTCGACCCCGAGGTGGATCGTGGACGCTTCGACGCCGGCATCCGGCTCGGCGTCGATGAGCCGGGCCTCGCCCCACCGGCCAACGGCCACCTCGCCGGCGCCGACGATGTGCGCCACCGGGTCGTCGATCGCGGCCGGATCGCCGGTCGCGGACCCCGGCAGGTCCGACGACGGCGACAGGTCCAGGACGCGGATCCGGGTCGCCGGCAGGCGGACGGGCGGGACGGCGTCACGCGGGAGGCTGATTCGATGGGCGGGTCCGAGCCCTGCCACCTCGCGCAGGACGGCCTCCGCGAGCGGGAACGGGATCGCCACGACGGCATCGAGCGCCGCCCATTCCTCGTCCCGCGTCGAATGGACGTACGTGTTGTCCGGCTCGAGCGTTGCCTGCTGGTCCCCGCTGACCGCGACCGCGGCTGAGCGTGCCACCACCATCGGCCACAGGGCGGCGAGCTCCGCGGGTTCGAGCGGCTGTCGCGCCAGGAAGCCCGCCGCCACATCGCGTGCAACCCGCAATGGATGGTCGAGGTCGTGGAACAGGTCGGCGGCGATCGTCACGGCGAGCTCGGCGGCGAGCCATGTCCGCGACAGGTCACCGAAGTCGATCAGCCCGACCGGCATCGGACGCCCGGCCTGGTCCCGGCGGGCAACGGTGTTGAGATCGGTCACGTCCTGGTGGACCGTCCGGATTCGCAGCTCTGCCGCGAGCGGATCGAGCACGGCAGCTGCATGCGCCATCGCGTCCTCGGCACCCTTGCGCCGAGCCGTGGTCGATGCGAACGGCGCCAGCGCCTCGACCACCGATCCCGCGTGGCGGACGTCCCACTGCAACGCGCGATCCAGCGCCGGGTGGTCGAAACCGTCGAGCGCGAGGGCCACCCCGGCTGCCATCGCGCCGTGGGCTCGCAGCACCGCGGGGGCGAGGTATCCCTCGCGGTCCAGCGGCGATCCGTCGATGTACGTCACGAGCCGCAGGTCGTGCTCCACGCCCGCACGGGTCGTGCCCCGCGCGATCAGCCCGCCGTCGCGGGCCGGCTGCGGAACCGGAACCTCGAACCCGGGTCGCGCGGCGGCCACGTGCAGCAGCGCCGCGTTCTCGGCCTCGAGCTCGTGGCGGGAGATGCCGTGGCGCGCCACCTTGAGCACGAACCGGCCATCGTCCGCCTCGACGAGGTAGTTGCGGTCCTGGTGGCTGCCAAGCTCGGACCGCACGCCCTCGCGGCCGAAATGGTCCCGCAGCAGCCCGGCCGCCTCCTCGAGGTCCACGTCCGGCCGCCGGTGCTCGTGCTCCAGGAACGGGTTGCTCGCCATCGCCGCCAATGGTTGCAGGTCTGAGGGCCTTCGGCGCGACTACCGTCGCGGGACATCACGCTGGCAGAGGTCGGCGTCACCACGACCGTGGCACTGCCTGAGCGGCGCCCGCGCTAGGCGTCCGGCGGCGAGAAGCGTTCCACGAACCCTGCCCGCCATGCCGGCGCCTCGAACGGTGCGGCGTACCAGGACGTGGTCTTGGCGATCTTGCCTTGGCGAAGCTCGATGATCTGGATCATCTGCCACGTTTCGCCGTTCGCGTAGGTCGCGGTCCCGACGTAGGTGTAGACGTCGCCCGATCCTTCAATGCGCAGCACGGTGAAGCTCGGCGTCAGCACCCAGCGGTCCTCCGCGCTCACGAGTCGTGTGCTCTTCGGATCGATCGTTCCGACCCCTCCGGGGTAGTTGTGCAAGAGGGCGAGCTGGTTCGCCTTGCCCCGGACGCGTTCCCCTGACTGGAGCATCTCATCGACATAGTCGTCGGTGATGAGCAGCGCCAGAGCGTCGAAATCCTTGTCCTGCAAGGCGCGCGCGTAGCGCTCGACGATGGCTCGACCGCTGGCGTCAGTCATCCTGTCCTCCACCCAAGAGCCCTCGCTGCATCAGCGAGTCATGGCCATTGTATGAGGCGGCCGCCGGGTTCCCGGGTTCGTGTGATCGGCGTTCATTGCCTCGGCCAAAGCCAGCCGCGCCAGACCAGATTTCAGAGCGGAGTCACCTGGGACCGGCTGGCCGAGACATGCGGCTCGCCGCAGGCGGGCGATCAGGCGACATCGGCGCACGACCGGGAGGCGACAGATCCGTCACCGGGCGAACCCAGAGCCGTTCGCCTCTCGAGGACATCGGGTCCACGCTTTGGCTGCCTTCCGTCACCAATTCGCGACGAACGCATCTGGCCATGGGCGTCGGTCCGGCCGACACTGCCGTGCGCAACCTGATGTTCAGCGTGTGTGAGGTGACGGGCCATGCAGGACGCCGATCTGTTCCTGGAGCTGGCCGCTATCGCCGGCGTGTTCGTCGGCTTTGGCGCGCTCATCGCCGTGCGGGGCGGCGGCGCGAGTGACCCGTTCGAGGTCGCGTACATGCGTGGCGTCGTGTCGATGGGGTTGCTGACGGTCGTCGTGGCCCTCGCCCCGGTGACCTTCGCCCGCTACGCCCTGACCGACCATCAGATCTGGGCACTGAGCAGCGCCCTGGCCCTGATCGGCCTGCTCGGCGCCGTCGCCGCGAACGCCCGGACACCCGAGTGGTCGTCGGCGGAGCCGCCTGCTCGAGGGAAGTTCGAGGTCGTTGCCTTGACCGTCTGGATGCTGTCGATGTTCGCGGGGATGGTCCTCACCCCCATCGTCATCCTGCTGGGCGTGGTGCCGGACCTCGAGCCGGCGCTCTACTTCACGGCCGTCGTGCTGATCCTGCTGTGGGACGCGTGGCTCCTCTTGCAGATGGTCTTCAGAGCGCGACCTACCGCGGGCGCCCAGGGGGCGTCAAGCGGAGCCGAGCCTGCTCCAGGAGGCTCGTGTGCTTGACCAGATTCCGTTCCCGTCGGGTGACATTGGCGCACGCTGGTGGACCCAACGTTGCCCTCCGCAGGGGTCCGATATCCTCCGCGGGTGGCCTACTACGTGTTCAATTCCGATGGTGGCCGAGAACAGGCCGTCGCCCTCCTCGATGCGGGGATGTGGGGGATCGGCAGCGACGAGGTGCATCGTGACGCGCTTGTCGCAGGTGATCTCGTGCTGATCTTCGTGGGGTCGCCTGAGGGCGAGTTCATCGGTAGTGCCAAGCTTGCGACGGAGGTCCGGGAGTGGACACGCCTGGAGGCCGACGCCTACCCGGGCGATCCGTCCGGCGGAGTCCTGCTGACTGATGTCGAGCGTTGGGAACCCGGCCTCTCGATGGAGACCGTGGCGACGCGAATCGACCCGATGGCGACGGACGCTCGCGTCCAAGCGAATGCCGCGCTGGGCTTCCAGCGCGGAGTGGTTCGGATCACCGCCGAGGAATACGACTCCGCGCTGGCGCTCAGTCGCGAGGGCCCGCGGAGCTAAGCCGAACAGCCGTCACGTGAGCGACCGTGTCCGTGGGCGGTTCGCGTCACCCGCCGGTGACATTCGCACACGCTGGCGGACGAGGCCGGCATTTCGCGATCACCGGCGGCCACGCTGTCTGCCTTGGCTCGCCGGTTCAGCACGGCCATAATGCCGGTCTATCCACGGCGCGATGGAGGGCCCCAGATGGCGGAACGCACCGAGCGCGAGCAGATCGAGCGGTTCGTCGACCTGATGAACCAGCGAGCGTGGGACCAGCTCGGCGAGGTGCTGCATCCCGAGTTTGTGGAGGATTGGCCTCAGTCCGGAGAGCGGATCCGGGGCATCGCGAACATGCGGGCAGTCCGAGAGCAGTACCCCGGCGGCGCGCTCGACATCGCCAAGCGGGACCTGGTCGGCGCGGAGGATACGTGGGTTCTCACGCCGGCATACACCACGGTACGGGTCACCGGCACGAGCGACCAATACACCCTCGTCCTCCGAGCCCGGTATCCGGACGGCTCCGACTGGTTTCTCGTCAGTGTCCTGGAGTTCAAGGGCGGGCTTATCGCCCGCGCGACGGCTTATTTCGCGCCTGACTTTCCCGCGCCCGACTGGCGCGCTCCGTTCCGCGAGACGATCCCCCCGGCGTGAGCGTCCCCCTACCGCTCTGACGATCAGCTGTCAGTCATCGTCGCCACGATCGGCACGGCGGCCTTCTGGGCCTTCGTCAGCACACTGGCCGGCGGCGGCAAACTGGCCACGGGTGAGATCGACCTCTGGGTCTTTGGTCTGTTCTGCGGCAGCTGGTTCCTGTGGGCGATCGCCGGTGGTGCTGCCACCCGCGCGTATCAGCTGCGTCGTGCACCTCACGGTACGACCTCGCTCGGATGACCGCTGCGATCGCGAGGAGCCCGGGCTCGCCCAGCACCGCGACCGCGCTGTCGTTGATCTCAAGGGTGTGTGGTGCTGTGAACGGTCTGATGTCTGGGTGGATCGCCTGACTGCGTCCTATTACTGCACGAGCAGCAAGTCCGCCTCATCGGTGTCTGGCAACCTGACACCCGGGGGTATTGCGACGCGCGCGGCGTGTAACAGCCCACGACCGGGATCGGCGATGTCTGGGCGCGATGCCATGCGGCCGAGGCGAATCGCCGTGCGGAGTACGAGAGTCGCCGCTCCTTGCGCGCGGGCTAACGCGAGGGCCTTTCGGAATGCGGCTTCAGCCTCGGCTGCCTCGCCGCCAGCGGCGAGGATCAGGTCGCCGTTCAGCCGGTGCAGCTCGGCCTCGTAGAACCGCTCGCCCTTGCGATCCACCATCGCGAGTGCCTCGCGAACGGCCTCGATGCCCCGCCCGAATCGCCCGGCGCTCAGGCACGCGTCGGCGAGCATGCCCAGCAGGTACGGCTGGAACTGATCCGAGCCCGACCTTCTCGCGGCTGCGATCCCCTCGCTGATCTGGTTGAGACCTCCGACGTGGTCGCCTTGGCGGGCAGCCGCCCATCCCCCGATCGTCGAGCACCACGCAAGCGTCAGGCCGAGACCTTGATCCCTCGCGATCGCGATCCCCTCCGCCGCGTGCGCGCCGGCGCTCGCCACGTCGCCGCACGATTGGTCGAGCGCGGCACGAAAACTGAGCGAGAGCGCCGTTGAGAACGGATGACCGAGGAACCGGGCATGCGCGATCGCCTCATCACTCACGAGGATCGCCTGGTCCACCGGCCCCAGGAACGCCAGGGCTCGAGCAGCGAACATGCGCGCGCAAACGCCTGCGTCGTGGCTGCCGTACGTCGCGGCCATCGGCGCGTGCCATTCCACGTCGTAGACCTTGAGGCCTTCCGTGGCGTGGAGGCATGCGGCGTCGAAGCTCCCCTGCGAGAAGGCCGTGGCCCACGACGCATGCAGCGCCTGGAGCCTCAGACCCTGATCCTCGCTGGCCTCGGCGAGCGCGCGGAGCTGATGCGCCTGCTCGTCGCTGGTCCGGACCTCACCGCGCCCCCAATCGAACAGCCACAGGCCCCACAGCGCCGGGAAGAGTCGCGTGGTGTCGCTGATCCGCTGAGACAGGCTGCGTGCCCGTGAGTACGCCGCCTCGACGTCGGGAGCACCGAAGCCATTCGTCGCCATGATGGTCGCTCCGAGACCCATCTGGAGGTCGAGCTCACGCTCGGTTCGCTCGGAGCTCTCCGGCAGCCGATCGAGCAGGCCCAACGCGCGGTCGTAGTGGACCCGGGCCTCCTTGAAGGCACTCCGCCGTCTCGCGTTCTCTGCCGCATGCTGTAGGTAGCGGACGGCGCGTGGGACGTCTCGACCCCGCTCGAAGTGCACGGCTAACTCAGCGGCGATCTCCACCGCCCGCGGCCCCCGCGCTCGCTCCTGAAATTCCCCGACCCGCCGGTGGAGCTCGATCTGACGGCCACGCGGGAGGCCGCGATACAACGCCTCGCGGAAGAGGGTGTGGACGAAGGAGAGGTCCGTTGCGACCGCGCCATCCGGATACGCCTCGTCTCCGCGCTCGCGCACGAACGGTTGGCTCGCGGTGCTCGTGAGCCCTGACTCAGCCTCCTCCACGTCGACATCGGCGGCACTGGCAACGACCGCCACGGCGAACCTGTCGCCCACGACGCTCGCGGACTCCAGCAGCTGCCGCTCGCGGCTGGGCAATCGTGCGAGCTGCCGCTCGATGAGCCGCCGGATGGTGTCCGGAATGCCGAGATCAGCCACCTCCGCGTCCTCGCTCGCGGCCCACCCGTCGCCGACTGGAAACACGACGCGCCGCTCGACGAGCTGGTCCACCACACTCGCCATGAACAGCGGATTGCCCCCCGTGTGGTTGTGCAGCCGTCGACTGAGCCGGCTCAACTCCGGTTCCCGGCCTGGTGCCGGAGGGAGACGCGCCGCGAGGTATCGAGAGATGTCGGTTTCGTCGAGCCCTTGCAGCTTGACCTCGCGAGCAACCTGCATGGGCAGGAGCGTGTCGCGTAGCAGGGACAACGGCCCCTCCGGCTCGCCAGGCGTCGGCGGTCGCAGGGTCGCGAGGATCAGGACCTTCGCCGGCTCTGGCCTCGTCGCGACCGTCGCGATCCAGTCAAGCGTCGACGGGTCGCTCCAGTGCAGGTCCTCGATCGCCAGGATCAGCAGATCCTCGCCCGCGAGCATCTCGACCACGTTGGTGAGTTCCCGGAGCATTCGATCGCGGGAGGCGCCCGCAATGGTTCGCTGGAGCGCTGCGAATGGTCGGGGCGCGAGGAGCCCGGGCAGCTGGGCCAGCCACATGGGTGCGTAGCGTTCGAGCATTCCAACGATGCGGGTGCCGCCGGGTTGGCGGCACAGTCGCATCAGCGCATCAAGGAGCGGTTGATAGGGTTCACCGCTGCCGTACTGCTCCACGCACTGGGCCGATGTCATCGCGACGCCGCCGGACGCGCCCAGGTGCGCCAGGCACTCGTTTAGGACGGCGGTCTTGCCGACGCCTGGCTCGCCGATGATGAAGCAGATCTGCCGCGTAGCCTGCCGCGCGGCTTGGGAGGCATCCAGGACGGCCTCGATCTCTGCGTCCCGCCCGACAAATGGCGTCTCGTGACGGAACATCCGCGCAGGCGCCGGCCGCTCTTCAGCCTCCGTCTGGGAGGTGCGCGCGACGAACCGATAGCCGCGGCGGTGCATCGTCTCGATGAACCGTGGCGTCCGCGCGTCGTCGTTGAGCGCGTGTCGGATCTCCTGGATACAGGTCGCGAGCGCGGAGTCGGTGACCGCCGTATCCGCCCACACCGACCCGAACAGCTCGTCCTTCGTGACCACACGTCCGGCCCGCTCGGCGAGCATGCGCAAGACGGCGAGGGACTTCGGCGTCAGCCGGACCTCCTTCCCGCCACGGCTGAGACCCTGCGTCGCATCGAGCTCGAACCGGCCGAACCGGATCATCGCGCGCCTTGACCCGGAAGGCGCCTCGACGCGACCGCCGCGATCGCCCCGACGCTCACGGATCGATCCTGACGAAATCCCATAGCTTTCTCGCGACTTGGTCCCGTCGCCTCCGTATTGTTCGTGCCCGGACGACGCTAGCCAAGGAAGGAAGTAAACCATGCGTCCCAAGCTTCTCGCCCTCATGTTGATCACATTCCTGTCCATACCCCCGACCGCCGCGCGAGCAGACGCCCCCGGCGATGTCGTCCTGGACTGGAACGCCATCATGGTGACGACCGTCAGCAGTCAGAACCCGTTTGCCCAGGCGCGGCTGGCCGCGATCACCCAGCTGGCGGTGTTCGAGGCCGTCAACTCGATCACACGCGACCACGAGTCCTACCTTGAGCCCATCGCCGCTCCCCCTGGCGCGTCCGCCGAGGCCGCGGCCGTGGGGGCGGCGCACGCGGTCCTCAGCCACTATCTGCCGCTCGCGGTGCCGGCGCTCGACGCTGCTCGAGCGATATCACTCGCCTCGATCCCCGACGGCCAAGCGGAGGACGATGGCGTGGCGGTCGGCCAGGCTGCGGCAGCGGAGCTGATCGCGTTGCGCGCGAACGACGGTTCGAGCCCTGCGCAGTTCTACCAGCCATCGTCGACGGACCCTGGCGCCTGGCAGCTCACCCCGACCTGCTCGCCTGCCGGCGGCATATTGTTCCATTGGCAGAACGTGACACCGTTCGGGGTGTCGAGCACCGCGCAGTTCCGCTCGGCTCCCCCGCCCGCTCTGTCGAGCCCGCAGTACGCACGCGACTACAACGAGCTGGTCACGGTCGGAGCGGTCGACAGCCAGGACCGCCCGCAGGATCGCTCGGACGTGGCTCGGCTCTACAACTCGCTCCTCGCGGTCGGCGTCTGGAACGGGGTCGCCCGACAACTTGCACACGCCGATCCGCTCTCGCTCTCCGAGCACGCCCGGGTGCTCGCCCTGCTGAACATGGCGATGACCGACGCGCTCACGACGGTGATGGAGACCAAGTACCACTACGTCCTGTGGCGGCCGGAGACGGCGATCCACGCCGGCGACACCGACGGGAACGAGCGGACCACCGCCGCCACCGACTACGCGCCGTACATCCCGACGCCATGCTTCCCGAGCTACCCGTCCGCACACGCGAGCGGTAGCTATGCCGGCCGATCGATCCTTGAGCGCGTCTGGGGTGGCGGCGGTCATTCGATCGTCATCAGTCACCCGGCCGTGCCGGGAGTCGAGGTGCACTACTCGAGCCTGAAGCAGATCACGGACGACATCGACGACGCCCGCATCTACGGCGGGATCCACTTCCGCTTCGACCAGGAGGCCGGCGGCAAGCAGGGACGGCAGGTTGGTCAGTACATCGTCGCGCACTACCTTGAGGCCCTTGCACCCTAGAGCTTCAGACGCCTGCAGACTTCCTTGAGGTTGCTGCGACGGAAGAACCCGCAAACGGCCGGGAGCGCCTTCGGGCGCCCCGGCCGTACCGCTTTGGCCTGAAGCCTGGTCAGGCTGCGCGGAGAGCCCGGGCGGCGCGGCGCGGCGCTGAAATAGGTCTCTTGACACACCCCCCCCCGCAGTTGGGCGGCTTCGCAGGTTGGACGCGCGCCATCGCGGCGCGGTGGTTGCCGCGCGGGCTTATGCTCAGGCTCCCTACGAGGGACGTGCGTTGAGCGAGTCTCAGCCGAGCTCCTGGGCTCCGAGCCACCTCCGGATACGCCCCGACGTCTACAGCCGCCCGAAGGCGCTGTTGCTGGCCGATCTGACCCTGCTCGGACTGTTCCTGTTGATCGGGCGCTGGCTGATCGGCGGGCTGCTGTCCACTGAGTTCCTCGCGGACAACCGCAACGTTCCACCGTTCGTCGCCAATGCCGGCCTGGACAGCCTCCACGCCGTGCTCGCCTTCGGTTTGCCGCTGGTGCTGGTCGTCATCACCGCGTATCGCCTACGGTTCGCCGATCGGGCGACCTGGCCATGGACCCCGTTGATCGTCGCCTGGATCGTGGTGGCGTTCGCGGAGACGGTGATCGCCACAGCGGACTTCACGGCCACGGCATTCGTGCTGGGGTCCATTCCGGCGGCGCTGATCGGCACCCACCAGCGCTACCTCCGCCGGGCTGCCGGGCAATCACCGAAGCCCCTGCCATGGACCCGTCGGCGTCGCGCGGTGATCGTGGTCGCTGGCGCGGTGGTTGCGATATGGATCTTCGCGTACCTCGTCATCGGGGTCGCGTCGATCTCGGACTGGTTCCGGCCGCTCCTCCCCGGTTTCTTCCCCTTCCCGCGCTAGGTGATCTGGCCCGACCCGACGCGTCGGGGTCGCTGACTGGCCGGCGGAGGAGCAACCCGATCATCGGCTGTCGTGTGCCGACCGTGTCTTGCAGGCAAACGAATCATGGCGTTGGGGCCCGAATCGGGTCCCGGTGCGGCCGTAACGGCCATTTCGGTGTCATGGAGGCATCGAAACCACGCGTAGGCCGCCCTCGGGTGCGTCCACGGCCCCGTCGCGCCGAATTCCGTGACTGGGAGTCAAGGCGATGGGATGGGACCTCGGAGGCAGCGTCGCGGCTCTCGCGCGAGCTCGCCCTTCGCGGACGCGACCCGTTCGGCACCTGCAGCACAGGCGCGAGCGAGCCACGGTCTCGACGAGGAGGCCCGAGCTGCCCGGGAGGCTCGAGCTGCCCGGGCCTGACCCGGACGTCCACCCTGGCTGCTCCCGTGAGGTTGCCGGCGATCCGGTGCCTGTGACGGTGGCCCGTGGATCTAGCCTGCACGACGTGCGCCGACCGATCACTCGGCCTCGCCGGACCGACGACCTCACGAGGGTCCTGCTGGTCGCTGCTGTGCTGCTCCTGCTGGTGGCCGTGCTCGCCGTCGACGGAGGCTCGCCATCGATCCTGGGAGGCGTCAGCAACGCCGTCGATCTGCCGACGCCCGCGCGCTAGCGCCCGCCGGTCGGCATCCTCGATCTGGCGCTCGAGCAGGTCGTACTGGTCGAGCAGGAGGCCGACCTCGAAGGCGACCTCGGGCTCGAGCTCGGGTACCGCGATCGAGTCGGCCGCGGCGGCCTGGAGCCGTTCCGCCTTGGCGACGCCAAGGCGCCGGTGACCCGGCCCTGCGTTGGCGTTGGCCAGGGTCGAGGTCCGTCGGCGGGCCGCGGCGCGTGCCGTCGGTGCGACGCGGAGCACCTCCCGCGCGGTCCGGCAGGTCGGGTCATCGAACAGCTCGCCGAGCTCCGGGAAGCCGAGCTCGACGAGCCGGATGAGGCGCTGGCAGACCTTCGCCTGCTCGGTCACCAGGGTCATCGCGAAGCGGGCGGCCTGGCGCAGCTCGACACCGGCCAGCGGATCGCGAGTGGGTGGCGTGTCGCGCATGGCCATCTCGGCGAGGCTCCGGGCATCGGCCGGATCCGACTTCGTGCGAGCCAGCCGGCTCTTGGCAAAGTACATTTATATCAGCTCTCGGCCGGAGACGAACACCCCGGATCGGGCGTATGTCACTTCCGCGTGGCCGGTTGCGTCGATAATGTGGGCAGCGTCCGGAGGTTGACCATGCGCGCGAAGTTCACACGGCGTCGGAGGCACGTCGATGGCGATGGCCGGCAATTGGACGACGACCTGATCCCGGCGAGCCAGAGCCCGGAACGCTGGCTCCTCGCCAACGAGGCTGGCTGGGGCATCCCGCACGGGCCCCTCGAGATGCTCGCAGCTCTGGTCGCCGGGTACGCGACCGTCGGCCTGGGAAGGTGGGTCGGAGGGCGCCTCGGCGCACGACGGCGGTCGCAGCCCGCCGAGCGCGGAACCCGGACGCCGCGGGTGCGCTGACCTCACGGCCGGCGCATGCCGCGCGGACCGACACGCCGCGGGACCCTACCCTGCCGGCGCATACCCCACAGGTTACGGGGCAGCATGATCCGGCCCGGTGCGTGCGGGCCGGCTCGTTCACGGCCACATCCGCCTCGCTGATGGCCTGGAAAACCCTGGTGGGTATCCGGGCGCACGCAACGCTGGTCTCGGGGGCGGGACGGCGGTCGGGTCGGGCGGCTTCCCGGGTCCGCCAAACGTGGCAGGTATACGGCGGCGCCCTGGCGCGCGACGCGGCTTGCACTGGGGGGTGCGGCGGAAGCCCAGAACAGCGGGACGGCGGCGGCGCAACCGGCGACGGCGCAATCGGCGGGGTGGAACAGGCGCGACGGTGGAACGGCGGCGGCTCCCGGACTCAGCCTCGCCGCCCCCGCCGCCATCCAGCCTGCATAGCAACCATGCATACTTCCCCGGAACCGCCAGGAGGAGCTTCGTGAGCGTCGGCACCGCATTCCATCCCCGCACTGCGCCCCTCAACCGGAAGATGCAGTGGCGGGAGTGGTCGGGCTATTTCGCCTCCTCCGTGTATGCCGACTTCCACGACATCGAGTACAACGCGATCCGGGAGGCGGCCGCGGTCATCGACGTCAGCCCCCTCTACAAGTACCGGCTGACCGGGCCGGACGCGATCCGGCTCGCGGACCGCGTGATCACCCGCGACGCGACGAAGCTCAAGATCGGACAGGTCTACTACACGCCGTGGTGCGACGAGCACGGCAAGCTGGTCGACGACGGCACGGTGCACCGCGTCGCCGAGCAGGAGCTGCGCTGGACGGCTGCCGATCCGCAGTACCGGTGGCTCCACCAGAATGCGGCGGGTTTGGACGTCGACATCGAGGACGTTACCGAGTCGGTCGCCGCGCTCGCCCTCCAGGGGCCTCTCAGCCGACACGTCCTGGAGGCGGTCACCCGTCAGGACTTCGGCGACCTGCGCTACTTCCGCCGCCGCGCTGCCAGGGTCCGCGCAAGCCGCCGGTCGATCGCCGTCGACGTGTCGAGGACCGGCTACACGGGAGACCTCGGCTACGAGCTGTGGATCCCCGCCGACGACGCCGAGGCGGTCTGGGACGCCGTGTTCAAGGCCGGGCACGCGTACGCGATCCGGCCCGCCGGGATGCTCGCGCTGGACGTGACCCGGCTCGAGGCAGGCCTGATCCTGCTCGAGGTGGACTACACCTCCGCCCGCCACGCGATGAACCCGGAGCAGAACTACAGCCCGTTCGAGGTCGGTCTCGGCCGGCTGGTCAGCTTCGACAAGGCGGACTACGTCGGCCGGAGGGCGCTCCAGGCGGAGCAGGCTGCCGGAGGTCCGGCACGACGGCTGGTCGGCCTGATCCTCGACTGGTACGACATCGAGCGGCTGTACGACGAGCAGGGCCTGCCGCCGGCCATCTCGCCGACCGTGGACCGCACGCACGTGCCGGTGTTCGCCGACGGGCGCCAGGTGGGCAAGGCCACCTCGCATGGCTGGAGCCCGATCCTCAAGCAGGCGATCGCGCTGGCGTCGGTGCCGCCGCGATACGAGCATGTCGGCAGCCGCGTCGAGGTCGAGTGGACCGTGGAGGGTCGGCGGGGACGGGTGAAGGCCACCGTGGTCGAGCTCCCGTTCCTCGACCTCGAGCGCAAGCGGGCCTGATCAGATGACCGACGGGGGTCTCGACTTCACGCGCTTCGACGAGATCGTGGCCCAGCGGCTGGGCACCTGGACGGACGAGCTCGTCGACTTCCTGCGGATCCCGTCCGAGGGCGGAGATCCGGAGAATCTCCGCGCGGCAGCGGACTGGACGGTGGCTCGCCTGGGACGCCTGGGCGCGACCGTCGAGGTGGTCGAGCTGGACGGTGCACCCCTGCTCGTCGTGGGCGAGATCGGCGACGGGCCGCGAACCCTGACCGCCGTCCAGCACTACGATGTCCAGCCCGCCGCGCCGCTGGAGCTGTGGACGACCCCGCCGTACGAGCCCGCGATCCGCGACGGTCGCGTGTGGGCCCGCGGCGCGACCGACAACAAGGGCGAGCTGCTGCCCCGGATCTGGGCGGTCGAGGCGTGGCTCGAGGCGTTCGGCCCCCTTCCCTGTCGCGTCCGGTTCCTGGTCGAGGGCCAGGAGGAGATCGGCAGCGGTGCCCTGGATGCGCTGCTGGACCTGCGACCCGACCTCCGCGTCGCCGACGCCGCGCTGATCGAGGGTGGCGGCCTCGACCTCGAGGGGCGGCCGGGGATCGTCGGCGGCGGCAAGGGCATGGTCGTCGTCGAAGTGTTCGTGCGCACGCTCACGCACGACGCCCACTCGAGCCTGTCGGTGCTGCTGCCCAATGCCGGCCACCGCCTGGTCCAGGCGCTCGCGACGTTCTGGGATTCGGCCGGCCGGCCGGCGATCGAGGGTCTGGACGCCGGCAAGCGGCCGCCCACGAGCGCGCAGCTGGCGGCGATCGCGGCGATGGACCTCCAGGACCTTGCCGACATCCGCGAGGAGTGGGAGCTCGACACCTTCGTCGGCGGGCTGGACGGGACGGCCGCGATGGAGGCGATGAGCTTCGACACGACGCTCAACCTGCAGGGGCTGTGGGCCGGTCACACCGAGACGACCCCCAAGACGGTGACCCCGGCCGAGGCGCACGCCCGGCTGGACATCCGGATCGTTCCCGACCAGATGCCGGCCGAGCTGGTGGCGGCGATCCGGCGCCACCTCGATACGCACGGGTTCGCGGATGTCGAGGTCGTGGCGCTAGAGAGCGAGCGAGCCTGGTGGACCCCGCCCGATCACCCGGTCATCGGCGCGGCGACGCGGGCATCGCAGGCCGTCACCGGGCTCGAGCCGACGATCGGGGTGTCGATGGCGGGCACGGTGCCGATGGCGCAGGTCTGCGCGCAGCACCGGGTGCCGGCGACGTCACTGGGCGCCGGACGCGGCGACTGCCGGGCACACGCGCCGGACGAGAACATCCGGGTCGACGACCTGGCGACGGCGACGAGGATCACCGGGCGGTTCCTGGACGAGCTCGCGCGACTGCCCGAGGTCCCGCCCGTCCCCTGACCGGTCCCTCCGGGGTCCCTGACCGGGGCCCCGCCGCCGATCCCCTGACCGAGGTCAGCCGCCCTGGATGACCGCGCCGCCGCTCGTGGTCACGCTCATCGTCGCCGGCGGCCGCGTCAGCTGCAGGTTCGCGCCGCCTTCGGCCGTCCCCGACACGTCGTTGGCGACATCGAGCTCGGCCCCGCTCCCCCCGGACATGGCAACCGTCGCGGAGTCCGCGGCCAGCCCCGACAGTCGCGCCTGGGCGCCGCTCGAGGTGGTGAGCTCCAGCGTGCTCACCCGGCCCGTCGCGTCGAGCTGGGCACCGCCCGAGACGTCGATCGCGAGGTCACTCGCCGTGACGTCCAGCGACCCGACGGCGCCACCCGACAACGTGATCGAACGGAGGTCCGGGACGACCACCGTGAGCGTGACCGGTTCGCTCGAGCTCATCCCCGGTGGCGCGACGTTGACGATCAGCTGGCCGCCGCTCACCCGGGTCACGATGAGCGGCAGCAGGTTCGCCTGCGCCGAGACCGTGACCGAGAGCGGCGAGCCCATCGCGATGTCGACGTGCATCCCGCCACCGACGCTCACGTGCTGGAACGCGTCCGCTGTCCGGTCCTCGGTCGTGATCGAGCCGGTTCCGACCACGGGCGCAGGCTGCGTTGCC
This sequence comes from uncultured Chloroflexia bacterium, assembly GCA_963835335.1. Classification (GTDB taxonomy): domain Bacteria; phylum Chloroflexota; class Limnocylindria; order Limnocylindrales; family CSP1-4; genus CAIXZV01. The sequence goes on along the minus strand of CAWIFB010000004.1, from coordinate 81,356 downwards.
TGCGGCGGAAGACCCGAGCCGCACGCGGCGACGGCGGCCAGCAGCGGCAGCATGGCCAGGACCGACGCGGGGCAGCGGGCGCGCAGACGCATGGACACACTCCTGATCGGGCCGCATCGAGAGGATGCGGGTCGGCAACCGGGCGCCGGAGGGCCGGACGGCGTACAACGGCGGGCCAGTGGTCGCCGCTCTCCTATGCCCTCGTCCGCTCCAGGTACGCGTCGAACCGCTCGAGGGCCGCGGGCAGGTCGGTGCGCCCGAAGCCGATCCGGAAGTGATTGCCGGGATGCCCGAAGATCGAGCCGGGTGCGATCAGCACCCCCTCCGCCTGCAACAGGTCCTCGGCGAAGGCGTCGATCGGACGGTCCCCATGCAGCTCGGGAAAGCCGATCGAGCCCCCGCGCGGCCGCACCCACGACAGCTGCCCGGCGCGACGCGCGAAGACGTCGTCCAGCAGCGCCATGTTCGCCCCGACGATCGCCCGCGAACGCTCCAGCACCACCTCGCGCGCCCGGAGCGCGATCAGCGACAGGATCTCCGCCGGCGCGGAGGCGCAGATCGTCGTGTAGTCCTTGAACCGGGTCGCGGCGTCCAGCAGCCGGGTGTCGTGCGAGGCCAGCCAGCCGATCCGCAGCCCGGCCATCGCGAACGCCTTGGACATGACCCCCAGCGACACCGCGTGGGGCCCGACATCCGCGCCCGCGGGAAGGCGGTCGCGCGGGTCGAGCTCCAGGAACCGGTACACCTCGTCCGAGAGCAGCGTCGCACCGGCATCCGCGGCGATCCCGGCAATGGCGCGGTACGTCTCGACATCGGGGAGCGCACCGGTGGGATTGTGCGGCGCGTTGACCACGATCAGCCGGGTGCGCGGCGTGACCTGGCGGCGCAGGACGTCAACGTCGATCGCCCAGCCGCCCGACGCCCGGAGCTCGTGCAGCGTCACGTCCGCGCCCGTGGCGCGGGCGACCTCGTGCAGGCTCTGGTACGCAGGCCACACCACGATCGCATGATCGCCAGGCCCCAGCAGCACGTTGGCGAGGATGAAGATCGCCTCCTCCGCGCCGCTGAACACGAGCACCTCGTCGGGCGTGATGGAGTCGTAGAGCGAGGCGATCTCCGCACGCAGCAGCGGGTGACCCGGCGCCTCGGTGTAGCCGAGGCGGAGGTCCCGCCACAGCTCGGCCGCCTCCGGATCGGCGAGGGCCAGGACGTCGGCCATCGGCCACCCCTCGACGTCCGAGGCGCACAGCAGGTGCCTGACGCTGAACTCGTACCGCGCGAAGTACCGCTCGAGCGCGAAGTCGTCGATCCGCATGCCGACATCATCGCCCAGGCGGAGAAGGACGGGGGGCGGCACACCGGCAAGCGAAGGCTCGCCTACCATCGGCGCCATGGGACGCGAGCGAATGGGTTCGGCGGGATGACCGGCGACCGATCGACCGACGCGCGGGCGCTCCATGCCGAGCACGCCCATCGCTGGCAGGATGCGGATGCGGCTGCGACCTATCGCCTCCGGCCGACATATCCGGACCAGACCTTCGACATCCTCCTGTCGCTGCTGTCGCCGGGGCCGCGGGCCGTGCTCGACCTGGGCTGCGGCACCGGCAACATCACCCGGCCGCTGGCACCGCGCGTGGACCGGATCGACGCCGTCGATCTCGCCGCGGAGATGATCGACGTCGCGAAGGCGCTGCCGGGCGGGATGGCCGGCAACATCCACTGGCAGGTGGCGCGCGCGGAGGATGCGGCGCTCGACCCGCCGTATGCGCTGGCGGTGGGCGGTGAGAGCCTGCACTGGATGGACCACGCCACGCTGCTCCCCCGGCTGGCCGGCGTGCTCGCGCCGGATGCCGTGCTTGCCGTGGCGCACATCCAGGCGGAGCCGCAGGCGTGGGACACCGCCCTGGCCGAGGTCGTTGCGCGCTACTCCACGAACCCGCAGTACGTGCCGTTCGACATGATCGCGGCCTGGGTCGACGCCGGGCTGTTCCTGCGACTGGGCGAGGCGACCACGGCCGCGGTGGTCCTCGAGCAGCCGCTCGAGGCGTTCATCGCCGCGCACCATGCGAACAGCACGCTCACCCGCGCACACATCGACGCCGCAGCGTTCGACGCCGAGGCACGCGCGGTCATGCGCGAGCATTGCGCCGATGGCCAGGTGCGGCGCTCGGTCGTCGGCAAGGTGGCCTGGGGCAGGCCGGTGGCGGACGGCCGGGACCAACCCCGAGTGCCGCTTCGAGGCTAGCCCGCGACCTCGACCAGCGCGGCTCCGAAGTCACGGGTCGTGGCTTCGTCGATGCCGTGCGCCTCGAGCAGCCATCCCCGCTCCGCGCCGGGGTCAACGACGATCGCGTAGCCGCCGCCGTCGATCTCGATCAGGGTGCCCGTCAGGGGCCCCATCGCGGCGTCACCGGCCTCCGTCCCACCCGGAACGCAGGCACCCGGGAACGAGCAGTACGTTCCTTCCGAGAGGTCCAGCGTGGCGCCGGACGGGCCCTTGTAGGAGACGATGAGCTTGCCGCCGTTGGCCAGCCGGTATGAGCCTGTGGAGACGAACCATCCCTTGGGAAGCGCCGCGCACAGGACCGTCCAGTCCACTGCCTGGGCGACGCTCGCGAAGAACTGGCGGTTGGCGTCGGTGCCCGTGCAGCCGTCGGCGGGGCCAATTCCTGCGGTCGCGCTGGGCTCCGCGGTCGGTTCGGCGGATTCGGCCGGCGGCTCGGTGGCGCTGGGCTGCTCGCTCTCGGGGGCCTGGCTCTCGTCGGGCGCGGCGGATTCGTCGGATGGCGCGGCCGACTCCAGTGCCGCGGTGGGCGTGGCGCCAGGCGAGCTCGTGGTCGTCACGCCGCTCGATGGGCCGGAGGACCCGCATGCAGCGGCCAGCATGGCGATGGCGAGCAGGAGGGCGACCCGGCGTCTCAGCACGCGTCCAGCGTAGCGGTCCTGCGTCGGGAGCGCAGGGCGGAGCCCGTCAGCCACGCACCTCGGCGGCGGCCAGCCGCACCAGCGCGGGCGAGACACCGAACACGTCCCGGATCAGGTCATCGCTCAGGACCTCGGCCGGCGCGCCGTCGGCGACGACCCGCCCGTGGTCGATGACGATGAGCCGCGGAAAGAAATGGGCTGCCAGCCCGAGGTCGTGGAGAACCGCGACCAGGGCGGTTCCGTCGCGCTCGTTGAGATCCCGCAGCAGCTCCATCGCCTCGACCTGGTGGCGGAGGTCGAGGTGGACCGTGGGCTCGTCGAGCAGCAGCACCGGCGCGGCCTGGGCGACGGCCAGCGCAAGCAGGACGAGCTGCCGCTCGCCCAGCGACAGCTCGCGCGCATCGCGGCCGATCAGGTGCCCCAGGCCGACGCGGTCGATCGCGGCCGCCACGGCCGCCCGGTCCGCCGGGCTCGCGCCGCGCAGCACCGACTCGTGGGGCAGGCGACCAAGCGCGACGACCTCCTCGACGCGCATCGAGAACGGCAGCGCGGTCTGCTGCGGCACCACCGCCAGCCGCCGCGCGACCTCGGCGCGGTCGACGCCGGCGATCGGCTGGTCGTCGAGCAGCACGCGGCCCGCCGTCGGCCGCAGGATCCCGGCCAGGACGCGCAGCAGGGTCGACTTGCCGGCGCCGTTGGGGCCGATCAGCGCCACCCGCTCGCCGTGCTCCAGTCGCAGCGACACGTCACGCAGGATCGCGCGTCCGCGGACCTCGACGGTCGCGCCGTCCACGAGCAGCGCCGGCCCGCTCACAGCTCGTACCCGGTGCGCGCGCGCCGCAGGAGGGCCAGGAAGAACGGCGCCCCGATGAGCGCGGTCACCACGCCCACCGGGATGTCACCCGCAAGTCGCGCGGCGAGGTCCGCGAACACGAGCAGGTTGGCGCCCCAGATCGCCGAGATGGGCAGGACCGCGCGGGCGTTAGGCCCGACGAGCAGTCGCACGACGTGCGGGACCACGAGCCCCACGAACCCGATCAGGCCGCTGATCGTGACGGCTGCGGCCGTCACCAGCGACGCGAGCGCGAGCAGCAGCGCCCGCTCGCGGCCGACGTTGATCCCGAGGTGGCTGGCCGACTCCTCGCCCAGCAGCAGGGCGTTCAGCGAGCGCGCCCGGGTCATGATCACGAGCGACCCCAGGACCACGATCGGCAGCGCGCCGGCCAGGCGCTCCCACGACGACAGGTCGAAGCTGCCCAGCAGGTAGGTGAAGATCTGGCGCAGCGCCGCGCCCGACAGGTACATCGTCATCGCCAGCCCAGCCGACAGCAGCGAGGCGACCGCGTAGCCCGTCAGGAGCAGGCTGGTCAGCGGCGCGAGGCCACTGACGCGCGACAGCTTGTACACGGTCGTGACCGCGATGAGCGCGCCGCCGAACGCGAGGACGTGGACCAGCCCGAAGCCCAGGACCAGCGTCCGGATCGGGATCAGCACCGCGATCGCCGCCCCCAGCGCCGCCCCGGACGCGGTGCCCAGCACGTACGGGTCGGCGAGCGGGTTGCGGAGCAGTCCCTGGAACGTCGCGCCGGCGACCGCGAGGCCGGTCCCGACGACCATCGCCGTCAGGACCCGCGGAACGCGCAGGTCCCAGACGATGGCCACCGTGGCGGGATCGGCGCTCGACAGGTGGGTGCCGAGCAGCCGGTCGACCACGATGGCAACCGTGTCGCCGAACGGGATCGGCACGCTCCCCAGCGCGATCCCCAGCAGCGCGCCGGTCACGGCGACCGCGAGCCCGCCGACGACGAGCCACAGGCGCCGGTCGCGGGCGCGCGCGGCCGCATCCAGCCGGGAGCCGGTATCGCCGAAGGTGGCCGCGCCGAAGGTCACGGGACCGGAGGCACCGGGGCCGTGGACGGGATGGCCGCGTCGGGATGGATCGTCGATGCGAGGAGCTGGAGACCGAGGAACAGGCGCGGGCCGGGCCGCGTGATCATCGTGTCATCGATGGGCCGGATGTCGCCGGCCTTGACCGCCGTCATCGTCGACCATCCGGGTCGCGCAGCCACGTCCGCGGCGGTCACGCCGTACGCGGCATCGGCGAGCAGGATGATCTCGGGATCCGCCTGGAGCAGGCGCTCCCCGGAGATGTCGTACTTGTCCGGCGACCCGGTCGTGATCGGGTCGCCGCCGGCCATCGAGAGCATCTCGGCCAGGAACGACTCGTCGGCCGGGCCGTAGAACGCCCCGGTCGCGTCGATCTCGTAGTACACCCGGGGACGCGACTCGCCGGCCACGGCGGTCTCGATCGCGGCGAACGCATCGCTCATCCGTTGCGTGATCGCGGCCGCCTCGTCAGAGCGCCCGACGACCCTGCCCAGCAGCTCGATGTCGTCGAGGACCGTCGCGACGGACGGCGCGTAGACGACCACAACGGGCAGGCCCAGCTCGCGCAGCCGCTGGACGGCGTCCGGCGGCGTCCCGAAGTTGCCGCCCGCGATCACGACGTCAGCCTTCGCGGCCACGATCTTCTCGATGTCGACGGCGACGGCGCTGCCGTCGAACTTCTCGACATCCGGGACGGCGGCCGCCTCGGGCGGGTAGAGCAGGATGTCCTCGGCCTTGCCCACGATCCGGTCGCCCACGCCGAGCGCGAACAGGGTCTCCGTTGCGGCAGGCGTCAGCGTGACGATGCGCTGGGGCTCGGCCGCGATCGTGACGGACGTGCCCTCGTCGTCGGTGATGGTCGCGGGAAAGGCGGGGGCGGCGGTCGGGGGTTGCGTCGGAGCGGCGGAAGGTCCGGGCGTGACGGGGGCGGGCGAGGCCGTCGAGGCGGGACCGGCGCAGGCGGCCAGCACCGTCACGAGGATCAACAGCAGGACAGGGGCCATCCGCGCGGCGCGGGCCGGGCTCGATCGATACGGACGTGCGTCCACTGGGACTCCAGGGTGCAGGGAGGGGCGGAGAAGCAGAAGACCCTCGCTTCGGGTCGAAGCAAGGGTCAGGCGGTGGATCGCACGATACGCCTGACCTTTCTCTCGAAGGCTCGAGCGGCGACGGCAGGTCGGCGACCGGACTTCCGCCCCCTGGGGGCGGTCACCGTAGCGGGACTGTGCCGGAATCTCACCGGCTTCGCGACCGTACCGCGTCGGATCTTTGGGGACCACGTGGTCCCGATGACCCGACGAGCGTACCACCCCGGCACCTGATAAGTGGCCGATATGTGGCGCCCGCGAGACTGGCGCCCTCGCCCTCCTCCCGCCACCGATGTCCCCGCCGGAGGAGGTACTCATGGAGGCCGCCCGATGGATCCGGGGCCTGACACCACTGGCCATGCTCGGGGCGCTCGCGGCGACCGGGCTCGGCCGTCCGCCGATGCTGAGCGCTGCGGCACCACCGTGGCAGCCACCGCCGTGCCCGGCGCTCGCGGAGGCCGGCATCGAGAGCGTTGCGCCAGCCTGGTTCCGGCTGGACTCGATGCTCGACGACACCGGGACGCTCGAGGGCCGGCGGCTGACGCTCGGCCGGATCGGCGGCCGGGAGCGACACCTCGACCTGTCGCCGGAGTCGTTCGCGTCCGGACCGGTGGACGGCCGGGTCGTGGTGGGCGATGACGATGGGTCGACCTCCGAGCTGCGGATCATCGACGTCGGCCGGGGGTGCGCAACGGTCGTCGCTCGCGAGGCGGACGTGATCCGGGGAGCCGTCCTGTCGCCCGGCGACGGAACGATCTGGGAGCACCGCGTCGACCGGTCCACGCGCGCGGATCTCGGGGTGTGGCGCCGCGAACCGGGCACGTCGCCGGCGGTCCAGGTGCTGCCCGGGCTGGCGCAGGATGATCGCTACGGTCCGACGTTCAGCACGGAGCTGCACCTGGTCGACGGCCGCCGCCTGGCCGTCTCGTCGTGCGGCGAGCTCGCCTGCCGGAGCCGGGTCCTCGATCCGGCGACGGGGCTGGTGACATCGGTCGAGGCGACCGGCCCGATGCTCGGGATGCACGGAACCACGGTCATCGCCTCAGGCGTGTGTCACGGGTTTCCCTGCCCGGTCATCGCCGTCGATGTCGAGGCCCGCGAGCGCAGCATCGTCGTGCGCGAGGCCGGCCCGGCGATCGTCGGCGGGACGGGCCAGGGTGTCGTCGCGTACGCGGCGACCGACGGCCGGCTCGAGCTGGTCGACCTCGACACGGGAGCTCGTTCGACCGTCGCCGGCAGCGCCGGCCTGCTGCCCGTTCGGGGCGGGTCGGCCGCGACGAGCGGCTCGACCATCCCGGTGGACGACCTGCTGGTGGCACCGGACGGTCTCGTGTCCGATCCGGGCGCGGCCCGTGCGATCAATCCGCTGACCTCCGCCCTCGACGCCATCGAGGAGACGATCCGATGATCACCAAGCATGCGCCGCCGGCCCGCGGTCCCGTTCACGGCGCTCGTGCTCGGCCTGCTCATGTCGCTCACGAACGTGCTCCCCGCGGTCGCGGCCACCCCCGACCCGATCCTCGGCGGCGGCCTGTACGCGCAGAACCTCGGCCTCACCTACCGCTGGTCGTCCTCCGGCACGCCCCCGTCGGCGATCCGGTCGGCGATCGCGCGGGGCGCGGCTGACGCCAACGGCACCCGCCTGTCGAAGGCGCCGACGTTCGCGTATTCGAGCAGCTCGGGCAACCTCGTGTACTACGGCACGTCGGTCCCGTGCGGCGTCAACGCCCTGGCCTGCATGCGCCGCGATCCACCGGGCTGGTTCGGCGTGTGGTATCGCGAGAACGGTCACCGGTACGACTGGGGCACGCTGCGCTGGTGCGAGATGACCGGATCGCCGACCGGCTGCTTCGAGGCCGAGAACGTGGCCCTCCACGAGCTGGGGCACGTGATGATCCTCGACCACCACGTGAACCTGCCCGACAACAGCGATGCCCTCGACGCCATCATGCAGCGCATCCAGCCAGCGAAGGCGAAGGCCGGATGGAACGCGCACAGATACGCACGCTGCGATGTCGCCACGCTCCAGCAGCAGTACGACGTCCAGTCGTGGACGACCCCGTACAGCACCTGTCTCGACGTGCCCACCAAGCTTGCCCTCACGTCGTCCGCGACGGCGGTGGTGGCCGGCTCGACGGTCACCTTCACCGCGACCCTGTCGAGCGCCGGCACCGGACGCCTGCTGAACAACCCGATCAGCTCCCGCGTCGTGATCCTCCAGGGCAATACCGGCAGCGGCTGGTCGAACGTCGCGACGATGACCGCCGGGTCGTCGGGGAGGTACTCGGCCTCGGTCGCCGTCTGGGTGGCCCGGAGCTTCCGGGCCGTGTTCTCGAAGCCCTCCGGCGAAGGCCTCCGGGGGTCCACATCGACGACGCTGAGCGTCAGTGCCTGGACCGGGTGTGCCTACAAGCCCTGTCCGTTGTCCGTGATCGGCGGGGGGTCGTGATGCCGATCGCGGGTCCCGCCGGCGGTCGTGACGGCGCGCGCCGCCTGTTGTGGGTGCTGCTCGTCGCCGCGATCGCCGCAGCGTGCAGCGGGGGCGGGTCGGGTGGTTCGGGTGCGGTGGTCGCCACCGCGTCCGCCCCGAGCGCGACCCCAACCGCCGCGCCGCCGCTGGTCAGTCCCTCGCCGGCAGCCCCAAGCGCCGCGCCGAGCGTGCGCCCGAGCCTCCAGCCCATGCCCGCGGACCCACCGACGGCGATGCTCGCCGGGTCATGGGATGCACCGGTCGCCGGCGCCCTGGGCACGTTCACCTGGAACGGGCTGGTGTCGGACGCGCCGTGGATCGTCGGTGACCCGATCGGCGACGCGTCCAGCGGGCCGGTCACGGTGTCGTTCGACCCCGGTCTCGGACAGGCGACGTGGCTCGCACAGTGGGCGCCGGTCGTCGACGGCGCGGCAGGCGATGCCGTGCCCGGCGGTGATGGCGCGAGTGGCGCGATCGTGATCGCCCCGCCCGGGCGGCCCGGGGACTGGAGCCTCCAGGTCACCGCCACGTTCGCGGCCGGATACGACGCCACGTGGTTCTGGCGACTCGAGGTCGCTCCGTGAGCGCGCGCTGGTCGGGTGTCGCGGCCGCTCGCCCGCCGCCTCGGCCGGGTGCCAGCGGCCCCGGCGTGCGGGCGCCGTCAGGCGGGTGCGGGGGCCGCGTTGAAGATCGAGACCTGCGCGTCCTCGGGCAGCATCACGCCGAAGATCTTCTGCAGCGAGAGGAGATGGACACACGAGCCCCAGCTCTCGAAGTAGTGGCACGTGCAGTGCCACTGGCCGGCATCGAGGCTGACGTGATGGGTGTCGTTGTCACCGCGGAACGTCAGGGCGACGCGCTCGATCGTGATGCGATCAAGCTCGCGAGCGTAGCGATTCGCCTTCTCGACCTTGCCGATGAGAGAGGAGTGCATCGCCGATCTACCTCCAGTCGCCCCGCGACGGGCTTCCACGAGGGCCGCCGTCCGGTCGGACCCGCAGGACCGGTGATGGCGGTCGCTGCAGCCAAGCCTACACCCCCCGGGCCGCCTGGTCAGCCCCCCCGGACCAGTCGCTCGCCGGTCACGACCAGCTCGTCGCGCAGGTCCGGCCGGGTGGCCTCGGTGTACACCCGGACCAGCGGCTCGGTGCCGCTCGCTCGGACCAGGAGCCAGGATCCGTCGGCCAGGAAGAACTTGAACCCGTCGTTGGTCGACAGGGCCTGGGTGCGATCGACCGGCTGGCCGTCGAGCGCCGCGGGCGGCTGCTCGCTGAGCCCGACCAGGACCCGGCGCTTGACGTCCTCGTACTCCGACCGCTGGAAGTGGACGTCGATCCGGCGGTAGAACGACGGACCGGCCAGGGCGTGGAACTGCTCCATGATCCGCGACACCGGCCAGCTGCCCCGCGCGCGCTCCTTGAGGAACAGGTCGAGCAGCATCAGGTCCGCGTAGATCCCGTCGCGCTCGGGCAGGTGCATCCCGAAGCCATAGCCCCCCGATTCCTCCGCGCCCAGCATCGCGCCGGTCTCGATCATCTTGGGTCCGATGAACTTGAACCCCACCGGGACCTCGTACGTCTCGATCCCGTAGTGCCGGCCCAGCGTGGCCGCCGTCGAGGTGTTGTTGACGCTGACCACGACCGGCTCGCGCAGCCCGCGATGCTCGGCCAGGTAGTACATCAGCAGCCCGGTCACCTCGAGCTGGTGGAGGAACGTCCCTCGCTCGTCGACGGCGCCCGCACGGTCGGCGTCGCCGTCCAGCAGCAGCCCGAGGTCGAACCCGCCGCCCGCGATCCGGGCAAGTGCCTGGTCGATGTGCGGGCGGATCGGCTCGGGGTTGACGCCGCCGAAGTACGGGTTGCGCTCGTTGTGGATCTCGGTGACCCGGATCCTGCCCCCATCGAGCAGCCGCGGGATCCAGCCCGAACCCGAGCCGTACAGCGGCTCGACGAGCACGGACACATCCGCCGCCTTGAGCGCGTCGAGGTCGACGGTTCGGCGGACATAGCGCTCGTAGCCCGGGAACGGGTCGAACCACTCGACCATGCCCGCGGCCTCGGCATCGGCGAACGGCCGCCGCTCGACGGCCCGGCCGCCGTTGTCCGCGATCGCGGCCTCGAGCACCGAGAGGATCTCGGGGCCGGCGGCGGCCCCCGTCGGTGCCTTGACCTTGAACCCGTTGTCCGTCCAGGGGTTGTGGGAGGCCGTGATCACGATCCCGGCCGCCGCGCCGCGCTCCATGACCTCGTACGAGCTCATCTGGGTCGGGACGGCCGTCCGGCTGATGGCGACCGGGATGTCCTGGGCCACGAGGACCTCTGCCGCGGCCTGGGCGAAGTGCTCCGACGCGAACCGGCGGTCGTAGGCGATGACGACGCCCTTCGCCTGCGCTCCGCGGCCGACGACGTAGCGCGCGACGCCGTCGGCGCACCGGCGCACGTTCTCGAACGTGAAGTCCTCGGCCACGCGGGCGCGCCAGCCATCGGTCCCGAACACGATCCGGGTGGGGGTGGGCGCCGTCGCCTGGTCGGTCACGCATCAGCCTCCGCTGCAGCGCACCGGTCGAGGAGCGCCTGGACGGCGCGCTCATCGGGTCCGTGGAGGACGGCGACCGGCTGCGCCGCTGTCATGCTACCGGCCTCCAGCGGGCGGAGGACGCGAATCACCCCGTCCATGCGCCGCACCACGACGTCGTCCGCGGCAACGTCGACCCGTTCGCCGGGCTGCACGACGGAGCCGCGACCACCCGCGCCGATGGCCTCGAGCAGCGACGTCCAGCTGCCGATGTCCGACCAGCCGACGTCCATCGAGCCCATGACCACGCGACCGTCGCGTGCGGCGCTCTCCATCACGGCGTAGTCGATCGACACCGGCTTGAGCTGCTCGTAGGCATGCGCGAGCAGGGCGCGCGCGGTGATCGTCGGCTCCAGCAGCCCGACCAGCCCGGTGTACCGCTCCAGGTTCGCGCGGATCGCGCGCCGCCGCCACAGGAACATCCCCGCGTTCCACGCCACGCCGGTCTGGCGCGCGAGCTCCTCGGCTCGGGCCGGCTTGGGCTTTTCCTCGAACGCCGCGAGCGGATAGGCCTGGAGGCGGTCGATGACACCGCCCTGGTCGACTCTGGGAACGAGGTAGCCGTACTCGACCGACGCGTGCGTGACCTGGACGCCGAGGGTCACCAACGGATCCTCGATCCCGAACACGCCGGTTGCCATGTCGGCGGCCGCACGCGCCAGCACCTCCCGGAACACGCCCTCGCGTCCCGGATCGACGAAGTGATCGGCGGGCAGGACCACCATCACCTCGTCGGCCGGCCGCTCCAGGGCGACGGTCGCCAGGGCAATGGCCGCTGCCGTGTTCCGGCCCGCCGGCTCCGCGAGGACCCCGACCCCGGGCAGCTGGGCGCGCACCAGCGGCTCGTACCGCTGGTCCGTCACGACCGTGATGTCGTCGCCGAGCCCGGGCAGCCCGGCCAGGCGCCGGACGGTCGCCTGCAGCAGCGACTCCTCGCCCAAGAGCGGGAGGAACGGCTTCGGGCGGTCGGGACGCGAGAGCGGCCACAACCGCGTGCCACCGCCACCGGCCATGATCACGACGTACATCGAATCCATTCTAGGGTCGGCAGCCCCGGTCCAACGCGCGATCGCCCACGCGAATCTCGTCGCGAGCGGGCTCGCGATCTGCGAACTTCGCACGCACCATGCGCGACTCACGTTGACGTGCCGCGGCTCGCTTTCGTACCATCCGCAGACCGATCGCTGGGGGCCGAGCGATGATCGCAGGAGCCGAGGACGCGCGTTTGACCATGTCGGCGACTCCCGGAGCAGCGAGCCCTGGCCACGACAGCCTGCGCCGCGGCCCCGCTCCGGACGTCAGCGGTGCGGCCGGGTCCGACCTGAGCCCGGGCGCCGCGAGCGGCGGCACCCCCGATGTCGAGATCGTCGACGTGACCAAGCGGTTCGGCGATGTCGTCGCGGTGGACGCGATGCGCCTGTCGGTCGCCAACGGATCGTTCTACTCGTTCCTCGGCCCGTCCGGGTGCGGCAAGACGACGACACTGCGGATGATCGCGGGCTTCGAGCAGCCGACCTCGGGCGAGATCCTGCTCGCCGGCGAGCCCGTCGCCGGCGTGCCGCCCTACAAGCGCAACGTCAACACGGTGTTCCAGCACTACGCCCTGTTCCCGCACATGGACGTCGCCCAGAATGTCGGCTACGGCCTGCGCCAGCGCGGGGTCACCAAGGCGGACGAGAAGCGGCGCGCCGGCGAGGCGCTGGACCTCGTGCGCCTCAGCGGGTACGAGCGGCGGCGCACCTGGGAGCTCTCCGGGGGGCAGCAGCAGCGCGTCGCGCTGGCGCGCGCGCTGATCAACCACCCCACCGTACTCCTGCTCGACGAACCACTGGGCGCGCTCGATCTCAAGCTGCGCAAGGAGATGCAGCTGGAACTCAAGGCCCTCCAGCGCGAGGTCGGGATCACGTTCGTCTACGTGACCCACGACCAGGAGGAGGCGCTGACCATGAGCGACGTGATCGTCGTCATGCAGAGCGGCCGCATCCAGCAGCTGGGCAAGCCGGCCGACCTGTACGAGCGACCGGTCAACCGGTTCGTGGCCAACTTCATCGGCGTCTCGAACCCGATCGAAGGCCGGCTCGTGGAGCATGACCCCGCGACCGGTCGCGGGGTCGTCGAGTCGGACCGGGGGCTGCGGCTGACCGGGATCGTCACGGACCCCGACGCGCGCCCTGCCGCCGGGACCGCGGTCATCGTCGCCGTCCGGCCGGAGCGCCTGGGGGTGGATCCCGCGGCGCACGCGGAGCCCGCCGGGGACGGCTGGACGAGCATCGATGGGCGCATTCGACAGGGCACCTACCTGGGAGAACAGACGGAGTTCCGGGTCACCACCGATGTCGCCGGCGAGATGATCGTCCGGCGCCAGAACACGACGGGGGCGACCTCGACGACCGGCGTTGGTCCGGGGGACCCGGTCGTCGTCCGCTGGGAGGACTCGGCGAACCTCATTCTCGTGGCCTGACGGTCGGGTCGCGCAGCGTCCGGTATTGGAGGAGGAGACATGGCGGATCAGCTCGACGAGATCCTGCGGCGTGCGTCGCAGAACCGCGTTCCACGTCGGAGCTTCCTGGCGGCGGCGGGACTGCTCGGCGGCAGCGCGGCGCTCGCCGCCTGCAGCAGCGGTGGGACCAGCACCAATAGCCCGGCGGCCGCGGAGAGCAGCGCACCGGCGGCCAGCTCCGGCCGGCGAGGCTCACCACCGGCCCCCTCGTACGAGATCGAGAAGCAGTTGTACATGTACAACTGGTCCGACTACGTGAGCCCCGACAACATCGACAAGTTCAAGGCCGAGTTCGGGGTCGAGAAGTTCCAGTACGACACGTTTGCCAACAACGAGGAGCTGCTCGCGAAGTTCCAGGCCGGCGCGTCCGGCTACGACATCGCGGCACCCACCGCGGAGTACACGCCGGCGCTGGTCGACGGCGGCTACATCCAGAAGATCGACTGGTCTCGGATCCCCAACGCGCAGTACATCGACAAGGCGTTCAAGGGCCTCAACTGGGACCCCAAGGACGAGTACCAGCTGCCCAAGGACTTCGGGACCACGGGCATCCTGTATCGCAGCAAGCTCGTCTCCGAGCCGGTCGAATTGTGGCAGAACCTGTACGACCTGACCGTCGGCAAGTACTCCGGCAAGACCGTGTTCGTCGACTCGATGGGCGACGTGTTCATCATGCCGCTCAAGATGATCGGCGCCTCGCTCAACTCGACCGACTCCGGCGAGCTCGAGCAGGCGCGCACGATCCTGCTCGACCTGGCCCCGCACATCCTGGCGCTCGATTCGGACACCTACCAGGACAAGCTTGCGAGCGAGGAAGCGGCACTGTGCCTCGGCTGGACCGGACCGATCGTCGCCATGCGCGCCGATCCCGCGACCGCCGACATCAAGTACGTCGTGCCCAGCGAGGGCAGCCTGTTCTGGCTCGACACCTGGGTGCTGGTCGCCAATGCGCCCAACCCGAATGCCGCGTACGCGTTCCTCAACTTCATCCAGGACCCGGAGGTCCAGGCGGAGGAGACGAACTACAACGGCTACGGGTCGCCCAACGACGAGGCCAAGAAGTACATCGATCCGGCCGTCCTGGCCGATCCCGCGATCTTCCCGCCGGATGACGTGATGTCCAAGCTCGAGGGAGCCATCGACCTGTCGAGCGACCAGCACCGGATCGACATCTGGCAGGAGTTCAAGTCCAAGATCGGCGGCTGAGCCCGGATCGCGGATCGCATCACCGATGAGCGGCGCCTGAGATGGCGGAACCGACCACGGCGACGGAACCAGGAGGGCGGCGAAGCCTGTCCGCCCTCCTGACCACCGCCCTCGTGTTCCCGGCCGGCCTGTGGTACCTCGTGCTGCTGGTGGCGCCGCTCGTCATCGTGACGGTGTTCAGCTTCGGCAACCGCGCCAAGAACGGCGGCTACGATGCCGCGTTCACGTTCGACAACTACACGCGGCTGCTGAGCCAGCCCCAGCGAATGGAGCCGTTCTTCACCTCGCTGTGGATGGCGGTCGCGGGCACGATCGGCTGCCTGCTGGTGGGACTCCCCCTCGCCTACTTCATCGCGACCCGTGCGCGACGGCGCAAGGGCCTGCTCATCCTGTTGCTGGTCATCCCGTTCTGGACGAGCTTCCTGATCCGCACGTACTCGTGGCTGATCATCCTGGGCAGGGAGAACCTGGGCGGGCTCATCGGCGCGATCATCGGCGACCCGGACTTCCGGATCCTGGGCAACCCGCCGGCCGTGCTCCTGGGCCTGGTCTACGGCTACCTGCCGCTGATGGTGTTTCCGCTGTACGTGACCCTGGAGCGGATGGACCGGACGCTGGTCGAGGCATCGAAGGACCTCGGAGCCGCCCGATGGGCGACGTTCCGGCAGGTCACCCTGCCGATCGCGCTGCCCGGCCTGATCACGGGCAGCATCCTGGTGTTCATCCCGATGACGGGCGAGTACGTCATCCCCGCCATCCTGGGCTACGGCCGCACGTTCCTCATGGGCAACGCCCTGGTGGACGCGTTCATCCAGACCCGGAACTGGCCGTTCGGGTCTGCGATGGCGGTGCTCCTGATCATCGTGATGCTCCTGGTCATCACGGTGTACGTGTGGTTCGTCAACCGCGGCCGGCATGGCCGCGACGTGAGCGTCATATGAGCGCTGCCCGATGACCGCCTCGGCCGTTCCTGCCGTGGCCGGGATCGCCCGGCGCCGTCGTCCGCGACCACGGATCGACCGCATCGGCCTGCTGGTCGAGATCTGGCTGCGCACGCACACGTCGCTGGTGTACGCCTTCCTGTACCTGCCGATCGTGATCGTGGTCCTGTTCAGCTTCAACGCCAACCGGCTGGCCACGATCTGGACCGGGTTCTCGCTGGAGTGGTACGGCAAGGCGCTGGGCGATGACGTCGTGACCAGCGCGCTGCGCAACAGCTTCTCGGTTGCCCTGCCCAACGCGATCCTGGCGACGACGTTCGGCACGATGGCCGCGCTCGGCCTCCAGCGCGTGCCCAGGGGAGTCCGGATCGGCTTCGATGCGCTGACCTACATCTCGATCATCGTGCCCGAGATCGTGATCGCGCTGTCCACGCTGGTCCTGTTCGCCTCGACCTTCGGGGTGATCAACGATGCCACCGGGCTGCGGCTCCAGCTGGGGATCCCGACGATCATCGCGGCCCACATGCTGTTCAACATCAGCATCGTGCTGCTGCTGGTCCGCGCCCGGCTGTCGGGCATGGACCGCACGCTGGTCGAGGCGTCGCAGGACCTGTACGCGTCGCCGTGGCGGACGTTCCGCCAGATCACGTTCCCGCAGCTGCTGCCGGCGATCGTGGCCGGGTTCCTGCTGTCGTTCACGTTCAGCTTCGACGACTACGTGATCACGTCGTTCGTGTCCGGCCCGGGCTCGTCCACGCTGCCCATCTTCATCTTCGGCCAGGTCAAGCGCGGCGTCTCGCCGGAGACCAACGCGGTCGCGACGATGATGCTGGTGGTGACCCTGGCGCTCCTCGCCATCGGGCAGCTCGCACTGTCGCGCAACGCCCGGCGGAGCGGTGGCGGGCAGGCGGGCGGCATGGCCGGGATGATCGCGGAGCAGCGCTAGGCTGTCGCGACCTCGGCAAGCTCGGGCTCGGGCAGCCCGGCGTCGGCGGCCAGGGCGAACGCCTTGTCCGTGCGCTCCCAGGGCAGGTCGAGGTCGACGCGTCCGAAGTGGCCGTACGAGGCCGTCTGGCGGTAGATCGGGCGACGCAGGTCGAGCGCCGCGATGATCGATGCCGGCCGGAGGTCGAAGTGGCGCTCGACGAGCTGCTGGATCACCGTGTCGTCGACCCGCCCGGTCCCGAACGTCTCGATCGAGAGCGAGATGGGGCGGGCGATCCCGATGCCGTACGCGAGCTCGAGCTCGAACCGGTCCGCGAGGCCGGCGGCGACGACGTTCTTGGCCACCCAGCGCGCCGCGTAGGAGGCGGAGCGGTCGACCTTCGTCGGGTCCTTGCCCGAGAAGGCACCACCGCCGTGACGGGCCATGCCGCCGTAGGAGTCGACGATGATCTTGCGGCCGGTCAGCCCCGCGTCGCCCATCGGGCCGCCGGTGACGAAGCGACCCGTGGCATTCACGTGCATCACCGGGTCCACCGGACGCAGGTCCTCGGGGATCGAGGGCAGGATCACGTACTGCACGATGTCGGATCGGATCCGCTCCGCGCGGACGTCCGGATCGTGCTGCGACGCGACGACCACGGTCCGCACCCGCTTGGGCACGCCACGCTCGTACTCGACGGTGACCTGGGTCTTGCCGTCGGGACGGAGGTACGGCAGCTGGCCGGACTTGCGGACCTCGGCCAGGCGGCGGGCCATCCGGTGGGCGAGCGCGATCGGCAGCGGCATCAGCTCCGGTGTCTCGCGGCAGGCGTAGCCGAACATCATCCCCTGGTCGCCGGCACCCAGCTCGTGCGCGGGCGCGGCGTCCGAGCGGACCTCGAGCGCGGCGTCGACCCCCAGCGCGATGTCGCTCGACTGCTCCTTGACGCTCACCAGCGTCCCGCAGGTCAGGTAGTCGAAGCCGTACTCGGCCTTCGTGTAGCCGATGTCGCGGACGGTGTCGCGCACGATCGACTGGAAGTCGATGTAGGTCGAGGTCGAGATCTCGCCCAGCACGAGCACCAGGCCGGTCGTCGTCGCGGTCTCGCACGCGACGCGGGCATAGGGGTCGTCGCGGATGATCGCGTCCAGGATGGCGTCCGAGATCTGGTCGCACATCTTGTCCGGGTGACCCTCGGTCACGGACTCGGACGTGAACAGGTAGTGATCTGCGTCGACGATGCTCATGCTGCTCCCGACCTGCGCCGTGCGTTGATGCGAGGGGGAGCGTACCACCCGGCCCGGATCGCGCACCTCGGCCCGATCGTCAGGGCAGCCCCGGGACCTCGAGCGGGGGGAGGTCGTCCGCGGGCGTGAACCCGAACACGCGGCCCAGGAACGACAGCTCCGTCGCATACGTGGCGCGCTGCGTCTCGGCACGGCGGAACCCGTGCCCTTCGCCCGCGAACCGCATCACCACGTGGGGCACGCCTCGACCGAGCAGCGCAGTCTCCATCGACGTGACCTGCGACGGTGGCACGACCTTGTCGTCGAGGCCCTGGAAGATCAGCACCGGGACACGAACCCGGTCGAACGCGTGGATGGGCGACCGCTCGCGGAACACGGAGCGCCCCTCGGGCCACGGCGCGATCATCGCCTCGTCGTAGCGGGACTCGAACTTGTGGCCGTCGACGTGGATGAGCTCCAGGTCGGCGATCCCGTAGTGGCTGATCCCGGCCGCGAACACCTCCGGCCGGAAGGCCAGGGCGGCGAGCGCCGTATAGCCGCCCGCGCTGGGGCCGCGGATCGCCATGCGCGCCGGGTCCACCGACCCACGCTCGGAGAGGTACGCCGCCGCGGCGATGCAGTCGTCGACGTCGACGATGCCCCAGCGACCCTTGAGCGCATCCCGGTACGGGCGCCCGTACCCGGTCGAGCCGCGGTAGTCGACGTCGACGACGGCGATCCCGCGCGAGGTGAAGAACGCCCGGTCCAGCGACAGCGAGGACGATGCCGCCGACGTCGGACCGCCGTGTGCCAGGACGATCAGCGGCGGACGCTCGTCATGCGGGCCGCGGTACGCGTCGTTGGTGGGCGCGAAGTACAGCGCACGTGCCGTGGCGCCATCCGTCGTCGGGAACGCGATCGATTCGGCGTCGGGCAGGACCTCGCGGGTCGACCGGGGTCGTCAGCGAGCGCGCGAGCACAGCCAGGCGATCCCCGGTGACCGCCGACAGGACGGTGACCGCCGCACCCTCGCGTGGGCCGGCCGCGACAACCACGGCGGTCCCCGCCGCAACCCGCAGGCCCTCGGCCTCGCTGAGCGGGCTCTCGATCGGCTCGACCGTGCCATCGCGGGCGATCCGTACGAACCGGTCCCGCCCGTTCGCGCGGGCAACGGCCAGGATGGCACCGTCCGGCGCGAACCCGTACGACGAGCGGGCGAACACCCAGGCCGGGTCGCCCAGCTCCGCCTCCATCGGCGCGAGGTTGCGCGCCGTCCCGTCGACGCCGTCCGCGCCGTCGAGCGCGCACAGGTTCCACCAGCCTGTCTCGTCCGAGACGAAATGCAGGACGCCCTCGGGGCTCCATTCCGGCTGGACGATCGAGACCCCGGGACCGCCGGCCACGGTCCTGGGCTCCGCGAGCGCACCGTCCGGCGAGAGATCGGCAACCCGCAGCCGTGTGGCGTCCCAGGGCATGTCGGGGTGATCCCACTCCAGCCAGGCGAGCCGGCGCCCGTCCGGGGAGGGACGGGGCGAGGACACGAAGTCGAGACCGGTGACGAGGACCCGGCCCGCGCCATCGCTGCCGTCGAGCGAGATGGCGACCAGCTCGTTGCGTACCGTCGCCGGCAGGTCCGCGACGGGGTCGTGGGTCTCGCGCACGGCGTACACGATGGGGCGCACGGGATCCACGAACAGGTCCGCGTAGCGCCACGGGCCCGGCGGTGTCAGGGCACCCGACGGGCCTCTTCCGGCCGGATCGATGTGCCACAGCTGTCCATCCACGAGCGACGAGGCGATCACCCGCCGGCGGTCCACCACGAAGCTGCCGCCACCGTACTCGTGGACGCGATCGCCGACCCGGAACGGCGCCGGCGTGAGCTCCGTGGTGGTGCCGTCGTCCGACCGGCGGATCAGCGTCGAGCGTCCCTGCTCCGTTGGCCGCGATTCGAGCCAGTAGATGTCATCGCCGTCGAGCCTCGGCTCGGCGAGCCTGACCGCGGTGCCGGCCACGAGCTCGATGTCGATCGGCGAGCGCCAGCTCCCGTACGGCGCCGTGACGGGGTCGGCGCGGGGATGGTCGTGGTGTCGACCCGGGGTCACGTTCCGTGCTGCCAGGACGACACGTACTCGAGCTGCTCGGCGGTCATCGAATCGAGCGTGATGCCGCGCGCCGCAAGCTTGAGCCGGGCCACCTCGGCGTCGATCGCCTCGGGGACGACGTACACCCTGGGCTCGAGCTCCGCGTGGTGCGTGGCCACGTACTCGGCCGCCAGCGCCTGGTTCGCGAAGCTCATGTCCATGACGGCGGCGGGGTGCCCCTCGGCGGCACCCAGGTTGACCAGCCGGCCCTCGGCGATCAGGTGCAGCTTCTTGCCACCGATGTCGAACTCCTGGACGTTGTCGCGGACGTCGCGCACGTGGCCCTCGGCCATCTCGCGCAGCGCCGCGAGGTCGAGCTCCGCGTCGAAGTGCCCGGAATTGGCCATGATCGCGCCGTCGCGCATGGCGGCAAAGTGCTCGCGCCGGAACACGTTGATGTTGCCGGTCGCGGTGATGAACAGGTCGCCCCAGCCCGCGGCCTCGCCGACGGTCATCACCTGGAAGCCGTCCATGAGCGCTTCGAGCGCCCGCACCGGGTCGACCTCGACCACCGTGACATGCGCACCGTGCCCGTCCATCCGGGACGCGATGCCGCGTCCGACCCAGCCGTACCCCGCCACCACCACGTTGCGCCCGGCGATCAGGATGTTGGTCGCCCGCAGGATCCCGTCCAGCGTGGACTGGCCCGTGCCGTACCGGTTGTCGAACAGGTGCTTGGTCAGCGCCTCGTTGACCGCGACGACGGGGAACGCGAGGGCCTTGTCGGCGGCCATCGCCCGCAGGCGGATGACACCCGTCGTCGTCTCCTCGGTCCCGGCCAGGACCTCTGCGAGCTGGTCCCGCCGCTCGCTGTGCAGGAGCGACACCAGGTCGCAGCCGTCGTCCATCGTGATCGCGGGATGGATGTCGGCAACGGTGCGCAGGTGCGCGTAGTAGGTGTCGCGGTCCTCGCCGCGGCGGGCATAGGTCGAGATCCCGTACTCGGCGACGAGCGCCGCGGCCGTCGGATCCTGGGTGGACAGCGGGTTCGATGCGGCGAGGTGGACCTCGGCGCCACCGGCCTTGAGCGTCCGCGCGAGGTTCGCGGTCTCGGTGGTGACGTGGAGACAGGCGCCGATCCGCAGTCCGGCCAGGGGCCGCTCGCGCTCGAACCGCTCGCGGATCAGGCGCAGCACGGGCATCTCGCGCTCGGCCCATTCGATCCGGCGAACGCCTTCGGCGGCAAGGGAGAGGTCGGTCACGTCATGCGGGACGAGCGGCGTCTGGTCGGTCATCAAAGCTCCTCAGGGCTCCTCGGGGGCGCCGTCCGCCGGCGGCGTGAGCGGGTGGGCCTGGTCGAGGTGGACGGGCGATGCCGGCGCGGCGGCCCGGCCGGCGAACATGCGGCGGAGGGGGGCGGTCAGGCCGGACCACGGGGATCCGACCCGACGGACGAGGCGCTCCTCGAACCGGCAGTGCTCGGTGTAGCCCAGCTTGCGATAGGCCTGGATCGCGGGTGGGTTGTCCGCCCGGACGTTGAGCACGACATCGTCACAGTACCGGAGAAGCTCTGCGGTCACCGCGGAGGTGACCGCGGTCGCGTACCCCCGCCCGCGATGGTCGGCATGGGTCAGGACATTGCCCACCACGGCGAGCCGCGCCTCACGCGAGATCACGTGCGTGCCCGCCGCCGACACCAGGCGCCCGTTGACGCGGATCCCGTAGTAGACGCCCTCGGCGATGGTGTTCGAGGACAGCCACGCCGCGAACCCGAGCTGGTACAGGCGGTTGAGCTCGCCGGCCTCGACGGGGAGCAGGCGCTCGACCGACGCCGGCGCGGGCTGGAACCGGGCCCGGTCCACCGTCATCCGGATCATCGGCGGTCCGGGCTCCACGCGGTAGACCTGGCCCACGGCCGCCAGCGCCTCGGCCGCTGCCGCGAGGTAGGCCGCCCGCGGGCGGAGCACGTCGCGCAGGATGGCCGCGATGCCGTCGTTGCGACCCATCACGAACAGCGGCTGGGGGGTGACGCCGCCGTACTCGAGCCCGAGCGCGATGACCTCGTCACCGCTGGTGGCGATCCCCCATCGCGTTCGCGGGAACTCGCGCGTCTCGAGATCGCACAGGGCATACGCGGCGAACAGGCGATCGCGCTCGAGGAAGGTCCGCAGGGTCTCCTTGTCGGTGCTGGCGCGAGCGACGACCGATCGGCCACGCTCCCCGAGCGCCACCGTCGCCATCAGCCTTCCGCCTCCGGATCGGGTGCGGGTACGTCGGCCACGGGGGCCTCCGGGCCCGGTGCCGGTACCTCGGCGCTCGCGCCTCCCGCATCGGCGGGCCTGGCCGCGAGGGCCGCGAACCCCGGTGACGCCGCGCGACGCGCGGACGCGGCGAGATACGCGGCGGCGATCGCCTCGGCGAACGGCGGGTGAAGGACCCCCTCCTCCGTGACCAGCGCCGTGACCAGCGCGGCCGGCGTCAGGTCCTGGACGGGGTTCCGGACCTGGCTGCCCTCGGGCGCGATCCTGGTACCGGCGGCGCGCAGGATCGGCCCCGGGCGCCCTTCCTCGATCGACGCGTCTGCGCCGGTCGCCGTGGCCGGGTCGATGGCGGTCGTGGCGCTGAGGACCAGGAGCGGCACGCCCGCCGCGGCGGCGGCCAGGGCCAGCGGGTACGTCCCGGCAGGCGCGAGCACGTCGCCGTTGGCCGCGATGCGGTCCGCCGTGACGAGCACCGCGTCCACCTCGCCGGCGGCGATGCATCCGGGGGCCGCCGCATCGGTCACGATCGAGTACTGGACCCCCGCCTGCTGCAGCTCCCAGGCGGCGATCCGGGCACCGTCGAAGCGGGGCCGCGTCTCGCCCACCAGGGCATGGATCGGGCGGTCGGCGTGGTGGGCTGCCTGGATGACGCCGAGGGCCGTCCCGCACTGGCCGCTGCCCATCGGGCCCGTGGTGCCGAAGGTCAGCACGCGGAGCGTCGCGTCGACCGATCCCGGCAGCGCGCTGAGCCCGTGCTCCACCAGCCTTCCGTGGTCCTCGGTCGCCTCGAACACGATCGCCTCGGCCTCGGCACGAAGCGCCGCCGCCACGTCGTCGCCCTCGGCGTCGTGCGCGAACAGCTCCAGGCGGGCCACCATCCGATCGACGGCGGCGGCCACCGCAGCCGAGCCGGGCCGGGTGAGGCGGAACGCGTTGGCGGCCCCCCGGATCGTCGCCCGGCGGGCGAACGGCCGCGAGCCCCGCGCGCGGCTCGCCACGACGGCCAGCGCGGCAGCGGCGACCTGGGCCTGGACCGCAGACCCGGAGATCGCCCCGTCGTTGATCGCGTTGACCCCGTCTGCGGCGCCGCGCACCTCGATCTCCGCGAGCACGTCGGGCAGCCGGCGCTGGTCGACCACCCAGCACACGTCGCCATCCGCATCCCATCGGAACGGTGCCCGGAAGCCGGCCGTGGAGGCATCGATCTCGATCGGGCGAGCGGCGGCGCCCGCGGCAGCCGCCGGCGGTTCGGCGGCGCTGAGCAGGTCGCGCGCGGCCTCAGCCGACTGCTGCTGGAGCATCTGGGCCGCGCCCAGCACCGACCCGACCGACGCGAACACGTCGCCGGCGAACGCGCGGAAGAAGCGCCGCCGGTCGGGATCCGGAGGCGGAGCAGGTGGCTGGTCGGGCTGATCCGTCATCGGGCCGTTGGGTCACCGTGCGGCCGGCGCGGCTCGTCGCGCGACGCCGCTCGGTCAGTACCGGATGACGCTCGTCACGCGGCGGCCGTCGAGGCGGTCGCGGCCCTTGAGGAACTCGAGCTCGACGAGGAACCCGAGGCCGACGACCTCGCCCTTGAGCCGCTCGACGAGATCGATCGTGCCGCGGACCGTGCCGCCGGTCGCCAGCAGGTCGTCGACGATCAGCACGCGCTGCCCGGGGGTGATCGCATCGCGGTGGATCTCGAGCGTGTTGGACCCGTACTCCAGCGCGTACTCGACGGTGAGCGTCTCGGCCGGCAGCTTGCCCAGCTTGCGCACCGGGACGAGGCCGGTGCCCAGCTGGTACGCCATGGGAGCCGAGAAGATGAACCCGCGCGATTCCATCCCGACCACGATGTCGATCTTCTCGTCCCGGTAGGGCTCGAGCATGAGGTCGATCGCGTCCTTGTAGGCGGCCGGGTCCTTGAGCACGGTCGTGATGTCGTAGAACAGGATGCCGGGCTTCGGGAAGTCGGGGATCTCGCGGATCTTCGCGCGAAGCGTCTCGGCGGACATGGGGTTCAGGATCCTCCGGTGGTGACGGCGCGACATCGGCTGCGCCAGGCGTCCGGCGGTCATGCCGGGGCTAGTCTACCGCAGCCGAACGCCCCTCCCGGACGGTTCCTCCGACGCGTCGCGAGGCCAGCAGGCCGGCGAGCGCCACCCCGACCGTCATCAGGAACACGATCCCCAGCGCCCAGCCCAGGCCATCGCCCCCGTTGCGCTCCCCGATTGCGGTGATCGCGCCTCCGACGCCCGCGCCCAGCGCGGTTCCCAGGATGTCCGAAAGCTGGAGCGCGGATGACGCCGCCCCCTGCTCGGCCGGGGCGGATCGGCGGAGCACGACCAGCGTGAGCGCCGAGTAGGCGAAGCCCATGCCGATGCCGGTGAGGGACCAGGTCACGATCGAGATCTCCGGCGGCACCTCGGGCGCGACCGCGAGCAGGGTCAGCAGCGAGCCGAGCGCAACGAGCGCAAAGCCGATCGCGATGAACCGGCGCGGGCCGGCGCGGTCGATCCGGCGCGCCTGGAACCAGGTGCCCGCCGACCAGGCAACGGTGGTGGCCGTGAACACCACGCCCGTCAGCGTGGCCGGGGTGTCGCGCCAGGTCTGGAGCAGCAGCGGCAGGTAGGCGTCGCCGCCGAAGAAGGCGAAGGTCAGGACGCCGCGGAGGAGGACCGCGGCGGGGACGCCGGCGACCAGCGCGAGCGTGCCCGCCGGCGTGAGCCGGCGGAACGCGGGGACGAGCAGGACCAGCCCGATCACGGACCCGGCGACCAGGAGCCGTGCGTCCTCCGCCGTGATCGAGGCGACCAGGATCCCCGCCCCGGCGGCGGCCAGCAGGGCGTTGGGCAGGCGGCGGATCGTGGCCACCGCCGCCGCGTGCTCCCCGGGCGGCGCGGCGGCCGGGACGTGGCGGAGCGCGGACAGGGCGAGGCCGCCGGCGACCGCGAGCAGCGGTAGCAGGCCCAGGAACACCCACCGCCAGCCGGGGCCTTCGCCGACCACCGCCGCGATCGACGGCCCGATGACGCCGGGCGCGATCCAGGCCGCGGACAGCATCGCGAACATCTGCGGCTGGAGCCGCTCCGGGAGGCACCGGCCGATCGCGACATACGCCGTCGGGGCGACCGCGCCACCGCCCAGCCCCTGGATGAACCGTGCGCCGACCAGCATCGGCATCGACTGGGCCAGTCCCCCGATCAGGAGACCGGTGGCGAACAGCGCGAGCCCGATCGCGAATGGACGCCCCAGCGGCATCCGGTCGAGCGCGCCGCCCGCGACCACGACCCCGATCAGGTTGCCCAGGAAGAACGCGGAGAACACCCACCCGTACAGCTGGAGGTCGCCCAGCTCGTCGGCGACCAGCGGCATCACGGTGCCGATCGCGAGCGACTCGAGCGCGACCAGCGTGATCGTGGACACGAGGCCCAAGGTCAGGCCCCGCAGCCCGGGGACGAACAGGTCGCCGGTGCGCGGCGGGAGGTGGCGGGTGTCGGCGGGCGCGGTCACCCGGAGATGATGCCCGGTCCGGCCCGTTCGGAACGGGTCAGGGTGCCGGCCCTATCCCCCGACGAGGTGCAGCAGCTCGCCCGCGACCGCAATCGAGTCGAGGGTGGTCAGCTCGTTGTTGCGGAACGTGAACCCGGTGAACCCGGCGTCCAGGTATGGCCGGAGCGCGTCCGCGGCCTGCGGCAGCGTGCCCACGACAAGGTTGTCGCGCTGTGCCGGCGGG
This sequence comes from uncultured Chloroflexia bacterium, assembly GCA_963835335.1. GTDB lineage: Bacteria > Chloroflexota > Limnocylindria > Limnocylindrales > CSP1-4 > CAIXZV01. The sequence goes on along the minus strand of CAWIFB010000004.1, from coordinate 55,554 downwards.
ATGCGCTCGCGCATCGCCTTCGCCTCGGTCTCGGTCGCGGCCACCAGCACCGGCGACGCCATCGTCCGCTCGATCGTCGCCGGATCGCGGCCGATCTCGTCGCAATGCCGGGCCAGGACGTCGGTCTTGTGCGCCAGCCCCTCGAGCCCCAGCGGGAACCAGTGGGTCATGTCGGCGTGCCTGGCCGCGATCCGGAGCGTGCGCCGCTCGCCGACGCCGCCGACCAGGATCCGCGGGCCACCCGGCTGGATCGGCCGCGGGACGTTGAGCGCCTCGTCGATCCGGTAGTGGCGGCCGTGGAACGTCGGACGGTCCTCGGTGAACATCGCCTTGACGATGGTCAACGCCTCGTCCAGGCGGTCCATCCGCTCGCCGATCGGCGGGAAGTCGAACCCCAGCGCGAGATGCTCCGCCTCGAACCAGGCCGCGCCCAGGCCGAACACGGCCCGGCCACCCGACAGGACGTCGAGCGTGGTCGCCATCTTGGCCATCAGGGCGGGGTTCCGGTAGGTGACCCCGCTGACCAGGGTGCCGAGTCGCACCGTTTTCGTCTCGCGGGCGAGGGCCGCGAGCGTCGACCAGCCTTCGAGCATCGGCTCGGTCTGGGGACCGAACCCCGGGATCTGGTTGAGATGGTCCATCACGGTAACGAGGCTGAACCCCGCCGCCTCGGCCGCCTGCGCCTGCTCGACGACGCGGTCGAACAGCCGTTCCGTCGGCGTGTCGGGAAACGTGTAGTTGGGGTGGTGGAGACCGAACCAGGGCTTCATGCCCACAGCATGCCTTTGATCGGGCGCGGGCGCAGGAGGGCCGGCGGCGACGTCAGGGCCTCGCCATCCCGGCGCCTGGATCCCGCGAGCCAGGGTGCCGCCCCGGAGCGAGCAGGGCTACACCCGAGCCTCCGGGTCCCGGCGCATGAACCACACGCGCGGGCCACCGTCCGGGGCGTCGGCCGCCTGCATCTCCGTGAACCCGAGGTGCCGGTAGAGCGCGACGTTGCGCTCGGTGCCCGTCTCGAGGAACAGCGGCAGCCCATCGGCGGCGGCGTGATCAACCGCGAGCTCCAGCATCGCCCGCCCGATGCCCCGTCCCTGCGCGCGTGGGTCGACGGCCAGCTGGTCCAGCAGCCAGTGCGGCTCATCGGGGTGGCAACCCTCGATCCAGGTCCAGAACCGCTCGTACCGCCGCCCTCCATCGGGCGTCAGGCCGGCCATGCCACGCACGGATTCCTGGTCGATCGCCCGGGTCCGCGCCTCGACATGCGGCGGGATCAGCGCCATGACACCATCCCCATCGGCCGCCATGTGGATCCAGCCCTCGTCTGCGAGGCGGCCATCGAGCTGCTCGAAGTGGGTACGGATCCGCGCCTCGAGATCCTCGCCCGTCACGAACGGCCAGACAACCATCTGGTCGCGCCCGAAGGCACGCGCAAGGACGCCGGCCAGCGCGGGAATGTCGGCGGCCGTCGCCCGGCGAATCTCGATGCGCATCTGCTGTCAGGCCTGCGCACCGGGAACCGGTGTTCCCTGGTGGAAGCGCATCTGCCAGCGGCCGTCGCGCCGGATCCAGATCGAGCTTCGGCGGCTTCGGGCGTGCGTCCGGTCGACGCCGATGACGACCAGGTCGTACGTCGCCAGGATCAGGTCCGGTGCGAGCGTTGCCGTCTCGAACACCTCGATGGCGATGTCGTCGCGTGGCGGATCGCCGGACATCGCGGCGAGCGTCGCGTCGCGCGTCCAGCGCCGCCCGCTCTGGCCGAGCTCGACGAACTCCTCGGCGAGGGCCGCGTCGTAGCCGCCCTGGATCGCGGATTCGTGCCGGCTCGCAAGGGCAAGCTCGATGGCGCGCAGACGCTCCAGGTCGTCCGTCACCGGGTCGTCTCCGCCGCCTTCGCGATCAGGTCAGGGAGCCCGGGCGGGTAGACCGTATCCCGGGTCGCGATCAGGTCGGCCGTTGTCCACCAGCGGCTTGCGGCAACCGCGTCCGCCTCGCCGCCATGCCGGCCAGGGCGGCGACCGCGGGTATCCGGTCCGAGATCGGCCGTTGACACCCGACCAGCCACGTACCACTCGTCCTGGATGATCTCGCGGCCCGCGAACGTGAACTGGACCCCTGTCCGCTGCCCCACCACCTGACCGAGCTCCGCGTCTCGGATGCCCGTCTCCTCGCGCAGCTCGCGGCGGGCCGCCGCCTCGACCGCCTCGCCGAGGCGGATGCCGCCGCCGGGCAGGTACCAGTACCCGCGACCAGCGGGATCGCGATCCGGCGCGAGGCGAAACAACAGCACGCGGCCGGCCGGATCCAGGAGGACCACGCGCGCTGCCCGGCGTCGTCGGCGAAGCCAGCCAACGACACGCCACGTCATCCTGCGGCTCCCGCTCCGCCGCCGGTCGCCGCGACCAGCCGCGACACCACCGCCTGGGTCAGGACCCAGCCCTTGAGCGGATCCTTCGGCAGCCGGATCCGGACCTGGTTGGACGCGAACGTCATGTCCCCCGGCCGCACGCCCGGCAGCGGCCCCGCCGCTCCCGATGGCGCCAGCAGCTGCATCGCAGTGGCACGCGACAGCCCGGCCCCGAACCGGACGACCAGCAGCCCCTCCTCGCGCGCCAGCGAGACCACGCCCGCGGATTCGGCGGCCAGCCGGAGCTCCGCCACCTCGGCCAGTCGCAGGACCGGCGCCGGCAGCGGTCCGTACCGGTCGGTGACCTCCTGGCGGAACGCGGCGACATCGCCCAGCGTCCGCGCCCGGGCCAGCCGGCGGTACAGCTCCAGCTTCTGGGCAACCTCGGGCACGTAGTCGTCGGGCAGGTGGGCGTCGACGGGCAGGTCGACCACGGCCTGGATCGCCTCGCGGACGGGCTCCCGGTCCTCGCGCCGTGCCTTGGCCTCCTCGACCGCCTCGCCCAGCAGCCGCGAGTACAGGTCGAACCCGACCGCTGCCATGTGCCCCGACTGCTCGCCGCCCAGGATGTTGCCCGCTCCCCGGATCTCGAGGTCGGCGAGCGCGATCTGGAACCCGGCGCCCAGCTCCGACGCGTTGAAGATCGCCTGGAGCCGCTTGCGCGCCTCCTCGCTCATCCGCTCGCGACGCCGGTACAGCAGGTACGCGTAGGCCCGGCGGCTCGACCGCCCGACCCGCCCCCGGAGCTGGTACAGCTGGGCCAGCCCGAGCGTGTCCGCCCGGTCGATGACGATGGTGTTGGCGTTGGGGATGTCGAGCCCGGATTCGATGATCGTGGTGCACACGAGGACGTCGGCCGCGCCGCCCGCGAACGCGAGCATCACCTTCTCCAGCGCGCCCTCGGCCATCTGGCCGTGGCCCACCAGGATCCGCGCACCGGGCAGCAGCCGGCGCAGCTGCTCCGCCTGGGCCTCGATCGTCTCGACCCGGTTGTGCACGTAGAACACCTGGCCGCCACGGTCCAGCTCGCGCAGGATCGCGTCCCGGACGAGCCCGGCCGACGCCTCCGCCACCCGCGTCTGGATCGGCAGCCGGTCCTCGGGCGGCGTCTCGATCACCGACAGGTCCCGGATCCCGGCCAGCGCCAGGTTGAGCGTCCGCGGGATCGGCGTGGCCGACAGCGTGAGCACGTCCACCGCCGCGCGCAGCTGCTTGAGCCGCTCCTTCGCCGCGACGCCGAACCGCTGCTCCTCGTCCACGACGACCAGCCCCAGGTCCCGGAACGCGACGTCCTTCGAGAGCAGCCGGTGGGTGCCGATGACGATGTCCACCGTGCCGCTGGCCAGGCCGGCCACCGTGCGCTCCTGCTCGCGCGCACCGACGAACCGCGACAGCAGCCGGACGGTGATCGGGAAGGCGCCGAACCGCTGGGTGAACGTGGCGAAATGCTGGCCGGCGAGAACCGTGGTCGGTACCAGGACCGCGACCTGCTTGCCGTCCTGGGTGGCCTTGAACGCGGCCCGCAGCGCCACCTCGGTCTTGCCGTACCCGACGTCGCCGACGACCAGCCGGTCCATCGGCCGGCGCGTCTCCATGTCGGCCTTGACCTCCTCGGCGGCCCGGAGCTGGTCCGGCGTCTCCTCGTACGGGAACGAGGCCTCCATCTCCATCTGCCACGGGGAGTCCGCGGCGTACGGGAAGCCGTCGGCAGCCTCGCGCTTCGCGTACAGCCGGAGCAGCTCCTCGGCGAGGTCGCTGACCGCCTTCCGGACCCGCTGCTTGGTGCGCAGCCAGTCGGTGCCGCCGAGCCGGCTGAGCGTCGGGTGCTCACCGCCCGAGTAGCGGCTGACCCGGTTGATCTGCTCGACCGGGACGAAGATCCGGTCGCCGGCGGCGAACGAGAGCTCCAGGTAGTCGCGTTCCTGGCCTGCCTCCCCGCGCCGGAGCATCTGCTCGTAGCGCGCGATCCCGTGGTCGATGTGGACGACGAGGTCGCCGGGCGACAGGCGCTCCAGGATGTCGCGCGGCACCACGCGTCGCATCGCCTTGGGCCGCCGGACGCGGACGCTGCCGAACAGCTCCCGGTCGGTGACCAGCGCGAGCCCGTCGGGACCACCCTCGAACCCGCCGTTGAGGCTGCGCTCGATCAGGGCGATCGCCCCCGGCGGCGGCGCCTCGGCGATGCGATGGACGATGCCCACCGGGTGCCCGGCCTCGCCCAGGAGCTCCGCCAGGCGAGGGGCCTGGTCCGAGGCGAGGACGACCCGGGCCCGCTCGCCGAGCCAGTGCTCGACGCCGTCGACCAGCCGCTCCGTGCGGCCCGGCGGCAGCACCGGCTCGCGCCAGCCGAACAGGTCGCCCGAGGTCAGGCCCTTCGATGCGTAGGCCATGCCCTCGGCCGCGCCCGCCTCCGACTGCCAGGTCAGCTCGAGCGTGCGCGCGCCGTGCAGGCGCGCCTTCCAGTCGCGCGGCGGGAGGAAGGCCCCCGGCCAGTCCTTCGGCAGGTCGCCACTCTCGACGAGCTCCGCCTGGCGCTCGTCCGCCTGGCGCCACAGGAAGTCCGCCGCATCGGCCAGATCGCCGGGCTCGTCGAGGACGAGCAGCGAGTCGGGGTCGATGTGGTCGAGGCCGGTGGCCGGGGCCACGAACCTCGCCCACACCTCGGCGGCATCGCCGGCAGCCAGCGCGCGGCCGGCACGCTGCCCCGATGACGGTGCCTCATCGCCCGCGAACCGCTCCAGGTCCTGGGCCAGCCGCTCCGGAAGCCGCGCCGCCCGGCGCCCGAGCCGCTCCCGGATCTCGTCCGACCCGCCGGCCGGCAGCAGGAACTCGGTCGCCGGGAGCAGCGTGATCTGGTGGACGGGCTCGACGCTCCGCTGGTCGGTGGGATCGAACGAGCGCAGCGAGTCCACCTCATCGCCGAACAGCTCGATCCGGATCGGCAGATCCGCCGACGGTGGGAACACGTCCACGATGCCGCCGCGGTGGGCGAGCTCGCCGCGGCCCGCAACCTCGAGGACGGGCGTGTAGCCGCGCTCGAGCAGCTCGGACAGCAGCGCGTCCAGCCCGATCCGCGACCCCTCCCGGAGGATCCACGGCCGATCCGGCAGGTCGGAGGCGGCGAGCGTGGCCTGGAGCAGCGCCTGGACGCTGGCCACCAGCACCCGTGCCGTCCCGTCGCGCCACGCCGCCAGCGCGGCGACCCGGGCGGCCGTCTCGTCGGGCACCAGCTCGCTCCGCTCGTAGGGCAGCGACGTCCGAGGCTCGAGCACGGCCACCAGCGCGGGGTCGCCGAGCCACGCGCCGAGCTCCTCGGCCACCCGATCGCCGATCTCCGCGTCGCGCGCGACCCAGCAGATCCGTTCGCGGGACGGTGCCAGCGCGAGGGCCGCCGCGAGGTATGTCTTGGCACCGTGGGGGACGGTGGTCAGGCCGGCATGGCGTCCGTGGATCCCGACCGGATCGCCGGGCATGCCCAGCCGCTCGCGGAGCGACGCGAACGATCCCGTCTCGTGGAGCAGCCGGGGCAGCGCCGCGAGGTCCGGGACGCGGCGGCCGGGGCCACGGCCCGGGGCGCCGGCCCGGTCCGCCGCGGTGCGCATCGCCGCGGGCCGCCGGGACCGCCGGCGGACCTCGCCGGTCGCCGCCTCGCCGGCCGGCGCGGTCTCGGCGCGCGCCGCGGGATCGAGCAGCTCGACCTCCGCCTCGGCGGAGGCGCGATCGAGATCGACCTCGCGCTCGGAGACCTCGGCCGCGGCTCGGCGCTCGGCCCACTCTCGAGCGACCTTGTCCGCCAGCTTTCGTTCGCGGGTCGTGCGCCCACGGTAGGGATTGGTCATCGACGGCCGCGATCGTCGTCCGAATTGCCGCCCAGGATCCGCCGCCACCCGGTCCGCGTCCGTCGCACGCCGGTGTCGTCGGCCGGGCCGTCCACCTCGCCCGCCTTCGGGCCGTCGCCGCTCTCTGCGGGTGCCTGGAGCCCGAACGCGTTGAACCGGTTGGCCGCCTTGGAGGTGCCCTCGCGCGCCCACGCCTCGACCGCATCCGCGGCGGCATCCAGCAGGATCGGCAGCCGCGTGCGCTCGTCGGTCGCGAACTTCGAGAGCACGTGGTCGATGGCGCCGCGATCCGGCTCGCCGATCCCCACCCGCAGCCGGGCGATCTTCTCGGTGCCCAGCTCGTCGATGATCGAGCGCAGGCCGTTGTGGCCGCCGTGGCTGCCGCCCTCGCGGAACCGGAGCTTGCCGAACGGCAGCGCGAAGTCGTCCGCGACGACGAGCAGGTCGACCAGCGGGGTGCGCTCGCGCGCGAGCAGCTTGCGCACCGCGATGCCCGAGTCGTTCATGTACGTCAGCGGCTTGGCGAGGACGAGGTCCAGGCCCTTGTACCGGATCTGGATGCTCTCCGACGCATCGCGCTGGCGCCCGCGACCCGACCGGCCGGCGCGATCCGCGAGGCGGTCGAGGACCATCCAGCCGATGTTGTGGCGCGTCTCCGCGTACTGGCCACCCGGGTTGCCCAGGCCGACGACGAGCTTCACGATGTCGATCCCACCTCCGATGGTGCGGGCGTTCCGGGGACGCCCGGACACGGCGAACGGCCCCGGGACCGGTCCGACGGGGCTCGATGGGCATGGTACCGCCAGCGTGCCGCGCGGCACTTGCGTGCGACGCCGCGCCGCGCTCCCATGGCGCATATACGGGTGTCACGAAGCCGTGGGGTCGCGCGTCACACCCGCGGTCGTCGGCGCGGACCCAGTTTCCGCGGCGACCAGGAGCAGGAAGATGGGCGGCGTCAACGCCTGGCGTCCCACCTCGGTCCGATCCAGGAGCGGAGGCGGGGCAGGCGCCCTGCTCGTCCCGCTGGTCATCGCATCCTTGATCGCGACCTGCGGCGGGCCTACCCCCAGCCCGACCGCCGGCAACCCGTCCCCCGGCGGCCAGACGCCCTCCGCGAGCACGGCCACCCCGGAGGCGTCGTCGCCTCCCTCACAGCCCCAGGCCTGGATCGGGCTCGAGCTAACCGACGTCAGCGAGGTGGCCCGTCTCGAGCCGACGAAGGCCGGCGCCGGCGGGGTGGCGCCCGACACGGCGTTCCGCCTGACCAGCCTCGATGGCCGTGACCCCGGATCCCTCGCCGCGCGCCTGGTCGCCGATCCGCCGCTCACCTTCAGGGTCGCTTCGGTGGACGGCACGACCGCCATCGTGCGGCCGGCCACCGCGCTCCACCCCGGAGTCGTCTACCGGATCTCCCTCTCCCGGAGCGACGGCACCGCCGAGGCCTCCTGGGCAGCGCAGGCCGCCGGACCGTTGCGCATCGTCGAGACGATCCCGGGTGACCAGCAGACGCAGGTCCCCCTCGACACGGGAATCGAGGTCGCGTTCGACCAGTACGGGGTCAGCACCACGGACCTGGCGCGCTACTTCACCATCAACCCCGCGACCGAAGGGCGCTTCGAGCCCGCTGGCAGGACGATCGCGTTCGTCCCCACCAAGCCGCTGGCCGCGGGCCGCCTGTACACGGTCGCGGTCCGTCACGGCCTGCCCCTCGCGGGCACGGGCCAGGTGCTCGAGTCCGACGTCGTCGTGCGCTTTGAAACGGCCGCGGCGCTGATGTCCGACACCTTCGTGGCGTTCGCGCGGCCGATGGTGGACTCGGGCACGGGTGAACGCGCGGCCTTCGGACTGGTCGTGGACGTGCCCGTGGACGAGGAGGGCAACGAGAAGCCGGCACCCGACTCGATCCCGATCGCGGTCCACCGCCTCGCGGACATGACCTCGGCGATCACGGCCTGGCGGTCGATCCGTGCCGCGCCCGACTGGACCCGCGTCGTCTCATCGGCCCCGGTCGACACGACCGGCCTGCCGCTGACCCTGTCGGGGACCGTGCGGCTGCAGAAGCTGACAGACCACAGCGACCATTGGATCCAGCTGCCGGACACGCTGCCGGCAGGCTGGTACGTCGTCACGCTGACGTGGGGCAGGATTGCCCGCCAGACGCTGCTCCAGGTGACCGATCTCGCAACCTTTGCCCTGGTCGCCGTGGACCGGTCTGCGGTGTGGGTCAACAACCTCAAGACCATGGGACCCGCCACCGGTGCCTCCGTCTCCCTCGACGGCACGTCGCTCGGGACGACCGATGACCAGGGCCTGCTGACAGCGAAGACGCCGACCGCGGTCGTTGACCAAGCGTCCGCGTTGCTGCCGCTCGTCGTCGTGCGGAGCGGGGGCCGCTCGGCGTTCCTCCCCGTGGCCACCGACCAGGTCTGCGCCAAGTGCGATCTGGGTGTGATCGAGGACACCGACAGCTGGTGGCGCCTGTTCTCGACCGATCGCCTGCAGTATCGGGCCACCGACACCGTGAACGCCTGGGGCGTCATCCGCGACCGTGACAGCGGCAAGGTTCCGGCGGCGGTCAGGGTGATCCTGATCCCGGATGCCGGCGACCCAACCGTCGCATCCCCCATCGCCGCCGAGACGGCCACGCCCGACCGAATGGGCTCGTATGCCGTGCGGCTCGCCTACCGGGACCTCCCGTCCGGTGACTACCGGCTACGGGTCACCGTCGGTTCCGCCGTCGTCGCGGACCGCGGGATCTCCGTGGGGCCTCTGGTGAAGCCCGCGTACAGCATCCAGGTATCCATCGACAAGCACGCGATCATCAGCGGCGCGCCGGTGAAGGCGAGCGTTCATGCGGCCTTCTTCGAAGGCACCCCGGTCGCGGGAACGGAGCTGACCCTCTCGAACTATGACGAGCCATGGGGCACGGTCCGCACGAACGCGCTCGGGGACGCGAGCCGGAGCGTCCGTCCGACGCTGTCGGAACCCACCGATCAGTGGGCCGTCCAGACGGTTCAGGCCAGGCCGACGCTCCCCGAGGAGGGCGAGATGCTCGGCGAAACCGGCATCGCCGTGTTCCGCTCCACCGCGGTGCTCGACACGACCGGCCGCGTCACCGGAACCCAGCTGGTCGTGACCGGTCACGTCAACGATGTCGCCTTCGCCCGCTTCGAGTCCGCCACGTCGGGCAACCTGTGGGAGGTTGACCCGCGGGGTGCCGGCCGGGCGAATGCGGTCGTTCGCGTCCAGGTGACGGAACGGATCCCGGTCCTCAAGCAGACGGGCACGACCTACGACTTCATCCTCAAGCGGGTATCGCCGGTCTACGACGTGTCCGAGCGCTCGGTGAACCTCGGCACGAAGACCGTCCGCACCAGCGCCGATGGTTCATACCGCGTGGCGCTCGGCGCCGGCGGCAGCACCAGCTCCTACGAGATCAGCGCGAGCTACGTGGACGAGGCTGGCCGGAAGATCGTCGCTGACGGATGGGTCCCGGGCGCGCAGTCCGCCGAGAACGATAGCTGGGCATACCTGCAGAGCGCCGACCCGACGGATGACGGCGAGTACTCGGTCGGCGACACCGTGCGCGTGAGCTTCCTGGGCGGCTCGGCCAAGCCACCGGTGGCGCGCTACCTGTTCGCGATCAACCAGCGTGGCCTGCGGTACGTGACCGTGGGAACGGGGTCAACGTTCCGGACGACGTTCGCCGCAGGCTCCGTGCCTTCCGTCCAGATCTCAGGCGTTCGGTTCAACGGCTACGGCTATGAGCCCGTGATCGCCGGCTTCACGGCCAGCCTCCACCTCTCGGATCGGGCCCTGGCGATCAAGCTGACGCCGGACCGTGCGCGCTACGCACCGGGCGACACCGCGTCGGTGGCGATCCGCACCGTCGGGCCGGACGGAACGCCGGTGTCGGCCTCCGTGTTCGTACGTGCAGTCGACGAGAAGCTGTACGCGATGGGCGCTGCCGGCGACAACGATCCCCTGCCGGAGCTGTACGGAGGGGTGGGCACGGGCATCCTCGGGGTGGCCGCCTCCCACGGGACGCCGAACGAGGATGACGGCATGGGCGGGGGCGATACGACGGGCGGTGGCGATGGGGACCGGACGGACTTCCGCGACTGGCTCGTTGCCCGGATCGTTACGACGGACGGCAACGGGCGGGCTCGGATCTCCGTCCCGCTGTCCGACGACCTGACCTCGTGGCGCGTCACGGCCAGCGGAGTTGACGCCGCCCTGGAGGCCGGGCATCGGTTCGACGTCGCTGCCGGTGGGCCTGCCGTTCTTCGTCGACGCGACGGTCGCACCGGAGTACCTCTCGGTGGACCGGCCGATCATCCGAGTTCGGGCGTTCGGGTCCGGCCTCAAGGCCGGTGAAACGGTCCGTTTCAGCATCAGCTCGGACAGCCTGCCGATGGCGGCGACCACGGGCCAGGCCGCGGCATTCGAGGCCGCCGAGATCGCGCTGCCCGCCCTGTCCGTGGGCACGCACCGCGTGCGGATCACTGGGATCGCCGGTAGCGGCGCCACGCTCCGGACGGACACCCTGGTACGGACGTTCCGGGTCGTGGACACGCGGGCGATGCAGGGTCGCACGACGTGGGTGCCGCTCGATGCGGCGATGGACGTCAGGCCGGGGAGCGGTCTCACGACTGTGACCCTGGTCGATGCCGGGCGCGGTCGGGTGGTGCCGATGCTCCAGGACGTGACATGGCAAGACGCGACGCGCGCCGACGGCGCGCTGGCGGCATCGCTGGCCGCCCGAACGCTGCGCGACCAGTTCGGAATCGACGCACCGTCCGGCGTGACGGAAGCGGACTTGCGGGCGTTCCAGGAACATGGGGGCGTGGCGATCATTGCCTACGGGTCGGTCCAGCTGGACATCACCGCGCTGGCGGCGATGGTCCGGGATCCGGCTCTCAACGCGGCCGGACTCGCGTCGTTCCTGCACGAGGTGTCCGACGACGGGAGTCAGGCCCGGGATCGCCGGCTGCTCGCGCTTGCGGGTCTGGCCGCGTCCGGCGAGCCCGTGCTCGCCGACATCCACGCGGCAGCAGGGCAGGCCGACCTGACCGTGGCCGAGCAGGTCTCGCTGGCGCTCGCCGCCCTGTACGCGGGCGACGAGACGCTCGCCCGCCGGCTGGAGCGGGATCTCCTCGCGCAGCACGGCCGCCGGCTTGGAGCCTGGGTCAGGGTCGACGCCGGGTTGCCGGATGACACGGCCGTGCAGACGGCCCGGCTTGCGATCGTCGCCGCCTCGCTGGGCGACCCCGTCGCCGCCGGCATGGATGCGTGGCTCGCGGAGAACCCGCCGAGGACAACCTTGGTCACCCTGGAGCGGGTGCTCGCCGCCCGCGGCTGGGCAGCGAGGGTCGCAGGGGCTGATGCCCGGGCGGCGCTCACGATCGACGGGACCCGCCGCGAGGTTGCGGTGACGTCAGGCCAACCGGTACAGGTGCAGCTCACGCCGGCACAGGCCGCCGGCGCACGTCTGGAGCCGGTATCGGGCAGCGTCCTCGTGGTGACATCGTGGGAGACAGCGCTCGACCCGTCGAGCCTGGCGCCGGCTCGTGGCCAGGAGCTGACGCGGAGCGTCACCCCGGCCGGCAGGATCGGCTCCACGGACACGGTCGTCGTGACGCTGCGGGTCGTGCTCGGCCCCGATGCCGGCACCAGCTGCTGGCGGGTCACGGACCTCGTGCCATCCGGCCTCGCGCCGATCGTGTCCCACGGCTCCTGGTACGTCGACGAGGAGTCGCCCCCCGATTGGCTGTCTCCGGCGCGTGTGGCCGGCCAGCGCGTCGAGTTCTGCGTCGGCGCGGACAGCAAGAAGCCAACCCAGATCCTGCGATACGTGGCCCGGGTCGTGACGCCAGGGACCTACCGCTGGGAATCCGCGGTGCTCCAGTCCGAGGTGGTCCCCACCCAGGGGATCATCATCCCGTCAACGACGGTGACGATCAGGGGCACCGCTGGCTAGGTTCGGAACCCTCCGAGGAGGCGGCGCTCGAGCGTCCGCATCGCCGCTTCCTCGACCGGGTCGGCGTGGTCCCAGCCGCAGACGTGGAGCGTGCCGTGCGTCACCAGCAGGCGCAGCTCGTCCCGCGCGTCCCAGCGCACGTCGCCCGTCTGCCCGCCACGCCCGGCTGCCGCCTGCTCGATCGCCCGCTCGACCGAGATCACGATGTCGCCCAGGTGAGGTCGGGCACCGGGGGGCAGCTGGAACGCGAGCGCGACGCCATGGACCGGCGCCTTCCCCGGATGCGCCGGGTACGAGCCGGCCGGGAGCATCGGGAACGACAGCACATCGGTCGGGCCGTCCTTGCCCATGTGCTCGGCGTTGAGCGTCGCGAGCTCCGCATCGCCGGCCAGGATCAGGCCCAGCGAGGCGGGGGCCGGGGCGCCGGCGATGTCGAGCGCGGCCGCCGCGGCCCGGGCGAGGGCGGCTCCCGGGAGCAGCCGCGGGACGTCGTCACGCCACTCCACGTCGATCCGCCACGGGCCGAGGTACAGGCGGCGCATCGGGCGCTACTTCTCCCCGGAGGCTCGGCGCGACTCCAGCTCGACCACCTTGTTCTGCGGGTACGCGATCCGCTGGTGGTACATGCCCAGCAGCTGCTCCACGAACGCCTCGCGGATCCGCTCGATGTCGCGCAGCGTGAGGTCGCACTCGTCGAACTGGTCATCGGAGATCCGCTCGTCGAAGATCCGCGACACCATCGCCCGGATCGATGCCTCGTCGCGCGACGAGAGCGAGCGGACCGACGCCTCCACCGAGTCCGCGAGCATGATGATCGCCGCCTCGCGGGACTGCGGCTTGGGGCCGCCATGGCGGTACTTGCGGACCTCGATCGCAGCCGCCGCCTTTCGGCCCTCGGCCGTGTCGAGGCCGCCGAACGGCGCCGCTGCGCGCTCCTTCGCCCGTGCGTAGAAGTAGGACAGGATGCCGGTCCCGTGGTGCTGCGGGATGAACGCGATCAATGGCTTCGGCAGCCCGGCCTTGTAGGCGGTGTCGATCCCGTCGCTGACATGCGCCTTGAGCATCTGGACGGAGGTCTCGGGGTCGAGCTCGTCGTGGATGTTGTCCCCGCCGGCCTGGTTCTCGATGAACGCCGAGGGGTTGGAGAGCTTGCCGATGTCGTGGTAGTAGGCGGCGACGCGGGCGAGGAGCGGGTCGGCCCCGATCGCCTCGGCGGCGCGCTCGGCGAGGTTGCCCACCATCAGCGAATGGTGGTACGTGCCGGGCGTTTCGACCAGCAACCGCCGCAGCAGCGGCTGCGACGGGTTCGCGAGCTCGAGCAGCTGGAACACGGTCAGGATCCCGAACACCGACCCGAGCACGGCGAAGGTGCCGACCGCCGCCACCGCCGATCCCCCCGCGGCCACGGCCGAGGCGCCCCACAGCTCGAGGGTGCCGCGGATGTCCTGCTCGCCGAGCAGGGCAAAGGTGCCCACGACGACGACGTTCACGGCGAACACCGCGATGCCGGCCTGGATGAACACGCCGAGCCGGTCGCCACGCCGGACGGTCACGATCCCGGCGAGCCCGCCGAGCAGCACGTACGCCGCGAGCTCCAGGCCCGTGCCGTTGACCGCGGCCGCGAGCACGGCGATGAGCGCGGTCATCACCAGCGCCACGCCGCCGTCGAGGAGGACCGCCACCAGCATGCCCACAGCGGCCAGCGGGAGCGCGTACGGGACCCCCACCCGCCCAGCCGTGAGCTTGATCCCGAGCACCGCCACGATCAGCAGCAGTCCGAGCAGCAGCAGCACGTTGTTGCGGTGCCAGAACTCCCGGCGGAAGCGCCACGTCCAGGTCAGCAGCAACCCGACGACCAGCGCCGAGAGCACCACGAACCCGAGCAGGCGGGCGACATCGAGGCCGCCCGTGTTGAGCTGGAAGAAGTCGATCGCCTCCATGTCCGCGGCGGTCACGCGATCACCCTTGCGGACGATGATGTCGCCGCGCTGCCACACGGCCGGCACCGGCGTGACCGCGTCCGCGGCCTGCGCCTTGCGCGTCTCGGTGAGCTGGGGGTCGTAGGAGGAGTTGGCCACCACGAGCGGCTCGATGATCGCCGCGGCGAGGTTGCGCTCGTCAACGCTGAGGTCCGCCGACAGCCGCCCGGCCAGCCCGGCGCGCACGGTGGCGACCTGGGTCTCCTTGAGCTCCGTGCGCTCGAGCGTGTCGAGCACGCGCGCGGCCTCGGCCCGGACGGCGGTCCAGCGCTCCGGGGTCATCGTGACGAGCGTCGTGTTCTCGTCTTTCGAGAGGTCCGGGATCGCCTGGCTGAGCAGCGTTGTGCGGAAGTCGGGGGTGATCGCCGAGTCGAAGGCCGCATCGATCTGCTTGACCCGCTGCTCGAACGCCTGCGCCTGCTGGCCGGCGATCGCCTCGCCCTGGGCTGGCGTGAAGTCGTACTGGGGGCCGACGCCGTCGCGCGCACCCTCCCGGGCGGCCTCGGTGGCCACGTCGCTCACGTACTCGCCGGCACGCGGCGCGAGCACGTCGTCGAGGGCCGGCTTGCCGATCTCCAGCTGCGTCTGCGCGGGCAGGACGTCCACGCCCAGGATCGCGGACATCGCGGCGACCGTGATGATCGACGCGAGGATCAGCCGCCACGCGTCGCGACGCGTGAACCGGGTGGTCTGCTCGGCGGATCGGGAGAGCATGGTGGTGCGCCGCCGGCCTCAGTGGGCCTCGTCGTGGCCGGCCAGGTCGGCGCGTGCCAGCGCCGCCGCGACCAGACCGGAGGCGGCCTTGCCGTCGGCCCGGCCCCGGATCCTTGGGGACAGCCAGCCCATGACCTTGCCCAGGTCGCGGGCGGTCGACGCCCCGGTCGCGGCGATGCCCTCGTCGACGAGCGCGCGCAGCTCGGCCTCGGTGAGCGCCGCGGGCAGGTAGTCGCCGAGGATGGCGATCTCCGCCTCTTCCTTGGTCGCGAGGTCCTCGCGCCCGCCGTTGCGGAACGCCTCGACGCTCTCGCGGCGGGTCTTCACCTCGCGCGCGACGACGCCCAGGACCTCGTCCTCGGACAGCGTGATCTTCTTCGCCTTCTCGATGTTGTAGATGGCGTTCTGGACCATCCGCAGCACGTCGCGGCGCAGCGCATCACCCGACCGCATGGCGGCGGTCGTATCGGCGTGGAGTCGTTCGCGAAGGGTCACCGGATGGCTCCTCGGGTGTCACGGCGTCGGAGACGACGTGCCCGCGAGCTGCGCCGATGGTGGGGACCCGGGATCCCGGTCCCGGTCGACGCGTGGGCTGGTGAACCGCCGAAGCGGCTCAGCCCTGGCTCGCGCGTGCGTTCTTCTTGCGCTTCGCTTCCTTGCGCTTCCGCTTCACCGACGGCTTCTCGTAATGCTCGCGCCGGCGAGCCTCGGCGAGGATGCCGCTCTGCTGGATCTTCTTGTTGAAGCGGCGCAGGGCGCTCTCGAACGTCTCGTTCTCACCCACTCGGACTTCGGCCAATCCCGGTTCACCTCCTCGGGCAGTGGTCTCGCACCCGCCTCCCGCACGCGATGCCCGACGGCGCAGGGAGCGTCCCGGAGGCCGCGCGCGCGAGGCGCGCCAGCCTGCCGGCAGGCCGCCGGAGTGTACGCGCGCACCGGAGACCGGTCAAACGAGGCGCGAGTTAGAGTGATATCGCCGCGAGCTGGTCGTCAGCCGCCGGCGCACCTCGCCCGAGTGCCGCCTTCGCGTCGTGCCAATCACGCGGGATGACCCGACGTTTCCGAGGATGAGGATGAGGATCCTGCTCACTGGAGGCACCGGATACATCGGTAGCCACACCTCCGTCGCCCTTTTCGATGCCGGGCACGACGTGACCTTGCTCGACAACTTCGCCAACTCGAAACCCGCGGTGCTCGACAGGCTGAGCGCGATCACGGGCAAGAAGGTGGACTTCTTCGAGGCCGACGTCACCGACCTGACGGCGCTCGCCGAAATCATGAAGCAGCGCACGTTCGAGGCGGTCATTCACTTCGCCGCCCCCAAGGCGGTAGGCGAATCCATGGAGCGGCCGCTGTACTACTACGCCAACGGTGTTGGCGGCACCATCACGCTGCTCCAGGCGATGGCGGACCATGGGATCCACAACATCGTGTACAGCTCTTCGGCAACGGTCTATGGGCTCGGCGACGAGCTCCCGTACACGGAGGAGGCGCCGACCACCGCCGTCAACCCGTACGGTCGCACGAAGCTCATGTGTGAGGGGATCCTGCTCGATCTCCAACGGTCCGACGTCCGTTGGAATGCGCTCTCGTTACGATACTTCAACCCGGTCGGCGCTCACCCGTCCGGGCTCATCGGCGAGGACCCGCAGGGCGTTCCGGCCAACCTCGTCCCGTTCCTCGCCCAGGTCGCGGTGGGGCGCCGTCCCGTGCTGGGGATCTTCGGCAATGACTACGCGACGCCCGACGGCACCGGCATCCGGGATTACATCCACGTGATGGATCTGGCGGAGGGTCACGTGGCCGCCGTCGAGAGCCTGGCTGCCAACCCAGGCTACGACGTGATCAATCTGGGCACGGGCACCGGTGTCTCCGTCCTGCAGATGGTGGCCGCCTTCGAACGGGTGACGGGCCAGTCAATCCCTGCGGAGGTGGTCGCCAGGAGACCGGGCGACGTCCCGGCCAGCTATGCCGACGTCTCCAAGGCCGACCGGCTGCTCGACTGGCGGGCGACTCGGGGTCTCGACGAGATGATTGCCGACGTCTGGCGCTGGCAGAGCCGGAACCCGAGCGGGTACGAGGGATAGACGAGGATCGGTCTCGCGGTCTCCCCGTGACCATCGGCGTATCGTGGTTCGATCTGGCCTAGGAAGCCGCGCAGTCCCCGAGAAGCGCAGCTGACGCATTCGGGCGCAGCAGCTGAAAGAACCCTGGGCCGGCCTCGGCGACGACGAATGTCGCCTCGCCTGCGCCGCGCACGCCCTCGATGTTTGCCGTCTCCAGGTCGCTGCTCGGCAACAAGAACCATCCCACGACCTCGCCTGCTCTCGCGAGCACGAGAACCGAGCCGCCTTCATTGCCGTTCCACGCAGACACCGACTGGACGTCGAGGCTCAGGCCAAGCATCTGCGCGACCTCAGCGTTCGTGGTGTATGGCCCGATGATGGCGATTCGGTCCCATTGGCCGGGGAAGACGTCCGAGAGGTCGAGCGCCGCGCATGCACCGGCCCGGTGGGCGGCCTCGACGAGCGCGCTCCGGAGGGCACCATCCTCCGGTGGCATCGAAGCGTACGACGGACCGCAACCGGCAAGCTGGAGCGACAGCGCCACGGCCACCATCACTGGCAGTCCCCCCAGGGACCTTGTTCATCAGTTGGCTGAAGCGCATGCCGCCGCCATCAGATCAGCCCGCAGTGCGATCACAGCCCGGGACAGCCAGGAGAGGGCCGGCCACGAGCAGGATCGTCGCGAACATCAAGACGATCTCGGTGCCCGCGCCGAGGGCGACGGCGCGCCACCTCCGTCCCTGTCGGACGAGGCTCGCGGAGAGCAGCGCGCTGACGGCCACCGCACCACCAATCGACCCCCCAAGCAACAGCGACGGCAGCACCCAGTCGGTGGATGTCCGAGTCGGCACGCAGTCGGGATGAATCACGGCTTGCCAGAACAGGGCTGCAGCGATGAGGCCGATCGCGATCCCCACGACGAGCGCAGCCAGGGTGCTGTCGCGCGTGGACAGACGGGACCACGCGAACCCCGAGGCGCCAGGCGCGGCGAGCCAGATCGGGATGACCACCGCCCAACCGAACGTCGCCCGGTCGAGCGGGCCGATGTACAGGAGTTGATCGCTGACCCACCACAGTCCGTAGGCTACCGCTGCAACCGCGAGCGGAACGGCAATGCCCAGCGCGAGGCCCAGCCCGGATCGAACGGACGGACCGGTCCTGGGCCCGACGGTACCGCGCACGATCCACCCACCCTCGCTTGCTTCCCGCCGTGCTCTGCCGGCGCGTGGGCAGCGTCGCGCGGGTCCGGCCTGGCGTCAACCTTCAAGCCGCCTGCGGCGCTGATGCAGGTTGTCCCGCAAACGGTCGGTTGCCTTCGATGCGGGGCTCACCGTCGGCTCGACCGGCTCGGCGAGCTTCGCATTCATCGTCGCTGCCGTCGCCAGGCCGGTCGCCCGCGCACGCTCGATCAAGTCACATTGCGGGCGGGCGATGCGTCCGGCCATCGTGCGAGCGCGGCTGTTCACCATCGCGACCCTGGGACTGCGCGGCGCCGCCCTGTTCCTCGCCGCGATCACGGTTGTCGGGCTCATCGGCGAGCTGCGCGGCCGGACCCTCGACGTCAGCCTGTGGTGGATCGACCTGCGAGACCTGCCGGCGGTCGTGCGGCTCCCGGTGCTGGCGGCATTCGCCGGCTTGCTGGCGGCATGGGCGATCCATCGCGCACCCGGCCCGCGGCTGCGCCGGGCGACCGCCGCGGCGTGCGTGGTCTTCGCGGGCTTCGCGGTCCGCGACGTGGTCCGGTTCTACTCGGTCGTGGCCGACGGCGACGTCCGGCCGTTCGTCGACGTCCCGCTGTCGCTGCTCATCGCGCTGCTGCTCATCGGCCTTGCGATCGGTGCCGTGTGGGAGCGGCGCGAGCACCTCCGCGGTGGGCTGCGCGGCCTGATCGCCCTTGGCGTGGCCGCCGGCGCCTGGGCCGTCGTCTTTCCCATGGCGCAGATGCTGTTCTTCGGGACCACCGACTATCGGCGACCTGCGGATGTCGCGGTGATCTTCGGGGCCCGCGTGTACGCCTCGGGCCAGCCATCCCCGCTGCTGGCCGACCGCATCCGGACGGGTGTCGAGCTCTACCGCAGCGGGCTCGTGCCGCTGCTGATCATGTCCGGGGGCGACGGCAGCGACGGGTTCAACGAGGCGCGGGTCATGCGCGACGTCGCCGTCGCCGCAGGCGTCGATCCCTCGGCGATCCTGGTGGATCCCGTCGGCAACTCGACCGAGGCGACGGTCGCCAACGTGTCGGTTCTCCTCGGCGGCCGCGACGGGGCGGCCGGCCCAGGCCGGGTGATCGCGGTCAGCCAGGCCTACCACCTGCCGCGCGTGCAGCTCGCGTTCGCCAGCGAGGGTATCGATGTCCTGACCGTGCCTGCCCTCGATCCTGAGCCGATCGGCGAGATGCCGCTCCTGATCGCGCGAGAGGTCGTCGCGTTCTGGGCCTACGACCTGCGGGTCTGCCTGGGCTGAGAGCCTCCGGCCGATTGGTCGAGCACGACTGCCCGCGTCTCCGCCATGAAACGCCAGAGTCGCCGACCGAAGCCGGACGGCTCTACATCCGCGACCGCAGCACGTCGACCTCACAGCCTGGCAGGAACGGGTCGAAGCCGTGCCCGAGGAGCCAGCGAATCGCCAGCAGGCTTCGCCACGACCACCAGCCGCGGATCACGTCGAGGTCAACGTCCGCGCCGTAGCCCTCGACGACATCGGACAGGTGCTCCTCATGCCCGAGCGTCAGGATGGCGAGGTCGTAGAGGGGGTCGCCCTCGCCCGCCTCGGACCAGTCGAGCACCCCGGTGACCTCATCGCCGTCGACGAACACGTGAGCGACTTGGAGATCACCGTGGATGAACGCGGGCGTCCATGACCGGATCACGGCCTCGGCGACCCCGCGGTTGCGCGCGACCAGGTCGGCGGGAAGGGTGCCGCTCGTCACCAGCCACTGGCATTCCTCGTCGAGCCGGGACGCCGACTCCCTGCGTCGCCCGCTGGGCCACGGCGGCACTGGTGCATCGTGCAGCATCCGCACGGCGGCACCGGTGGCGGCCCACGCCCGCGGCGATGTCACCGCCGGCTCGCCGAGGCGGCCGAGCGCCTGCCCCCGGAGGGCGGCGATGGCGAGCACGGGCGGCTTCCGCCACAGGATCGCGGGGGTCGCGATCGGCGCCCGTTCCATCGCCTCGACCTCGACATCGAGGCGCGCCTGATCGGCGTCGATCTTGAGGAACACGTCGCCGACGCGCAGTGTCACGCGCTCCCTGTGGGCGACGACAACTGTGACCTCGTCCGGGCCGGCCATTCCCGCCCGGTCCTGCCGTTCGCGATCCATGGACCAAGCGTCGACGAGCGGGAGTCCTCAGTCAACAGCCGTCGCCCCCTGGCGGCGGGACGCGGCAGCACGGGCAATCGGCGAGAGCGATCGGCACCTTGTGCTGTCTCGCAAACTCGACAGACTGGAGAGCATGAACCGCGATCACGATCGGCCGAAGCCACCCGAGCGCGTCTTGCGCGCCTTCGGGGCAGACGGCTTGCCTGTGCCCCTGACGGGAGGCCGAGGACTCGCCTGGCGTGCGGGCAGTCTCGTGGTCAAGCCCGCCGACACGCCTGAGGAATCCATCGCCTGGCAGGCCGAGACGCTCGGTCGGGTGAATGGCGATCAACTCCGGGTCGCGATGCCACGACGATCGGCACCTGGGACCTTCGTGTTCGACGGCTGGATGGCTTCATCGTTCTGCGCAGGGACCCACGAGCGCCGACGATGGCTGGACATCATTGCAGTCGCCGATCGCCTCCATGCGGCGCTGTCGGGTGTGGGCCGCCCGGCCTTTGCGCTCGGACGTCACGATCCCTGGGCGAACGCAGACCGAGTGGCGTGGGGCGAGATCTCGATGGCCCCGTTTCTCAAGGTGCCGCACGTTGCCCGTCTCGCGGCGACTGCTGGCGCCGGTGGATGATCCCCCGCAGGTGATCCATGGTGACCTGACCGGGAACGTGTTGTTCGCGGATCCGCTGTCGCCCGCCGTCATCGACCTCGCGATCTACTGGCGGCCTGCGCCCTACGCGAGGGCGATCGTCGTTGCCGACGCGCTCGCGTGGGAGGGGGCGACGCCCGATGACCTCTCAGCGGCGACCTCGGGCGAGGGGTTCGGACAGTTCCTGGCCCGTGCGCTCCTGTTCCGCATCGTCACGGACTGCCTCGCGGACGAGGATTCGGCCCCGACCTACAGCCCCGCCTACGCCTCGGGGGTCGACCTTGCGGTCCACCTGATCGAGGCGTGAACGGCTCTGGTCGATCCCTCGGGTGAAGTTGACCACTTCGGAACCTGCGCCTAACATGCTACTTAACAAGAGCATGTAACTGCGGGCAAGTGATGGCCGACCTCAGCGGCACCGATCGGACTGATGTCACGGCAAGGCTGGCGGCGATGGTGGGCATCGTCGTGATCGGGATGGCCGTCGCTCTCGGCGTGTTCATCCAGCTCCAGGAGCACGGCGGCCCGCCGGAGGTCGTCCCGCGATCCGTCGCGATCCCCGTGCTCTATGCGACGGCCGGTCTCATCGCGATCATCGCCTCGATCCAGCGTCGACCACTGATCGTCATGGGGGCAGGGGTCGTCTGCCTCGTCGGCATCATCCTGTCCGTCGCGGCCTTCCCCTTCGCGGCCCCGGGGATCCTCCTCGTCGCCCTCGGAGCGCGAATGGCGCCCGTTTCCGGCCAGGGCCGGCGGGACGGTGCTGTGGCCGCGGCGGTCGTGGTGCTTGTCGTCGGTGCCGGTGTCGCGCTGCTCGCGACGACCGGAGAGCGCTGCTGGGAGGCAACCGGGACGCTCGCCTCGCCGACGTACACAGTGACGGCGTGCGACGTGGGGACGGGCGCGCAGGGTGGAGGCCAGAGCGTCGGTGGGGAGACCGGCAACGGGGTCGAGGTCATCGGCAGCGGCTACGACAGCGGCGTGCTCACGTTCACGGGCGCTGCCCTGGAGGGTGCGCTCCTGCTGTTCGCCATTGCCCTCGTGGTCGCAACGGGCAGGGGAGCAGCCGGGCCGACGATCTCCCGCCAACCATCGTCCTAGGGCCTTCGCAGCGACACGCGCGACGCAGGGCAGCTTCCGCTCGACGAAACCGGCGACAATGGCGCCTCCATGGCCCAACCCGCTGCCGCCGACTCGCGCCCCGCGCACACGCCACCCTTCGACACGCCGACGATCGTGTTCGTCTCGGGTGCGCACCTCGTCCACGACGCCTACCCGGCGTTCATCGGCGTGCTGCTGCCGCTGCTCATCCCGAAGCTCGGGATCACGCTCGGGGTCGCCGGCCTGCTCGCGGCGACGTTCCGGCTGGCGACGGCGGTCCAGCCGATCCTGGGCGTCGTGGCGGACCGGGCCGACACCCGCTACTGGATCATCCTCGCGCCGGGGGCCACCGCGATCGCCATCGGCCTGCTGGGGCTGGCACCCGTGCCCGTCCTCATCGCCCTGCTGCTGGTGCTCGCCGGGTTGAGCTCCGCCGTGTTTCACCCGGCCGCCGCCGCGCTGGTGACCCGGTCGTCAGGGACGCAGTGGGGTCGCGGGACGTCGATCTTCATGACCGGTGGTGAGTCGGGCCGGGCGCTCGGACCGGTCGTGATCGCAGGCGTCCTGTCCGTCGTCGGGCTCGGCTGGAGCTGGGTCGCGATGGTGCCGGGGATCCTCGCCTCGGGGTTCCTGTACCTGCGCCTCGCCCATCGACCGGAGGTCCACCTGCGCCCGCGGGCGGGCTCGATCCGCGTTGCGCTTCGATCCGCTCGCCGGGGGTTCCTCCTGCTCTCGGGCGCGAGCTCGATGCTCTCGATGGCAAGCGTCGGGATGCTCGTGTTCATCCCCACCTACCTCACGGGTGCCGGCGCCGACCTCGTGCTGGCCGGCGCGGCCGTGACCGCGTTCGAGATCGGCGGCGCGACGGGCGCCTTCCTCGGCGGGACGCTGTCCGACCGCATCGGCCGGCGGACGATGCTCGCGATCTCGGCGGGCGTGGGGGCGCCGCTGCTGATCCTGGCGCTGGCGATGCCGATCGGGCCGCTGACGCTGGTCGTGCTGGCGATCGCCGGGGTGGCGCTGCTCAGCGCGGGCCCCGTCCAGCTGGTGCTGATGCAGGAGCTGATGCCCGACAACCGGAGCGCTGCGGTCGGCCTGAGCATCTTCGTGATCACGCTGACCAGCGCGCTGGGCACGGTCGTGGTCGGGGCGCTGGGCGAGGCGATCGGCCTCCAGGCGGCGCTGATCCTGGCCGCGGGCGCCGCGCTGTTCGCGCTGCCGTTCATCGTGCTGCTGCCCGAGACGCGACACGTCAGCCGGGGCGCCGTATGACCCGTTCCGCGGCAGTGCACGTTGCCCTTCCGGGACACTGTCCGGCGGGCTAGCATCAACCGATCATGGAGACCCTGGTCGATCTCCTCGAGGACGCCGCGGCACGGTACGCCGATCGACCGGCGCTGGGACTCCGCCGTGACGACGGCTCGACATTCCACTGGACGTACCGGGAGCTGCTGCGCCGAAGCCGGATCGCGGCCTGGCGGCTTCGCGCCCTCGGGCTCCAGCCGGGCGACCGCCTGCTGACGTGGTCGCCGTCGACGCCGGCGCTGCCCGCCGCCTATTTCGGCGCGATGATGGCGCGCCTGATCTTCGTCCCGCTCGACGCCCGGATGGCGCCGGATACGATCCGGCGGATCGTGGAGGTGTCCGGGGCGGTTCGGCTCGCGCTGGGTAGCGGTCGCGACGCCGGCGATCCTTCGGAGGTGGGGCTCGAGGCGTTCCCGACCACGATCGTGGACGACCTCTCGGAGGAGCCCGACGAGACGTTCCCGCCCGACTGGGAGGCGCAGGTCGCCGCCTGGCCGCGCCCGCGGACGGACGAGGTGTTCGAGCTGGTGTTCACCTCGGGCACGACCGGCAATCCCAAGGGCGTGATGCTCGCGCACGACAACGTGCTGGCCGGCGTCCAGTCGTTCCACGGGATCATCAAGCCGATGGAGCACCGGCTGGTGTCGCTGCTCCCGCTGTCGCACTCGCTGGAGCAGGCGGTATCGCTGTACTACGCCCTCGACGTCGGCGCGGACATCCTGTACGTGCGGAGCCGCAACCCGCGGGTCATCTTCGAGGCGCTCCACGACCACCGGGTCACGACGATGTTGCTGGTGCCCCAGCTGCTCGACCTGTTCTGGTCTGCCATCGAACGCGAGGTCGCAAAGCAGGGGCGGACGGCGACGTTCGGGCGCCTGCGCCGCATCGCGCGCCGGCTGCCGATGTGGGCGCGGCGGCTCCTCTTCCGCAGCGTGCACCGGCAGTTCGGTGGCGGCCTGCGGCTGTTCGCGTCCGCGGGCGCGTTCCTGCCACCCGCGCTGCAGCAGGGATGGGAGGACATGGGCGTGATCGTGCTCCAGGGTTACGGCTCCACGGAGACGGCGGCCGGCTGCTGCACGACGATGGCCGACCATCCGCTTGGCTGTGTCGGCTGGCCGCCGGCACCCGTCAAGATGCGGATCGCCGACGACGGCGAGATCCAGTTCGCCGGACCGAACCTGTTCAAGGGCTACTGGGAGAACCCCGAGGCGACCGCCGAGGCGTTCACCGCGGACGGCTGGTACCGGTCCGGCGACCTGGGCCAGGTCGACGCCCAGGGCAGGCTCCATCTGCACGGTCGCAAGAAGGACATCATCGTCCTGCCCAACGGGTTCAACGTGTTCCCCGAGGACATCGAGAACGCGCTCCGCATCGCCGGCGTCCGCGACTCGGTGGCGCTCGAGACGAAGCCCGGGCGGATCGAGGCCGTGGTCCTGGCGCCGGTGGGGCGACTGCCGGCCGATGCCGGGACGGCGGCGCCCGGTCCCGACGATCCGCTGCGCACGGAGATCGCCGCGTCGATCAAGGAGGCGAACCGCTCGCTCGGCCCCAACCAGCGGATCGAGGGCTGGCGGCTGTGGCCCGAGGCGGACTTCCCGCGCACCCACACGTTCAAGATCAAGCGCGACCAGGTTCGTGCGTGGGCGGCGGTCGAGGAGCAGGCGCCGGCAGCCGCGCGCGGGTAGCGTCGGGCGGCGTGCCGACGCTCCGCCCACATTCCCCGGTGATTCCTGCCAGATTCCACTGACACGGGTACTCGTCGAGCAACGGCGCCGCACTGGCCTCGAAACGCGGACTGGCGCCACTGTGGCGAGAACCTGACCCGGATTGGGCGCGATCGGGGGACGAACACCCGCCTGGGTGCAATTTGGCAGGATCGGGCGATTTGGATCGCGCTCGACCTGGATCCCCGGGACCTACCGGACGCGGCCCTCGCGCATCAGCGCGATCGCCTTGGCGACGCGGCGGGCCTTGGTCTCCGGGTTGCTCGTTCCCTCGACGCTGAGCGTGAACACGCGCCTGTTGCTGTACGAGAGGCCGTCGAAGAACGCCTTCGCCACCGGATCCGCGTCCAGCGCCTTGGCCAGCTCCGGCGGCACCTCGAGCTCGCGCGGCGCGGTGTCCAGGGCCAGCGTCACCTTGACCTCGTCGCCCGCCTTGAGACCCGAGGCCTCGCGATGGTCGGCGTTGACCCCGACCCAGTAGCCGCCGCTCATCGGCGCCACGGTGGACCGGTACGTGTAGCGGTCGAGGGTCACCACGACGGCCGGGCGTCGGCTGCCGCCAAGGGCACGGACGACGGCCTCGGGAACCTCGATCCCGCATGCGGTCTTGCCGGTCTGCTGGATGGTGGCGCGGAACGACTCGCTCATGGTCCGGTCTAGCCTGCCCCGATCACGGCCCGAC
Source organism: uncultured Chloroflexia bacterium (assembly GCA_963835335.1). GTDB lineage: Bacteria > Chloroflexota > Limnocylindria > Limnocylindrales > CSP1-4 > CAIXZV01. The sequence goes on along the minus strand of CAWIFB010000004.1, from coordinate 29,795 downwards.
CGCAACCCCCACCGCCTCGAGCGTCGCCGCGAGACGGGCGACCTCGGGATCCGGGGTCACCGACGGCGACCAGGGGAAGAACACGAGCGTGGGGCCGACACGCCGGATCACGAACTGCGCGTCCCGCGGGTACTGGATCGCGCCCGGCCCGCCCGCGAGGTAGTCGGCCAGATCGCGCCCGACGCGGTCCGCCTCGCCGTTCGATGGCAGCTCGTAGATCACGATGTAGCCACCCGTCGGGGCCGACGGGAGCACGACCTGGAGCAACCGGCGCGGCACGTCGACGAGCTCCGGGCTCTCGCCGGGGCGGTAGGGCGTCTGCGGGTCGACGACCTGGAACGATGCGGCGGCGAGGGTGCTCGCGACCAGGTCGTGGGTCTTCTGCGCAGCCTCACCGGTTGGCGGCATCGTCGCCTGCGCCGCCTCGCTGCCGGCACCGATCCCGAGCGCCTGGGCCGCGATCAGCAGGACGGCCAGGACCAGCCCGCCGATCCCGAGCGCAGCGAACCACAGCGGCGGACCGCCGCTCGCGGCCGGCGACGCACCATCCGCGCCCGCGGCGCCATCACCACCGGGCGCGGGCGTGCCGGCCGTCATCCGGGCGGCCAGGTCATGAACCGGCCACCGAGGAGGTGGACGTGCAGGTGGTCGACCGTCTGCCCGCCGTCCGGACCCACGTTGCTGACGAGCCGCCAGCCGCCATCGAGGCCCTCCGCGCGCGCGAGGTCGGCCGCGACCGCGAACAGGCGACCGAGCAGCGGCGCGTCGCGCTCCGTCAGCTCCGCGGCGGAGGCGATGTGGGCAACCGGCATCAGCAGCAGGTGGGTCGGCGCCTGTGGGTTGATGTCCCGGATCGCGACGACCGCATCGTCCTCGTAGACCCTGGTGGCCGGGATCTCGCCGCTGATGATCTTGCAGAACAGGCAGTCAGCGGACATGGAACCCTCCCGTCGATGTCGCGGCCGCGGCCACGACCGGCAATGCCGCCCGGACCGACCGCGCCGCCGGGCTGATCGCCCGGATCTCGCCGACCAGTCGCTGCGCGACCTCTCCGTCGACCGCGACCCGGTGCACGGTGAGGATCGCATTCTCGAGGTCTGCCGGGTCGCCGTTGCGCGGGCTGATCGCGACCAGGACGTGGTCCTCGGCATGGCCGACCCAGCGGCCATCCGGCAGCCGCGACTCGGCCAGCACGCGCGACGCCGTCCCCACGCGGCCCAGCGCAAACGCTGCCCGGGCATCGGCCGCGAGCGCCAGCAGCTGGGCGGCGCGCGCCTTCCTGGTCCGCTCGTCGACCTGGCCGGCCATCCGCGTCGCCGGGGTTCCGGGCCGGGCCGAGTACCGGAACACGTGGAGCCCGGCGAGCTCGAGGCGACGGACGAACGCGACGGTGCGCGCGAAGGCCGCGTCGTCCTCGGTCGGGAAGCCGGCGATCACGTCCGCGTGGACGGCGACGCCGGGGATCGCGGCGCGCACCCGCTCGACCACGCGCGCGTAGTCGTCGGACGCGTACCGCCGGCCCATCCGGTGGAGCACGCCATCGTCGCCGCTCTGGAGCGGCAGGTGGAGGTGCGGCAGCGTCCGCGGCGCGCCGGCAGCCCACACGTCCAGCAGCGCGTCATCGACATGCTGCGGCTCGATCGAGCTGAGGCGGATCCGCTCGACCGGCGTCTCGTCCAGGATCCGGGCGACCAGGCCGGCGAGCGTCAATGCCGACCGGACGTGCGATCCTCGCGCGCCCCGCTCGGACCAGCCGCCGTCGTACGTGCCGATGTTGATCCCGGTGAGCACGATCTCGCGGTGACCGGCGGCCAGCGCCCGGCGGACGTCTGCCAGGACGACCTCGGGCGCAAGCGAGCGCTCGGGACCGCGTGCCCGCGGGATGATGCAGTACGTGCAGTAGAACGAGCACCCGTCCTGGACCTTGACGAAGGCGCGGGTGCGCTCCACGGACGCGCGGTCGTCCGCGATGCCGTCGATGCCGCCGGCCGCCACCTCGACCCCCGACAGCGTGGGCAGCGCCGCATCGAGCGGTCCGTGCGGGGTGCCATCGGCACGTCCCAGGCGGACGAGCGCCTCGAGCTCGCGCAGCAGCCCGGCCTTCGCGTCGTTGCCGACCAGCCGTGCGGCGGGGTCGACGGCGGCGAACGCGTCCGGCCCGACCTGGACCGAGCAGCCGGTCACGATGATCCGGGCCTCCGGGTTCGCGCGGCGCGCGCGACGGACCGCGGCGCGCGACTTCTCGTCGGCGATCGAGGTGACCGTGCAGGTGTTGACGAGGACGAGGTCCGCGGCCCGGTCGGGGCTCACCAGCGGCACGCCCGCCTGGCGGAGCAGCCGCGCCGCCGCCTCCATCTCGGACTGGTTGACCTTGCAGCCGAGGTTGACGATCGCGGCGGCGCGCGGTGCGGCCATCGGCTCGCTCACCACAGCTGGGGCTTGGTGGACATCAGGAACGCGATCAACCCGACCGCCGACGTGATCCCGTAGGCGACGTACCGCTGGCGACGTGCCCGCGCACGCCAGACCTCGCGATCCGCGTCGGTGCGGATCCCCTGGCGCCCGACCAGCCGCCGGAGACCCGGGCGCTGCACGCCGTAGGCGATCACCGCGGTCACCGCGTACGTGGCCAGGCTCAGCAGCAGCCAGCCCTGCTCGAGCATCCGGGGCCCGAGGACGACGATCATCGCCAGGCCGGTCAGGGCCAGCCCGGCCCCGATCGTGACGGTGCCGTGCGCCTGGATCCACAGCAGGATCCGCACGAACCGGCCGGGCGCCGGAACGTCAGACCCGACCGCCACCGACCGGTTGCGCAGCGTGAACGGCAGCAGCAGGCTGGGCACGAACAACGCGATCGCGAGCGTGATGTGCGTGGCCAGGACGAGGGGGAACAGCGGGGTCAGGTCAGGCATCGGCTCTGTGGGGTCACGCCACGGGGGCGGGCGGCGGCATGGGTTGACGATCGTAGCGCAGGCGTCGCCCGTGCCTCCCTCAGGCCGGCCGGCGACCCTGCGAGTCGGGCAGCAGGACAACGGGATGGCCTTCGGCTCGGGCGGCGCCGATCAGCGCCGCATCCGCCGTCGCGATCGGCTCCGCGGCCAGGATGCCGGCCGCCAAGACCACGCAGTCCGCCATCGACACCGGACGGCGTTCGCGATCCCAGTGGCGCGACCGGAGGATGCCGGCCAGTCGACCGGTCTCCTCGTCGACCGACCCGACCTCGAGACCGGCCGCGAGCAGCGTGTCCGCGAGCATGGACACCTCCTCGACCCGGCGGCCTCCGACCCGAACCACGATGTCGAACACTTCTGCAAGCGATGTCGCCGGAATCGACGTGATGTCGTCCCGGCGCCGGAGGATCGCGTCCACGTCCTCTGCGGCCGGCTCGTCCCGCAGCAGGGCGATCACCGCCTGGGCGTCGAGGACGGTCACCGTTCGGACCTTCGCGCCTCGATCTCGGCGTCCTCCTCGCGGGCCTGCGCCCGGAGCTCGTCTGTCGTCATGTCCATCGATCTGAGCGATCCGCGCAGCGCCGCGATGGGATCAACGGGGATCGGCCGCAGCTCCAGCGAGGTGCCATGGTCGAGGAGGATCACCCGGGTCGCGCCCCAGCGGTGCCGGATCTCCGCCGGGATCGAGACCTGGCCGCCGCGGGAGATCGATGCCGTCTTCATGGCGACAACGATATCGCATGCGTCTACCACCATCTCATGGATATGTTCGGACGCATGGCGCGATCAACCGGGCCGGCGGGCCTCGAGCGCGATCCAGTCGCCCTCCACCCAACGATTGACGATCAGCAGCCCCCGTGCCTCGAACGCCGCCTGGACCTCGGTCTCCCGGTTCTCGAAGATGCCCGATGCCAGCAGGGTTCCGCCCGGGCGCAGGTCCTCGACGAGACCATCGGCGAGCGCGATCAGCAGCGATGCGATCAGGTTGGCGAGCACGATGTCGAACGGTCCCTCACCGCTGGGCGCGCTGCCCGGGCGGGCACGGATCACGCGGACCAGACGGTTGCGACGCGCGTTGACCATGGTGGCGGCGACCGCGATCGGATCCACGTCCACCGCCAGGACGGAGCCGGCGCCGAGCCGGGCCGCGGCGATCGACAGGATCCCGGACCCCGAGCCAACGTCCAGGACGCGCGCGGGCCGGCCTCCAGGTTGGTCATCGGCCCCGCCAGCCGCCAGCAATCCCCGGTCGGCGAGCAATTCGAGCGCCGCCAGGCACAGCCGGGTCGTCGGATGGAGCCCCGTCCCGAACGCCATCCCCGGATCGAGCGCGAGCACCACGTCATCGGGCTGCCGCCGGTGCCGTCGCCAGGTTGGCCGGATCACGATCCGGCGGCCGATCCGGAGCACCGGGAAGTGCGCCTTCCACGCGCTCGCCCAGTCCGCCTCGAGGATCACCCGGGCGGTGAGATCGCCGATCGGCCGCAGCCCGAACGCCTGGAGGTGGCCCAGCTCGCGCTCCACCCGCTCGACAGCCGCCCGGACGGCCACGGGATCCAGGATCGGGAGATGGGCCCGGACCTGCGCGGGGCGAGCGAGGTCGACGCGTGCCGCGAGGCCGTCCTCGACGAGCTCGAACGCGGGCTCCACGCTGGTGCCGCCGGGAGCAGCCCGGGCCAGGATCTCGGACACCGCCTCGACCGCCTCGTGGTCCGCGGTGACCGACAGCTCCAGCCACCTGCCGGGAACGGCCGCCGCGCCGTGACCGACGGCGGCGAGGTCGATCCCCGCGAGCGGGTCGTCGCGCACTACAGGCCCAGCTTCTCGCGCAACCCGCCGGCCGGTGACACGGCGTCACCCGACTCCCTGGCGTACGCCTCCAGCAGCTCGCGCTGCCGCTTGGACAGCCTGGTCGGGACGTTGACGTTGACGATTACGTGGAGGTCGCCGCGGACCGAACGGCGGCGCAGGTGCGGGACCCCGCGTCCGCGCAGCCGGATCTCCGTCCCGGGCTGCGTGCCGGCCTTGATCTCGACCTGGGCGGGCTCGCCGTCGACCGTGGGCACGTCGACCTTCGTGCCCAGCGCCGCCTGGGCGATCGACAGGTCGACCTCGTGGTACAGCTCGGTGCCCTCGCGCGACAGCGACGGGTGCGCCGCCACGTGGACGGCCACGTACAGGCTCCCGGTGGCGCCGCCGCGGGGGCCGACCTCGCCTTCGTTCGACAGCCGGATCTGGTGGCCTTCGTCGATACCCGCCGGGATGGCGACCCGCAGCGTCCGCCGGCGCTCGGTCCGGCCCTCGCCGTGGCATGTCTCGCACGGCTCCTCGATGATCGTGCCCTCGCCGCGACAGCGCGGGCAGGCGGCGACGTTGACCATCTGGCCGAGCATCGTCTGGCGAACTGACCGGATCTCGCCGCGCCCGTTGCACTGCGGGCACTGGACCGGGCTCGACCCCGCCTTCGCCCCCGTCCCGGCGCACGTGTCGCACGGACCGAGGACCGGGAACTCGATCTCCTTCTCCGTCCCCAGCACGGCCTCCTCGAACGTGATCCGGAGGTCGTACCGCAGGTCGGAACCGGTCTGCGGACGCGCCCTGCGTGCGGCACCGGCCGCCGAGCCGCCAAAGAAGGCATCGAAGATGTCCGAGAACCCGCCGAACCCGGCGGAGAAGCCGCCGTCGCCGCCGGCGCCGCTGACCCCGGCCCGTCCGAACATGTCGTATGCCTGGCGCCGTTGTGGATCGGACAGGACCTGGTACGCCTCGTTGATCTCCTTGAACCGCTCCTGGGCCTCGGCCTCCTGGCTGACGTCCGGGTGCCACTGCTGGGCCAGCCGCCGGAAGGCGCGCTTGATCTCGCCGTCGGCGGCCCCGCGCTCGACGCCGAGCACCTCGTAGAAGTCTCGTTCTGTGGTCATGCGATCACAGAGTCTATCGGGACCTCGCCGCCCGAGCCCCGCGGGACGTGCCGACCGCCCCGAGCCTCGCGGTGCGCGCCGGCCGCGTCCGGGACCGGCGGTCAGGCCGAGGAGCCGCCGCCTTCGCGGGCGCGGTCGTCCGCGCGGGCGTCCGCACCGTCGTCGGCGCGCTCGCCCGTGCGGATCGTGTCCACCGTGCGAACGGTCCCGACGCGCCCGACCGTGGCGCCGGCCGCCGGTTCGACGATCACCGTCGCACCGGCCGGCGGCTCGACGACCACGGTCGCGCCGCTCACCACCGCCGGCCGCAGCAGCCGCACGCCCATCGCGAGGCTGGCGACGGCCGGCAGCAGCAGCCAGCCGAGCAGCGCGAGCAGGACGACCGCTGACGGCCCCATCGGGTTCTCGAACGGCCCGGCCGCGCGGAGCGAGTCGCGCAGGTCGGCCATGCTCCCGCGGAGGGTCGCGATCCTATCGCTCAGGACGCGCACGTCCTCCACGTTGCGGTCGAGCGTGATGGCGGCCGCGTCCAGCTCGTCGGCCAGCGCCCTCGACTGCTCGGCCGTGTGCCGGAAGCCCGCGGCGACCGACGCGAACGGCTGGGTGCCCAGGATCGAGACGTCCATCGTGGCGCTCGCCTGGTCGAGGGTCGTCGCGAAGTCGCGGGTCAAACCGGCCCCGTCAGCCGCCGTGCGGCGGGTCCCCTCCAGCGAGGTGGCGAAGCCCCGGGTCGATGTCGCCGCGCCGTCGAGCGTGTCGGTGGCGGCGTTCATGGTGTCGATGATTGCGCTCCGCTCGGTCTCCAGCGTGTCGGTCAGCCCGTTGACGCCGGCCAGGGAGCCCAGGACGACGCCGCCCCCGAGCAGGACGACGAGGACCCCGGCCGTGCCATAGGCGGTGAGGACGACGCCCAGGCGGCGGCGATCGCGCCGCCCGATCGCGACGACGTCCCCGGTCGCCTCCGTCACACCCGGCTCATGTCGCGCCGGAGAAGCAGCCACGAGCCCAGCAGGAGCGCGCCGGCGATGGTGCCGAGAGCCGTGATCTCCCACGGCACGTTGGTGCTGCCACGAAGCATCACGTCCTGGATGAGGCGGATGCCATGCGTCACCGGCAGGGCGTAGGCGAGGTCGTGCAGGAACGGGGTGAACTCCTCGATCGCGACGACGAAGCCGCTGAAGAACACCGAGGCAAGCAGGATCAGCAGCGACAGCTGGACCGCCTGGCGCTCCGAGTCCGAGACCAGCGAGACGATCAGGCCGAGGCCCAGCGAGGCGAGGATGAGGAGGCCGACGACGAGGACCAGGAGACTCGTGTCACCGAGCAGCGGCACGCCCAGCACCCCGACGAGCAGGGCGATCGTCGTCCCCGCGACGATGGCGTTGAGGATGCCGAACGCGAGCAGCTTGCCGAGGACGATCTCGAGCGTGTGGACCGGCGCGACCCGGAAGACCTCCTTCACCCCCGACAGCCGTTCCCGGGTCAGCGACAGCGCGATGAGGGTCACCGCCATGTGCTGGATGATGAGAGCCAGGGCGGCTGCTCCGAAGAACGACACGACGTTGGGATCGGTCGGAGCCACGTTGACCGGTTTTGCCCGGGTCGGCTCTGCGATCACCTGCGGGTCGATCTGGTTCGCCTGGCCCGCGCCGCGGCTGATCGCGTACGCCTCCCCCTCTGCGACGGCTCGCTCGATGATCGTGCGGTTGACCTCGTCCTGGAGGCGAAGTGCCATGAACGAGGCGTAGTTGGCCTGGACCGGGTCCACGAAGTTGTACTCGACGTCAATGGCGGTCTGCTGGTTCGACCGGAAGCGTTGCTCGAGGTCGGGCGGGGCGATGACGACGAGGTCGATCCGGCGGTCGGCCAGCTCGGCTTCTGCGCTGGCGCGGTCCTGGGTCACCGCCGTGATCTCGATGCCCGGCCCGGACATCTCGCTGTAGGACGCGACATCGGTCGGCAGGCCGGAGCCGGAGGGCACGACGATCACGGTCTGGAGCGGCCGCCGATAGCCGCTGTAGCCAAGACCGAACAGGGCCAGGATCAGGAACGGCCCGAGAATCAGGCTGATGATCGCGCCCGGACGGCGAAAGACCTCGACGATCTCCTTGCCCACGAAGGAGAACGTCCGGGTCAGCGACTTCAGGAGTCCCATCAGGCGGCCACCTCGCGCTCGGCGGCGGCCGGCGCCGCATCGCCGTTGAGTGCGGCCCGGTGACGGCCGACGAGCGCGGCGAAGACATCGTCGAACGTGGGCCGGTATTCCCGGACGCCGGCGACCTCGCCACCCTTGGCCTCGACCTCGGCCAGCACGGCCGTGGTGGCCGAGGCGGCATCGGCAACGGTGACCAGGAGGTTCCGGGGGCCGGTCTGGCGGACGAACGTCACCTCGGGCAGCACCTCGAGGAGCCGACCGTCGAACGGCGCCTCTGTCTCCATCTCGACGACCTCGCCGCCGAGCGCATCGCGCCGGAGGTCGTCCGGCGAGGAGAGGGCGATGAGGCGACCTTCGCTGATCAGGGCCACCATGTCGCACTCCGCGGCCTCGCCCATGTACTGGGTCGTGACGACGAGCGTGCGGCCGGCGGCCTTCAGGCGGTGGAGCTCCTCCCAGATGGCCAGCCGGAGAAGCGGGTCGAGGCCCCCGGTGGGCTCGTCGAGGATGACCAGCGACGGGTCGTGGACCAGCGCGCAGGCGAGCCCGAGGCGGCGCTGCATGCCGCCCGAAAGGTCGGACGCACGGCGCTTCCGAACGGACCACAGGTCGACCACGTCGAGGACCTGGCGCACGCGCCTGCGGCGGCGTCGCCAGAGCAGGCCGAACAGGCTGCCGACGAAGTCGACGTTCTCGCCGACCGTCAGGTCGGGATACAGCACGAACTGCTGGGGCATGTAGCCGATCCGCTCGCGGGTCGCCCGCCGGAAATGGCGGGGATCCTCGCCCAGGACGCGGACGCGGCCGCTCGTCGGGGCGGCGCTGCCGGTCATCATCCGCAGGGTCGTCGTCTTGCCCGAGCCCGAGGGCCCGATCACGCCGAGGATCGTGCCGGGTCGCACGGCCAGCGACATGCCGGCGACCGCGACGAAGCCGTTGAAGCGCTTCGTCACGTCCTCGACGACGATCGCGGAGTCCTGCAGGCTGGCGCCCGGGGCGGGAGCGATCTCGGTGGCCTCCGTCACGGCGGGGGCGGTGGCGGTCGCGGCGTCGGCCGGCGGCGGGGCGGGCGCGGTGATCGGTGCCGGATCCGGGCCGGCCTGGGGGGTCGGCGGGGCGTCGGGCTCTGCGGTGGCCGGAGGCTCGGCCGGCGGCGGGGCGGACGCGGTGATCGGTGCCGGATCCGCGGTGGCCGGAGGCTCGGCCGGCGGCGGAGCGGACGCATCGCCTGCCTCGGGAGCCTCGTTCGCAGCCCCGGCGGCCCGGTCGAGGGTCGGAGCGTCGCCCGGCGGCGGGGCCAGCGGAGCGGGCGGGGGTGGCGGCGCGGTCGGTGCGGTCGGTGCGGTCGGTACCGACACAGTGCCCGCGCTCCACTCGTCGGGCGGGCGGCTGGTCTCGCGATTTGTCGATTGCTGCATGGGGGCGTCCCTCGAGGCACGGGCTTGCCCTTGAGATTCTCCCGACGGTGCCTTGCAGCCAGACCCCGCGGCGGTCGCCGGCGGGTGACGGCGGCATGACGACCGGGCGCCCGCCGACCACCTGCGAGGGTGCTGCAACGGTACCGACGCCGGCCGCGACTGCCCGGCAGCGGGACGCCGCTATCGTCGCGCCAGGGCTCGCCGACGTTCGCCGTCGCGCGGTATGAGCCGGACAGGTTGCCGCCCCGGAGGTACCAGATGGCGCATCCCGAACCTGCCTCGACGGCCTGCCGGGGCGCCGCCGGCCAGGGCGACGCAAGCCGGGCCGGCCTGCGCCACGTGTCGGACGATTCCCCCGGCATCGCGCGGCGCCGGGCCGGCCGGGGCTTCCGGTACCTCCACCCGGACGGCCGCCCGATCCGCGACGCCGCGACGCTGCGGCGCATCCGGGCACTCGCGATCCCGCCGGCCTGGACCGACGTCTGGATCTGCCCGGCCCCCAACGGCCATATCCAGGCCACCGGCCGTGACGCCCGTGGCCGCAAGCAGTACCGCTATCACAGGGCCTGGCGGGCGACTCGCGACGAGGCGAAGTTCGACCGGCTGATCTCGTTCGCCGGGATGCTGCCCCGGATCCGGGAGCGAGTCGAGGCGGACCTGGCACGGCCCGGGCTGCCTCGCGAGAAGGTCCTCGCGACGGTCGTCCGGCTGCTCGAGCTGACGCTCATCCGGGTCGGCAACGAGGAGTACACCCGAAGCAACCGCTCGTTCGGCCTGACGACGCTCCGCGACCGGCACGCCCGCATCGACGGCAGCCGGATCCGCTTCCGGTTCCGCGGCAAGTCAGGCCGCACCCACGAGGTCGGCGTGCGCGACCGGCGCCTGGCCCGGATCGTGGGGCGCTGCCAGGACCTGCCGGGCCAGGAGCTGTTCCAGTACCTCGACGAGGATGGTGAACCGGTCGACATCCGCTCCGAGGACGTGAACGACTACCTGCGCGATGCCTCGGGCGGCGCCGTCACCGCCAAGGACTACCGCACGTGGGCCGGCACGGTGCTCGCCTATCGAGCCCTCCGGGCCCTCCAGCCTGTCGACGGCGAAGCGGCCCGCCGGCGGTCGGTGGTCGAGGCGATCCGCGAGGTGGCCGTCCGGCTTGGCAACACGGCGGCCGTCGCCCGCAAGAGCTACGTCCACCCGGCGATCCTCGATGCCTACCTCGATGGTGCGCTGGGTCGGGCGCTGCTGGAGGTCACCGAAAGCCAGGCCGATCCACCGCCCGAGCCGTCGGCCGAGGAGGAGGCAGCCGTCATCCGGTTGCTGCGGCAGCGCCTGGCGGCGGACCGGCGGGCCGAGGGCCGCGTCGCCTGATCCGCTCGCGGCTGCGGGCACGCCCCGGGGTACGGGCACGTCGTCGACGCGGAGCCGTGGTCGGCGTCGGGGCGGGCGCCGTGGTCGGCGTCGGGCTCGGCGAGGGCGTCGGGCTCGGCGAGGGCGTCCCGCCGCCGTGGCCTCCGCCACCGCCACCTCCGCCACCGCCGCCACCGCCACCACCGCCGTGGCCGCCACCAGGGTGCGGGGTCGGCGTCGGCGTCGGCTTCGGCGTCGGTTTCGGTTTCGGTTTGGGGCACGGCCCGATGATCCGGCCGCCCCACGAGTGCTCACCCCAGAAGTACGCCGTCCTGGATCCGAGGCTGCCCCCGCGGCCGGCGCCGGCGCGCGCCCGGCGAGCCCAGTCGGCGACGTCGGTATCCCACGCCTTCGGGCCCAGCTCGGCGGCGACCGGGTCGACCTCCCACTTGCCACACGCCCGGGTGTAGAGGATTCCGGCCGGGTCGACCTCGTCCTTGGCACCCGGCTGAGTGCCCTTGATGAACCACTCCTTGACCGTGGCGCGGGTCCAGGGACCGGGCTTGCCGCCGCTCCAGGCGTCGATCTTGGCCGACACGACGCCCTTTGGCCGCGCGAAGGTGGCGACCGGGGTGCCCTTCGTCAGGTCACGGACGAACGCGTGCCACAGCGGCGCCGGGCCCTGCAGCGAGATGACGGCCTCGGCTGCGCGCGGCTGGGAGTGATCGCTGTTGCCCATCCAGATGCCGACGGCGTAGGCGGGCGCGGCGGGATCCTCGGGCGGAGCAAGGTAGCCGTACGTCGCGAGGTCGCGGGTGTCGTTCGTCGTCCCGGTCTTCACGGCCGCCGGCCGGCGACTGCCCTTCGGTCCGTTCTTGAGCTCGAGGACCTTGGACCAGATCGGGTTCTGCTTCGGATCGGTGTTGCCGGCCAGGATGTCGGTCGTCAGCCAGGCCGCCTGGGGGCTCATCGCCTGGTTGGCCGCGTCGGCTGCGTCCGGCGCCTGGTAGACGACCGTGCCGTCGGGCCCGATGACCCGGAGGATCATCCGGGAGGGGACGTGGACGCCGCCGTTGGCGAGCGACCCGTAGGCGGCGGTGAGATCGATCGGGCGGACCTCGACCGTCCCGATGGCGCCCGCCAGACCGGCCTGCAGGTACCGGGTGTCGCCCCCACCCGGGAAGTTGATCCCGAGCTTCCGTGCCTCGTCGGCGACGGCCTGGTTGCCCGTCCGCTCGAGGGCCCGGATGGCCGGGATGTTCAGCGAGTACTGGAGCGCCTTGCGAACCCGGACCGGACCGCGCTCGAGGCGGTCGGCGTCGCGCGGGGCCCAGTCCTTGCCGAACTGGGTGGTGATGTCGAGGAGCAGGCTCCCCGGCGTGAGATCGTGCTGTTCGAAGGCGGTCGAGTAGACGATCGGCTTCCACGCCGAGCCCGGCTGGCGATAGCCGTCACCGGCGACGTCGAACTTGGGATCGAACTTGCTGGACGCCAGGTCGTCGCGGTAGTAGCCGGCGCTGCCGACATAGGCGACCACGTCGCCGGTCCGGTAGTCGATGGCGACGAGGGCGGCGTTGTGGACGTCCTTGCCGCGCAACCGGTTGATCCAGGCCTGGTCGGCCTTGCCGATCTTGAGCGATGTGAGCAGCTTGGTTGCGGCCGGCTTCTTGAGGTTCGGGGCGATCACCGCGGCGGTGACCCACTTCTCCGCGAGCTGCTGGGCGTTCCAGTCGAGCGACGTGATCACCTTGTAGCCGCCGGTTTCCAGCTTGTCGACGCCGCCGAGGATGCCGACCAGCTGGCGCTCCACCTGCCACGTGAACTGGGGCGCCTTGAAGATCCGGGGCTGCGGCGGGCTGAGCACGACCGGCTCGGCCAGGGCCGCCTTCAGCTCGGCGGGGGACAGCCGGGTCCAGCGCGACTCCGAGAGGTGCTGGAGGATCCAGTCGCGCCGGACGACCGGCGGCGAGTCCTCCGGGACGACCAGCTGCCCGTCGGCGTCGCGCTGCGCGAAGCGGAACGGGTCGAAGCTCGATGGCGACTTGGGCAAGCCTGCGAGGAGGGCCGCCTGGGCCGGCGTCAGCTTGGCCAGGTCGCTGACGCCGAAGTAGATCCGGGCCGCGGCGGCGATGCCGTAGGCGTCGTGACCGTAGTAGATCTCGTTGAGATAGGCGGTGATGATCTGTTCCTTGCCTGACTCGCCGGGAAACGCCTCGGTCAGCCGGGCCGACTGGATCAGCTCCTTCGCCTTGCGCAGGTAGCGGTCGGCACCCGGAGCGACGACGTCCTCGGGCAGGAGTCGGGCGCGAACCAGCTGCTGCGTGATCGTCGAGGCGCCGCGGTCCGACGCGCCCGAGGCGTTCTCGGCGATGGCCGCCAGGATCGCCGCCGGGTCGAAGCCGTCGTTCGTCCAGAAGGTCCGGTCCTCGGCCGTCGTGGTGGCGTCGAGGACGGCCTTGGGCACCTCGTCGTAGGTGATGACCCGGCGCTGCTCGCGATCGAACCGGCCCAGCTGGACCGTGCCCGGTTCGGTCGTACACGATCGTCGGCTGCGCGAAGGTCAGGTCGGCCAGCCGGGCCGGGTCGGGCAGGTCGGTCGAGAGCGCGCCGACCGTCGCGACGGCCGCAACCCCGAGCGCGCCGAGCCCGCCCGATACCACGAGCAGGACGACGGCGAGCAGGCTGGCGATGGCGAGCGGGAGGCGCGAGCCGCCGCGGTTGCGTCGGCTGACGGCCGGCCTCCGGATCGCCCTGGCCGCAGCGAGCGAGACGGCTCGGCGGCGGGCCTGGCCATGAGAGCTGGGCACGCCCATCCGGGTTGATGGAGTCACCCCGACATCCTCGCCGCGCCGGCGTCGCGTCCAGCCCCGCCGCGACGCCGCATGGGCTTGCAGTTGCATCGCGCGACATCCGATGCCGCACGCCGAAGCGGGCGGCGAACCCCTCGGAGCCCGCGGTCGGCGGCTCCTGTCAGCGCGGGCGAGGGACCTGCGACAGGATGGAGGGGAGCTCGTCGAGCGAGCGGATCGCGAGCGCCGCGGGCGGCGGCTCGTGCAGCAGCCCCCACGGCCCGCGCCGGATGTGGACCGCGACCATCCCCGCCACGATCGCGGGCTCGATGTCGTTGTCGACCCGATCGCCGACGTAGGCCACGCGCCCCGGTGGGACTCCGGCTTCGCGAGCCAGGCGGGCGAAGAACTCAGGCGCGGGCTTGTGCACCCCCCACCGCGCGGACGATCCGACGAAGTCCACGTGGGGCCGCAGCATCGCCTCGGCCTCGACCGGGGTGTTGCCCACGGCGCCGGTGATGAAACCCTGCGCGCGCAGCCGGGCGACGCAGGCCAGGGCGTCCGGGTAGAAGGCGGCGGGCGCCCAGGCCGATGCCGGACGCTCGACGCCGAGGATCTCCCAGACGCGGGTGTGCGGCTCGCCGCGCGCTGCCAGCCCGCCGAGCACACCCATCAGGGTGAACGCGGGGACGCCCGCGAGCTCCGCCGCATGGAGCCACAGCGCCGTCTCGTCGATCAGTGTCTCGCCGACGTCGAACACGACGGCGTCGACCGTGCGCATGGGCGGCGGTTCGTCGGTCATCGTCGTGCCTCAGGAGTGGTGGGCGCCTGCCGGGCATCGGGCGCGTCCGGGGCTGCCAGCGCCTTCGCCCGGGCGAGCACCGCCTCCAGCATCGGCGGCGTCAGGCGGCCGGTGAACGTGTTCTGCTGGCTGGGATGGTACGAGCCGACGATCGCGTACGGCCCGACGGCAACCTCCGCCCCGTGCCCGAACCTCGGCTTCGGCCTGGGCGTCGGGTGCCCGAGCGCGGCCAGCGACCGCAACGCCGCGTCCCAGCCGATCGCGCCCAGCGGCACGATCACGCGCAGCGCCGGCAGCAGCTCCAGCTCACGGACGAGGTACGAACGGCAGGCGAGCTGCTCGGCGGGCGTGGGCCGGTTGGCCGGCGGCGCGCATCGGACGGCGGCGGTCACCCGAATCCCGCGCAGCGTCAGCCCGTCACCGGCCCGGCGGCTCCGCGGCCGGTCGGCGAACCCGACCGCGTGCAGCGCCCGCCACAGGAAATCACCGCTGGCATCGCCGGTGAACATGCGACCCGTTCGGTTGGCGCCGTGCGCCGCGGGCGCGAGCCCGACCAGAAGGATCCGGGCGTCCGCGTCACCGAATCCCGGCACCGGACGCGCCCAGTACGTCTCGTCGCGGAAGCGAGCCACCTTGACCCGCGCCTGGTCTTCGCGCCATGCCACGAGCCGCGGGCACGCGCGGCAGCCGACGATGGCGGCATCGAGGGCCGCGAGGTCCGGCGCTTCCCGGTGCGGGATCGACACCGCGCGACGCTACTTGAGCAGCAGGCGGTCCAGCCGCCGGCCCACGATCGCCAGCCCCAGGAGCCCCATCGCCGACAGGTAGGCGACGTGCCACAGGATCCCCGCGTCGACCACGCCCGTGACCAGCGCGCGGATCATGTCGACCCCCTGCCACAGCGGCGTCAGCTGGATCAGCAGCCGCAGCCCGTCCGGATAGGCGGAGATCGGATAGAACGTGCCGCTGAACAGGAACAGCGGGAGGACGACCAGCTGGATGAGGTCGAAGTCCTGCCAGCTGCGCATGAACGTCGTCGCCGCCATCCCGACCGCCGCGAACGCGAACGCGAGGAGCGTGGCCGCGGGCACCGCGAGCAGGACCCACGGCGAGCGGACGAGGCCCAGCACCACGATCACGACCACGAAGCCCAGCGCGTACAGGGTCGCCCGGATGACGGCCCATCCGATCTCGCCCAGCGCCACGTCGCCCGTTCCCAGCGGCGTCGCGAGCACCGCGTCATACGTCTTCTGGTAGTTGAGCTTGAAGAACACGTTGAACGTGGATTCGGCGATCGCGCCGTTCATCGAGGCCGATGCGAGCAGCGCCGGCGCGACGAACAGCGCGTACGGGATCGGGTTGCCGTCGGGACCGGTCAGGTTGCCCACGATCCCGCCGATGCCGAGCCCGATCGAGAGCAGATAGAACAGGGGCTCGAAGAACCCCGACAGGATCACGATCCAGCCGGTCCGGTACACGTACACGTTGCGCTCGATGAGCAGCAGGGCGCGCCGGGTGCCGAGCCCGGTCGGGAGCACGCGCCAGACCGCGGACAGCTGCGTCATTGCTCGAGCTGCCGTCGGAACATGACGAACATCGCGAGCACGCCGAGCACCGCCGCCGTCCCCAGGATGAGCACGTGCGCGACGTGGACGGCCGGGTTGTCGCCCACCGTGCCCAGCGACAGCGCCCGCGCGAGGTCGACGCCGTGCCACAGCGGCAGCAGCCACGCGATCGGGCGGATCTGCTCGGGCAGCTGCTCGATCGGGAAGAACGTGCCCGAGAACAGGAACAGGGGCGTGATCCCGAACCGCCAGATCGCGTTGAACGCCGTGGTGTCGCGCTGGGTCGACATGTAGGCCGCGATCGGGCCTGCGAACGCAAGGGCGGTCAGCGTCCCGACCGGGATCGCCAGCAGGATCTGCCACGAGCGCGCGGCACCGAACAGGATGATCACCACGGCAAAGATCGCGCCCACCATCGTCGCCCGGGTCGCCGTCCAGGCGATCTGGCCGAACGCGATCGCGTACGGCGTCAGCGGCGTCGCGTACATCGCGTGATAGCGCCGGTTCCAGCGGAAGCCGCCCAGCACGGGGAACGTGGCCTCGAACGCGGAGCCCTGCATCACCGTCGAGGCGAGCAGGGCCGGAGCGAGGAACTGGAGGTAGGGCACGCCACCCAGCGCGCCGCTGCCGGCCCGGTCCACGAACGACCCGAGCCCGACGCCCATCGCGACGAGGAACAGCACGGGCTGCGCGAAGCTGCCGAAGATCGACCCGCGCCAGGTGCGCCGGTAGAGCAGGAGCTGATGCTCGTAGGCGGCCATCGCGCCGCGCAGCGCGCTCTGGCGCGGCACGCCGTCACCCGGCGACGGCGCCATCGGCCGGACCGGCGCCCGCACGACGGCCATCAGTCGACCAGGCTCCGGCCGGTCAGCCGCAGGAACACGTCCTCGAGCGAGCTGCGGCGGACGAGCACCGTCTCGGGCTCGAGGCCGCGGTCGTGGGCCGCGGCGGCGATCGCCTCGCCGTCATCGGAGTAGACGAGCACGCGGTCCGGGAGCAGCTCGATGCGATCGCCAAGCCCGGCGAGCCGGTCCCCGATCGTCTCCTGGACGCCCACGGGGAACCGCATCTCGGTCACCTCGCGGGTCGAATAGCGGTCGATCAGCTCGCGCGGGCTGCCCTCCGCGGCGATGCGCGCCTTGTCCATCACGACCAGGCGATCGCACAGCTGCTCGGCCTCGTCCATGTAGTGGGTCGTGAGCACGAGCGTCACGCCGCGCTGCTTGAGCCGGTACAGGCGCTCCCACAGCAGGTGGCGCGCCTGCGGGTCGAGCCCGGTCGTCGGCTCGTCGAGCAGCAGGATCGAGGGCTCGTTGATCAGCGCCCGGGCGATGGTCAGGCGCCGCTTCATGCCGCCCGACAGCGGCTCCACCTTGTCGTTGGCGCGCTCGCCGAGCTGGGCGAAGTCGAGCAGCTCGGTCGCCCGACGGCCCGCCTCCTCGCGCGACAACCCGAAGTAGCGGCCGTAGATGACGAGGTTGTCGCGGACGGACAGCTCCGTGTCGAGCGTGTCCTGCTGGGGCACCACGCCCAGCCGCGCCCGAAGGCGCGGGCCGTCCACCGCGGGGTCCAGGCCGAGGATCCGGAGGGTGCCGTCGGTGACCGGGGAGACGCACGCGATCATCCGCATCGCGCTCGTCTTGCCCGCGCCGTTGGGACCGAGGAACCCGAAGCTCTCGCCCGGCGCCACGTCGAAATCGATCGCGTCGACCGCGGTCAACGTTCCGAATCGCTTGGTCAGCCCGCGGGCGTGGATCAGCGGCGGGGCAGGCATCGTCTGCTCGGTCATGGGCGGGGCATGGTACCGCAGCCTCGATGCGAAACGGGGGTCGTCGGGAACGTCGGACCCGCTCGTGCCGGTCCGCGGCGCGAGCCCGGTCGGCGAGCTCAGCCGGCCTCGGTCACCACGGCATCCGGAGGAACGGTGCCTTCGTGGAGCGTGACGATGCCGCCGGTCATGCCCCGCCAGGTCACGTCCACCAGCCCGGCCTCGCGCATGATCTCGGCGATCCGCTCCGGCGCCGGGTAGGCCTGGACGCTGCGCACGAGGTAGCTGTACGCGGCGCCCTGGCCGGCCAGCCGGCCGATCACGGGGACGATCCGATCGAACCACCAGCGCATGAAGCGGGCGAGCCGGCTGCGCGGGCGCGCGATCTCGAGGCACAGCACCCTGCCCCCCGGCCGGACGGATCGCGCCATCTCGGCAAACCCGCGCCGGTAGTCGGGCAGGTTGCGCATCCCGAACGCGATCGTCGCGGCATCGAAAGCGCCGTCGTCGGTCGGCAGCGCGAGCGCATCGCCGACCAGGTACTCGAGACCGGCCCGGTCCGCGTACCGCCGCTGCGCCACGGCGGTCATCCCGGGCGAGAGGTCCACGCCCAGGACCCGGCCCCCGGGCTGGACGTGCCGGTGGAGGTCCGCCGCCACCTTGCCCGTCCCGGACGCGACGTCGAGCGCCGAACCACCGGGTCGAAGCCGGGCGTGCGTCACCAGCCGGCGACGCCAGCGCGGCTCCTGGAACGCTGAGATCAGCAGGTTCATCACGTCGTAGCGCGACGCGATGCGGTCGAACATCACCTGGACCTCGGGCGGCGCGGCGGCGTTGCCGGCCCCGGTCGAGGCGCCGGTCGGGGTGTGGTCCGGGGGCAGCGGGGTGGTCATCGGGAAGGCTCCGCGAGGGGGGCGACAGGGTCGGTGACGGAACCGGCGAGGTCGACGAGGCCGGCCGATCCGAGCGCCGCTCGCACGGCGGCGGCGACGGGCGCCGGGTTGGTGATCGGCGACGGGTGGACCAGGCCGTCGAGCGTCCGGCGGGCGGCCCCCGGGATCCGCTCGGCCAGCGCATCGGCGATCGGGGCGTAGAAGGGTTCGCTCGCGCTCCCGTTGAGGATGGTGACGGGGACGCTGATCGTGGCGAGCCCGTCGGGGTCGAGGCCCGACAATCCGGCGTCGGCGAGCGCGCCGTCCCCCTGGCTCGCGAGGAACGTCCGTGACCGTGCGGGGAGGCGGCCCCAGGCGTCGTCGCCGGCGACCGCGCGCAGGAAGGTCTCGGCCGCCGCGGGTGCCCCGTTCGCCCGGTGCGCCTGCTCCACCGCCGAGGCGAGCGTCGCGAACGATTGCCGGGTCGCGTCGTCGGCGAGCGGGCCGTATGGCGGCTCGTACGCCACGACGGCGGCGACACGAGCGGGGAACCGGGCGGCGACCTCGAGCGCCAGCACGCCGCCGAAGCTCACGCCGACCAGGACGGCCCGGTCGATGCCGCGGGCGTCGAGGTACGCGACGAGATCGGCGACGTGGACGGCGATGTCGAGCGGACGCGGCGGGTCCAGGCGCCCGGTGCCGGTGCCGCGCCGGTCGAGCGCATGGACTGCGACATCCCCGGGCGCTGCCAGCGCGGCGGCGAGGCGGTCGAGCTGGGCGGCGGTCGACAGGGTGCCCGGGAGCAGGACGACCGGCAGCCGGCCGGACCCGCTGAGCCGCCAGCCGACCTCGTCGCCACCGGGCCGCGCCAGCACCCCCGCCGGAGCGCCGGCGAGCAGGGCCCGGACGGCGTCGCGGCGCAGCTTGCCACCGGACGTGCGGGGCAGGCTGTCCAACCGGGTGAACGCGACCGGCACCTTGAACCCCGCGAGCGATCGTCGGCAGTGGCGGTCCAGCTCATCGTCGCCGGGATCGTCCGTGCCCCCTCCCCGGAGCACCACGGCGGCCACGGGCACGTGACCCCACCGATCGTCGGGGCGCGCCACGACGGCCGCATCCGCGACCGCGGGGTGGGCGAGCAGCACGGCCTCGACCTCGGCGGGGGCGATGTTCTCCCCGCCGCGGACGATGCGGTCGACGCGGCGATCGACGACGAACAGGCGGCCGTCGGGATCGAGGCGGCCGAGGTCGCCCGTGTGCACCGGCCCGGCATGGCGGCCGGCGGGCAGGGTGGCGGCGCCGGCCGCGGCCGGCGCTTCGTCCGTGCCCGAAGCGTCGTTCGTGCCAGCCTCCTCGCCGAGGTACGCGCTGAACCGGCTGGCGGTCTCGACGAGGATCTCCCCCACCCCGTCCGCGTCGGGGTCATCGATCGTCACCCGGACGCCCGGCAGCGGCCGGCCGGCGCTGTCGGGATGATCGAGCGCGTCGGCCGTCGGCAGGGCGGTCGCCCCGGATGCCGTCTCGGACAGGCCGTACGTCGGGACGACCGGCCATCCCGCGCGGACGGCCCGGGTGACGAGCGCGGGCGGGATCGGGCCGCCACCGAGCAGCACCGCCCGGAGCGACGCCGGAGCGGGCGAGCCTGCGACCGCGTCGAGGAGCCGGGCCAGCTGCGCCGGCACCAGCGAGACGTGGCTGGGTGCCGGCTCCTCGTTGAGCGCCGCACGTTGCGCCGCTGGGTCGGCCGCCGCGGCGAGGCGCATCGGCACCCGCCCGGCGATCGCTCGCCACAGGACGCCGAGACCGGCGACATGCCCCAGCCCGAGCGCCAGCAGCCAGCCGGTCGCAGGGGGCAGGCCGGCGAGCCACGCATCGGCGCTGGCGGCCATCGCCCGCCCGGACAGGACGACGCCCCGGGGCCGTCCCGTGGTCCCGGACGTCAGCACGATGACCGCGGGGGAATCCGGATCGAACGGCCCGTCGGCGACCCCGTCGGGACGCCAGGACCGGACCGCCTCGAGTGCGAGGACCGGGTATCCGGCGCTCGAGACGGCGGCGCCATCGCGCTCCGGTGCCACGACGAGCGCGGCGCCGAGCACGCCGAGCGCGGCATGGAGCTCCCGGATCGCCATCCCGGCCGGGATCGGCGCCAGGATCGCGCCCGCACGCAGCACGCCGAGCATGGTCGCGATCGTGTCCACGGACGGCTCGGCGATGACGCCGACGATCGCTCCGGGTCCGCCACCGGCCGCCCCAACCGCGCTCGCGGCAGCCTCGCATCGCGCGTCGAGCCCGGCCCAGGTCAGCGAGCCGGATCGATCCACGATCGCGAGCGCGCCACCCGCGCCCGCCGCGTGTGCGCGGGCGAGCCGGTCCGGTGCCCACGGGCCTCCACCGGCCAGCCGATCGCCCATCAGACCGCCCCCACCGATTCAACGCGGAACCGCGCCAGCGCGCGCTCGTCGACCTCGACCCCCAGACCGCCCGCCGTCGCACCGCCGGGCACCCACATCCGGCCCGAATCGAGGAGCAGCCCGTCGACCAGCAGGTCGTGCTCGAGCAGCCCGGCGGTCGCCAGGCCGTGGTCGGGTGAACGACCGAGACGCGATGGCGTCACCTCGGGCAGGGCCGCCGCCGCGGCGAGCCCGGCCGAGATCCCGATCCCCGTCTCGAACAGCGTGCTGATGACGACCGGCACCCCGCGATCCGCGGCGAGCTCCGCGATCTCGGCCGCCGCGACGGGGCCACCGACACGCGCCGGCTTCACCACCAGGACGTCGACCGCGGCCGCATCGAGCAGGATCCGCGCCGTCCGCACCGAGGTCACGGTCTCGTCGGCGGCGATCGGTGTCGTGACCCGGCGTCGAAGCTCGGCGAGCGCGGTCTCGTCGTCGCCCGCCAGCGGCTGCTCGACGTACTCGAGCCTGAACCGGCCGATCGCGTCGAGCCGGTCCGTCGCGGTCTCGAGGTCCCAGGCACCGTTGACGTCCAGGCGCAGCCGCACCTCCGGCCCGACTGCCTCGCGAACCGCGCGTACTCGCTCGACCAGGGCCTCGGTCTCGCGCTCGGCGCCCGCCTTGAGCTTGAACGTCGTGAACCCGGCCTCCATCCCCTGGCGCGCCGCTTCGGCCGAGGCCTTCGGCCCGAGCGACGCGATGGTGGCGTTGACCCCGATGCCCGCCCCGTCGGCGCTCAGGCTCCGTGCCGTCGCCCGCTCGAGATCGAGCCGTGCCGAATCGATCGCCGCCCTGAGCGCGCGGCCAGGCCCGCCGTGACCCTCGAGCTCGATCGCGTCCGGCAGCCGGTCGCCGGGGCCGATCGACGCCGCCTCGCGAACCAGGTGGTCGAGCACGGTCGACGCCGTCTCGCCGTCGACCGGCTCCAGCACCGCCTCGCCCACGCCGGTCCGCCCGTCGGCATCGACCAGCCGGATGATCCATGCCTCGCGCGCCGTCCACATGCCGGCGGCCGTGACGAACGGGCGGCGAAACGGGACGCGAACCTTGTCCGCGCGGATCGACACGATCGCGGTCAAGCCGCCGTGCTCCCGGCCATCGCCCCCGCGATCGCCAGCCCCAGCGCGAACAGCAGCGAGAACACGAGCGACAGCCGTGCCGTCCCCTTGAGCACGAGGTTGAGCTCGCGCGGCTCACGGAACCCGCGGACCACGCGCAGCAGGGGCCGGGCCATCGGCAGCGTGAGCAGCGGCAGGAGCATGAACGGGGCGAGCGGCACGGACCGCCCCGACGGCCCGGCGCCGGCCAACCACAGCGCGACCAGGAGGGCCGGGACCACGTAGGCGATCGCGAGCAGGCCCGCGTACTCCGCCTTCGTCGCGCGTGCGCCCAGGACCACCGCGAGCGTTCGCTTGCCGGCCGCCGCGTCGGTCGGGATGTCGCGCAGGTTGTTGACGACCAGGATCGCCGTGATCAGCGCCCCCGGCGGGACGGCGGCGGCCACGAACACCGGGTCGAGCCGGAGGGCCTGGAGGTAGGCGGTGCCGATGACCGAGACGAGCCCGAAGAACACGAACACGAACACCTCGCCCAGCGCGCGGTACCCGTACGGCCACGGCCCGCCCGTGTAGGCCAGCGCGGCGATCACCGCCAGCACCCCCAGCCCGATCAGCACCGGGCCGCCGACGAGCGCGAGCCACAGCCCCACCAGCCCGGCGATGCCGATGACGATCGCGATCGCGACCTCGAGCTGGCGCTCGGTGACCAGGCCCGCCGCCGCGACGCGGACGGGACCCGTGCGGTCCGCCGTGTCGGCGCCGCGACGGAAGTCGGACAGGTCGTTGGCGAAGTTGGCCAGCACCTGGAGCAGCAGCGCCACCGCCGCGCACCCGAGCGCGGTGTCGAGGCGGAACGCAGCCCCGGCCGCGAGCGCGGCGCCGATGCCCACGGCGACCCCGGCCAGCGCGGCGGGCAGCGTCGCCGGGCGAGCGGCGAGGATCCAGATCCGGAGCATCGACGGGCGCGTGGCCGCGGCCGCCGACGAGGCGTTCGTCATCAGGGCCGCCGCGGGTACTTGCGGTAGTCGGCGGGCTGCTTGGCCAGGAAGGCGCGCGACCCCTCGTGCGCCTCGTCGGTCGTGTAGTACAGGCCGGTCGCGTTGCCCGCGAACTCCTGCAGCCCGGCCAGCCCGTCGGTCGCGACCAGGAACGCCGACTTGAGGAACCGGATCGCCGTCGGGCTCATGGCCAGGATCTCGTCGGCCCACCGGATGCCCTCGGCCTCGAGCTCGGCCAGCGGCACCACCGTGTTGACGAGGTTCATCGCGAGCGCCTCGTCCGCCGAGTACTGGCGGCACAGGAACCAGATCTCCTTGGCCTTCTTGTCGCCCACCAGCCGGGCCAGCAGGCCGACGCCGAAGCCGGCATCGAAGCTCCCCACGCGCGGCCCGACCTGGCCGAAGATCGCGTTGTCGCTCGCGATCGACAGGTCGCACACGACGTGGAGGACGTGCCCGCCGCCGATGGCGTACCCGTTGACCAGCGCGATCACCGGCACGGGCAGCGAGCGGATCTGGCGCTGGAGGTCGAGCACGTTGAGGCGGGCGATGCCGTCCTCGCCGACGTAGCCGCCGGCCGGGCTCTTGTACGTCTGGTCGCCGCCCGAGCAGAAGGCCTTGTCGCCCTCCCCGGTCAGCAGGACGCAGCCGATCGATGCGTCGTCGCGGATCCGCGCGAACGCGTCGATCAGCTCCTGGACCGTCTGCGGACGGAAGGCGTTGCGGACCTCGGGCCGGTTGATGGTCACCTTGGCGATCCCGGTGCCCGAGTGCTCGTACCGGATGTCGCGGTACGCGGTGACGGGCGTCCAGGCGACGGGCGTGGTCATGCGGCGGGAACCTCCTGCAGGAACTCGAGGGCGAGGCGACGGAAGCGGAGCGGTTGCTCGAGGTGCGGCGTGTGGCCGGCGCGGTCGATGACGGCGAGCCGGGCCCCGGGGATCGCCTGCGCGACCTGCTCGGCACGCGACATGCCGCGCAGCGTCGAGCGCGCCGGCGATGACGAGGGTCGGGGCACGGACGGTCCCGAGCCGGGCGAGCAGCGGCTCCATCGACCCCTGGCCGGCGGCGCGCAGGCTGGCGGCAAGGCCGATCGGGTCGTTGGCGAGCCGGATCGCCCGCTGCCGCGCCACGACGCCCGGGGCAAGCGCGGCGTGCGACGCGAACACGGGGTTGCGCTCCCAGCTGGTGACGAAGGCCGCGGTCCCCTCCCGCTCGAGGCGCTCTGCCAGCTCCTCATCGGCAGCGCGGCGGGCGACTCGATCCGCAGCGTCCGGGATCCCCGCGGACGGGCTCTCGAGGACGAGACGCCGGACGGCCGCCGGGTGCGCGACCGCAAGCCGCAGCGCGAGCCGGGCGCCCATCGAATAGCCCAGGACGTGGGCGGGCGAGGCGTCGAGGCGGCGGAGCAGTGCTGCCAGGTCGTCGGCCATACGCTTGATGCTCATCCGGGCGGGTTCTGCGGTCCCGGACCGGCCGTGGCCCGGCAGGTCCACGACGATCACGCGAAACCGCCGGGCGAACGCGGTCGCATGGGCGCCCCACGACGTCCCGCGGCCGGTGAACCCGTGGATCAGGAGCAGCGGGTCCCCGGCGCCCCGGGTCCGGGCCTCCCAGCGCATCCCGTCGATGACGATCCCGGTCATGTGCCCACCAGCGTCGCCAGCGCCGCCGCCACGAGGGCCGCGACCGCGCCGTGGAGCTCGACGTTTCGCACCCGGTCGGTGCGCAGCTCGAGAACCTGGACACCCGGCCGGCCGGCCGATGCCGCGATCTCCGGACCGAGCGTCGCGGCATCCACGCGACGATGCTCGCCACCGAGCGCGGTCACGATCGGGCCGACGTCGATCCCGTGCGGCGTCCCGAACAGCTCCTCGTAGTGCTCGGGGAGGCCGGCATCGGGGAGATCGGCGGACGCCTGGGGCAGGAACGAGAAGATCCCGCCGCCGTCGTTGTTGACCAGCACGATCGTCGCCGACAGCCCGTGGAGTCGCGCCGCGACCAGCGCGTTGAGGTCGTGGAGGAACGACAGGTCGCCGACCACGAGCGCGACCGGTCCGCTGCCGGCATCTGCCGCGGCCGCCGCCGATCCCAGCGCCGCCGACACCACGCCGTCGATGCCGTTGGCGCCGCGGTTCGAGCGGACGGTGATCGCCCGGTCGGTCGACGGCAGCCAGCCGTCGAGATCGCGGACGGGCATGGAGTTGCCGGCCCACAGCACCCCGCCGTCCGGAAGCGCCGCCGCAAGCGCGGGAAACGGGGTGCCCTCGAACGGCTCGTCGAGTGCGGCCAGCCAGGCGTTCATGGCCTCGCTCGCGGCGTCGTCGGCGGTCCGCCAGTCCGAGCCCCACGCGGAATCTCCCGCCCAGCCGGCGCCGAGTCGCGCGGTCAGGGCCCTGGCCGTCGCCACCGGGTCCGCATGGACGAACGTCGCCGGCAGCAGCGCGGATTCGCGCCAGCCCCCGTCCCCGTCGAGGACCAGCATCTCCGGTCGAGCGCGCTCCAGGAGCTGGACGATGGGCTTGGACGTGGGCATCGCGCCGGTGCGGATGACGAGGTCCGGTGTGTGGGCGTCGATCCAGGGGCCCGGACGGCACAGCTGATCCCCACGGGCAATCACCATCATCCGGTTGTGTCGGCCGGCGCGCAGACCGGACAGCGGGTCGGCGAGGATCGGAAAGCCGGTCGCATCGGCGAGGGCCGCCAGCGCCGCGGGGAGATCGGGGTCGTCGTCCGGGCCGGCCATGATCAGACCGCGCCGCGTCGCCGAATCCGCGCCGCCAGGCGGTCGAGGGCCTCGTCGTCGAGCATCCGCCGACCTTCGTCGACCGCGGACGAACGGCGCAATCGATGCGGTCGCCGTCGCCGCCCGCGCGCGGTCGCCCTCCGTCAGCGCCCCATCGGGCAGCAGCGGCTCGCGGAAGGGGACGTTGACCTGGACCGGTCCCGCCGGTCCCGCGGCGGCCGTGGCGACCGCCCGTCCGGCGACCGATCGCACGTGGGCCAGGGTCGCGGGATCGTCATCGAACAGCGGCAGCTCCGCGTACCACTTTGCCGCGCGGCCGAAGAGGTGGATCTGGTCGATCGTCTGCGGTGCGCCCCGGTCACGGAGCTCGGCGGGCCGGTCGGCGGTGAGCACGACCAGCGGCACCCGTGACAGTTGCGCTTCGACCACGGCGGGCGCGAACTCGACGGTCGCCGTGCCCGACGTCGCCAGCAGCACGACCGGCCGCCTCGTCGTCCGTGCCATGCCCAGCGCAAAGAACCCGGCCGCCCGCTCGTCCAGCAGCACCCGGACGCGGAGCCCCGCTATCGCCCGGAGCGCGAGCGCCAGCGGCGCAGATCGCGAGCCGGGGCAGATCACGGCGTCGCGGACCCCTGCCGCGACCAGCTCGCCCGCAAACGCCCGCAGCACGGCGGCGTTGCTCACAGAGAATCCCCCGGGATCCCCAGCGCCGAGACGACGGCCCGCAGCTTGATCCGCGACTCCTCCCACTCCTGGTCCGGGTCGGAGTCCGCGACGATGCCGCACCCGGCGAACAGCGTGGCCCGCGTTCGATCGACGATCCCGCACCGAAGCGCGACGCACAGCTCCCCGTCGCCGTCGGCGCCCAGCCAGCCCACCGGACCCGCGTACCAGCCGCGGTCGAACCCCTCGTGCTCGTCGAGCAGGCCGAGCGCGAGCTCCCGCGGCGCGCCGCCCACGGCCGGGGTCGGGTGCAGCAGCCCGGCCAGCGACAGCAGGCCGTGGGCCTCGGGCAGCGTGCCTGTGATCTCGGTCACCAGGTGCTGGACGAACCGCAGGGTCATGATCGACGGGCTCGCGGCGACCTCCAGGGTGTCCGAGATCGGTGCCAGCTGCTCGCGGATCGTCGCGACCACGATCGCCTGCTCCTCGCGGTTCTTCTCGGAGGCGAGCAGCTCGGCCGCGAGGGCGGCATCCTCGGCGGCGTCCGCCCCGCGGCGGATCGTGCCCGCGACGGCCACGGTCCGGAAGCGGCGGCCTTCGGATTGCACGAGGCGCTCCGGGGTGGCGCCGATGAACGTCCGGCCATCGCGACGGAACGCGTATGTCGTGCTCTCGGGTGCGCTGACGGCGAGCCGGCGCAGCGCGTTGGCGACGTCAAGCTCGACGGGCGACCGAAGCTCGACGCGGCGCGCGAGGACGACCTTGTCCAGGCGACCGCGGCCGACGGCGCCGGCGAACGATCCGACCAGGCGGCGCCACGCATCATGCGAGGGCTGCTCGCCGGCGATCACGAGCGGCGCGAACACCGGGCGGGCGATCATCCCGTTCCGGCCCGGATCGAGGTCCCGCGCGCGATCCACGAGCCTCTCCCATCGGCGCTCGAGCGCCCGGGCATCGGCTGGGCCGGCGTCGGCGGCGACCACCGATGCAGTCGCGTGGCTGCCCTCGGGTCCGGCCGCCAGCAGGAGCGACGGGAGGACCATCGATGACGGCCCGAACGGGCCCCACGGATCTGCCGCGTCCGGGCGCCGTCCCGAGAAGCCGAGGGCCCCGAGCAGCATGGGTGCGCCGCCCGATGCGCCGCCGGCACCGTCGATCCGGGCTCCGGCCACGAGCGCACGCCAGGCGGCCTCGGCCTCGACGAAGCGCGACGAGCCCTCGGCCTCGACGGCCCATGCCCGCCCGATCCCGACCAGCGCCGTCCGCTCGGCAGGGCGCATCCACAGGGCGGCCTCGAGGTCCGCCTCGATGGCGGCGGCGAACAGCGAGATCGGATCGATGGCTGCGACCGGGACCGTGGTCGCGGTCAGCGTCCGCGTCCCGTCCGCCGACCCGACACTGCGATCGAGCAGCGCGGCCAGCCCCTCGCCGATGCCTGCTCCGAGCGGCGTCGCCGCCGCGTTGGGGGCGACAGGCGCGTCGGGCGCGTCGCGACGCAGCGTCGTCATCGACCCTTCTCCGGGAACTCGCGGCCTGCCGTCGGCATCGGTGCCGGACCGATCCGCTCCTCGGAGACCCCCACGCTCCGCAGCAGGACCGCCCGCAGCGCAGGGTACGCATCCTCGAGCGGGCTCGGCTGGTCCGCGAGGAGCCAGCGCGCGACCAGCTCGTTGAGCGCGCCGAACCAGGCGATGCTCGTGACCCGGGTGTCGATCGGCGGGATCGCGCCTGCCGTGACCGCGTCATCGAGATAGCCCTGGATCAGGCGGCTGAACCGGTCGTGGAGCGCGTTCGTCTCGGACTGGAACACGCGCCCGGCGCCGATCGTGTCGAGGAACAGCAGGCGCGCCATCGTCCGGTGGCCGGAGAACGTCGTCAGCACCGCTCGCAGTGCGGCCTCCGCCCGCGCCACGGGCTCCGTCTCGAGCTCGACCGCCCGCTCGACGCGTGCCACCAGCTTGTCGGCGGTCGTCTGCATCAGCTCGCGGAAGATCGACTCCTTGGTCGGGAAGTGGAAGTACACGCCGCCCTTGGACGTCTCCGCGGCACCGGCGATCTCGTCCATCGCGGTGTCGCGATAGCCGCGCGTCGAGAACGCGTGGAACGCGGCGTCGAGGATGCGCTCCCGTCGGCTGCGGCTCTGCTCCGCGGGATCCGTCCTGGTCATCGATCTACCTGTCCACTTCGGTGAGTCCGGGGGGTGAGTCCGGGCCGACCGACCGGTCGGTCGGTTCCTTCCCATCGTATCGACACAAACTTGGTACTGTCAACGCGCACGTTGCAGCGCGAGGGCATGGCGCTCTCGACATCCGCGCCCCCTGCGTGAGCCGGCGGTGAGCGGCGCTCGCCATCATCGGCGTGTGGATCCCACCCGGTTCGGCCTCTCCCTTCGCGCCCTGCGCCGCCGACGGCACTGGACCCAGGAGGTGCTCGGGAGGCGATGCGGGCTGTCACGGTCGGCGATCTCGAGGATCGAGCGCGGGGAGGGCGATCGACTGTCGGTCCGGACGCTCGCACGAGTCACCGGGCAGCTCGGGGCCAGGATCAGCGTGCGCGTCCTGTGGCAGGGCGAGGAGCTGGATCGGCTTCTCGATCGCGATCACGCTCGGCTCGTGGAGTGGACCGTCGCGCGGCTGACCGCTGCCGGATGGATCGCTGTCCCGGAAGCCACCTTCGGGATCGGCGGTGAGCGGGGCTCCATCGACGTGCTGGCGTGGCACCGTGAGTCCGGGCACGCAGTCGTCGTCGAGGTCAAGTCCGTCGTTCCCGACATCCAGGCGACCCTCGCAGGCGTGGACCGCAAGGCCCGGCTGGCGCCGAAGATTGCGCGCGAGCGTGGATGGTCTGTCCGGTCCGTGTCCAGGATCCTCGTCCTTCCTGATGACCGGACCGCGCGAAGGCGGATGGCCCAGTTCAGGGCAACGTTTGACCGGGTGTTTCCTGACAGGACAGTCATGCTCAAGCGATGGATCGCGGCGCCAGCCCGGCAGGTCTCTGGGGTTCTGTTCGTGTCAGATGCCACTCAGGCGGGAGCTCGTCACCGCGTCCGACCGTCGTCCGGATCGTCCACGCACGATCCTCACGGCGTCGATTGACAATCGCCACTCAGCCGCGCAGGTGGCGCCGAATTCGTGAATAGCTCCCGCGTCGGTAGCGGATGTCCGAAACGGTGCCGGGCCGGAATGGAGAGACGCGGCGGTGCGCGCCGCGGGGCGGCAAACCGCGGCGGACCGGGCTGCGCGTCTCCGTTCGCCGCGCACGGCCCGGCGGTCCGTTCGCGCGCAAA
>CAWIFB010000003.1:0-27207 GCA_963835335.1 uncultured Chloroflexia bacterium | reverse complement strand
CGAGACGGGGCGGATCGCCGATCGTCAGGCCAGGCGGAGGAACAGCTCGTTGGACACAGCCGCCCGCGCGTCGTGAGGTCGATCCGTGGCGGGTCACCACCGGTGGTCTCGAGGAGGCCGCTCCCACGGCCCATTCGAGGTGCGGCGCAAGCGGTCCGGCCATCGCATCCTCGAGCGCCAGGCCGCTATCGAGCCGCAGCCCGAGGATCACGGCCTCAACCGC
Source organism: uncultured Chloroflexia bacterium (assembly GCA_963835335.1). GTDB lineage: Bacteria > Chloroflexota > Limnocylindria > Limnocylindrales > CSP1-4 > CAIXZV01. Next base: position 26,984 of record CAWIFB010000003.1, on the reverse strand, counting down.
GGCGGCGTCGGCGCCGACGACCTCCGCCCCGCCCGGCGGAAGGACAGGGCCGCGGCCACCCTGCCGGGCCAGCGCCCGAACATAGCCGTCGAGACGGGCCGCGTTCCATCGCCGGGTCCGCCCGTCGAAGGCGTGCGCGCCCGGCCCGACCGCCTCGTACGCGCGGCGATCCCAGTAGGCAAGGTTGTGCCGGCTCTCGTGGCCCGGTTGCGCCCAGTTCGAGATCTCGTAGCCCCGGTACCCGGCGGCACCGAGACGCTCGACTGCGTGCGCGTACTGTGCCGCCGCGCGGTCCTCGTCCTGGTCCCGGATCGCTGCCTCGCGCCAGCGGCGCGCCCCGCTCCGCGTCGGCAGGTGATCGCCCGTGGGTCCGGTCAGGCCCTCCGCGTCCGGGTCGTCGAGGGTCAGCGCATACGCGGAGACGTGATCGGGCGCCAGCTCGAGGGCGGCGTCGAGCGTTGCCGCCCACCCGGCGAGCGATTGTCCCGGCACGTCGTACAGCAGGTCGATCGACACGGACCCGAACCCTGCCGCGCGCGCCTCGGCGACCGCGTCGCGGACGTCGGACGCGCGATGGCGGCGCCCGAGCCGCCGGAGGAGGCCGTCGTCGAACGACTGCGCCCCCAGCGACAGCCGGGTGATCCCGGCCGCGACCAGCGCCCGGGCGTCGTTGCGCTCATCGGCGCCGGGATTGCCTTCGATCGTGACCTCGGCGCCGGCGGCGATCCCGAAGCGAGCCCGCACCTGGTCGAGCAGCTGGGCGATGGTCGCCGCCGGCAGCAGCGTCGGCGTCCCGCCGCCCAGGTACACGGTCTCGAGCGATGGCCTCCCAGCCCGCCCGGGTGCGCCGAACCGCACGTCCAGCGCATCGGCGCGCAGCGCGATCTCCGTGGTCAGCGCCTCGACGAACGCCCCGATCCTGGCGCCCGGCCCGCGCGTGGCCGCCCCTGCGTAGACGACGAAGTCGCAGTACGGGCACAGCGACACGCAGAACGGGACGTGGACGTACAGCGCGACGGGTGGCTGCTCGACCGGTGATCGCGCGAGCGCCGGTCCGGCGGCGGCCGTCAGCGGCGTCGTGACGTCTCGCGGGGACCCAGAACCCGCCAGCCCTCGGGCGTCCCCTGCCGTCTCGCGACCTCCTCGATCTCGCTCCCGCGGGCCTTGGGCAGGCCGGCGTGGCCGGTCGCGAGGAAGATCGCGATCCGGGTGATCGCGTGGCCCAGGAACGCCGCGCCGATGCCGCCCGTGACCCCGGTCAGCCAGCCCCCGGCGAGCCCGATCACGATCGCCGTGATCAGCATGTACAGCGGGCGGCCCGGCGCTCCCAGGCGAGTCGCCAGGCCGTACAGCAGCGCCTGGGCGACGTTCGCCATCGTCGGGTCGATGCCGACCACGACCAGGAACCCGAACACCAGGCCCCGGAACACCGCCTCGTCCACGAACGCCGTGGCCAGGGCGTTGAGCACGGCGCCGGGGTAGGACTCGATCGGCGGGAAGCGCAGGTAGCGATAGCGGTAGAACGCGATCCCCAGGGCGATCCCGGTGCCCACGGCACCAGCCGTCAGTCCCAGGATCACCGCTCCGAGACGGTCGCCCAGCCCGAGGAACAGGTCGCCCGCCGGGCTCGGGTGGACCTGCCCGACGAGGATGATGCCGCCGATCCCGAGGGCATACCAGGCGAGCCGCCTGGACATCGAGGGCGGGTTCCCCCAGCGGTCTGCGTCGTCGTATTCGGCCGCGTTGAACCGCTCCGCGTCGAAGCGCAGGATCACCAGCAGGCAGGTCAGCCCGGCCGCCATCAGGACCAGCAGGGGCTGCGGGACGTCGGGCAGGCTCGAGAGCAGGGGGAGCGATCCGAAGTCCGGCATCAGGCGGAGGTCAGCACGCCCGGGCGAGGCGCATTCACGCCTCGTCCATGCGCAGGATCGCGAGGAAGGCCTCCTGGGGGATCTCGACCGATCCCACGCGCTTCATCCGCTGCTTCCCTTCCTTCTGCTTCTCGAGCAGCTTGCGCTTGCGGGTGATGTCGCCACCGTAACACTTCGCAAGCACGTTCTTGCGCAGGGCGCGGATCGTCTCCCGCGCGACGACGTGGCTGCCGATGGCCGCCTGGACCGGCACCTCGAACATCTGGCGCGGGATCAGCTGCTTGAGCTTCTCGGCCAGCTGGCGACCCGTGGCCTGCGCCCGATCCCGGTGGACGATGAGGCTCAGCGCATCGACGGGCTCGCCCGCGACCAGGACGTCCAGCTTCACCAGGTTGGCCGGCCGGTAGCCGATCTCCTCGTAGTCCATCGACGCGTAGCCCTGGGTGCGGCTCTTGAGCTGGTCGTAGTAGTCGACGATCAGCTCCGCGAGCGGCAGCTCGAAGTGCATGTGGACCCGGTGCGGGTCGAGGTACTCGAGGTTGAAGAACATCCCGCGCCGCCCGGTGGTGAGCTCCATCATGGCGCCGATGTAGCGGTCGGGGGTGACCACGCCGAGCTTGACCCAGGGCTCCTGGATCACCTCGATCTCCCCCACGTCGGGGAACCTGGCCGGGTTGTCCACGCTCAGCACGCCGCGGCCCATCGTGAGCTCGACGCGATACTCGACCGATGGCGCGCTCGCGATGAGGTCCAGGTTGAACTCGCGCTCCAGGCGCTCCTGGACGATCTCCATGTGGAGCAGGCCCAGGAACCCGCACCGGAAGCCGAACCCGAGCGCGACCGAGCTCTCGGGCTCGTAGGTGAAGCTGGCGTCGTTGAGGTGCAGCTTCTCCAATGCCTCGCGGAGCAGCGGGTAGTCCTCGCCGGACAGTGGGTAGAGCCCTGCGAACACGAGGCTCTTTGCCTCCTGGTAGCCGGGCAGCGGCCGGGTCGCGGGCTTCGCGACCGTCGTCATCGTGTCACCGACCTGGGCCTCGCGGACGTTCTTGAAGCCGGTCGCGACGTAGCCCACCTCGCCCGCCATGAGGCGCTTCACGGGCACGAGCTGCGGCCGGAACACGCCCAGCTCCAGCAGCTCGGCCTCGGCGCCACTGGCGATGAGCCGGATCAGGTCGTGATCGTGGAGGGTGCCTTCGGCAAGCTTCACGTAGCACACGACGCCCTTGTACGGGTCGTAGTGGCTGTCGAACACGAGGGCACGGAGGGGGGCGTCGGGATCCCCCTTTGGCGGCGGGATCCGGGACACGATCGCCTCGAGGATCTCGGGCACGCCGGTGCCTTCCTTGGCCGATGCGAGAATCACCTCTTCGCGCGGGATCGCGAGCACGGTCTCCAGCTCCTCCATCACGACCTCCGGCTGGGCCGACGGCAGGTCGATCTTGTTGAGCACCGGGATGATCGTCAGGCCCTCGCGGATCGCGAGATGGACGTTGGCCAGCGTCTGGGCCTCGATCCCCTGGGCCGCGTCGACCACCAGGATCGCGCCCTCGCACGCCTGGAGGCTGCGGCTGACCTCGTACGCGAAGTCGACGTGGCCGGGCGTGTCGATCAGGTTGAGGCCGTAGACCAGGCCGTCCGCGGCCGTGTACTCGAGGCGGACCGCACGGGCCTTGATCGTGATGCCCTTCTCGCGCTCCAGGTCCATCGAGTCCAGGACCTGGCTCATCATCTGCCGGCCCTCGATCGTGTGGGTCAGCTCCAGCAGGCGATCCGCGAGCGTGGACTTCCCGTGATCGATGTGCGCGATGATCGAGAAGTTGCGCAGGCGGTCCTGGGGGATGGTCACGATGCGGGAGTGTACCGGGGCAAGGTCATCACGACGGACCTCGCTTGAGGCGCAGGTGCCTGGCCCCGCACGATCCTGACGCACGGGAGGCTGCGATGGATGTTCGTTCCGAGGTCTTCGTATCGACGACAGCCACTGACGAGTGGGAGCCCGATCCCGAAACGGGCGGCGAGATGCACGTGCTGTTCGAGGGCGACGGGGCGTACGTCGGCATGTCGCGCTTCCTGGACGTCGCCGAAGTCGGGCCCTTGACCCTGCCGGCCAGGGAGTCGTTCCTGATCCTCGAGGGCGCTGCGCACATCGAGATCGCCGGCGGACCCACCATGGACCTGAGGGTCGGCGACATGGCCTCGATCCCTGAAGGCGCCACTGTCACGTGGCACCTGACGCTGCCCTTCAAGGAGGTCTGGTTCTTCGGCCGCGCATACGAGATTCGTGCGGAATAGCCATATTCCTGGTCGAGTCCGTCCATCCGGTCGTGATGCCGCGGCCGCCGACGTCGTGCCTGCGCGGCATCTCCCGGACCCTGTTCCTTCCGGGGCCTCCCGGGGTGTGCCGCGACGTCCATCGCAGCGGCACCTCCCGGGGTGTGCCCAGGATCGACCAAAACCGTCCATCGCCTGGCCGCTGCCGCCTCCAGCAGCGCGTGATGGAGCGATCCTGTGGCTCGCAGGCACGAAAGCGGCCGCAAGGCGACGTCGAATGGGCCTGCGAACCGTGCATGGAGCGATTTGGCCGACGTCAGGAACAATCCGGCGAGGACGTGCCGCGAGGACGTGCCGGCGAGGACGTGCCGACGGGTCGAACCCGGGAGTCGAACCCGGCTCAGGCCGGGCCGCCGGCGTCCGGCTCGTCGGTGAAGCGCGCCTGGACGCCCCAGCCCCCGAGATCCTCGGAGACCGCGATGGCCAGCTCGTTGTCGCCCGACTCGAGCGGCAGGTGGAGCGTGTACCAGTAGCCGATGCTGCCCAGGAAGCGATAGTCGCGCGAGCGGTAGGTGTCGTCGCCCCGGAACACCGCCCGGCCGTTGAGGAAGACGACGGCGCGATCGCTGAAGCCCAGCTCGAGGGTCCGGACCCGTGCCGCCCTGGACCGGACCACGGTCCGCGCGAGCACCGTGTTCCGGTCGCCGCGCAGCCCGTTGACCATGGCCAGGTCTGCCAGCCCGTCGGGCTCCGCGGCAAGGCTCGTCCACCTCCGGTCCGAGGCCACCGAAGCCGGCAGCTCCAGCGCGCCCGCGATCAGGGATTCGGGGAACGCGTCGGACACGTCCCACCGGGCCACTGCGCGACCGTCTGGTGGGGCCTCGGGGGCAGGTGACCCGACCAGCGGGAGCGGATCATGCGAGAACGCGAAACGGGCGACGTGCAATCCGGGGCCTCCGACCTGCAGCCCGATGCCGCCGTCGCGAACGCGCTGCCGGAGCCTGCCGATGGCGAGGACGGGCCTGGCGAGGTCGTCGACGTAGACGTCGGCACGCTGACCGGCAACGACGATCCGGAGCGTGAACCAGTGCTCGATCGGGAACGTGATCGGCGCCCAGAAGCCGGGCCCGTGGTAGAGCTGCCAGCTGGAGATGCCGTTGCTGACCGGCGTGTACTGGATCGCATCGGGGTTGCCGGCCTGGTGCGGCCGGACGAAGAACGACTCGCTGGCCTCGCCGCGGACATGCCACCGGAGGCCGTGGAACGAGCGCTCGCGCGGGACCAGCAGGTCCGCCTCCAGCACGCCGTCCTCGAGCTCCACGCCAGCGGCATTCGGTGACCGGACCCCATCGGCGAAGCGCAGGCACTCGCGACCGAGGTGGGTCACATTCGTCGCGTCGTCGGCTGACAGACCCCAGCACTCGACATCGAGGGGGACCGTCTCGAGGTTGATCACCGGATCGTGCTCCCGGGGCAAGCGGATCCGCCGGAGTGTAGCGCCGCGGTACGGCGCACGACACCGTCCGATCGCGCCGCCGGCCGGAGCGCTGCCTCGTTCCCGGGATCAGGGTCTGCCCCCTTGTGCCGGTTCGTCGACCCCAACTACTCTCCCGCGATGGCCGTCGACCCCTCGTCCGATTCGAGCGGCCCGCCGGACGATGCCGGCCGGCGGGAACGCGCGCGTCCCTCGCTGTGGCGCAACGGCGCCTTCGTCCGCGTCTGGACTGCCGGAGCGATCTCCGTCTTCGGCAGCCTGATCACGAACCTCGCGCTGCCGTTCACGGCGATCCTCGTGCTCGACGCCGGTCCGATCGAGATCGCGGCGATTCGCGGTCTCGGCATGGTGTCCGCGCTGCTGGTCGGGTTCGCGGCCGGCGCCTGGGTGGACCGGCTCCGCCGGCGTCCGGTGCTGATCTGGGCGGATCTCGGGCGGGCCGCGCTCCTGGGCAGCATCCCGATCGCGGCGTACGGCGGCTGGCTGACCCTGGCGCACCTTCTGGTGGTCGGGGCCGCGAGCGCGGTCCTCACCACCTTCTTCGACCTCGCAGACCATGCCTACCTGCCCGCCATCGTGGACCGCGCGGATCTCGTCCGGGCAAACGGTGCCCTGTCCGCGGCAAGCTCGACCGCCGAGTTCGCGGGGTTCGGCGTGGCCGGCTTCCTGATCCAGGCGCTAACCGCCCCCATCGCCATCGCGATCGACGCGGTCACGTTCCTCGTGTCGGGGCTGCTCCTGCTGTCCGTCCGGCGCCCGGAGCCTCCCCCACCGCCCACCGCGGACCGCGAGCCGATCCTCGACGAGATCCGAGCCGGGCTGCGCGTCGTGACCGGCGATCCATCGCTGCGGGCATTGATCGCGAGCGCAATGGGCCTGGCGGCGATGTACGGCGTGGCCGGGGCGACCTGGCTCCTGTTCGTGACCGAGACCCTGGGGCTCAACCCCGCGACCATCGGGATCATCGCCGCCACCGGCGGGATCGGGTCGCTCGTCGGCTCGCTGGCGGCCGATCGGTCCGTCCGGCGGTTCGGGCTTGGCCGGGTCGCCGTCGGGTCGCTGCTGCTCGCGGCGCTCGGCAGCCTGCTCACCCCGCTTGCGCCGGCCGGCATGCCCCTCATCGCGCTCGCCTGCCTGCTGGGCCAGCAGCTCATCGGCGACGCGGGTGCCGTCGCGTACGAGATCAGCGAGACGTCCTTCCGCCAGGGACGCGTCCCGGCTCGTCAGCTCGGCAGGGTCAACGCCACCGTCCACGTCGCAACGGTCCTGGCACAGCTGGTCGCGACGATGCTCGGCGGGGTGATCGGCGCCACGATCGGGTTGCGTGCGTCCCTGGTCGTCGCTCCGCTGATCGCGATCGCCGGTGTCGTGATCCTGTGGGCGTCACCGCTGCGAACCGAGCGCACGTCGGATCCCGAACCGGTGGCAGGATGACGTCCATGCATGAGACGCAAGCGCCGTACCCGATCCGGACCGCGACCCTCGACACGGCCCAGTCGTTCATCGATCCCGTGATGCGGGCGTTCGGCGAGGAGGTCACCGACGCCGAGTTCGAGCACTGGCGACCGACCACCGAGGCGGATCGCATGATCGCCGCCTTCGACGGGGACGCGCCGGTCGGGAGCGCCGCCGCGTACTCGTTCCGACTGACCGTGCCGGGGGGCGAGGTCGCGGCGGCCGGCGTCACCGGTGTCGGCGTCGACCCCGGGTACCGCCGCCAGGGCGTGCTCCGGTCCCTGATGCGCCACCAGCTGGACGACGTCCGGCGGCGGGGCGAGCCGGTCGCGATCCTGTGGGCATCGGAGAGCGTCATCTACCAGCGCTTCGGCTACGGGATGGGGACGGTCGCGGCGACGTTCGAGGTCGACCGCGGACGCACCGCCTGGCTCCGGCCAGGCGAGCCCGGTGGCCGGATGCGGCCCGTCGACGAGGCGCATGCGCTGGCCGTCTTCCCGGCGCTCTACGACCGCGTGCGCGTCAGCACCCCCGGTGCCGTCACGCGCTCCGAGGCCTGGTGGCGGAACCACATCCTGCGCGACGACAAGGACAACCGGCGTGGCGCGGGGCCCCTGCTCAAGTACGTGTACGAGGTCGACGGCAGCGCCGAGGGATACGCGCTGTACCGGATCAAGGACGACTGGGACGACCGGGGCCCGAGGAACCAGCTGGTGGTGATGGAGGCGATGGCCACCACGATCCGGGCCGAGCGCGCGATCTGGACGTTCTTGTTCACTGTCGATCTCGTCCGGACGATCCGGTGCTGGCGAGCCTCGATGCCGCACGCCCTGCTGCTCGCACTGGCCGACCCACGAGGCCTCGGCCTGGTCGCGCGCGACGGGATCTGGCTCCGCCTCGTCGACCTGCCGGCGGCGCTCGCGGCCCGCCGCTATGCCGCGGCCGGCACGCTGGTGGTCGAGGTGACCGATGCGTTCTGCCCGTGGAACGCGGGTCGCTGGCTGATCGAGACGACCGGCGAGCCCGGCGCGGCCATGGCCGTCGTGTCGCAGACCGGATCCCCCGCCGACCTCGTCGCCGACGTCGCCGACCTGGCTGCGGCCTACCTCGGGGCGTTCCGGCCATCGGACCTTGCGCGCGTCGATCGCGTACGGGAGCTGACCTCCGGTGCGCTGCGCCGGGCCGACGCGATGTTCGCGGTCGATCGCGCTCCCTATTGCGCGACGATGTTCTGAGGCGGCCGATGGCGACCCCTGGGACGGCCCTGCCCGAGGCGCTCGTCGCCGGCTATCGGCGGTTCCGTGCAACCCGGTACGCGACCGAGCGCGAGCGATGGCGGACGCTGGGCGAGGGCCAGCAGCCGGCGACGATGGTCATCGCGTGCTCGGACTCACGCTCCGGGCCCGAGACGATCTTCGATGCCGGTCCGGGCGAGCTGTTCGTCGTCCGGAACGTGGCCGGGCTCGTCCCGGCATACGCGCCGGATGCGGCCAGCCACGGAGCGAGCGCTGCGCTCGAGTTCGCCGTGCTCGCCCTCGAGGTCCGCTCGATCGTGGTGCTGGGTCACGGCCGCTGCGGCGGGATCGGCGCAGCCCTGCGCGGCGAGCCAACGCTGACATCGACGGACTTCCTCGGCACGTGGGTGGCCGGCCTGCGCGGGATCGCCGCCGAGCTCGAGGCCTCGGGTCCGATGGCGCCGGCGGCCGCCCAGCGGGCGCTGGAGCATCGCTCGGTCGAGCGCTCCCTCGCCCACCTCCGGACGTTCCCGTGGATCGCATCGCGTGAGGCGGCGGGCAGCATCTCGCTGGCGGGTGCCTGGTTCGACATCGGGCTCGGTGAGCTCCACGCACTGACATCGGCGGGCTGGACGCCCCTGCCCGACGCCTGACCGGTTCGCGAGCGCGGGGTACGCTGCAGCACCATGAACCCTGACCCGATCGCCATATCCATCGACCAGACCCCCGAGTGGCAGGCGCTCGTTGCCCACCACGCGACAGTGCGGGACGTGCACCTGCGGCAGCTGTTCGCGGACGATCCGGAACGCGCGGAACGGTTCCGCGCCGAGGGTGCCGGGGTGTTCCTCGACTACTCCAAGCACCGGATCACCGCCGACACGATCGATCTGCTGCTCGCGCTCGCCCGGACAGCGGGCGTCGAGGACCGGCGGGCTGCGATGTTCGCCGGCGAGCGGATCAACGTGACCGAGGACCGCGCGGTCCTCCACACGGCGCTGCGGGCGCCGGTCGGCGAGGAGCTCCTGGTCGAAGGCGCGGACGTGGTCGCCGGCGTGCACGAGGTCCTCGACCGGATGGCGGCGTTCGCGCTTCGCGTCCGGGGCGGGGAGTGGACGGGCCACACGGGCCGGCGGATCCGGAACGTGGTCAACATCGGGATCGGCGGGTCCGACCTGGGCCCCGCGATGGCGACGGAGGCGCTGCGGAGCTACTCCGAGCGCTCGATGCGGTTCCGCTTCGTGTCCAACATCGACGGGGCGGACCTGCGCGAGGCGACCATCGACCTCGATCCGGCCGAGACGCTGTTCATCGTCGCGTCCAAGACGTTCGGGACGCTCGAGACCCTGACCAACGCACGATCGGCACGCGACTGGCTGCTTGCGTCACTCCACGACCCGCAGGCCGTGGCGCGCCACTTCGTTGCCGTCAGCACCCACGAAGCCCGCGTTCGCGAATTCGGCATCGACCCGGCCAACATGTTCGGCTTCTGGGACTGGGTCGGCGGCCGGTACTCGATGGACTCGGCGATCGGGTTGTCGCTGATGATCGCGATCGGGCCCGATGACTTCCGGGACATGCTCACCGGGTTCCGCGCGATGGACCAACACTTCCTGCAGGCGCCGCTGGAGCGGAACCTGCCGGTGCTGCTCGGCCTGCTGGGCATCTGGTACGGCAACTTCTTCGGCTTCGACACCCACGCGGTGCTCCCGTACAGCCAGGAGCTGAGCCGGTTTCCGGCCTATCTCCAGCAGCTGGACATGGAGTCGAACGGGAAGTCGGTCCGCCTCGACGGGACGCGCGTGACGTACGACACCGGCCCGATCACGTGGGGAACCGCCGGCACCAACGGCCAGCACGCCTACTACCAGCTGCTCCACCAGGGCACCCGGATCGTGCCCGCCGACCTGATCGGCTTCGTCAACCCGACCGTGGAGATGGGCGACCACCAGGATCTGCTGATGGCCAACCTGTTCGCCCAGGCCGAGGCGCTCGCGTTCGGCAAGACGCGCGACGAGGTCGTTGCCGATGGCGTCCCAGCCCACCAGGTCGATGCGCGGGTGTTCGAAGGCAACCGGCCGACGTCGGTGCTGCTCGCGGACCAGCTCACGCCGCGATCGCTGGGCGCCCTCGTTGCGCTCTACGAGCACAAGGTGTTCGTGCAGGGCGTGATCTGGGGCATCGATTCGTTCGACCAGTGGGGCGTCGAGCTGGGCAAGGTCCTCGCGGGCCGGATCGCGGGCGAGCTGTCGGCAACGAGCGACGGGCCCTCGTCCGCGCACGACGCTTCGACGCAGGCCCTGATCCGGCGGTACCGCACGCGACGGGCCGCCGCGGGGTAATCGACTCGTGCGCCGCGCTCGGGTTCGCCGCCTCGTGCGCCGCGCTCGGGTTCGCCGCCTCGTTCGCCGCGCTCGGGTCCGCCGGGATCACGCCGCCGAGCCCGATCGCGCGGGTCCGGCCCCGTTCGCTGACTCACACCGCGGGTCAGGCTTGGGTGCGGACTGGGCGTTCAGGCCGGATTCGGGCCCAGCTGGTGGCGAGCGGCCCGTCGGGCGCCCCGAATGATGCGGACGATGAGTCGGGCGCCGGCGCCGGCGGTGCCAGCTGACCGGCTGCCGCCACCCACCGGGCACCCTCGCAGCAGCTGGCGCCGTTCGCTGAGCAGGGACAGAGCGCTGGCCGTTCGCGGACGCCTCTGCTACCATTCGCCGTCGCGCCTCGGGCAGTCCACGCTCCTGCGCGCCTGTTACGTCTCGTACTCACGGAACGGAGATCAGCCACCTTGGCCAGAACGCCCCGGAAATGGCAGGGCGCTCGCACCCCGTCCGGGCTGAAGCGCGTCCGCCAGGCTGAGCGCCGGCACGCGATCCTGCAGCCCCGCCGGTCCGCTGCGAAGACGCTCGTTGCCAAGGCCGTCTCGGTCGCGGCAACGCAGCCCGAAAGCGCCGACGTCGCCACCTCGCTGAGCGAGGCCATCTCGGCGCTCGATCGCGCGGCCAAGGCTGGCGCCATCCACCCGAACGCGGCCGCTCGCCGCAAGTCGCGCCTCGTGATCAAGATCAACGCCGCGATCGAGGGAACGCACGTCGTGGCCGGTGGTCGCGTCGCCAAGAGCACCGGCAAGGCGGCCGCCCTCAAGGCCGCCAAGGCCCGGATCGCGGCCGGCAAGGCCGTCAAGGCAAAGGGCGCCCAGACCGCGGCCGGCAAGGCTCGCGCCGCGCTGTCGAAGACCGCCCGCTCCGAGACCGCCCCGGCTCCGGTGGTGGCCGAGACTGCGCCGTCCGCAAAGGCCAAGGCTGCCCCCAGGCGCCCCCAAGGCCGCACCCAAGGCCGGCGCGAAGACAGCCGCGAAGGCCGCACCGAAGGCCGCTGCCAAGGCGACCAAAGCCCCGGCGAAGGCCCCGGCCAAGGCAGCCGCAGCGAAGTCGACGGCCGAGAAGTCGACGGCAGCGAAGGCCCCTCCCAAGACGACCCGGGCCAAGAAGGCCGAATAGCGGACGTCGCACGCGGACGCACGACGCCCCGGTCATCGATCGGGGCGTCTTCGATTCTCGGGCTGGGCGCGCGAGCCGTCGGCGTGTGCGCCGGATCCGGCCTAGGTGACGGACGCTGCGGCATCCTCGGGACGGCGGCGGTTCGCGATCCCGAACATCGCGCCGCCCGCGACCGCTCCGCCCGTCGACAGCAGCAGCACGAGGCCGGCGCTGCTCAGCTGCTGCCGCCAGTAGAAGTCGGTGAACGACGCCACGTCCGTGACGCCGACCTCGACGAACGCGTCGCCCTGACCGGCGGCGAGGTACCGCTGGTACACGCAGTCGGCGCCCGTCTGGCAGCTCAGCGGCCCCCCGGTCGACGCATCGCGATACCCGCCGTCGACGTTGAAGAACAGCGCCTTGACCGCGAGCAGCAGGACGGCATACGTGATCCCCGTGACGAGCCCCGCGAACAGAGCGTTGAGCAGCACGCGGCCGAACGGTCCGCCCGCTCGCTGGGAGCGGGCATCCGCGTAGTAGCCGATGAGCAGGCCGGAGGGCAGGGCGAGGAACCAGTAGACGGGCTCGATCGGGATGACCAGCAGGAAGCTGATGCCGACGGTCACGGCCATCCCCACGCCGACCCAGGCCGCCGTGATGGCGCCCCGATCGACGAAGCGGCTCATGCGGGCACCCGGGCCGGGACGCCCCGGGCTGGGACGCGCCGGACAGGAAGTGCCCGTGCTGAGACGCCGCCCCCGACCGGCGGCGGCGCGATCAGGACGCTCCGCCGGCGCCCGTGAGCGCCGCGCGACCCAGGTACACGGCCCCGTCTCCGAGCTCGTCGGCGATCCGGAGCAGGCGGTTGTACTTGGCCACTCGCTCGGAGCGCGACGGCGCGCCGGTCTTGATCTGCCCGGTCCCCATCGCGACCACGAAGTCGGCGATCGTCGTGTCCTCGGTCTCGCCCGAGCGATGCGACACCACCGCGGACCAGCCGGCTCGCCGGGCGAGGGCGATCGCGTCGATGGTCTCGCTCAGCGTCCCGATCTGGTTGAGCTTGATCAGGACCGAGTTCATCGCCTGTTCGCTGATCGCGCGCCGAATGAAGCTCGGGTTGGTGACCACGATGTCGTCGCCCACCAGCTGGACGCGGTTGCCCAGCCGTGCGGTGAGCTCGGTCCAGCCGGCCCAGTCGTCCTCGGCCAGGCCGTCCTCGAGGGAGACGATCGGATACGTGGCGATCCAGCGCTCCCAGAGGTCGATCATCTCGCCCGAGTCGAGCGTGCGGCCCTCCCGCTCGAGGCGGTACTGGCCAACGACGCCCTCGACGCCCGTGCCCTCCACCAGCACCGAGCTGGCCGCCGGGTCCAGGGCGATCGCGACCTCGTCGCCGGGCTTGTACCCGGCCTTCTCGATCGCGCGCAGGATCACCTCGACCGCCGCCTCGTTGGACGGCAGCGACGGCGCGAAGCCGCCCTCGTCACCCTGACCGGTGGCATGTCCCTCGTCGTGGAGGATGGTGCGCAACGCGGCGAAGATCTCCGCCCCGGCACGCAGCGCGTCGGGGAACGTGGCAACGCCGACCGGCATGACCATGAACTCCTGGAAGTCCGTGGAGTCCGTGGCGTGCTTGCCGCCGTTGAGGATGTTGAACATCGGCACGGGCAGGATGCGTGCGCCCACGCCGCCCAGGTATCGGTAGAGCGGCAGCTCGTGGCTGGTGGCCGCGGCATGGGCGCAGGCAAGCGAGACACCCAGGATCGCGTTCGCGCCCAGCTCGCCCTTGTTGGGCGTGCCGTCCAGCTCGATCAGGGTCGCGTCGATGTCGACCTGGTCGGCCGCATCGAAGCCGAGGATCGAGGGACCGATCCGCTCGGTCACGTTCGAGACGGCGGTCAGGACGCCCTTGCCCCCGAAGCGGGCCCTGTCCCCGTCCCGAAGCTCGACCGCCTCGTGGACGCCGGTCGAGGCGCCTGACGGCACCGCCGCCCGGCCCAGCGAGCCGTCCTCGGTCACGACATCGACCTCGATCGTCGGGTTGCCGCGCGAGTCGAGGATCTCCCGGGCGTCGACCCAGGCGATGGTGGTGTCGGTCATCTCACGGCCTCCGGCACACGGTCCAGCAGAACCGTGACGCCCGGCAGCTCGCGACCCTCGAGGAACTCGAGCGAGGCGCCGCCGCCGGTGCTGATGTGGGTCATCCTGTCCGCGAGCCCCTGCTGGGTGATCGCAGCCACGGAGTCGCCGCCGCCGATGACGACGGCCGCGCCGGCATCGGCGCGGGTCGCCAGGAACCGCGCAATCGCCTTGGTGCCGTGGGCGAAGGACGGGATCTCGAACACGCCCAGCGGTCCGTTCCAGAGCACCGTGCGGACGTCCGCGAGCGCCGCCTCGATGTTGGCCAGGGACTGCTTGCCGAGGTCGACGATGTGCCACGACGCGGGGACCTTCTCGGCCGACAGCGTCTTGTACTCGGTGCCGCGGGTTACCTCCTTGGCCACGACCACGTCCACCGGCAGCACGACGTTGACGCCCTGCTGCTCGGCCGCCGCGAGGATCGCGCGGGCATCCTCGACCCGGTCCGGCTCGGCCAGGCTCTTGCCGATGGGCTTGCCCTGGGCGAGCAGGAACGTGTTCGCCATGCCGCCGCCGATGACCATGATGTCCACCTTGGGCAGCAGGTTCTTGAGCACCTTGATCTTGTCCGAGACCTTGGCGCCGCCGATGACCGCCGCGAACGGGTGCGCCGGGTTCTCGAGCAGCTTGCCCAGGTTCGCGATCTCCTTCTCCATCAGGAACCCGGCATACGCCGGGCGGAGCTTGGCGATGCCCACCGTGGACGCGTGGGCCCGATGCGCGGTCCCGAACGCGTCGTTCACGTACACGTCGCAGTACGAGGCCAGCGCCTCGGCGAACGCCGGATCGTTCTTCTCCTCCTCCGCGTGGAAGCGGAGGTTCTCGAGCAGCAGCACCTCGCCGTTGCGCAGGCGGCGGATCGCATCCTCCGTGCCGGCGCCGAGCGCGTCGCCCGTGACCGGCACGGTCTTGCCCAGCAGCTGGCCCAGCCGCTCGGCGACCGCACGCAGCCGCAGGCTGTCCTGCACCTTGCCGTTCGGGCGCCCGAGGTGGCTGGCGAGGATGACCTTCGCACCCTGCGCCTGCAGGTGGCGGATGGTCGGCAGCGCCGCCCGGATGCGCGAGTCGTCGGTGACCCGGCCATCCTCGAGCGGCACGTTGAAGTCGACGCGGACGAAGACGCGCTTGCCCGCGGCGTCCAGGTCCTGGACGGTGAGCTTGTCCATGTTCACTTCCTCCTGGGGCAGGCTCCGGTCAGGCCGGCAGCCGCTCCGCGACGAAGCGGACGAGGTCCGCGACGCGGCAGCTGTAGCCCCATTCGTTGTCGTACCAGGCGATGACCTTCACGAAGTTGCCGCCCATGACCATGTTCGACGGGAGGTCGACGATCGAGGATCGCGGGTCACCGCGGAAGTCGCTCGACACGAGCGGCTCGTCCGATGCACCCAGGATGCCGTTCAGCGGTCCCGCAGCGGCGTCGCGGAATGCCTGGTTGAGCTCCTCGAGCGTCGTGTCGCGCTCCAGCTCCGCGGTGAAGTCGACGACCGACACGGTCGGCGTCGGCACGCGCAGGCTGAAGCCGTCGAACTTGCCCTTGAGATCGGGGATCACGAGCGCGAGCGCCTTGGCAGCGCCGGTGGTCGTCGGGATGATGTTGAGGCCCGCGGCGCGGGCGCGGCGCGGGTCCTTGTGGGCGACGTCCAGGATCCGCTGGTCGTTGGTGTAGCTGTGGATCGTGTTCATCAGGCCGCGCTTGATGACGAACCTGTCGTGCACGACCTTGGCGGCCGGCGCCAGGCAGTTCGTGGTGCAGCTGGCGTTGCTGATGACCACGTGCCGGTCGGGATCGTAGGCGCCCTCGTTGACCCCGAGGACGATCGTGATGTCCTCCTTCTTGGCCGGCGCGCTGATGATCACCTTCTTCGCGCCCGCTTCGACGTGGGCGCGGGCCTTGTCGGCATCGGTGAACCGGCCCGTGGACTCGATCACGATGTCGACGCCGAGGTCGCCCCACGGCAGCTGGGTCGGGTCGGCGACCTGGAGCACCTTGATCTCGCGGCCGTCGACGACGATCGCATCGTCGGTGTGCGAGACCTCGCCCGGGTAGGCACCGTAGGTCGAGTCGTGCTTGAACAGGAGCGCGTTCATCGGCACGTCGACGAGGTCGTTGACGGCGACGACCTCGATGTCCGGCGCACGCTCGATGAGCGCCTTGAGCGATTGGCGACCGATGCGGCCGAAGCCGTTGATGCCCACGCGAACGGTCATCGGGAGACCTCCTTGGGGTCGGAGTGGTGGGCCGGGCACGGCCGATGAGGCGCGTGCGCCGGGAGGTGGCGAACCGTGAACCGAGCCTGACCGTCCAGATGGACGAGGACCGATCGAGGCGGCGTCGGGAGCGCTGCGACGGTCGCCGCTGTGGCGACGGCGGCGGCGACCCCGAAGCCGGGGGGCGCGCCGGGGCGGGCGCGCCGGCCGGGGGACCGGTGCTCGTGGAGGTGCAGCCCTGCTCGACCGGGAGCGATGCCGAGGTCGTGGGCTGGTACCGGATATGCGGTCAGGGCGTGACCTCGGGTGCTTGGATCGAGGGGTTCGCCCGAATCTTAGCAAAGCCGCTTGCATGGACCCCCGACGGGCGGCCCGGTTCGGCCATGCCCTTCGCACCGGGCCCGGACACCATTGAGCCCCCGCCGGACGGGCCGGTGGGGGCTCAACTTCGCAAATGGTGCTGACGAGGTCAGCCGCCGATCTTGAACACCTTGCCACCGCACTTCGGGCATGTGCCCGAGAGCGCCGGCTTGCCGTTCTTCATCGTGATCTGCTGCGGGTTCTGGACCTCGACCTTCATCTTGTCCTTGACGCAATAGGCTTCAGCCATGGAGTCCGCTCCTCCTCACGCTGTCCGCGTCGCGAGAGCACGCCTCTCGAGCCCGCGGGGGTCGCTGGATCTGGCGCTCATTCTGGGGCCCAGAGCGACGGGCGCCAGCGCGCCGCCCCTGCCTTGGCTTTCTGGCGGTCCAGCTGCGCGAGGATCACCAGGCTCTCGAGCCCTGTCTCCACCGCGGCGGCTTCCGCCCGGTCCTTCGCCTCGCCGGTCACGAACTCACCCGTCCGGCGATTGGCGAACACGGTGCACACGGCGCCGGCGCGACAACCACCGAGACTTGCGAGCACGAAGAGCGCCGAGGCCTCCATCTCGAAGTTGAGGATGCCCTGCCGGGTCATCTCAGCAGCGACGTCAGGGTAGCGGATGGGCAGCTGGGGGATCGGGCGTCCCTGCGCAGCGAAGAATCCGGGCGCCGTTGCCGTGATCCCCACGTGATGGCGATGCCCAAGCCGTTCGACGACCTCCAGCAGGGCGAGGACGGCTTCGTAATGAGCGACGGCGGGGTAGCCCTCGTGGACGAACCAGTTGGTCGTCGTCTCGAGCCGCACGGCGCCGGTGGAGATCACGAGGTCTCCGAGCTCCATGCCCTCCTGGAGCCCTCCGCTGGAGCCGATGCGGATGAGCGTCGGCGCCTTGACCAGCGCCAGGATCTCGGACATCACGATCTCGATGTTGTCCGTGCCGATCCCGGTGGACACGCACGACACGCGCAGGCCCTTGTAGATCCCGGTGGCGGTGGTGAACTCACGGTGCCGGTGTCGGAACTCCACCGAGTCGAAGTACTCGGCGACTCGCTCGGTTCGGTCCGGATCCCCTGGGAGGAGGATGTAGTCGGCCAACTCACCGGGGCCGAGCCCGATGTGATACTGCCGCTCACCGGCCGGGATTGCGACGCGGATATCCGCGATCGGCAAGGCCACGTCCCTCGTTCGGCACGCTCGTGCGAGCGTGCGGCTGGCGCCGAGGATAGGGGCCCGATTCGAGCACCGTCAAGCGTGACCGCAACAGCGCTGGCCGCCGACACGCCGAACGGGGCCTGAGAATGGACGCGAACGGGGGCCCGAACGGGGGTCGAGCGGGCCCGGGCGCGACCCGAACGGAGCCGCGAGCCGCGGTCGAAGGCGGACGTGCAAGGCGGCCGGCCCGGGTGTCGTCGGTCTCGCGCTCCACCCGGGCCACCCGCGATTCAGTCGCCGGTTGGGCCACCGCCGGCCCGCCCGGGCGCTCCGAGGGCTGCGAGGCGGGCGACGATCCGGGCCTGGAGCCCACGCCGAGCGTGGTGGCGATGGATGGCGGTCACCGCGACCGAGGCCAGAGCGAGCATGAGCATCGTTCCGAGGCCCGCCGGCGCGAGATCGACGCCCATATCGGACGAGAACCCGGCCAGGGCACGCACGCGATCGCCGGTCTGCGCTGCGAGGGTTGCGGATGGCAGCCGTCCGGCGGCTGCGGGCGCACCGGTGCTGCCGGCCAGCACCAGACCTGCCGGATCCTCGACCACGAGCACGAGCTGGTCGCGTTGCTCGGGCGTGCCCACGGCGTTGAGCACGTCACCCGGTTCGAGCAGGGCGAGGGCCGCCGCCGCATCCCCCGTGAGCAGGAGGCGCGCGGTCGCGGTGCCGTCGTCGAGATCGACGCCGTCCGGCGCGAGCGCGGCCACGATGCCGCCGACACGCACCACCTGGCCGAGATGCGCCGAGAGCTGGATGAGGTCGATGTCCAGGGCCGCGACCGCGCCGGTGATCGGACCAGGCCGACCGGCGTCGGCACCCGTGGTCCCGCCGGCACCCGATGCGGGCACGCCGCCGGGGCGGCCGCCCAGGGCTCCGCTCGGCGCCAGGTCGATATCGGCAGTGCTCCTGGGCACGATCGCGAAACGCTGGTCGGCCGCTGTCGGGTACGCACGACGGACGATCCCGACGATCGTCGCGAGCCGGCCCACGACGATGCGGGATGCGTCGATCCCGCTGCCGTCAAGACCCGACACGGGGATCCGGATGCCGTTGGCATCGAGCTCGGCCCGCCACCGGGCGCCGAGGCGATGAAGCTCGACGACGGTCCCGGTGACGCGGACCAGGCGCCATTCCTGGATCTCGGTGGGCATCACGCGCAGCGGGTGCACGACTGGTTGCGTCGAACCGAGGGCAACGACAGCCTCGGCCTTGAGCCGGGGCGCGCCGTACGCTCTGCCGACCGTGCCCGTGACGCGAAGCCGAGCGCCGACCCGGACCGAGGCATCCGGCGCGGGGAGATACACCTCGATCGCTCCGGTGCCGTCCTCGATGACCGTCCGCCGCCGGCTGGTGTCGAGGAGCGACACGTCGACCGTGACCACGCCTTCCACCGCGACGTGGTCTCCATCCCTCGAGATTGCCGTCCTGATCGCGATCACCGGATCGCCGGCAGCCGGCGCCGGCGAACCCGTGGGGCTCGGGGTGGGAGCCTGGCTCGCGGGCAGGATGTCGGCCGGATCGCGGAGCCACAGACGGTATCCGTCGAGCACGCCCTTCCGTGACGCCCGTTGCCCGATGATCCCGGTGAACGTGGCGCTCAGGCCCGCGGCCAGGGACTCGGCGTTGAACCCAGCCGAGCCATCCGTGCGCACGGTCAGCTCGGCGCCGTCGGGGCCGGTGATCCGGAACGAGAGGTCGTCGCTGGTCGCCTTCGTCGCCGAGGTCGTGATCGTGCCGCGCGTGGTCACCAGCCGACCCTCGAGTGCCTCGCCGACCATGCCCGCATCGATCGCCAGGGGAATCGGCAGGGAGGCGAGGCCGGCGAGGGCGATCCCGCCCGCGACCGCGCGCAGCTCGGTCTGGCCATAGGGATCCGCGATCGCGCCGGTCACCTCCAGCATCGTGCCCCGTGGAGGTGCGACGACGCCGTCGGGCAGGCGAACGGGAAGGCCACCTCCAGCGTCACCGATCACCAGCAGCGAGGGCGTTCCGAGCCGGCCTGCCTCGGCGACCACCACGCCCCGGACGACCGCCCGGCTGCCGACCGGCAGCGCCCGTGCCGTCGAGATGTCGATCGCGGTCGGCGACGGCGTTGGCGTGGGGGACGGGGATGGCGTTGCGGAGGCGGTCGGCACGGGCGATGGCGTGGGCGTGGGGGTGGGCGTCGGGGTCGGAGTGGGCGTCGGGGATGGCGTGGGCGAGGGCGACGCCATCACCACCACCAGCTCTCCCGGGAGGGTCGAGAACAGGCGATAGCCGAGGACACCCGTGCCGCCGCTGTCGCGCTGACCAAGCGGTCCCCGCGCGACCACCATCGAACCGGTCACCGGCGCGAGGTCACCGAGCGCTGCAGGTCCGGCGATCACGCGGACGGGACCCGTTCCGTCATCGATCATGAGGCCAAGGCCGTCCGCGAGATCGGCAGGTGCCTCGGTGACCACGCCGGCCAGCTCCAGCCGTCGCCCTTCGAGAGGCTCACCGGCCAAGCCGGTGCCGGCCGCCAGGGTCACCGGGAGGGTGCCGATCCCAAGGTCCACGATCCCGCTCGCCGAGACCTTGAGCGTTCGCTGCGAGTACCGGCTCGACAGGACGCCGGTCGTGCGGATCCGGGTACCCGCCGGCAGGGGTTCCGCGATCGTCGCATCGAGGTAGAGCGCAATCCCGGCCGTGTCGTCCTGGACGAAGCCACCGCGCGACCCATCGATCGATCCGAGGTCCAGGGTGAGCGTCCCCTCGATCCCGACCGAGGTCCCGTCCGGCAACGCCCGGGCATCCGCGATCGAGACGATGACGATGGGTGCGGGACTCGGCGATGGGCTCGGGGTCGGCGTCGGCGCGGTGCTGGGGCTGGGGCTCGGTGTCGCCGTGGGCATCGGCGTCGGCAGCGGCGTGGGGCTCGGCGTCGCCGTGGGCGCCGGCGTGGGCGCCGGGGTCGGCGAAGGCGTCGGGCTCGGTGTCGCCGTGGGAATCGGGGTCGCCGTGGGAATCGGGGTCGCCGTGGGCGCCGATGTCGGCGTCGGGCTGGGGGTCGGGGTCGGCGACGACGACGGTGCCGGCACCGGATCTGCACCAAGGTTCTGGGCGATCGGTGATGCGTTGAGGACGAAGTCGGCGGCATTGTCGTTGGTGTCGACCCCGTTGCCGCCGTCGCCACCGGGCAGCCGTTCGATCGAGGACCCTGCCGGCGGTCCGGCCGCCGGCGAGCCCTCAACGTACGCGTTGGTCGCGTCGCCCCACCCGACCGAGTCGATCGTCGCCCCGCCGATGACGCGCAGCGCCACGGCCCCGCCTGTCGCGGCAAGACCCCCGGAGTAGGTCGCGTCCGCGAGCGTCGCGTAGGTGCCGAGACCGTTGGCGATCAGGAGGTGACGTCCGAGATCGAGCACCAGCGAGGCCGTCCACGACGCCTTGCGGGTGACCGTTGCGCCCGAGCTCGTGACGTACACGACCTCGAGCCCGTCGAGGTCGAGCGGGCCAGCCGACGCATTGGTGAGCTCGATCAGCTCGTCGGACGCGGACGCACCGCCGGTGACCACCTCCGCGATGAGCAGGCCCGGCGACGGCGCCCAGGGCACCTGCTCGAGCGGTGCCGCAGCGGCGAGCCGGATCGGCAGCTCGGGCGCAGGCGGTGCGGTGACAGAGCACGTGATCAGGATCAGCAGGGCCACGTATGAAGCCAGTCGGGCGCGCGCCATCGAGGACCTCCGGGCGGGAGACATCGGCGGCGGGACGGGCAGGTGAGCGACAGCGTACGAGCCGTCACTTATCCCCGGCTCAACCCTCGAACCGGGGACCGGATACCATGCACCGGCCGAGCCCGCCCGTCACGCGGCATCGGCCGATACAGGAGGAACCCCTTGGCTCGCGCCAAGCGCACCGACCGTAACGAAGCCCGGCGTCGATACCGGGCCGAACAGGCTGCCCTCGCCGAGGCGCCCGAGGTGGACGTCGACGACGAACCCGAGCCGCCGCCCTCCGGGCGCGGCCCCAGGTCGTCGTCCGCGACCGGAGCGGCACGCCCGAGCATCGTCGGCGCCTTCAGGGGCGCCTTCCGCCCGCTCGACCTGCGCGGCGACATCGCGGTCATCCCCGCGGTTGCCACCCATTGGGCGGTGCTCGTCTCGGCGTCCGTGTCCATCATCGCGACGGTGGTGTTCATCGCCGCAACCAACGAGCTCGGCGCGTCGCTCGACATGACGAAGCCAAACCCGCTCGAAGGCCAGACGATCTCGTCTGCATCGAACCTGTCGTACCTCGTGATCAGCCTGTTCGTGGCACCGCCCCCGGCGGCGGGTGCATTCCTGATCGGGTTCACCGCCAAGCGGGCGAGCTGGATCGGCGGCCTCATCCAGGGGATCGTCGCCGCTGCGTGCTACGCGGCCGTTGTCCTGAGCCCGGCCGGCCGGGTGCTCGTCGGCGGCGCCAACGTGGACACGGTCGTCCTCAGCGCGGTTGCCTTCAGCCCGCTCGGCGCGGCGTTCTTCGCCGCCACGGCGGCCTGGTACCGGCGGTTCCTCAACATGGCCAACCCGAACCGTGGCGCGCGTCGCCCGGCACGCTCGAACAACAGGCAGAAGTCGAGGCCGGCCACGGGAAGGTCGAGCGCCCGCCGCTGACCTGCCGCCGGCGTCGATTCGGGCCAGCCCCCGTCACCCGAGCCTGCGCATGCCCGCGTGACCGAGCTGTCGCACGCCGGCAGGTGAGACCGGCCCACCCACCGATGCCGCGACGTCAACCAGTGGCACGACCTCGCGAGCGATGACGTTGACCACGTCGCCCTCGCGCTGGAGATCTCCATCGACCAGGAGCAACGCGTGACGGCGGACCACGGAACGGAGCCGCTGCCAGGTGTCCGGCCAGAGCGTGACGTTGACCATGCCGGTCTCATCCTCGAGGGCCAGGAACACCGTCCCGCGCGCGGTCATCGGGTGCTGCCGGGTCACCACCAGCCCGCCGATCCGCACCCGTCCCGGGCGTCGTTCGCCGAGCGCCGCGTTGGTCACCGCGCCGAGCCGGTCCAGCGCATCCCGGAACAATCCCACCGCCTGGCGGCGGGCATCCAGGCCGATCACCGCGTAGGCATCTCCGAGCCGCTCCGGCTCCGTGATCGCGGGCAGCAACGGGGCGTCGGTCGCCGGCAGCCGGATGCCCATCGGCCGGCCGGCGGCACGCTTCGTCCCGCCCGCGCCGCGGACGGCGCGTCCGTCCATGCGCCCCTTCGCCACACCGGCGACCTCGCGCAGCTGCCACAGCAGCTCCCGCCGCGGGCGCCCCAGCGAATCCAGCGCGCCCGCCCGGATCAGCTGCTCCATCACCTCCTCGGACAGGCCCGTGCGCTCCACGACATCGGCCAGGCTCGTGTACAGCCCGCGCGCGAGCTCCGCGTCCAGCCGCGGCTGCTGCTCCTCCCCGATCCCCTTGACCAGGTGCAGGCCAAGCCGGACGCCCCAGCCGATCATCGTCTCCGCCGCCCAGCGGTCCCGCGAGACCGCGCCCGGGATCACGCACGCGGGTGAGCGCACCGGCGCAGGTCGCGCATCGATCCCGCATCCGCCCGGCAGCGGCTCTCCCGCATCGGCATCGTGCGACCCGTCGTCGCCCTCGGACCCCGCCATCGCCCAGCCGGGCCGGCCGACCCACTCGGTCGTCGTTCGCCACGCGCTGCGGTTGACGTCCACCGGCAGCACGGCGACGCCGTGCCGCTTCGCATCGTTGACCAGCACCTCGACCGGGTAGAAGCCCATCGGCTGGGCATTGATCAGCCCGACCACGAACTGGGCCGGGTAGAACAGCTTGAGGAAGCTCGATTCGTAGGCCGTGCGGGCGAAGGCTGCGGCATGGCTCTTGGCAAAGCCGAACGACGCGAACGCCGCACATTGCCGGAACAGCTCCTCGGCATCGTCGCGTGGCAGCCCCTGGACGCGGATGCAGCCCTCGACGAACTGCTCGTGGAGCTTCTCCATCTCGCGCGTCGATCGCCAGGTGCCCATCGCCCGCCGGAACCCGTCCGAGCCGGCCGGGGTGAACCCCGCGACGTCGATCGCGATCTTCATCACCTGCTCCTGGTACAGGATCACGCCGAGGCTGTCGTGGAGGATCGGCTCCAGGCTGGGGTGCAGGTAGGTGACCGGCTCCAGCCCCTGCTTTCGGCGCAGGTACGGGTGGACGGCATTGCCCTGGATGGGACCGGGGCGGATGATCGCGACCTCCACGACCAGGTCGTCCAGGCTGGCCGGCCGGGACTTGGGCAGCGTCTGCATCTGCGCCCGGCTCTCCACCTGGAACACGCCCACGGTGTCGGCGGCCTGGAGCATCGCGAACACCTCCGGGATGTCCTCCGGGATCCGGTCGAGGTCGACGCACACGGCGCAGTCGTGCTCGATCAGCTGGACGGTCTCGTCGATGGCGGCCAGCATCCCGAGGCCCAGCAGGTCGAGCTTGATCAGCTTCATCGCCTCGACGTCGCGCTTGTCGTACTGGACGACCACCCGGCCGGGCATGGTCGCGCGCTCCACCGGTGCGATGTCGATGAGCGGAGATGCGGTGATCAGCATCCCGCCGCTGTGGATCGAGAGATGGCGCGGGAAGCCGTCGATGCGGGCGCACAGCTCCAGCCAGCGCTCCCAGTCGGAGAGATGCGCGACGGACCCGGTGTGACGCGCAGGATCCGGTGACGGCAGCGGCTCGACGCGGGCGACGCTGCTCACCGGATCGAAGCGACGTTCCGCCGGGAGGAGCACCCCACTGTCCGGGTGAAGACGGCTGGCAACCTCGCGTCCCAGCGCGCGGTCCGTCACATGGCCGGCCACCAGGCCGGTCACCAGGCTGGTCCCCCGATCGGTCCCCCGGCCGGTCCCCCGGCCGGCACGCAGCCAGGCCACGCTCGCCGGTGTATCACCCGGTCCGCCCTCATCGTCCTGGGGCCCACCGGGGCGGATGGACGGCGGTGATTCAGGGGCGCCCTCCCATACACCCGAGCGCGAAGGACCGATCGCCGGCCCGGCGTCCTGCGTGATCGCGTGGTGTGCATCCTGGCGGCTGGCAGGGCCCAGCTCGAGCGCTGACGGGTCCCGATCCGTACCACGGGTGCGTGGCGGTGGCGTTCGCATCGTGGATGCAGCGTCGCCAGACCCGTCAGTGGGCGTGTGGACGCCGGCCTGCCCGGCTTCGATGCCTGCCTGCCCGCGAAATGCACGTGAAACGAGCACGGGACCCGGCTGGTTGGGCGGCGCGGGTTGTGTGGGCCGATCCGGTGGTGCGAACCGGGCCGCGGCCGAACCGTCCGTCCGGATCCGGCCACCGCGCTCGTGGTTGAGCTGGCCCATCGCGTCCGTCAGGCCGCGGGCCTCGGCCAGGGACGCGGCCGCGAGATCCGGCCCGGCCGCGAAACCCGGCCCAGCCGCGAGACCCGCTCCCGCCGCGAGATCCGGCCCGGCCTCACCCCGTCGCGCGAAGAACTCCGCGAACCCGCCCTCGGCCTCCAGGTCTCGCCGGACCATCACGCTGTCGTACGTCTCGAGCGCCTTCGCGACCCGGTCCACGAGCGGCCGCGGAAACCCGAGCGCATGCCCCACCTCGCGGACGGCGGACCGCGCCCGATACGTGACGAGGTTGCAGACCATCCCGGTGTGATCGGCCCCGTATCGCTCGTAGACGTACTGGATGACCTCCTCCCGCCGTGCTGAGCTGAAATCGATGTCCACGTCCGGGTACGCCGTCCTGCCCTCGTTGATGAACCGCTCGAACAGCAGCTCGTGGCGGATGGGGTCAACGCGCGTGATGCCGAGCACGTAGGCCACGATCGAATCCGCCGCGCTCCCCCGCCCCTGGGCCGGGATCCCGCGCGATCTGGCGAACTGCATCAGGTCCCAGCAGATCAGGAAGAACTCGGCGAGGCCGGTCTTCTCGATCACGTCCAGCTCGTGGGCAAGCTGGCGCATCACCGCCGGCGTGAACGGGTGGTACCGGCGACGGGCGCCCTCCCAGCACAGCCCGGACAGGCGGCTGAACGGCGTCTCGCCCTTCGGCACGTCGAACCCGGGAAAGCGATAGCGCTCGAAGGCGAGATCCACGCGGCACGCGGCCGCGATCTCGGCCGACGCCGCGATCCCCTCGCGCCAGGCGCGCGCCAGGACGGGATCGGTCCCCGCCGTCGACGGCTCACCGGGGGGCAATGCCATGAGGTCCGCCCCGGACTTGAGATAGGACTCCCCGTCCGGGCGGCGCAGGTCGCGAAGCTCGGACAGGGTGCGCCCATGGCGGATCGCGGTCAGGACATCGTGGAGCTCCCGGCCCTCAGGCCGGGCGTAGTGGACATCGTTGGTCACGACCACCGGCAGCCCGAGCTCGCCGGCCAGGTGCGCCGTCTCCGAGACGAGCCAGTCGTCGTCGGGCAGCAGGTGATGGGAGAGCTCGACCACAAAGCCGCTCCCGGCGGCCGAGTCCCCGCGCACGGCGTGCGACCCCCCGCGCCCGGAGAGCGACCCTTCACGCCCGAACAGCTGCGCGTATCGCTCCGCGACCGCTCGCGCGCCTTCGCGGTCACCTGCCCGGAGCCGTCTGGCCAGCTCGCCGTGGCGGCAGCCGGAGAGCGCGATCAGCCCCTCCGCGTGGTCCGCCAGCAGGGCATGCGTGAACGACGGAACGGCCTTCGAGCCGGCGAGGTTCGCGCGGGACACCAGCCGGCACAGGCTCCGCCAGCCCGTCGCATCCCGCGCGAGCAACACGAGGTGCGGGCCGCGCTGTTCCGGCCCGATGCCCCGGAGTCCTCCTTCCTGACCGTCCGGTGCCCGGGCAGGCGTGTCCGCTCTGGCCGCGGTCGAACGGGCCGGCCGTCCGTCACCCGTCGATCCGCGAGCACGGTCGGTGACCGCCGACCCGGTCGCCATGCGCGCCGGGCAGGAACGACGATCCTCGATGGGTCCGGGACGGCCGCGTCCAGCAGCTCGATCTCGATCCCGATCACGGGGTGAAGTCCCGCTGCCTCCGCTGCGGTCGAGAACCGGACCGCCCCGTACAGGCCCTGGCTGTCGGTCACGGCAAGTCCCGTCAGGCCCGTCTCCACGGCACGATCCACGAGGTCGTCCGGCGCAGACGCCCCGTCCAGGAACGAGAAATGGCTATGACAGTGCAGCTCGGCGTAGGCGGAATGAGCCACGGGACAGATCTCCGGGAGCGGAGGCCAATGATAGAACATCTGTTCTATCTGGATGACCGGGCGTGCCGCCCGACGAACGCCATGCGACGCTCAAAATTCGACCGGCAT
>CAWIFB010000002.1:0-12086 GCA_963835335.1 uncultured Chloroflexia bacterium | reverse complement strand
GCTAATTCGGGGCGAGACGCTCCACGACGTCCATGCTCACCCAGGAGACGCTCGTCGGGCTGCTGAGGAAGAAGAGGTACCGGCCGTCGGGCGACACGGCGGGGCAGAGGACGTACCCGACCGACTCGACGGCAACCGGCTCGGCCCATCGGCCGGCCCCGTCCCGCCACGCCACAAAGAGTTGCGGGGTCGAGGCGGTGTCTGGCAGCCGCGAGAACAGCAGGAAGCGGCCGTCGGGATCCACGTACGGGGTGTTCTCGATCGCGTCCGTGTTGACGGGCGCCGGAAGGGGCTCAGGTGACCTATACGAGCCGTTTGCGGCGCGGGCGACGTAGATGTCACCCACGTCCTCGTCCTTGCCCGAGGTGAAGTAGAGGTCGCCGTTCGAGGAGACGGACACCTGCCAGTGCGTCGGAAGGTCGTTCACGATGCCCGGCAGCGGGACCGGATCCGCCCAGCCGCCTGCAACCCGGTCGACGGACCAGATGTTCTCCTTGGACTCGAGCCCGGAGTCCCCCGGGACGTCCGTCGAGAGGAAGTACAGCCGCTGCCCGCCGGGGGCGATGAACGGGTCGCGGTAGTCGGTCATGGCGGCCGAGAAGGACACGTCCTCGGGCTCGGTCCACTGGCCATCGACCAGGCGCATCACCCGGATCTTCGGCTCCTGTGTCGACCAGTACGCCTCGCTCCCGTCGGGCATGAAGACCGGGGGCGTGTGGAGCGCGCCATTGATGACTTCGGGGGCGAAGTACAAGGGCAGCAGGCCCGGGCGTTGCTTCCCCAGGTATGCCGGGTCGCTCGTTGGCGCCACGGTGGATGGTGGGGTGGGGACGATCCCAGGCCCTGTCGTCGGCGCAGGTGAAGCCGAAGCGGCGCAGGCGGCGACGAGCAGGGCCATGCACCCCCACGCCGCCACGCCACGATGTCGCTCGGCCACGCAGCGGGTCTACGCCGTCGGGACCGTCCGTGGGCAGAGGCATGGGTCTCCCATATCCGGTCCGAATGGCCGCAGCGTTCGCCCGGATCGCCGATCGGGCGACGGCGGACAGCGCACACGCATTGCGGCAGGATGGGCGGGTGACCCAGCGGACCATCGCGACCCCCACCATCCAGCGGCTCGTCGCATACCTGGCGGATGCCCCGGCGCCAGACCCGGAGATCGCCGACATGTCGACGTGGCTCGCGGCCTCCCCCCGGTTCCGGGCATTCGTCGAAGCGAACCGGGACAAGATCCGCAAGAAGCTGCGCGGAGCGACGTCACCCGAGGCCAGGCTCGACGTCCGCGCCGAGCTGCGGGTCGCGGCGCTCCTGCTCGCCGACCGTCGCATCGCGCTCGCCTTCGAGGCCTACGGTGCCGGACGCCGAGGGCCTGACTTCACGGTCACGTTCAGAGCGGGCCGCGCCTTCAACGTGGAGGTGACACGCAGGCGCGCCGGCGGCAACGCGGCGCTGGAGCCGGCAATCCTGGCCAAGCTCCGGCAGCTCCCGCCGTCCGCCTCGAACCTGATCGTGGTGGCCCTCAGCGGGGATGAGCCGTCGCCGGATCCCGGTGCCGCCCTGCGAGACCTGCGAGCTCGCGCCGACCGGCGCGACGACGCGTTCTTCGAATCGTTCGGCCTGAACGGATCCGCAGCCGTTCATGCCGGGCTCCTGCGGCTCGCGGCGGTCGTGGCGATCCCGGCAGCTGGCCAGGCATCCGCACGGGTCGTCCACTGGCGGAACGCCGGCGCCCGGGTGCCGCTCCCGGAGCCCACCCTGCGGGCGGTGGTGGCGGCGCTGGCCGAAGACGCGGCCACCGCTCGCGGCGAGCCGGGCACCCGGCCCGCATCGACTCCCTAGCTCGCCACCGCGAGCACCACCAGCCCGACCACGATCAGGCCCAGGCCGAACCACTGGGTCGGGCGAAGGCGCTCACCCAGCCATCCGACGGCATAGACGACCGCGATCACGGGCCCGAACGAGCTCGACAGGCCGACCAGCCACGCGAACGACACCTCGAGCCCGATCGCGTAGGCCACGAAGCCGGCGAAGTCGAACGTGGCGGCGGTGACGACGAGCAGGATCGCCATCGGGCCCCACCCGCCGGCCGGCTGGAGCAGCGGTCCCAGCCGGGGTGATCCGGAACGCAGCGCCAGCCCCAGCAGGACGATCGCGGTCACCGTGTTCATCAGCCGCGAGCCGAGGATGACCGGCATCCAGCCGTACGCCTTGATCGGTCCCGCAAGCGAGACCGTCAGGATCGCGAACAGGAGCAGGGTGGCGACGGCGACCATCACCCCCGGTCCCACGATCCTCGTCCCGCGCAGCGAGCCGTGGAACACCAGGCCGGTCAACACCACGCCCACCGTCGCGCACGCGGCGCCCGCCGCCTGAAGGGGCTGGAGCGTCTCGCCCCGGAACACGACCGCGAGCACGACCGTCGCGCCGCCGTACGCCGCCACGACCGGGCTGACGACGCTGATCGGGCCGATCCGGAGCGCCGTGAAGAACGCGAGATACGCCCCGGCCGCGACGAAGCCGAGCGGGAGGCCGGCGACGATGCCCAGGAGCGGCGTGGATCCCAGCCGCGAGGGGTCGAGCGCGATGCCGATGCCCAGCAGGGCGAGACTGACGACCTGGGCGCCGGCCAGTGCCCGCAGGCTGCCGATCCGGCGCGAGGCGAGGGCCGCGGCCAGGTCGGTGAAACCCCACACGACGGAGGCGAACAGGCCGAGCAGCAGACCGGTGGGCATCGGCGGAGTCTACGGGGCCGCAGGGGTCGGATCGGGAGCCGTCCCGTGCTACACTTCGCGCCCGGTCGGGCGGCTCGCCGCCGACCTCCCGGTGGGGATGTAGCTCAGCTGGGAGAGCGCCGCGTTCGCATCGCGGAGGCCAGGGGTTCGAGTCCCCTCATCTCCACCATCCCCTTCCCGTCACGAACCCTCCGTACCGCGGCACGGGCGGCACGCGTGCGGTACCATCCCGTCCGGTCCCACGGTCCCCCGCCCGCGCGGGACCGCGACCAATCTCCGTGGGTCGGTTGGGCAGGTGGTGAGCCCAAGGGTCTGTAAAACCCTCGCCTTCGGCTGTGGCAGTTCGATTCTGCCCCGGCCCACCAGCAGCTCCTGAGCATCGAACGAGGCCCGCCGGGGCCTCTTCCCGTCCCGGGCCGCGCGGGCTCGGCGGCAGCGGCCATACAATGCCGCGGGACCCAGCCCGGTGACAGGCGGCGGCCCTTCCGAGAGCGATGCTGCCGCCACCAAGGACCCCGCGATGCACGACTCCGCGCTGCTGGACTCCTGCGACACCCGAGGCCGTCTGTGCGAGCTCGCGGCGCAGCCCGGCGCCACCGATCCGGATGAGGGCTGTCCGTGCACGCGTTGATTGCCGCGCTGCGGGTGAGCCTGCGCCGGAGCCGCGCGGACTGGCCGATCGTTGCCGCTGCCTGGCTCGTCACGCTCCTTGCTGCCGCCCTGGTCGCCGCCGGACCGGTGTACTGGGCCGCTGCCTCGACGGCCGGCCTGGGACGGACGCTCGGCGAAGCCCCTGTCACGGACACCTCGATCGAGGTCTCGCTCTACGGCACTCCGGCACATGTCGCGGACATCGACGGTCCGGTGGTGGCCGATCTCAAGCAGGCCATCGCGACCGTGGGCGGCAGCGTCCTGCGCGAGGTGCGGGGCAGCGCGACGCTCACCATCGCGAGCGGGCCATCGATCCGCGCCGGCGACCTCGCGGCCCTGGGCTCGCTCGACGGTCTTGCCGACCACGCCACCCTGGTCGACGGCAGCTGGCCGGCGGACAGCAGCAGCGCGTCCGGGCCGGTCGAGGTGGCGGTCGTGGACGCCGTCGCCAGCGAGCTTCGGCTGGCGGTGGGCGACGAGCTGTCGCTGGTGACCCAGGAGGGCACCAAGGCCGACGTCCAGGTGCGCCTGGCGGGCATCTTCGCGATCAATTCGGTCGCCGACCCGTTCTGGCAGGGCGACGAGCAGCTCACGTCCGGGATCGTGGACGGGCAGGGCTTCCGGACCTT
Organism: uncultured Chloroflexia bacterium; assembly: GCA_963835335.1. GTDB lineage: Bacteria > Chloroflexota > Limnocylindria > Limnocylindrales > CSP1-4 > CAIXZV01. Next base: position 8,074 of record CAWIFB010000002.1, on the reverse strand, counting down.
CGGGCCGTTCCTGGCGACGCCGAACGATCTCCTGCGCCACACCCCCATCGTCTCGGTCCATGCCTGGTGGCGTGCGTTCCCGGCCCTTGCGCGACTGTCGGTGGACGACATCGCGTCGCTGCGCGGCGCGCTGGAGGCCGTGCCCGACCGTCTCAAGGTCGACACCGGCGAGGCGCCCTATATCGCCACGGGGCTGCCCGTCCTCCTGGGCGACGCCGAGCGGTCGCTGCTGGTGAGCCGCACCAACATGCTGGTGCTGATGGCCCAGCTGGCGATCCTGGCCATCTACGCAATCATCCTGATCGCCTCGCTCCTCGTCGATCACCGGCGGGTCGATACCTCCCTCCTCCTGTCCCGAGGCGCCGAGCCCCTGCAGGTCGCATCCCTCGCGCTCATGGAGGGGTTGCTGCTCGCGATCCCCGCGGTGATCCTGGGACCCTGGCTGGCGGTGGGCGCCGTGGCAGTCCTCGGCATCGCAGGACCGCTTGCCGACATCGGCCTCGTCCTCCAGCCGCAGGTCACCGCGGATGCGTACCTGTTCGCCGGCGCCGTCGCGATCGTGTGCGTGGCGCTCCTCGTGCTTCCCGCGTTCCTCGCCGCGCGCGGCTTCGCGGCCGAGCAGCGCGGGATCTCCCGGCAGGAGACGCGCACCTTCGGCCAGCGGATGGGGCTCGACATCGCGCTGCTGGCGATCTCCGGGATCGGGCTGTGGCAGCTGCGCCTCTACGGAGCGCCGCTGACGCGCACCGTCCAGGGCAGCCTGGGCCTCGATCCGCTGCTCGTGGCCGCGCCCGCGATCAGCCTGCTCGCGGGCGGCGTCCTTGCATTGCGCGTCCTGCCGCTGCTGGCCCAGGGAGTCGAGGCCGCGGTTGCGCGCCGGCGGGACCTCGTGGCCTCGCTCGGCTCCCGCCAGCTGGCCCGGCGCCCGCTGCGCTACACCCGCTCCGCGCTGCTGCTCATGATCGCGATCTCGATGGGCGTGTTCGCCGTCTCGTACGCGGCCACGTGGTCCGGCTCGCAGCGCGACCAGGCCGCGTACCAGGCGGGAGCCGATGTCCGGGTCGTGCCCGGCCACGCGCTCGGGGCCCTGCCCGCGTGGGCCCTCCCGGGCGAATATGTGGGGCTGGCCGGCGTCGAGCAGGTGTCGCCCGTCGAGCGGATCCCGAACGGCGTCTCGTTCGCGGCCGGTTCAGGTGACCTCATCGGGATCGATGCCCGGACCGCCGCGGGGATCGCGCTCCTCCGGGAAGACCAGTCGGTCCAGCCGCTCGGCGACCTGATGCAGCTGCTGCGCGATGGGCGACCGGAGCCGAACCTCGTGACGCTGCCGGCGGGGACCGCATACCTGCGCATCTCGCCCCTGTTGGACATCGGTTCGATCGGCCGGCTCGTGTTCGATGCCGACACCGGCGATGCGCACGTCGAGGCCCTCGATCCCGCCTCGATCGCGGAGATCAGCGTCACGGCGAACGCGATCGTCCGCGACGCCGCGGGGCTCCTGTACCGCGTCGCATCCAATCCGACACCGATCGGGGGACCGGGCGCGACCATCCTGCTGCCGCTCGAGCCCGCCGGGCCGGGTGCCGCGCTGGTCGTGAAGCAGGCTGGCGCCCGGCTCGCCGGCCCCGTCAAGCTCGCCGGGATGGGCATCGACGTCTGGCTGCCCCAGGAAACCGTGATGACGAACGGCCTCGTGGGCGTGGCGACGGTGTCGGCCGGCGACGATCCCAGTGGCCCGTGGACCGAGGTGCCGCTGACGACCGGCACCTGGAGCGCACAGATGGCTCCCGAGCGCCAAGTGCTCGCCCCCGTGTCCCCCGGCCGGACGCAGGGCACGGCCGTGCAGCTCACCGAGTCAAGCGCGATTGGCGGCAACGGGGCTGGCACGCCGGCCGCGCGGCTCATGTTCCTGCCATCCGCCATCGCGTCGGACAGCGGGGCGATGCCGGTGATCGCAAACCGCGCCTTCCTTGCCGCCACCGCATCGGCAACCGGCGACACGATCACCGTGGGCGTGGACGGTGCCAGCCGGCGCGTCTCGATCGCAGGGGTCGTCGACGCCTTCCCGACCACCGATCCGGAGCGGCCGTTGCTGATCGTCGACGAACCCACGCTCGGCCTCCTGCGGCTCCAGGCAACGGGCACCGCCCGCGGCGCCGACGAGTGGTGGATCCAGGCCGCCGATGACCGGCAGGAGGCGCTGGCTGCGGCGCTGCGCGACAGCCCGTTCGACAGCGCCCAGGTGGTGAGCGCCGTCGGCCGCTCGCGCAGCCTCAGCACGGACCCCGTGGCGATCGGCATCATCGGCGCCCTCGCCATCGGCTTCGTCGCCACCGGGCTGTTCGCCATCGTGGGCCTGACGGTGAGTGCCGCCGTCTCGGCGCGCGAGCGTCGCACCGAGTTCGCGCTCCTGCGCGCGCTCGGTCTCTCCGGGCGGCAGCTGTCGGGCTGGCTGTGGCTCGAGAACGGAAGCCTGGTGCTGGTCAGCCTGCTGGCCGGCACGGGCCTCGGCCTCGTGATCGGCTGGATCGTCCTCCCGTTCGTCACCGTGACGCAGCACGCGACGGCACCGGTTCCCCCGGTCGTCGTCGAGGTGCCGTGGGACCGCATCCTGCTGCTCGACGTTGCCAGCGCCCTGGCGCTCGGCGTGGCGGTGGTCGCCATCGGCAGCGTGCTGCGCCGTCTCGGCGTGGGCAGCGTCCTTCGCATGGGCGAGGACTGATCGTGCGTTCGCTGTGGGCCGCGGGCCTGCTCCTGCGCCGCCTCCGCGCCGAGCTCCGGATGATCACGCTCCTGTTCCTCGTGATCGCCGCGACGGCCTTCCTGTTCGCCGCCGCCCCACGCCTGTTCAATCGCGCAAGCGATGACGCGCTGCGGTATGCGGCGCTCGCGGCGACTCCCGTGCAACGCAACGTGATGCTCGGGGAGGCCGCCAGCCTGTCGCCGGGCCTCGGTGGCGGCGTTGCCGAAGTGCGGGCTCGTGGCGACCAGCTCGCCAGGCTATTCCCCGCCTCCCTGAATTCGCTGATCGCGGACCGCGCACTGCGAATCACCAGCGTCCGCTTCGCCGCCGCCAACCCGAACGTGCCCTACCTGTTTCTGCAATACCAGGACGGCCTCACCGACGCGACCCGGCTCGTCGCCGGGCGGTGGCCGGTCGACCGGGGTGTGCCGCTGCCCAGGGTCAGCTTGGTGAACGAGCCCGGACAGACTGGTGGCGGCGACCAGGCGGCGCCCGTGGTCGTCGAGGTCGCCCTGTCCACCGCGGAGGCTTTCGAATTCAGCGTCGGGCTGGGCGATCGCATCGGCCTGGAGCTGGACGGAACCGAACCGCTGCTGAGGGGCTCGCCCCTGCGGATCGCGCCGCTCGAGATCGAGGTGGTCGGGCTGTTCGATCCGATCGACCCGAACGCCGAATACTGGTCGAGCGACAGAAGCCTGCTCCAGATCGCGCAGGTCGGAACCTTCTTCGACCCGGTCGCGCAGGGCGCAGCCTACATCCCCGCCGACGTGTACCCGGACCTGTGGGCCAGCGGCCTCCCGTTCCGCTACGAGTGGTCGTTCCGGATCGACCCGCAGCGCCTCGACGGCGGACAGGTGACGCAGCTGCGGGCCGACCTGCGGCACCTCGATTCCATCTCGGGCTTCTCCGCCATCGCGGCGCCCGGCACCGTCCAGCTGCATACCGGCCTGCCGGGGATCCTCGACGGCTACGCCGAGCAGCACGCCCGGTCGGAGTCGATCCTGTCCGTCGCCGCCATCGGCCCGTTCGGGCTGGCCGGCGGTGTCCTGGCCATGCTGGCGATCCTGCTCGCCGCGCGGCGACGTGCCGCGCTCGCGCTCGCCCGCGGCCGGGGAGCATCCGGCGCGCTGGTGCTGGGGACGGAGCTGTGGGAGGCGATCCTGATCGCGGGCGGCGCGTCGCTGGTGGGCTTGCTCGGCGCCGTGATCGCCATCCCCGCGCGGGCCAGCTCCCTGTCTCAGATCCTCGCCGCTGCGGTCGGCGTCGGAGCCATCGTGCTCCTGCTTGGCTCCACCTGGCCGATGGCCCGGCGTCAGCTGGGGCAGCTGGAGCGCGACGATCCCCCGGGGCTTCGCGTGCCCCCGCGCCGCCTTGTCCTCGAAATGACGATCGTGGCCATCGCAGGCGCCGGGGCCCTGCTGCTCCGCGAGCGCGGCCTGACCGTGGCCGACGGCGGTGCGGCGACCTTCAACCCGCTGCTGGCGGCGGCCCCGGTGCTGTGCGGCCTGGCGGCGGGGATCGTGGCCCTGCGCCTTTACCCGCTGCCGGTCCGCGCTCTCGGCTGGCTCGCGGCACGGCGTCCCGACCTGGTCCCGGTGCTGGGCCTGCGCATGATCGGGCGGCATCCGGCCGCCGCCAACCTGGCGCTGCTGGTGCTCATGCTGACGGCTGCGTTCGGGGCCTTCTCGTCGGTGATCGTCGCGAGCATCGATCGAGGGCAGGTTGCCGCCTCGTACCTCACCGTCGGCGCGGACTACCGGATCGAGCGGGCGGCGATCGGGCCGCTGGCGCCATCGCTGGATCCTGCGTCCATCGCCGGCATCGACGCGGTCGCGCCCGGGATCGTCGACCCGGCGGCCGCGTTCGCCGACACCGACGTCCAGCGGGCCACGATCCATCTCGAAGCCGTCGACCCGCGAGCCTACGAGGCAGTTGCCGGCGGCTCTGCCGCCGATCCCGCATGGCCGGACGCGTTGCTGGCCGACCCGGCGGGCGCCGCCCTCGGCACGCAGCAGAACCCGATCCCGGCGATCCTGTCCCAGCGGCTTCCGGCGGGCAGCGCCAGCCTCGCGCCGGGCGACACGTTCCGGATCACGGTCCTGGGCCAGGAGCTGACCTTCCGGCTCGTCGAGCAACGGGCCAGGTTCCCGGGGATCGCCGAGTCGACTCAATTCGCGGTGGTGCCGTTCAACTGGATCGAGGCAGCGCTCGGGAGCCCCCAGCCCCCGACCGTGATGTGGCTGCGTGGCTCCGCGGACGCCGCGGAGCCGCTGGCCGCGGCCATCGCCGCGGTGGGCGGGTCGACGCGCGTCATCTCGCGCCACGACGTCTACGCGGTCCTGCACGACGCGCCGCTGGGCGCGGCGATCGCCACCGGCTACGCGCTCGCGCTGATCGTCGCCGCGATGTACATGGCGCTCGCGATCATCGGCACCGTCGTCCTGTCCGCCGCGCGCCGGACCCAGGACCTCGCGTACCTGCGAACCCTCGGTGTCACCGCCCGTCAGGCGCTGGCGCTGACGTTCGTGGAGCACGCGCCACCCGTGCTGCTGGCGCTCATCCCCGGCGTGGCGCTCGGGATCGGCGTGGCCTTCCTGCTCGAGCCCGGCCTCGGGTTCGCGGCGTTCGTCGGCACCAGCGGCCTGCCGCTGGTCGTCGACTGGGTGGCGCTGTCGCTCATGCTCGCGGCGCTGATCGGGGTGGTGGTGGCCGCGGTGGCGGCCGGGACATGGCTGTCGCGTCGGGCGCGGTTGGTGGATGCGCTGCGGATCGGCGAGGATTGACCTGATGGAGCGCACATGACCCAGGAACGGACCGGCCCCAGCACATCACCCGGCGACGCCGCCACGCGGACGGCTCGAACGGCGCCGCAGCCGCGCCGCCCGCGCTACGACGGCCCGCTGATCGCGTGCGACAACTTGGTCCGGATCTACAAGGTCGCCAACCTCGAGGTGGTGGCCCTCCAGGGGCTCGACCTGCAGGTGGACGCGGGCGAGTTCATCGCCCTGGTCGGTGCCTCCGGCAGCGGCAAGAGCACCCTCATGAACATCCTCGGCGGGCTCGACGTCCCATCCGCGGGGCGAGCCGTGGTCGCCGGCCACGACCTGGGCGAGATGGGCCGCCAAAGGCGGACCGACTACCGGCGCCGGGTGATCGGCTTCGTGTGGCAGCAGACGGCACGCAACCTGCTCTCGTATCTCACCGCCCGCCAGAACGTGGAGCTGCCGATGCTGCTCAACGGGGTCGGGCGCGGCGAGCGCGAGGCGCGGGCCATCGACCTGCTGGCGCGGGTCGGGCTGGCCGAGCGCGGCGAGCACCGGCCCGAGCGCCTGTCCGGTGGCGAGCAGCAGCGGGTGGCGATCGCGGTGGCGCTCGCCAACCAGCCGGCCGTGCTGTTCGCGGACGAGCCCACCGGCGAGCTCGACACGGTCACCGCCCATGAGGTGTTCGACCTGATGCGGACCGTGAACCACGAGCTCGGGGTGACCATCGTCGTCGTCACCCACGACCCGCTGGTCAGCGAGCAGGTGAGCCGCACGGTTGCGATCCGCGACGGCCGGACGAGCAGCGAGACGCTCCGCCGGCGCGCGGTCTCGCAGCAGGGTGACCACCACGTCATCAGCGAGGAGTACGCGGTGCTCGATCGTGTCGGCCGCCTCCAGCTGCCGCGCAGCCACGTCGAAGCCCTGGGCCTCGAGCGGCGGGTGCGGCTTGCCCTGGAACCGGACCACATCAGCGTGTGGCCGGACCGCGACCGCTCCGGGGACGGGCCTGGCGACGGCGCCGACGGGGATGGCGACACTGGCGGGACGGGCGCGTGATGGGCGACCTGCGGTACGCGCCGCCCGAGCGGCGCCTGACGGACGATCCGGGCATCGCCGCCATGGTCGAGACACGCGACCTCTCGCGCGAGTACCCGATGCCCGGCGGCGTGGTCCACGCCGTGCGCGACGTGAACGTCCGGGTCATCCGTGGTCAGCTGGTCGCGCTGCGCGGGCGGTCCGGGTCGGGCAAGACGACCTTCCTGTCCATGGTCGGCGGCCTCGACCGGCCGACGCGAGGCAGCGTCTCCGTCGACGGCATGGCGGTGTCGGACCTGCCGGAGTCACAGCTCGTCGACTTCCGGCGGCGGAACATCGGGTTCATCTTCCAGGCATTCGGCCTGCTGCCGATCCTCTCGGCGGCGGAGAACGTCGAGGTGCCGCTGCGCCTCGTGAAGGCGGAGCCGCAGGAGCGCGACCGTCGCGTCCGCGAGCTGCTCGAGATGGTGGGGCTGGGCGGCCGCGCAGATCACCGGCCGCACGAGCTGTCCGGCGGCGAGCAGCAGCGGGTGGCGATCGCGCGCGCGCTGGCCAACCGGCCGGACCTGCTGCTGGCGGACGAACCCACCGGGCAGCTCGATTCGCAGACCGGCCGCAGCATCATGGCGCTGATCCAGCACCTCGTCCGGAGCGAGGGCGTGACCGCCATCGTGGCGACCCACGACCCCATGCTGATCGACCTGGCGGATCGAGTCATCGAGCTGCAGGATGGCCAGGTCGTGGGCAACAGGGTGCCTGCGGCCGAGCTGCCCTGAATCGGGAGGGCAACATGCCGACGATCGACCTGCCGCTCGACGAGCTCCGGACGTACGCGGGCAGGAATCCGCGGCCCGATGACTTCGACGCGTACTGGGACGACGCCCTGGCCGAGCTCGAGTCGGTCGCCGGCGACATGGCCCTCGAGGCGGTCGACCACCCGTCCCCGATCGCGGCGTGCTTCGATCTCTGGTTCACGGGCGTCGGCGGGGCACGGATCCACGCCAAGCACCTGCGCCCGCGCGTCCAGGCGGCCCCCGGCCCGGGCCTGGCCGTGTTCCACGGCTATTCGGCGGGGAGCCCGGACTGGTTCGCGCTCCTTCCCTACGTCGCGCAGGGGTACTCGGTCGTCGCGCTGGACTGCCGGGGGCAGGGCGGGAAGTCCGAGGATGTCGGCGGGTCGCCCGGGATGACGCTCTCGGGACACATCGTCCGCGGCCTCGCGGGATCGCCCCGCGACCTGCTGTATCGAAGCATCTTCCTCGACTGCGTCCAGGCGACGAGGATCCTCATGAGCCTGCCCGGCGTCGACGCCACCCGGATCGGCGCGACGGGGGCCTCACAGGGAGGCGGACTGACGCTCGCCTGCGCAGCCCTGGAGCCGCGCGTCCGGGCCGCAGCACCCGTCTACCCGTTTCTCAGCGACTACCAGCGGGTGTGGGAGCTGGACCTGGCCGAACGCGCATACGCGGAGCTTCGCGACTACCTTCGCCGGTTCGACCCCACCCACGAGCGGGCCGCGGAGTTCTTCCAG
>CAWIFB010000001.1:0-61974 GCA_963835335.1 uncultured Chloroflexia bacterium | reverse complement strand
GTAGAACGCGAGCCCGATGTCGGTCGCGGACGGCACCGCGGGCGACTTCACGTGCGAGTGGACGATCGCCCAGAACACCTCGTCGGCATCGTCGGTCGCGACGGTGATCCGGAGCAGGTCGTCGGGGTGGATCTCGTATCGATAGGGCGACGCAGCCTTGTTCCGGCAGGGCTCGTAGCGGACCGGGGTCCCGTTATCGCTCGCAGGAGCAGTCCCGACGACCAGCCCGCACGCTTCGTTCGGGTACTCGGCACGCGCCTGGTCCACGATCGCGTCCGCGATCGCCCTGGGCAGGCGGGAGGACCGGGGACCCGGATGCGACGGCGCCTCGCTCACCACCAGTTCACCCCGCCCTCGAAGTCGTCCTCCATCTCGTCCAGGTCGCGCTCGAACGTGCCCGCCGAGAGGTACTTCCAGCCGCCATCGGGCAGGAGCGCCACGATCGTTCCGGACTCCATCGTGCGGGCCTCGCGCGCCGCAGCGACCAGCACCGCCCCACAGGACGGGCCGGCAAACACGCCTTCCTTGAACACCAGGTCCCGCAGCGCGGCGACCGCATCACGGTTCGACACGAGGTACTTCGCATCGAGCATTCCGGGGTCGAGGATCTCGGGCACGAAGCCCTCCTCCAGCGACCGCAGGCCCTGCACGTTTTCCCCGGGGAGTGGCTCTGCGGCGACGATCCGCACCCCCGGCTTGCGCTCGCGCAGGTAGCGCCCGGTGCCCATCAGCGTCCCCGATGTCCCCAGCCCCGCCACGAACACGTCGATCTCGGGACAGTCGGCGAGGATCTCAGGCCCGGTCGTCTCGTAGTGCGCCAGCGGGTTGGCCGGGTTCCCGTACTGGTACGGCATCACGAACCTGGGATCGCTCGCGCACAGCTCCTTGGCCATCGCGATCGCCCCGTTGGATCCCAGCCTCCCGGGCGAATCGATGATCTCGGCGCCGAACAGCGCGGCCACCTGCCGCCGCTCCATCGTCACGTTGTCGGGCATGACGAGCGCCACCCGGTATCCCCTGCGCCGCCCGATCATGGCCAGCGCGATCCCGGTGTTGCCTGAGGTTGGCTCGAGGATGATCGAGTCCGGCTGGAGCAGCCCGCGCCGCTCGAGGTCCTCGACCAGGTACCTGGCCACTCGGTCCTTCACGGACCCGGTCGGGTTGTACATCTCGAGCTTCGCGTAGATCCGGACGCGCGGGTTCGGGCTCATCCGCGGGATCGCGACCAGCGGCGTGTGGCCGACGGCGTCGAGGATCGACTCGTACCGTCCGCCGTGGCGCTCGACGGCCTCGTGGGCCTGCGCGTGGATATCGTCGGCGGCGGTCACCCCGCCGCGCCCGGCGTCACCCCGCCTCGCCGGCTCCACCGGCCATCGCGGGCAGCAGCCGGACCTCGTCCGATGCGGCAACCGCCGTCCCGCGACCGTCGAGGTACCGCACGTCCTGCCCGTTGAGGTACACGTTGACGAACCGGTTGAGCTCGCCATCCTCGGTGAACAGCTGGTCGCGCAGCGCCGGATACGACGAGACGAGCGCGTCGAGGACCTCGCCGATCGTCGACCCGGCTGCGTCCACCTCGCGGGCGCCGCCGACGTTCGCACGGAGCACGGCCGGGAACTTGACCGTGCTCACAGCGAGCCACCGAGCGTGAACACGCCCTCGCTGTAGGCCGGTGCCGCGAGCGGGGTGCCGGCCTCCCGCGCGGCCCGCGCCTCGTCCGAGCAGACGGGGCACGCGGGGTCGCGCCGCAGCTTGAGCTCGGTGAACTCGGTCTCCAGGGCATCGAACAGCAGCAGCCGGCCGGCCAGCGTCTCGCCGATCCCCAGCAGCAGCTTGAGCACCTCGTTCGCCTGGAGCAGGCCCATGATCCCGGGCACCACGCCCAGCACGCCCGCCACCGAGCAGCCGGGCGCCAGCTCGGGCGGCGGCGGCGTCGGGTACAGGCAGCGGTAGCACGGCCCCTCGTACGGGACGAAGGTCGTGAGCTGGCCCTCGAACCGGAACACCGACGCGTGGACGACCGGGATCCCGGCCGCCACCGCGGCGTCGTTGAGGATGTACCGGGTCTCGAACGTGTCGGTGCCGTCGAGGATCACGTCGTAGCCGGCGATGATCCGCTCGACGTTGTCCGCGACCAGCATCTCCTCGTGGGCGACGACGGTCACGTCGGGGTTGAGCGCGGTGAGCGTCTTGCGCGCCGACTCGACCTTCTTCTCGCCCACGCGGTCGGTGGTGTGGACGACCTGGCGCTGGAGGTTGGACAGGTCGACGACGTCGAAGTCGACGATGCCGATCGTGCCCACGCCCGCGGCGGCGAGGTACAGCGAGGCGGGCGAGCCGAGCCCGCCGGCGCCGATCAGCAGCGCCTTCGAGCCCAGCAGCTTCGCCTGGCCGGCCGATCCCACCTCGGGGATCAGCAGGTGACGGCTGTAGCGCAGCTTCTGCTGATCCGTGAGCACGACAGGCTGGGTCCAGTCGAGCCCCTGGCCCTTCCAGGCCTGGAAGCCGCCGCTCATCGAGGCGACATCCGTGTAGCCCATCGCCGCCAGCGTCTGGCCCGCGAACAGCGAACGGATGCCACCCGCGCAGTACAGGACGACGGGCGTGTCCCGCGTCGGGACCGCAGCCTCGATGTCCTGCTCGAGATAGCTCTTTGACACGTGGGTCGCGCCGGGCACGTAGCCCTGCTCCCACTCCGACGCCTCGCGGACGTCGATCAGCGCGATGCTGCCGCGCTGACGGAGCGCATCCGCCTCGGCCGGCGTGACCTCACGGATCTCGCTGCGGGCCTCGCGGAGGAGCTCGGCATAGGTCTTGGGCATTGGAGAGTTGGTGCTCCGATGGACGACGGGCCGCCGGTGGAACGGCGGGGCGGGGACGATGGTCAGGAGGCTCCGGTCGGGCGCGTGGTGCGCGCCGACGGATGCCGGGGACGTGCCGGCGTCAGGCCGGCCGGCGACACGCGCAGCGGCCCATCAGCCCTGCTCCTTCACGAGCGGCTTGGCGCCGATCTCGTCGAGCAGGTGCTGCAGGGAGTCGAAGCTGAGCATCGCGCACTTGAGCCGGGCAGGACTGATGTCGATCCCGAGCAGGTCGAGCAGGTCCGCGGCGCCGAACGCCGCCGCATCCGCGACCTGCTTGCCCTTGATCTCGTCGGTCAGCAGGGAGGCCGATGCCTGGCTGATCGCGCAGCCGCGGCCGGTGAACCCGATGTCCTCGACGACGCCGTCCCGGACCGTCAGCTGCATCGTGATCCGGTCGCCGCACAACGGGTTCGCCCCTTCGTGCGTCGCGGACGGCTCCTCCAGAACCCCGAAGTTGTGGGGTCGCCGGTAGTGCTCGAGGATGTAGTCGCGGTACAGGTCGTCCATGCCGTGCTCAGGATAGCGACGGCGGAGCGCCGAAGAGCTTGACCACCTCGCGAAGGCCGTTGACGAGCGCGTCGATGTCGTCCCGGGTCGTGTAGACCTGGAACGAGGCCCGCGCCGTCGCCGTGAGATCCAGCCGCTCGTGGAGCGGCATCGTGCAGTGGTGCCCGGCGCGGACGGCGACCCCGTAGCGATCCAGCACCTGGGCCACGTCGTGGGGATGAACCCCGGGCAGGTTGAACGACACGACGCCGACCCGCAGCGGTGCGGGCGGCCCGTACAGCTCGATGCCCGGGACCTCGCGCTCCAGGACCTCCAGCGCGTACGCGGCGAGCGCCTGCTCGTGCGCGAACACCGTGTCCATCCCCAGCTCGAGCAGGTAGTCCACCGCGACGCCGAGGCCGATCGCGGCGGACACGTCCGGCGTGCCGGCCTCGAACTTGTGCGGGACGGTGTTCCACTCGGAGCGGCGGAGGTGGACCTCGCGGATCATCTCGCCGCCGCCGAGGAACGGGGGCATCGCCTCGAGCAGCTCGCGGCGGGCCCACAGCGCCCCGGATCCCATCGGCGCGAGCGCCTTGTGGCCGCTGAACACGTAGAAGTCGCAGCCGATCGCGGCGACGTCGACGGGCATGTGCGGCACGGCCTGGGCGCCGTCGATCAGGACCAGCGCGCCGGCCTCGTGCGCCTGGCGGGTCATCTCCTCGACCGGGTTGATCGTGCCCAGCGTGTTCGACACGTGGGCGAACGCGACCAGCTTGGGCTTGAGGCGGAGCAGCACCTCGAACACGTCCTGGCGGAGGATCCCGTCGTCGGTGATCGGGATGAACTCGAGGTCCGCGTCCTTCTCCTGGGCCAGCAGCTGCCACGGGACGAGGTTGGCGTGGTGCTCCATCTCGGTCAGCACGATCACGTCGCCGCGGCCGATGTTCTTCCGCCCCCACGAGTACGCCACGAGGTTGATCGCCTCGGTCGCGTTGCGCACGTTCACGATCTCGTGCGCGTCGGGTGCCCCGATCAGCGTCGCGACCTTGACCCGCGCTTCCTCGTAGGCGGCCGTCGCCCGCTCGCCGATGGTGTAGATGCCGCGATGGACGTTCGCGTTGTACTCGCGGTAGTAGGCGTCCACCGCCTCGAGCACCGCGAGCGGCTTCTGCGAGGTCGCCGCGGAGTCCAGGTATGCGAAGCGATGACCGTGGATCTGCTGGTCCAGGATCGGGAAGTCCAGCCGGATCCGCTCGGCATCGAGCGCCGCGTGGTGCGCGCCGGTGGACGGGGCCGCGGCGGCAGCCTCGGCAGGAGCGGCCGTGAGCGGACGAGCCTCGGTGGTCATCGGTGCGGCTACCGGCTGGCGCCGGCGACCTCGGGCTCGAGCGGGACGGCCAGCGCCTCATCCGGCACGCCGATGTCCAGGCCGTTCTCGCGCAGGATCGGGCCATAGCCCTCGTCCTCGAGGCGGATCGCCAGGTCCTTGCCGCCGGAGGTCACGATCCGGCCGGCGGCCAGCACGTGGACGTAGTCCGGGGTGATGTAGTTGAGCAGCCGCTGGTAGTGCGTGATCAGCAGCACGCCCATCTCCGGGTTGAGCATCGCGTTGACACCCTCGGCCACGATCCGCAGGGCGTCGATGTCCAGCCCCGAGTCGGTCTCGTCGAGGACCGCGAACTCGGGCTCCAGCATCGCCATCTGGAGCATCTCGAGCCGCTTCTTCTCGCCGCCCGAGAAGCCGTCGTTCACGTACCGGCTGGCGAAGCTGTCCTCCATCTTGAGCAGGGCCATCTTCTCCCGCATCTTGCGCCGGAACTCGAGCATCGAGACCCCGCCCTTGATGCTGTCGGTGGGGTCGACGTCCGGGTCCTTGTCGATCCCCTGGAGCTTGGCGTTGAGCGCGCTGCGGACGAAGCTCGCGACGCTCAGGCCGGGGATCGCGGTGGGGTACTGGAAGGCGAGGAACAGGCCCAGCCGGGAACGCTTGTCCGGCGACAGCGCCAGCAGGTTGCGGCCCTTCCAGGTCACCTGGCCGCTCTTGACGATGTACGCGGGGTGGCCCATCAGCGCGTAGGCGAGCGTCGTCTTGCCGGAGCCGTTGGGACCCATGATCGCGTGGGTCTCGCCCTTGCGGATCGTGAGGTTGATCCCCTGGAGGATCTCGATCTCGGGGTGCGCGACGGGGGCGACCCGGAGGTCCGAGATGACGAGCTCGCGGTCGTTGGTATCGGTCACGAAGAGGCTCCCTGGAGGGTTGCGGTGGTGGAGGCCGACCCCGGCGCGACCACGGCCGGGGACGCGGCCGGGTCGCGGGGGTCGAGGGTGATGTGCCGGGCGGGGACGAGGTCCGCCAGGGTCATGGCATCGAGCGTGCCCGAGATCGCGTCGCGGACCGCCACCCACAGGACGTTGACCGTGCACCGGGCCGAGCGGTCGCAGGTGGTGTGCTCGTGCTCGTCCGACGCGCAGATCATCGGGGCGATCGGACCCTCGAGGGCGCGCAGGACGTCGCTCATCCGGATCTTGTCGGGTGCGGAGCCAAGCTCGTAGCCGCCGCGCGCGCCCCGCGTGGACACGACCAGGCCGGCGTCCCGGAGGCTCGTGACGAGCTGCTCCAGGTATGCGCGCGGCAGGTCCTCGTCCAGCGCGATCTCGGCCAGGCTGGCGGGGCCGGTGCCATACCGGCGGCCCAGCTGGACCATCAGCCGCACGCCGTACTCGCCCTTCGTGCTGAAGGCGACGGCGCCGGATCCGTGGAAGGTCGCGCGGGTGGTCAGGGTTCGGTCCTCTCGGGTCCGGTCGGAGGTTCCCCGGGGGGACGCCCGCGGCGAGGAGGCCGCCGCGCCGGGGAAATCCGACCGATTTCGTCGGGATTGAGTCTAGACCGACGCCCGCACACCGTCAACGACGGGTTGGGGTAGTAGATGAGACGGGTCGAAGTTGCCGTCTGGACTCACACGCAACGTGCGGTCCTAAGGAAGCAGCGATCTTCTCGGCCATCAGCCGGCGCACGATCCCGTTGCCGTCGGGCGTGTCGAGCGCGCGCGCCTGCATAAGCCCGCGGTAAGACGCACCCTGTGTAGCCGGTGCCTTGCCTCTCGCTTCGCGGCTTGCGGACGACCCGGCTATGCCGGTCGGTTCCGGCGAAGTCGTCAGGGCCTCGGGATCATGACCTGGTCAGCGCTGCTGATCCGAGCAATCGCAGCCCCAACTAGCGCCCGCCGCCGACGCTCATCCTCGAGAAGGATGCGCTGGCTAAGGCTGCGCCTAGCAGGCCACCTGCGGGCTCAGCCAAGTAATAGTGAACGAACGTTGCGGCGAGGCATCAAGCCCCTCGGACGAAGGACGGTCGAAATGGGCAACATAGGTGAACGTCGCGTTCGATCCAGTGAATGCCTTCGACCAATTGTTGCCGCTGCCCGAACCCGTGGCAGCTGATGTGTACTTTGAAGTCGATCCACGGTCGATCCAAATGGTCCGAGACGCCAAGCCCTGCGCCCCGAGCATGCCGTAGCTCGAGTAGTCATGGATATTCAACCTGCCAGAAATGGTCACGGACTGATTGGCGCACACTGTTGTGCTCGTGGGACTTGCACTAAGATCGACGACTAGGCCGTAAGTACCGTGGCTCGTAATCGTCTGAAAGCAATTCGGAACCGTACCTGAGCTAGAAAGCATTCCGTACTTGACCTGAAGCGAGGCTTGATCGCACTTCTCAAGTGTGTGAACGTTCCATCCCACGTTTGGCTTGGTATGTGAGTATGTCTGAACGGCCGCGTCGAGGTAGTCACTGTTGTTCGTGTAGTTGACGTGGTGGTTCAGTATCTCCACATGCCCGAATTCATCCACCGCGACCATCTCCGCATCATAACAGCCGTTAGGGAACGTGGAGTGAAACTGGCACCAGTCCATGTTTCCCCACGTGAACTGGTAGCCTTGAACGCGAAAACTCATGTGGAACGACGATGGCGCATTCGCGCGAGAGAAACAGGCCAGCCCGGTCGTGTCATTGCAGATACTCGATCCGTAGTTGATCCAGCTGGCGGCGCCCGTAACATGCGAGAATGTGGCGGCCTTCGACAACCTCGTGTTCGTTACGTCGGTGGCGGCCGCCACGATCGCCGATTGCAGTTGCGACGGTGGAACCTGCCCACTCAGCCAATCGTAACCAAGACTCTGATTCGAAGCCCACAACGATCCCGAGAGTGTCGGATCAGGTCCATGTGCAGTGGCGACAGCAGCGTGCAGCGTCGCTAGGGTCAGCAGCAGGCTTGCGAGAACGATGCTCCTGCACTTGTGGGTCCTGCCCGTAGGAAGCGCGGCGGTCATCGCAGCGTCCCGACCGACTGCATCGCGCCAGTGTTCGCCTGGATGATCATGGGGGTCGACGCGGCACCTGCATCGAGCCGGCCCATGGGCCCAAGCACGACCCAACCCGGCGGTCCCTCGATGCCGATCGACGATCCCGGTGACGTGTCGATCAGCTGGAGGTCAGCCGTCGGCTCCGCCGCGACCACCTCGGCTCCGTCCATCGAGAACACGCTCAAGCTGGACGAACCGCCGCTTTCGACGCTCGTCGCAACCTCCGGCGCCGTTCCATCGTTGAACAGGACAGCAACGTCCGCGGTCCCGATGGGCTGCGGCGCTGCTGCCTTCCCAATCGTGCCGATCACCACGTCGGCCAGTTGTTCTCCGTCACACGCGGCCTGGCCGTACGCCACGTAGGACGCTCCCGCGACACCGATGAGGCGGCAGTACGCGCCCTCATCGGAGCCGATGAGGGCAAACGACCGCGTGTCGTAGTAGCGAGTACGGCAGGTACCCGGAGCGCAGTCCTGGGCCGCGAGGGTGGCACCATCGAGCGACGGGTAGAGCTCGGTCGACCACGTGGTCCCGAACGCCGGTGCTCCCGGCGCTTTGGCCACCGGCGTGAGCGTGCCACTCGCGAGATCGAGCTCGAACAGCCCGAGATCCGAGCGATCCGTGCGGCTCAGCATCGTCAGGACCGCATTCCCGTTTAGGAGCACGCCTCGCCAAGCGATGTCCTTCGTAGTCGCGATGGGCGTGGCGATGCCAGTGCCCGCGTCGACGACAGAGATGGACGTCGAGTGCCCGTCATCGGAACCCGCGAGCACCTTGCCATTGACCGGTCCCGAGGCCCAGCCCAGGGGGGCCAGGTCCAGACTCGTCGTTGGGCCGCCCAGCGTACCGGCCACGAGCGTGTAGCCCGCGAGGGCTCCCGACGCGTCAAGCCGTTGCTCGATGTTGAATGCGGCAACGGTCGGCCCGGCAGGCGTCGGCGGGACCGTGGTTGTTGCCGGCGGGGCTGTGGCCGATGTTGGCGTCGCACTCGGCTCGCCAGCGCCGCGGCTGCAGCCGGCCAAGACGAGGGCGAGCGCGAAGACGATCGCGAGCGTGCCCAGCCTCCCGGCAAGCACGCCCCGTCCAAGCGGGAGTAGTGGTAAGCGCAGACCCGCACGACGCAGGATCAGGCCGACTTCAGGGATCAATCGAGGGGGACGCATTGCCTCACTCTCCCACCCAAGGCGCACGATTGCGGCGAGATCGTAGCACCCGCGGCTACGGTGTCAATAGACTGTTGACCGGGAAGTCAAGCCCATCTCGTGGTGGCGCGTTTCGTGGTCTTCGCCGGTGCGGAGGCGGTGCATGAGGCGCACCCGTGCAGGCCACGACCGACGAGATCCCGGACGAACGCAGGCCCATGACCGACTCGGAGGGCGCGCGGCCGAGGCAGCTCGCCGAAACCCAGGATTCCACCCCCACGCCCCGGTCTCACGAATTGGTCCGGCAACTTCGGGGCCTCCCATCTACTACCCCGTCAACGACGGGTTGGGAGGGCGTGCCGCCACCCTCCAAGATTGGGTTGCTAGATCAGCCTGTTCACGGTGAAGACCACGGCAGCCATCTCAGCCGGTGCGTCGTCGAGCCCGACGTCAGCAGCTGAGCGGTACACAGTTACGAATAGTTCGTCGCTGTCCCGGGCAGCGAAGAAGGAGCAGTGCGGGCTCGATTGCGCGTCACGACATGCGTACGTCTTCGTCACCTGAAATCCAGCCGCGACGGCAATCGCCATTGCCTTTGCGAACACGTCCGCCGTGTCGGCTGCCACAAGGAAGTAGCGAATAGCACCGGGGCAACTACTGCCGAACGCGGGGTCGCAGGGAGCTTCCTGGTCCGGTCCCCGGACCACGGACTTCACCAGCTGCCACTGGGCGGGGATCGGCAGGGCGTCCGCGACGGCGACGAAGTGATCGGCGCCTGGCCCCGAATAGCAGCCCATCACAACCAGCGCCGCAAAGACCAAGCTGAGGACGCCGTTGGCGGCTCGACGGACTTTCGCCTCCGGCCTCGCTCTCCACGGCCAATCGCCCAATCGCCCATGGCCCCGAGCCAGAGTGACCCTGTCCATCGGACTGCCCCCCAGAGGTCGTGCTCGAGCACGAAACTTGTCGCTGCCCAACCAAGGGGCAGGATGGGCGCCGCCGCTCGGGCCTGTCAACCGGGCCCACCCCGCCTGGTTGATATAATGTGTGATGCACACTATCGTGCGACGCATGAGCTTCGACGAGATCCTCTCCGGCAGCGTCCAGGAGCTGCGCCGCGGCACCGTGGTGCTGGCCTGCCTGCTCCTGCTTCGGGCGCCCGGCTACGGCTATGCGCTCCGGGAGCAGCTCCGGACGCTCGGCTTCACGGTCGATGCGAACACGCTCTATCCGCTCCTTCGGCGGCTGGAGACCCAGGGGATGCTCGTCAGCGAATGGAATACGCAGGAGGCCCGGCCCCGGAAGTTCTACCGGATCAGCCCTGACGGCGAACGGCTCGCGACCGAGCTGCTCGCCGACTGGGAGCGGATCGATGCCTCGGTCCGCCGGCTCGGCCAGGGAGATGGAATCGCATGAGCACCCTTGTTGACCGCTACGTGTGGGGCGTGCTGAGAGCCGTGCCCTCGGCCCAGCGCCCCGAGCTGGAGCCGGAGATCCGCGCGCTGGTCGCCGATGCCATCGAGGCCCGCGAGGGAGACGGCACGGACGCTGTCGCGGCCGAACGCGCCGCGCTGATGGAGCTCGGCGATCCGGAGCACCTCGCGGCGCGGTACACCGACCGCCAGCTGGTCCTCATCGGACCCCGCCTCTACCCGGTCTGGCGTCGCATCATCGGGCTGGTCCTGCCCATCGTGATCCCGCTCGCGGTCATCGTCACGGTCGCGGCGGCCTGGATCGACGCCGCCCCTGCGACCGAGCTGGTCGCCATCGGCGTCGGGAACGGCGTCAATGCGGCGATCCAGGTCGTGTTCTGGATCACCCTCACCTTCGCCGTGATCGAGCGCACCGGTCAGACGCCGTTTGGTGGGGAGTGGTCGCCCGACAATCTGCCGGAGCTGCCGTCCAGTGCCGCCCGCCCGCACCTCGCCGAAGTCGTCGTCTCCGTCGTCGGGCTCGGCGTGGCGATCGCCGCCGTCGTCTGGCAGCAGCTCGCGATGCCGATCACGATCGCGGGCACCGGCTACCCCCTGTTCGACCCGGACCTGTGGACGTTCTGGATCCCGTGGTTCGTGGCGATCCTCGGCCTCGAGATCGTGTTCGCCGTCGTCCTCTGGACGCGCGGCGGCTGGACCTGGGTCATGGCCACCGTCAACGTGTTGCTGAATGTCGCGTTCACGATTCCGGCCGTCTGGCTGCTCCAGCAGGACCGGCTGTTCGACCCGGCACTCGTGTCCGCCGTCGAAGCCCATGTCGGCAGCGCCACGTGGGTCACGCCCACGGCATCGGCCATCGCGGTGGTCGCGGTTGCCATCGCCGCGTGGGACTCGGTCGACGGCTTCCGCAAGGCTGCACGGGCGCGCGGAGCGTGATCGGACGTGGACCGCTCAGCCCCGCGCTCTCACCTCCGCGCCGAGCTGGTCGAGCAGGAAGGCGAGCTGGTCGGACCTGAGGGCGACGGTCTCGTTGACGCTCGACCCCATCCCGTGGCCGGCCTTGTCGGTCGTGCGCAGCAGGACCGGACGGCCGGAGGAGGTCGCGGCCTGGAGCAGCGCCGCCATCTTCCGGGAGTGGTAGGGATCGACGCGCGGGTCATTCGCGCCGGTCGACAGGAACACGGCCGGATACGCCACGCCGTCGCGCACGTTCGCGGTGGGTGAGTAGTCGATCAGCGCGCGGAAGTGATCGGGATTGGTCACGGTCCCGAACTCGGTGACGTTGAATGCGCCGTTGTCGTCGTGCTCCACCCGCAGCGCATCGAGCACGCCGGCATTCGCGGCGACCGCCCGGAACAGGTCGGGACGCTGGGTCAGCACGGCACCCATGAGGAGGCCGCCGTTCGACCCGCCCATGATGGCCAGCCGCTCCGGCGTCGTGTAGCCGGCATCGATCATGCGCTCGGCGCACGCGATGAAGTCATCGAACACGGTCTGCTTGCGGGTCAGGTTGCCAGCCCGATGCCATGCGTCGCCGTACTCGCCGCCGCCCCGGATGTGGGCGACCGCGTACACCGCGCCCTGCTCCAGCCAGGCCAGGAGGACGGGATCGAACGTCGGCTCCATGCTCAGCCCGTATCCGCCATATCCGTACAGGAGCGTCGGGTTGGAGCCGTCGAGCGCGATGCCGCGCGGGTGCAGGATGCTGATCGGGATCTTCGTCCCGTCCCTGGCCACCGCCTCGTCGCGGACGACCTCGACTCCCGAGAAGTCGGCCTTCGAGGTGACCCGAAGGGCCGTCGGCTGTGGCTCGCCCGAACCTGTCCAGCGGAAGAACGCCTCGGGCTCGGTGTAGGTGACCCGGCTGAACAGCACCTCGTCGCCGTCGAGGCGCACGAGCGAGCGGATCGCCGACACCTCGGGACCGGGCGCCGTCCCGACCAGCCGCCCATCCATGTCGAAGGCCTCGAGCCGCGACGGGCCACCCTCGCGGCGTGCCACGAAGACGCGGTTGCGGGTGACCACCCACGTCGCGATCGACGCGCTCGTCTCGCTGATGACGGTCGTCGCGGACGCGAGGTCGCCGTCGAGCGGCAACCGGAGGAGCTTCCCGTTCGGCGCATCGGCAAGGCTGCGGAGCCACAGGGCATCGGGTCCGAATGACCCGCCCACGACCTGGTCCTCGAACGTGAACAGGCCCCGCCAGCGGCCGTCCGGGTCGCGCAGCCAGATCTCGGCGTCGCCGCCGTCGCCGTTCGCGACTCGGGCGAACACTCGCCGCCCGTCCTCCGAGGACACCATCGACACCTCGGCGATCCGCGGGAAGTCGCCGCCCACGTCGTACGCATCCGACTCGACCGGCGTGCCGAGCTCGTGGCGCCAGACCTGCTGGTAGAAGTGGAGGTCCGCCGCGTCCCGCTCGCCCTCGCTCGGATAGCGCGTATAGAGCAGGGTGCGCGAGCCCTTCAGCCACGCGACGCTCCCGCCGGCCGTCCCGTACTGGACCCGCGGGATCCGCTCGCCGACCTCCTGCGCGGTCCGGGTATCGAACACGTGGAGGGTGCCGTCCTCGCTGCCGCCCACCGAGAGCGAGACGGCGACGAGGGCGCCGTCGAGCGACGGGACGGCCCAGTCGATCGCGGTGGACCCGGTCGGATCCAGGGCGTTGGGATCGACGACGACCTGCTCGGTCGACAGGTCGTCCAGGTCGCTGATGGCGACGAGGAGCACCTGCTGGAGCGGCGGCTGGAGCTTGAGGGCGAACAGGCGACCGTCGCGCCAGCCGATGGGCCCGTAGCGGACGGACGTCCCGAGGAGATCCGCGACGCGCTCGCGCAGGATCGGGTGCGAGGGCAGCGCATCGAGATGCGCGCGCGTCACGCGGTTCTGAGCGTCGCTCCACGCCCGGACCTCGGGGTCGGTGCGGTCCTCGAGCCATCGGTAGTCATCGACCACCTCGACGCCGTGATAGGTGTCGACGACGGGGCGGCGCGGGGTCGGCGGGAGCTTGGGACGATCGTTCATCGATCGAGTCTATTCCGCCGGCCGTCGCGCGCGGCCACGGTCGATGGCTCCTTCAAATTGTCGGCAGCCGCGAGCCGCTCAGGCTCGGGTGGTCAGCGTCGACAGGCTGCAGCTACGTTACTTGCGTCGAGAGGTGCTCGAATTCCACGAGGATCACCTCTGCCCGGTTGCGGTTGGAGGTCCACTCCATGATAGAGCCTGGCCTCGGCGTGGCTGAGCCTGGTCGTGCGGGTGATGCCCTTGACAGACCGGCTCCACTGCGAGTACAGCCCATGCCGTCGGTTCGGATCGATCCGACAATGGCAGCCCTTGGACGAGCAGGTCGTGGTCGCGGCGAACACCCAGCCGCGGGCGACGAAGCCGATCTCCGCAGCCGCGACGGAGCGGACCGGTAGGCTCGCGCGAGTCAGCCGGGCGCCTCCCTGATCGATACGATGCGCCGGGCGGTCCGATCGACCGTGACCCAGAACACCAGGTCGCCCTCCCCGAGGCCGTTGCTGTAGCGGAGCACGTAGGCGTCGTCGGGGGGGGCCAGCTCCCATGCGACCTGGACGAGGTATCGGTCCTTGTACCGACCGTCGACGTCGAGGGATCGCGCCAGCGCGTCGAGGCCCGCGGTCAGGGCGGCGGGATATCCGCTCAGCCCGTGGCTGGTCATGATGACCTGTGCCGTTGCCGGGTAGACCGTCCAGATGTAGCCGTCCTGGGCATGGGGATCGTCGGTGAACCCCGGTACACCACTAAGGAACAGGTCGCATCGGACGGGCGGTGTATCGCATGTAGCCCCCACGCTGACTTGCTGGTAGGGGGTCCCGTCGTACGTGTACACGTCGTCGGCGAGCACGCCGGCGATGGTGTCCAGGAGCTGCGGCGTGTTGAGCTCGCTGGCGAAGCCCGACGGTCTCGCGGCCGCATCGCGCAGGATCGCCGCCATGTCGTTCGCGCTGTACGGTCGGCCATGCCCCGACGGAGCAACCGTCGCCACGACGCTCAGGGTCGGTGTGGGCGGCTCCTGGGTGTACGGCTCCTTGCCGGGATAGCTCGCGCTGGCCACCGGCGTCGCCTGGGCGCTCACGGTCGGGGTCGGTGGACCCTGGGTGGATGGCTCCTTGCCCGGAGGGGTGGTCGGGCTGGCCGTCCCCGTCGAGCAGCCGGCAACCAAAGCGACGAGCAACGTGATCGCAACCGTCGCGCGAGTGCTCACCAGTGGATCCAGGCTAGCCCGTAGTACTCGGTCGCGGCGTTGAATCTGGGGGAGGTCACATTGATCGTGGCAGTTCCGCCGCTTGGGGCCGTGAAGCTCACGTACTCGTAGTTGTTGTCCCAGGTAACGGAATACGCACTTCCGCCTCCCGGATAGGTGACCGACAGGTCGAGATCGGCAGTCAGCGTGTCGGTCTTCCCGTAGATCGACCCGCTCGTGTGGCTGTCCCAGGACAGAGCCACCCTCACTTTCTGGCCAGCCGTCACGCTGAACGTCTGCTGGAAGGTGCGAGTCGTCGTCGTCAAGGTGCCGAATGTCCAGCCGCCGACGGTGCCGTTGACGAATATCTGGTTCGCCTTGTACGCATCGACCGTGCCAACACCCTCGTGGTCGTCGTTTGGCGTGCTACCGCCGGGCAGAGGCACGCGCCGGATCGCACCCGCCATGACGATTGCCCGCATCGGCTCGGGCCACACCGAAAAGGTAACCGGGTTACGGGCGAAGACCTGCGCAGCGACCCCGGACACGATCGGCGCCGCGACGCTCGTCCCGTTCCCGGAGATTCCATTCGCGGTCTTGACGCTCACGGCGGGGGCCGAAACGTTCGGCTTGTTGAAATCGTTGTGCGGGTCGTACGCAACGTTGTCATCATCCTGCCACAGCGCTCCTTGGGGGGGCGATGCGACGTACCAGAGCTTCCCGGTCCCGTCGTTCACGCCACCGACGGTGAGGACGTTCCAACTGGTTCCGGGCGACGTGACGTACCACCCCGTACCGTATGTATAGCCCGTGCCGTGGTTTCCGGACGACGCGATGACGGTGCGGTAGGACTCACCGCCGCCGATCGAGTCGAAATAGGCGCGAGCCTCAGCGCTGCCGGTCGCGCTGTCCATGTTGACGCTCAGGTTCAGGATGTCGGCATCACCGGTCGTGGCGGCCCAATCCGCGGCCTGGATGACATTTCTGTCGCGCGTCAGCCCTGTTCCGCTGCCGCCGCTCGCGCTGGACACGATCAGCGCACCTGGGGCGATCCCCTTGTTTGTCGAATTCTGACTTGCGATCGCTCCCGCCACCCAGCTCGGATGGTCGAAGCTGGCTGGGTCGTATGCGACCGAGCCGCCGACGTTATGGAAGGCCACCACCTTGCCCGCGAGGTCGCCGGTCTCACGGACGTTGTAGTACTCAATGACCCCGACACGCGTCCCGTTGCCCTGGTCCTGCGATCCCGTGTGCCAGTTTGCGTGGACATACGGGCCAGCCGACGCGAGGCTCGGCTGCCAGCTTGCCCCCTCAAGACCCATGCTCACAACCCGATCAAGTGCGGCCAGCTTGTCCAGGGATCGGGCTGGCGTGTCGATGTAGGCGAGTGGTGCGAGCAGGCTGACATACGCGACCTTCCCGCCATCTCCGGCCACGACCTTCTGGAGCTCTTCCGCCCCGCTCGCATAGACGGCGGACCGCGCCTCTTCCAGCTCGCGACGCAGGCTCCGCTGCGTTGCCAGGTCCTGCGAGTTCGGTCTATCGCCGATCCAATGACCCTCTGGATGGGCAGCGATCACGGCCGCGGATGCCGCCGATGTGTCGACATTCATCCAGACGGCTACCGGCAGGAGCTCGCTCTCTGCTGCCGTTGCAACCGCGGAGCGCAGCTCCGCGGACTCCTTCAACTCGACCATTGAGAGTCCGGCCGTCGATTCGGCAATTGCCGCCTGCAGCACCTCCGGGCCGCCTGCCTCGCCGTTGGCGCCGAGATAGACGATCCGGGTCTCATTGGTGCGGACGTCCATGAACTTGGCCGCCCACAGTGACACGCCACCGGGCGCGATGTCCCGTCCAATCAGAAGCTGAAAGTCGGACGGCCGTCCGCCATACCGCGCAACCAGATTGTCCTGCGCACTGGCGATCAACACCGCATCGGTTCCTGCGGCCGCCGCGATTCCAGTCGCGGGTACAGCCAGCAGGACCACCAACGCGCCTGCAAACAGCCGATTACGTCGACCCATCGGTCCACCCCAACCATCCGAAGATAAGCCGGTCTCGCGGGGCTGCTTGGTCGTCGGCGCATCCCCCCGGCTTTGTCTCCCCACATCATAGGGGTCCAGGACGGCTAGGACAACCCCTTGGTCCAGTTGCTGCTTACAAGCGGAGCAACATGCAGTAAGCCATGCGCGTCCCGGTCCGACGGTCTCGCAGCATCGTGTCTGTTGGGGTTGTGGTGCTGTATGACTTGACTTGTTCGTCGGGGAAGCGGACGAATTGATGGAGACCGGCCCGAATCCAACGACTGGTCCGCGATGAGCAGACGGGGGACCGGGCGGCCTCAGGTGTACATCAGCGAGCCGGGCGTGGTGAGCAGCTCGCCCGTCTCGAGCCAGGTCTTGAGCCCGGACAGGATCATCGGCCAGCCGCCGTAGAGCTGCTCGTTCGCGCCCTCGCGGAGCTGGTCGTGGGTGACCGTGAGGTGGCACGAGTCACCGACGGGCTCGATCTCCCAGGTCACCCGCGACGTGCCCTCCGCCTTCACGTCCTCGCCCCACAGCGCGACCATGCTCTGGACGAGCCGGCGCGGCGGGTCGACCTCGAGGTTGACGCCCTCGCCCAGCGGCCCCGGGGCGCCGGGTGCGCCCATCTGGTACCGCGAGCCGGGGGTGAAGTCGGACACCTGGCGGGCGCCGAAGTTGTACCTGGCCCGGATCTCCGGGTCGGTGATCGCCTCCCACAGCCGCTCCGGGGTCGTCTTGATGTAGATCTCGAACACCTTCTCCATGGGACGCTCCAGCTCCTGCTTGAGGCCGCTGAGCGCTGCCGCCCAGGGCGCTGCGTACTTGCTCACCCACCGGTCGTGGACGAGCCGGATGGGGACGGGGTTGAGGAAATGGAGCTTCTCGCGGCCGCGCCGTCGGGTGACGACCAGGCCGGCGTCCTCCAGGATCCTCAGGTGCTTCATGACCCCGAAGCGCGACATCCCGAACCGGGACTCGAGCGCCGTCAGCGACTGGCCGTCCTCACGGAACAGCTCGTCGAGCAGGCGCCGCCGGGTCGGGTCGGCCAGGGCTCGGAACACCTCGTCCATGGGCGCGACTATATGTGACCATATCGTCACATGTCAAGCATGCACGGCCCCCTTGTGCGTCAAGGACGGTTGGTAAGTCTGATGCCAGATCTGATAATCGACACGGGCACGCCCGAGTGGTGCAAACAAGATCGAGGTCGAAGTATGTCCAGACGCCTCATCGCAGTCGCGGCCGCCGTGGTCTTTCTCGCCGTGCTTGCGCCTGCGGTCCTCCTCAGCGAACGCGTGTCTACGGCTTCGATCGCTGTTCTCGGTGTGGCCGCCCTCGTCGGCGGTCTGGCGCTCTCACGGGATGAGTCACGCGCGACCAAGCGCGCCGGCAGGATCGTCGCGGTCCTGGGACTGATCGTGCTCGCATCTAGCGTCGGGCTGTTCGTGCTCCTCTACCTCGGTGCGTTCCGCGGCTACTGATTGCGGGCGAAACGCAAGCGTGGAGACTCCGCCGGCGGTGAAACTGTGCTCGACTTACCAACCGGGCTTGGCGCACAAGACGGCCCCGTGCGTCGCTTGTGGTCCTGACGCTTGGAGCGGTTCAGGGTCGGTCCGTCGCGGCCTCGATCCTCGATGTGATCTCGTTTCGGAAGGCCGCGAGGTCCGCCTCGGATCCGAATGCGCGTTTCGGTATGCCAAGTCGCGCCACGCCACCGGACACGACCGCCAGCGTTCGGGCGTCCTCGCGAATGCCCGTGAGAGCCGACCATCCAATCTCTCCATGGACGCCACCGTTGACGAATAGGAGCCCGCTGGCGGTAACTGCGACCTCGCACTCGTTGCCGACCAATCGAGCCACTCGCCGCCTCATCAGGAGACGCTCGAGTGGTCGTGTCCAGATCATCGCCAGGTCAAGCAGGCCATAGCCGATCATCGCGAAGCCGAGCCAGCCAGGGGATGTCACGACCATCGAGATGCCGGTAAGGCCAACAATCACACCGACGGCGGTGACGAAGCGGCGAAACGCCCTCTGGACGAGCCGGGTGCCATCGACAAGGTCGTCGAGCGTCATCGTGTATTCGATGGTCATCGGATGCTGGTCGATCATGGCCGCCCATCGTCGCGGTGCCAGTTGCTGAACGTCAATAGCGTTCACGCCGGTCTCTCGGCCATCCGATCGGGACCGCCAGTCACGCACAAGTGCACGGTCTTGAGCCACACGCCGATGCAAGGGGTTCGGCTATCGCAGGACGCAATAGGCGTCGGAGGCGACCCTCGGCACTTGGCCTCGTCGTCGGCGCAGCCCACGATCCGAGCCACGTACGGAGGTTGTCGATGATGTTCAAGTCACTGCGCCTGCTCGCGACGGGTGTCGCGATCGGGATCGTGATCGCCCGAGTCCGGGCCGAGCTGCAGCGGCCGCCCGCCGACCAATTCCCATGGCTTCGCCACCGGATGAACGTCACGGTGAACCCGTGGCTGATCGAGCATGGCGTTCCGGGCAGTGCCCACGCCGAGATCGCGACGCTGGAGCACGTCGGACGAACGTCCGGCACCACGTACTTCACACCGGTGCACCCGACGATCAACGAGACGACGGTCCTGATCCCGGCGCCATTGGGAGTCGGCTCGCAGTGGGCACGCAACGTGCAGGCAGCCGGCCACGCCCGGATGCAGTTCCACGAGATGCTCTATGAGCTGGACCAGCCGGAGCTGATCCCGGTCGGCGAGACGGGGATGTTCCTGCCTGCGGTCGCCATGCCCTTCGATCGCATGGGCTGGCGGTACCTGCGACTCCACGTCGTCGCAGTCGTCCCGGGTACGTTCGCGACGCATACGACGAGCGTCTCGGCGGTCGATGGCATCCCGATGATGGAACCGCCGCTCGACGGAACCTACGAGATCCCGGTCGAGCCGCGGATGGTGGAGCGCGAGGTCTCCCCGGCCTGACGCCCAGGCACCCGCGGGCGGCTCAGCCGAGCGAGATCGCAAACCCCACCGTCCGGCCGTGCGTCTGCGACAGCGCCAGCCACACCTTCGTCATCTCCTCCAGCGATCGGGCATTGGCCAGGCCGCCCGCGTCCTCGGCCGCGAAGCCGATCTCGGCGGCCAGCCCGAGCGCCACCCGCTTTGCATCCGGGTCGTCGCCGGCCACGAACATGGCGGCCTGTGCGCGGCGCTCGCGAGCCGTCGCGTAGTTCTCGAACCCGATCGTGTTGAACGCCTTGACCAGCCGGGCGCCCGGGATCAGCTGTGCGAGATCATCGGCGGTCGACCGCCCGGGGTCGCCGTCGAAGCGGTTCATGGCGTCGATCACGATCCGTCCGTCGAGCGGCGGCAGGTCCCGGGTCATCGCGTGCATCGCGACCGGACGAACGGCGAACACGATCACGTCCGCTCCGTTGACCGCATCCTCGGGCGAGGTCGCGGTTGCGTCCGGGATGTCGGCGAGCGCCGCCATCGTCTTGGTGCTCTCGGGATCGCGCACGCCGAACACGACCTCGTGCCCGACCGCAGCGAACGCCTTGCCGAGACCTCCACCCACGTTGCCCGCGCCCAGGATCGCAATCCGCATCGTGCAGCCTCCGTTGGCGGCGCATCACTCGCGCCCGGGTCCATTCTCAACCCGGTGGGAATGGCCGCGAAGCCGGCCGGCGAATGAGCGGCGGCGGCGCGGTGATCCCGAGGGGCTTGGGCCGCCCCTCGCCGGCGTCGCCGGCGCGTCCGGTCAGCGCACCGCGACGGGTCGCCTGACCTCGCCCAGCGCCGCCACGATCTCGAGCGCCCAGGCCTCGATCTCCGCCCATGGCCGGAAGTCACCCTCGGGCGCGCGCACGGCCGCGAGGATCGCGCGCTCGCCGAGCCCAAGCCGCTTCTTGTCGATCTGTCCCGGGATCAAGCGGTGCTCGCGCGCTCCCACGAGGGCGCTCATGATGGGCGCGTCGATTGGATCCTCGACCGGCTTGGGCGGATCGCCGACGGGGCCGCTCGAGAACAGCCAGACGGGCATCGCGGTCAGCGCTTCGCGGTGGCGCTCGACGAGCTCCCTCGCGGGCTCGAGCCAGCGGCCGACGTACACCGCGGACCCGATGACGGCGCCGTCGAAGCCGTCGAGGGTCGTCACATCGGCCGGCTGGATCACGACCGCGTCGACGCCCGCGGCGGTGAGCGCCGCGGCAATCGCATCGGCCACCCCGGTCGTGGCGCCATGTCGTGAGGCAGCGCTGACGAGCAGCTTCATGATCCGTCTCCTGGCGAGCGTTCCGCGTCCACCGGCACAAGTCCCCGCGCCGTCGGCGCCTGTCGCCCGACCAGTCTCCGGCTCGCGGCCGTCGGACTGGAGAGCCGGATGGGCGAACCGGGAGCCGCCGATGGCGCTGCGGCCCGGGCCGAATGGGATGCGCCGGTCGCGAAGCTCGGATCCGGCGGACGCCCCCGCGGGAGTACCACCGGCCTATCGTCCGACGGCGGCTGGATCGGTACGGTGCCAGCTGACACCTCGATCAGGAGCGTCTGGCCAGGGCGATCCGCGAGGACCACGGGGCAGCCACGACCCCAGATGGCGACTGCGCTCGAAAAGGGCAACACGATCGGACGCGGCTCGCGGCCGCCGGCGCCACCGGGATCCGGGGTCCTGCATGCGGACGCCCGGGCTGCGGCGCTGGACCGGATCGTGGCCGGCGTCAACGCGAACCTCGATCTTGGAGCGGTCTTCGAGGACGTCCTCGACGCATCGCAGGCCCTGTTCGGAGCCGATGTCGCGGGCCTGTGGCTCCTCGAGCCCGGCTCCCACCCGTTCCGGCTGGCGGCGCTGCGGGGCGCGGACATCGGCGCGGTCGAACAGGCCACCCGGGCGGCGGCAGACCTGCCCGTCCTCGGCGAGCGAGTCGTGCGCGAGCGGCGACCGATCGTCCTCGACCAGGATGACCTCGGGCCAGAGCTGCTCGCGGTGTATCGGAGCGAGCGCCTGCGGACGCTGGCCATCGCGCCCCTGCGGTTCCGCGATGAGCCGGTCGGGATGCTGGTCCTCGGCCACCGGACCCCCTATGACTGGCACCCGGACGAGATCGCGCTCTATGCCGCCTTTGTCGACCAGATCGCATCCGCGGTCGTCAACGGCCGGCTGTACGGCTCCGTCCGCGACGGCGCGGCGAGGCTTCGTGCGATCCAGGAGCTGTCCTCGCGGCTCAGCCGGATCCAGGATGTCGAAGGGATCGGCGAGGCGATCGTCGCGGAGGCGGACCAGCTCATCGAGCACGACAGCATCCGCGTCTACCGGGTGGACCACGGCACCCGGATGTGCGAGCCGGTCGCGTTCCAGGGGGAGTTCGCAGGGATCGACAACCCACCGCTCGAGATGCTCCGGCTTGCCGTCGGTGAAGGCCTGACGGGATGGGTGGCGCTCCACAACCTCACGATCCGCCTGGGCGACGCCTATGCGGATCCCCGGGCGCGGCACATCGGCGAGTCGGTCGGCTCGATGTCGATGATGCTGGTCCCGATGTCCTACGAGCAGCGGGTGCTGGGCGTGATCGTGGTGTCCAAGTCCGGGTACGACCGCTACTCCGAGGACGATCAGCGGACGCTGGAGATCTTCGCCGGCTACGCGGCCCAGGCGCTCGTGAACGCCGAGGCGTTCGCCCAGGTCCACCTGCAGCGGCAGGAGCTCCACCGGCGGCTCGAGAGCCAGCGGCGCCTGCTGGAGGTCAACGAGCGGCTGATGGCGACGCTCGACCCTGGCGGCGTGCTCGAGATGATCGCCGACTCGCTCAAGACCGTCGTGTCCTACGACGCGCTGACGATCTACCGGGTGGATCACGTCGCCGCCGTCAGGCGCGCGGTCGTCGCGCGGGACAGCTTCGCGGAGGTGATCCTGTCGCACGAGAGCCCGCTCGATGCCGGGATCACCGGGTGGGTCGTCCGCAACCGCGAGGCGGTGCTGGCCAACGACGCCCACCTGGATTCGCGATCCATGCACATCCCCGGCACCACGGAGGAGCCGGAGTCGATGATCGTGTGCCCGCTGGTGGTCGCGGGCGAGGTCATCGGAACGCTGAACCTGTCGCGCATGGGCGACGACGATGCGCACTTCACCCAGGACGAGTTCGAGCTCGCCCAGCTGTTCGCAGGCCAGGCGTCGATCGCCCTTCGCAACGCGGAGGCGCACGGGGCGGTCGTGACGCGCGCCGAGCGCGACGCATTGACCGGCCTTCGCAATCACGGCGCGTTCCAGCGCGAGATCGGCGAATGGGTCGAGGCGGGCGAGCCGTTCGTGCTGCTCATGCTCGACCTCGACTCGTTCAAGTCATACAACGACGCCCACGGCCATCCGGCGGGCGACGCGCTGCTGTCGCGGATCGGGATGGCGATGCGCGACACGATCCGCGCCGATGACCGCGTCTACCGGTATGGCGGCGACGAGTTCGCGATCCTCCTCACGGGGATGCCCGTCGCCGAGGCACGCGAGGTCTCGGAGCGCGTCCGCGCCTCGGTCGCCCTGCTGACGACAACCGATGGGCCGCTGGTCACGGTCACGGTCGGGCTGGCGCGCTTCCCCGACGATGGCGCCACCAAGGACGACGTGGTGGCGGCCGCGGACCGGGCCCTGTACCTGGCCAAGCCCACCGACATCGGCCGCGGCGCATCGAACGATCCGACCCGCGACCTGTTCCTGGCCGCGGTCGACGAGACCACGTACCGCCTCCTGGAGCGGCTGGAACCGCCCCAGCTGCTGCGCGCGATCGTCGAGCGTGCCGCCGGGATGGTGGGCGTCGAGCACGGCTACCTGTACCTGCTCGAGGACAACGGTCGCGGCTCGTCGGAGCTCGTGGCGCGGGTTGGCATCGGCGCATTCGAGGCGCATGTCGGGTACCGCCTGCCGCCCGGCACCGGCCTGGGATGGGCGGTCGTGCACAGTGGCCTGCCCCAGGTCGTCGACGACTACGACACGTATGCCGAGCGGGCGCCGGACCTGGAGCGGGGCGCCTTCGGAGCGGTGTGCGCGGTGCCGCTCACCTCGGGCGACGAGGTGCTCGGCGTCATCGGGCTGGCGTCCGGCATCCCTGCACGCCCGTTCTCGGCCCGCGAATCGGCCGCGGTCACGCGGTTCGCGCAGCTCGCCTCCGTCGCCCTCGACAACGCCCGCCTGTTCGAGCGGGCCCAGACCGAGGTCCGGCAACGCGCACACGCTGCGCTCCACGATCTGCTGACCGGGCTCCCGAACCGCACCCTCCTGCTCAACCGGCTGACCGAGCTCGTCGAGGCGTCGGCCGACGGCGCAGCCGATGACGGATCCCCGGGCGGCAGGCGGGCCTCGGACGGGCGCACGCCGTCGGGCATGGTCGCCGCGCGTGGGACCGGTGGCCGGATCGGGATGATCCTGCTCGATATCGACCGGTTCAAGATGGTCAACGAGAGCCTCGGCCATGCCGCCGGCGACGCGCTCCTGGTCGAGGTTGCTCGCCGGCTGGCTCGCGCTGCGAGGCGGTCGGACACGGTCGCCCGGCTCGGCAGCGACGAGTTCGGGATCCTGCTCGCCCCGCTGCGCAGCGTGCGCGAGGCCGAGCGGGTGGCGGCGCGGATCGAGCGCGTGTTCGCGAAGCCGTTCGACCTCGACGGGCGGGAGATCGCGGTGGGGGCGAGCCTCGGGCTCGCCGTCGGACGGATCCGCGGGACGCAGGCGACCGACGTGCTCAAGCAGGCGGAGATCGCCCTCCATCGCGCCAAGGCCGACCCCGTGCGGTCGGTGGTCAGCTACGACCCGGAGATGAGCGCCGAGACGATGGACCGGGCCATCCTGGAGCACGATCTGCGTCGGGCGATCGAGCGAGCGGAGCTTCGGCTGTACTACCAGCCGATCGTGGACCTCCGGTCCGGCACGATCGTGGGCCTGGAGGCCCTGCTGCGCTGGCAGCACCCAGAGCGCGGCATCGTGCCGCCGCTGTCGTTCATCCCGCTGGCCGAGGAGACGGGACTGATCCTGCCCATCGGGCGCTGGGTCCTGCGGACTGCCTGCGACCAGGTGCGCGGCTGGCAACGGCGCCATCCATCCGCCGGGCCGCTGTTCGTCAGCGTCAACCTCTCCGCTCGCGAGTTCGCCCAGGCGGACCTCGTGCCGGACGTCGCGGCGATCCTCGATACGACGGGGCTGGATCCCGCCACCCTCGAGCTGGAGATCACCGAGAGCGTGGTCATGGACCAGTCCGAGGCGTCGGTGGAGCGTCTTCGCGGCCTGCGTGCGCTCGGCGTCCGACTCGTCCTGGATGACTTCGGGACCGGCTACTCGTCGCTGTCGTATCTGCGCCGGCTGCCGCTCGACACGATCAAGATCGACCAGTCGTTCGTGGCCGGCCTGGGATCGGACGACGCGAACCTGCCCATCGTCCAGGCGATCATCGGGCTGGCCCATGGGCTGGGGATCGATGTCGTCGCCGAGGGGATCGAGACGTCGGAGCAGCTCGCCTGGCTGCGCCAGCTGGCCTGCGATCGCGGCCAGGGGTATCTGTACGCCCGCCCGCTGCCCGCCGCGGAGCTGGAGGCCCTGCTCGCGGCGAGCCCGGCCGATCGGGTCGTGCTGCCGGCCCTCGACGGCTGATCCGCGGCCGCGGCTTTCGCGGCGGCAGCGGCAGGGCGTGCGCCGCTGGCAGGGCGTGCGCCGCTGGCTGCGCGAGCCGCGTCCGTCGCTAGTTGCGCGAGCCGCCCATCAGCCGAAGCATGAACAGGAACAGGTTGATGAAGTCCAGGTACAGGTGGAGCGCCGCCATGATCGACGCCTTCTCCTGGCTGCCGGCGAACGCCGCGTAGTCCCCGCGGGTGATCCGCTGGACGTCGTACGCGGTGAGGATGGTGAACAGGGCCACGCCGCCGATCGAGATCAGCCACCCGATCATGCTCGAGGCGAGCAGCAGGTTCACGATCGAGGCGACGACCAGCCCGATCAGCGCCATGAACAGGATGCCGCCCATCCCGGCGAGCTCCCGCCTGGTGGTGGCGCCGTAGAGGGCCGCGGCGCCGAACATGGCGCTTGCCGAAAAGAAGGCGCCGGCGACGGACGGGCCGTTGTAGGCGCTGACGATGAGCCCGATCGTGAGGCCCATCGTCGCCGCGAAGACGAAGAACAGCCCGAGGCTGACGGTCGGCGACAACCGGTTGATCGTGGCCTGGATGCCGATGGCGAGCGCGAGCTGGCCGATCACGATCAGGAACCAGATGTCGGCGACGGCGTTGATGAGCGCGTCGCTGCTCATGGTCACGAACGCGACACCGGCGCTGATCAGCAGGCCGGCGAACATCCAGCCGAAGGCGCCGATCAGCAGCCGCTGGACGAGCTCCGGCGCCGGCCGGACCCCGAGCTGCGTGGGGCTGTACTGGGTCCGAAGCATCATTCGCTCCTTTCGGGTGACGCCGTTGGGGCGTGTGCGCCACGTCCCCCGGGACGGGCGGCGGTTGCATCCCTGGCCTCGGCCTGCTCGGCCGCGCGCGCGAGGATCCAGAGCAGGTCCGCCAGCCGGTTGAGGTACGGCATGAGCGGGCTGGCGGCGATGGCGGGGTCGTCCGCGGCGAGCGTCACGGTTCGCCGCTCGGCCCGCCGGACCATGGTCCGCGCCAGCTCCAGCGCAGCGCTCACGCGCGTCTCCCCGGGGACGACGAACTCGCGGGGCAGCTCGATCGCGGCCTCCGCCTCGCGGAGCGTCGCATCGAGGGCGTCGACCATCGCCGCGGTGACGCGGGTCTCGCCGTCACGCTGCTTCGCCCGGGCAGCGGGGTTGGTGGCCAGCTCCGCGCCGGCGACGAACAGCTCCCGCTGAAAACGCAGGATCAGGTCCGCGAGCCCGCCGAACCTGGGAGACAGCACCCCGTAGTCGGCCTTCATGCGGAGCTCGGCGCGCGCGAGGCCGAGCGCGGCCACCGCCTCGTCGAGGGTGCCGTAGGCCTCGGTGCGCGGATCGTCCTTGCGGACACGCTCACCGCCGTACAGCAGCCCGGTGGTGCCGTCATCGCCGCGGCCGGTCGCCACGGCAGAGTCGAACGAGATTCGGCGCGAGGTCATCGGATCAGGCTCGGAATGTGGCGCCGATCACCACATCAGGCCGGCGTCGCGCGGATCCCAGCGCTCAGCCAGCAGCGTCACCTTGACGGGATGATCGACCACGCTCTCCGCCTGCTCCTTGACCTGCTGGATCATCGCGCCGGCGTAGGGACAGAACGGCGTGGTGAGGATCATCTTCACCTCGGTCGAGTCCGGACCGAGGATGATCTGCCGGATCAGCGCAAGCTCCACGACGTTCATCCCGATCTCGGGGTCGACGACGGCCCGCAGGGCGTCGAGGATCGCGAGCTCGGTGGCGCGACGCTGCGCATCGAACGCAGGGTCGAGGCCGGCATCGGGGGCGGTGGCGGGTTGCGTCTCGTTCATCGTGGGGAAATCCTACCACCACGCTCGGAAATGACGGCTGCACCGTCCGGACGTCGAAGGTGATCGGATTCGGGCGCCCGGAGGCGTCAGGCCGTGTCAGGCGGGCGCCGGGGCTCCGACCACGATGCCGGGGATCCGCAGCCGTTCGGGGAGCACGGCCGCCTCGGCATCGGTGAGGCCCGGCCCCACGAGCGAGCCGTCACCGTCGAAGAAGTCCCCGTACCGCTCGCGATGGCCGGCGGCGTAGGCGAACGCCTCTGCGATCCCGACCACCCGCAGCTCCGGGTGGTCCTTGAGCAGGTCCACGACCGTCCGACCGGCGGCCCGCTGCTCGAGGACTTGGCGCACGGTGAGACGGCTGCCGTAGCAGAACGGCTCCCCGTTCATCACCAGCCGGTCCACCTTGACCCACTTGATCGTCATCGCGGGATCCCTATGCGCCCCTGTAGATCGCGGTGATGATCCGGTTCCGCTTGCGGGCATCGCCGGCCAGGCGCCGGTACCACCGGAACACCTCGATGGCCGCATCCAGCGCGTGCTCGGCCGGGACCATCTCGTCCTCCGCAAGCACCGCGCGAGCGCCGGACCGCAGCCCTTCGCAGACCCGCACGACATCGTCCATCGGCACCCTGCGCCGGCGGAACACCGGGGCGGTCTGGTCCGCGAACGCCTTGAGCCAGCTGGGGTCATTGCCGGCAACGCACAGGGCCAGGCGGTCGACCAGGACCTCTGCATCGCGCAGCAGGTTTCGGAGCCCGGCCTCGTCGTGCCGCTGGCTGAGGGTCGGGTCATCGGCAACGGCGACCTCGAGCGCGCGAGCGGCAATGCGCGTGCGGTTCGCCCGAAGCCGCGCGGCGGCGTCGGGGTACCCGGTGACGAGGCTCCGGGGCGGCAGGCCGAGACTGGGGTGGCTCACGAATTCGAAGGATACCGTCCCCACCGGGCAAGCGCGTACGATCTGGCTCATGGACGACCCTGCGGGAACATCCGGCCCCGAGCCTCGCGGCGGATCCGCACGCCTTGATCGGGCGCCCGGGGCGCGGTACGAACGGGACCGTGGTGACGCCGGGCAGGTGGGCCCGGCCACGCCGCCCGGCCGGACGCCGGGAGCGCGCACGTGGGGGCTGGTGGCCGCGGTGCTGACCGCCGCCGCAGGCGCTCTGCTGATCTTCGGGCTCGGCCTGCTGGACATCGGTGCCGGGCTGATCGCGGTGGCAGCGGGTGTGGGATGGGCGGTGACGCTGGCACTGCTGTGGGGTGGCGGCTCGACCCTCATCGCGCGCCGCACCACCCGGGTTGCCGCCGCCGGGACGCTCGCCGCGGCGGCGGTCGTGGCCGGCTTCCTGGTCGACTGGGGCTGGGCGCGCGTGGAGGGCGGCGTGCTGGATCCCGTCGCCTACATCGAACAGCGGTACGGGCCGCTGGCGATCCTGGTCGTCGCCGCCGCGGTGGTCGCTGCGGCGCTGCGGGCCCGCTGATCCGGGCGAGCCTGCAGACCGGGCAGGCGATGGCCCGATCAGACGCGTACCCTGCGCGTGATCGGTGCGCCCCAGGAGCTCCGGAGGGCCTGGCACATGCGGTTCCTGCAGATCGGCGTCGTCCTCGTGATCATCGTCGCCGCGATCGGCGCCTTCGTCTTTCGCGACCAGCTGACCGGCTCGGCGGGAGACCTCAAGGTCGGCGACTGCTTCGAGGTCCCGTCTGGCGACGTGATCACCGATGTCCAGCATCGCCCGTGCACCGATCCGCATGACGGCGAGGTGTTCGTCGTCGGGGAGTACACGAGCACCGACGACACGTACCCGAGCCAGGATTCCTTCGACGCCTGGGCGGGCACCGAGTGCATCGACACGGCCTTCGCCACCTACGTCGGCGACACGTTCGAGGCACGCCAGGATCTCGACGTCGGCTACTTCTTCCCGCAACAGGACGGCTGGAAGGACGGCGACCGCGGGATGATCTGCTACCTGACCCCGATCTCGGGTGGCACCGTCAATGCGTCGTATCGGGCAGCCGGCAGCTGACGATCACGCGGCGGCGATCTCCGCCTCGATCTCCGCCTCGATCGCCGGCGGCGTGAGCGGCTCGCGCAGCAACCGTCCGAATCGGGCCGCCCTTGCGTCCTCGGGGACCAGCTCCAGCCAGCGGCCGAGCAGCGCCTCGCCCTCGGCATACACGAAGATGTAGGTCCGCCACAACGGATGCTCGATGAACTCGAGGCGTTTCGCGGCCGTCTCGGGGGCGAACCGCCCGACCTCGACCAGGTAGTCCAGGACCTCGTCGTGCGGCCGCCCGTCCGCGTGGCGCATCAGCGCGGCGTTGACCCGGGTCTCGTCGAGGACGGTGCGCGGTCCGGTGATCCGCAGCCGCCGGTCCGCCGCTGCGCGCATGGCGTCGCGATCGCCGGCGAGCTCGAGACCCGCCATCGGTGCCAGGTCCGCGAGCAGCTCGGCCCGCGTGTCGGGCGGAGCCACGATCCGGCGGCCGAGGTTGGCCAGCCCCTCGGAGATGAGGCATTCGGGGGTGTTGATCAGCAGGGCGCTCGCCTCGAGCCGGCCCAGCCGCTCCACGAGCTCCTGCTCCTTCATCGCGTGCTCGAGGTGATGCCCGGGGTACGTCTCGTGGGCGACCGTCCCGACCAGGGCCGGCAGCCGGATCGGCAGGTCCAGGTTCAGGTCGACGCGCGACCGGTACCCGCCGTCGTACCAGTTGTAGCCGGACCACGGCTGGTTCCTGACCAGCGACACCCGGAGGTCCTCGCCCGGCGGCAGGGTGAACAGCCGCGCGGCACGTTCCCGGAACAGGCCGACGAGGTGCTCGACCACGACCGGGACCCGGTCCGGCGGTACGGTCCAGGCCGCGTCATCCGCCGCGAGACGCTCGCTGAGCGTGCCGGTACCGGGCAGCAGGTCGTCCAGCTCCCGGGCGGCGGCGGCGAACACGGCCTCCGGGCGACGGGTCGGCCGAAACGCGAAGCTGCGCGTCACCTGCTCGAGGTACGGGAGCGCCGTGCCCGCCAGTGCGCGCGCGAGCGTCTCCAGCGCGATCAGCTGGACGTCGAGCCAGTGCCGCCGATCGGGTTCGGCGACCTCGGCATCGAGGCGGGCGCGAAGGGCGGCGGCGTCGTCGGCGAGGCGCGCCGGGCCGCGGAGCTGCTCCATGTCGACCTGCGCCTTGAGGTCCGCCGGTCCGAAGTACCCGTCGACCGTTCCCGGCGCGTGATGGTCGAGGCGGAGCGCGAGCAGCAGGTAGTCGCGCGCGACCGGATCGGGCTCGGGCACCGTGCGCTCACCGCCGGACGCGGTGACTCGCGCGGACGTCATCGCTGGAGCCGCTCCGGCCGGGGCGCCCGGCGGGGCGCATGCTCATCGTGCCCGGCCGCGGCACGCCGGACCTCGTCGAGCCGGCGCTGCATCTCGGGGTCGAGCGGGATCACGCGCCCTGTGGATCCAGCAGTGCGGGCTGGCGGCACGGCTCCGGCGCGCCGCCGCGGCTCCGCCGGTCGCTGCGGCGCCGGGCCCCGATGCCGGGACCTCGCCCATCCCCTGTCCCGCGCCGACGCCGCCGGTCTCGCCACGGAACGGCATGCCCTGGCGGTCGACGGCGTCGAGGCTCATCCGGAGCGCGGCCGTCTTCTGGGCGGCGACCTCCCGGACGTACGCGGCCTCCTCGGCCTCGGTCAGCCCCCGTCCGCGGATGATGCCCTTGGGCTTGCCGACCATCAGCCAGGCGAGGTGGTAGCGGTCCATCGTGCCCCATGCGGTCGACAGCAGGTCATCCGACAGCTGGAGCCACGTCTGGAGGGCGTTGAGCGAGGGCTGCTGGTCGAGGCGCTCGCCCTCGGCGATCAGCTGGCGGGTCCGGAGGATCAGCTCGTCGCGTGTCATCCGTTGAGTCTAGGTCGGGCCGGACTCGCACGATGCCGGCACGATGCGGTCGCGCCCGCCGCGGATCAGCCCTCGCGGATGAACGTCTCGCGATCCGCCCGCGCCCGGAGCGTCCACGGCCCGGGAAGTCCCGTCCCGATCGAGTGTCCGTTGAACCTGGTGACCGGCAGGATCCCGGCGACGGACGAGCACAGGAACGCCTCGTCGGCGGCCGCCAGCTCGTCCGGCGTCAGCTGGCCCTCGATCGGCACCAGCCCGGCGGTCGCCGCCCACCGGAGCAGCCACGACCGCGTCGTCCCGGGCAGGATCGCGCAGTCCAGCGCCGGCGTCGCCAGCTCCAGCCGGCCGTCGGTCCCGCGCCGGACGAGGAACACGTTGGCGGTCGTGGATTCCGACAGGTATCCCTGGGTGGTCAGGAACACCGCGTCCTCGGCACCGGCGCGGCGGGCCTCGATCCGCGCATAGATGTAGTCCGCGCGTGACGTGGTCTTGAGCGTCGAGATCGGATTGAGCGGGTCCCGGCGGATCGTGCTCACGACCAGCGACAACCCGTGGTCCAGGTGCCCGGCGGGCGGGGGCGTCACGGGCCAGGCCTGGATCACGATCGTCGCCGACAGGTGCTCGGTCGCCGGTGGCAGCAGTCCACGCGACGACCATGTCCCGCGCGACACCGTGACCCGGATCGATGCATCGGCCGCGACAGCAGCCAGCCCTTCTGCGGCGAGCAGCGTCCCGATCCCGCTGGCCAGGCGCGACTCGATATCGGCCGGGAGCTCGATCGCGAGGCCGTTGGCGGACTCCCGCAGCCGGGCCACGTGCTCGGCCAGCTCGGTCACGTGCCCGCCGCGCGCGCGCAGCGTCTCGAAGATCCCATCGCCCAGCTGGAAGCCGCGGTCGAACACGGACAGGTGGGGGCCCTCGGACGGTCGGAGCTCGCCGTCGACCCACACGAACCGGGGGCCGGCGTCCGGCGCGCGTGGCTCGCTGGTCGTGCCCGTGTGCTCGGTCATGCGGGAACCTCGACGGCGCCGATGGATGACAGCGGGCCGCTCGCCTTGGCCACCGTCTCGTCCCACTCCGCCGCTGGATCGCTGCGCCACGTGATGCCGCCCCCGACGTGG
Source organism: uncultured Chloroflexia bacterium (assembly GCA_963835335.1). Taxonomy (GTDB): domain Bacteria; phylum Chloroflexota; class Limnocylindria; order Limnocylindrales; family CSP1-4; genus CAIXZV01. Next base: position 30,026 of record CAWIFB010000001.1, on the reverse strand, counting down.
AGCGTCAACCGCTCGCCGTCCGCGACGAAGGTGCGGATGAGGATGCTCGAGCCCATCCGCCCGTCCGGTCCGATCCAGGCCAGGGCCCCGCAGTACGGACCGCGCCGGACCGGCTCGAGCCGCTCGATGACCTCCATCGCCCGGATCTTGGGGGCGCCCGTGATGCTGCCCCCAGGGAAGGCGGCCGCCAGAAGGTCGAATGGGCCGAGTCCGGGCCGCAGGCGGCCCGTCACCGTGGTCACGAGGTGCTGCACGGCCGCGGTGCGCTCGAGTCGCAGCAGCCGCGGCACGCGGACCGTTCCCGGCACGCACACCCGGCCGAGGTCGTTGCGCAGCACGTCCACGATCATCACGTTCTCGGCCTGGTCCTTGCCACTGGCCAGCAGCTCGCGGGCGAGCGCGCGATCCTCTGCCCGCGTCCTGCCCCGCGGCCGCGTGCCCTTGATCGGGTCGGTGGCGACGCGGCCGCTCCCGTCGATCGCCAGGAACGGCTCGGGGGAGGCGGACAGGAGCGCTCGCGGTGCGCCCGTGGCGGGCGACGGGCCGAGATCGAGGTATCCGGCGAACAGCGCGGGATCGCCGGTGCGCAACCGCCGGAACACCGGCCACGGATCCGCATCGAACGGCGCCGCGAGGCGGCGCGCGACGTTCGCCTGGTAGATCTCGCCCCGCCCGATCGCGGCGCGCACGGCATCCACGCCGGCCATCCACGTCGAGCGGTCCGTGCCGGACGTGAGCGCGGCCGGCAGCACGGCGGGCGTGTGGTCGGGTGCCGCACCATCGCCGCGCTGCAGCCGGTCGACCCGGGCGAGGACATCGCGCATCCGGCGGCCGAGGCGCGCCCGGTCCCCGTCGACGACCCGGGCCGCGAGCCAGGCCGCACCCGAGCGCCGATCCCACGCCAGGACCCAGTCATGGAGCGCGAGCCGAAGCAGCGGCAGGTGCTGGTCCACGCCGGCGATCGACGGCAGGCGCTCGAACCGCCGTCCCAGGTCATAGGCGAGGTACCCGACGAGGCCGCCCGCGAACGGCGGCACGTCGCCCGGATTCCGCGCGCCGGACGATGCGGGTGCGTCGGACGATCGCGGCGCGTCGGACGATCCCGGTGCGTCGGACGATCCCGGCGCCTCCGGTGCCATCCGGCCCAGCAGCGCCCGCGCCTCCGCAAACGGGTCGGTCCCTTCCGCCGGCGCATCGAGGACGATCAGCGGATCGGCGGTCAGGAAGCTCCAGCGCCCGGTCCGGCCGGGTCGGGCGCTCTCGAGCAGCGCGAGGCCTGGAAGGTCCCGGAAGGCCTCCGCGGCGTCCAGCGGCGGGAACGCGTCGAGCGAGGGCACCCGCAGCGATCGCCGGGTCGGGCCCCGATCGCCCGGGCATGGCTGCGAGACCGACCTCCGAAGGCGTGCGCACCGGGCGATGATAGGGTGACCGCAGGTTGGCGGGTCGGGCCGGAGTCGGAGGTCCCGTGGGCGCACGCGAGCTGGGCATTCGGATCGGGCGTCTCAGCCCAGGTGAACGGGACGCCATCACCGATGTCCCGGGCGTCCGCGTCGGGCATACGACGCTGATCTCCGGCGACGGGCCGCTCGAGGTCGGCCAGGGCCCGGTTCGCACCGGCGTCACCATCGTGGTCCCCCACGAGGACGATGTCTGGACCGAGCCCGTGTTCGCCGGCTGCCACCGGCTCAACGGGAACGGCGAGCTCACGGGTCTCGAGTGGGTCCGGGAATCCGGGTTCCTGGGCGGCGTGATCGCGCATCACCAACACCCACAGCGTCGGCGTCGTCCGCGACGCGCTGATCCGCCACGTCGCTCGCGAGCGCCTGCCCGATTCCGTGTTCTGGTCGCTGCCCGTCGTGGGCGAGACGTACGACGGAGCGCTCAACGACATCAACGGCTTCCACGTCCGCCCCGAGCACGTCGACGCCGCCCTGGCCGCCGCCTCGGGCGGGCCGGTTGCCGAGGGCAACGTCGGGGGCGGCACGGGCATGATCTGCCACGAGTTCAAGGGCGGGATCGGGACGGCGTCGCGGTTCGTCCCGGAGCAGGACGGCGGCTGGGTCGTCGGATCGCTGGTCCAGGCGAACTACGGCTCACGTGAGCTGCTGCGGATCGACGGCGTCCCGGTGGGCCAGGAGATCCCGACGTCGGACGTGCCGAGCGCCTGGGACGAGCTGGAGCGCCGGGAGGCGGCCGCAGGCGGCGAGGCGAACGGGTCATCGTCGCGGTCGGGCGCCGGCGGCGGCTCCATCATCGCGATCGTGGCGACCGACGCCCCGCTGCTCCCGCACCAGTGCGAACGCCTCGCCCAGCGGGCGGGCCTCGGGATCGCGCGGATGGGCGGCATCGCGTCCCACGGCTCCGGGGACCTGTTCATCGCGTTCGCGACCGGCAACCGCGGGCTGTCGAAGACGGCGGGCGAGCGCGATCCACACACCACGGTCGCGGCGCGGATGGTCGTCGATCGAGCGATGACGCCGCTGTTCGAGGCGGCCGTCGAGGCCACCGAGGCGGCCGTCGTCAACGCGCTGCTGGCGGCCCGCACCATGACCGGGCGCGACGGGATCACCGCGCACGCCCTGGACCACGAGCGGCTGCTGGACATCATGGCCAGGTACGGCCGCGGTCCGCGAGCACGCCGGGGCTGAGCACGCGCATGGGCGTCGGGCGGATCGATTCGTGACGCACGCGCCGGAGATCCGCCCCGCCCGGCCCGACGACATTGGTGCGATCCGCTCGATCCTCGCCGGCCACGGCAACGACGGCCCCGTCATCGCCGCCGACATCGTCGGGCCGTACCTGGCCCACCTGGTCGCCCACCACCGGGCCATGCTGAGCGTCCTGGGTGACGAGGTCCTGGCGTTCGGCGCCGTCGTCGACGCTGGCGTCTCGGTGCACCTCGCGGACCTGTTCGTCCGGCCCGACCTCGTCGGGCGCGGAATTGGCCGGCCCCTCCTCGCGGCCCTGTTCGCCGATGCGACCCGCCGGACCACGTTCGCCTCTGACGATCCCCGTGCGCTGCCGCTGTACGTCCGGGCGGGGATGGCGCCGCTGTGGGCGAGCCTCTACCTCGAGGGCGTGGGTGCGGTCCTGCCGGCACCGCCACGGTCCATCGACGTCGAGCGCGCCGACGCCACGCGACTCGCCCGCCTCGAGCTGGAATGGACGGGGATCGACCGCTCGGTCGACCACGAGTTCTGGGCGTCGCAGGGCGAGTCGGACTCGGCAATCGTGGCCGTCGGCGGCGAGCCGGCGGCGATCGTCCACGCGCGGACCCGGCAGGCCGGCCGCGTCCGCGTCGTCGACCGGCTCCTCGTCCGGCCTGGCGCCGACCCGATCGCGCCAACCCTCGCCGCGCTCCGGATGGCCGCCCGGGGTGGATCCGTCCAGTGCGCGGTCCAGGGACCCAGCCCCGTGCTTCGCGTGCTGCTCGATCTCGGGTTCCTGGTCCACGATCGCGACCAGTACATGGCGAGCGAGGCCGGGCTCGTGGATCCTGCCCGGCTGATGCCCAACCCCGGGATGCTGTAGCGGGTCCGGATCAGCTAGGGCAGCCGCTGCGTGCTGCCCGGCGGTCCATCTAGGACCGGGGCGATCAACGGCTGTGGCGTAGCCGACGGGTCGTCGGCGCAGTAGCCATCCGGAAGCATGTAAAACCCCGGCTCACGAAGCGCGAACCCCAGCTGACGCTCGATGTGGACACCGGAGAGTGTCGGGTGAGCGGCCGTGCACGGGACGATGACGGTACCTGGTGGCAGCCGGCTCAAGGCTGCGCTGACCTCGCTCGGAAGCGATGCTACCGAGCCGGAGGACGCGGTCGCTGACGGCGTGGCGCTGGCGACGGGCGCCGAGTCAGGGGAGTTGGCGACCGCGTCCGCCGCGAGTGACCACGTCGTCCCGGAGGCCAACGTGACCCCGACGATCGTGAGCATTGCCGCTGCGAGAAGCCGCGGCAAGGGAATGGACAGCATGGTCGTCGATACCCCCTTACCTACTGATCGTGTCCACGTAAACGTGCGTATTCGAAGCGATAGTGCACGTATAGGTCGGGGCGTAGATGTCGTAGTCACACGCGCCCGAGCCAAGATTGGACGGGCTGACCCAGCCCGTGTTGTGACTGAACGACAGTGGGTTGTAGTCAAGATGATCGCGGGCACCGCTTGAGTTCCAGCCGCCCATCGAATCCTCGTCGTTGAAAACCTCGCCGAACCACGCCATCGAGCGGTCGGTGCTGCTGTTCCAGCACACGCTCGACGCGGGGACCCGTGCGATCCGGTAGTTCCCGTTCGCGTCCGTGCCGGCGAGAAGGGAGCCATTAGCGTACCCGTCGTAGTACGAAGTTCCGCCAACCAAATGGCGGAGGACATAGAAGTCCATGCTTCCGGTCGGAGACGTGATTGCGGATCCGATCCTCAACGGTATGGGTCCATAGTCGCCACCGGAGCCGTCCGCTGTGCCGCCGCAGTATGAGCCCCATGCCCAATACCAGTAGAGGGACCCGTTGCAGTTCCCCGATCCGAAGGTGCCGTTGTTCGTGTTTAGGCAGCGTCCATAGCCCACCTGCACGATGTTGCACCCATCGCAGACGCCGTCACTTGTGTACGGACCCTGCACGGCGGCCCACTGGAACGAGCCGGAAGCGAAGCCCGGCGCGAACTGCGCACAGAGAATCAGTGGCTGGATGTTAATCGTCGCGCGAGTGCCAATCAAGAAGCCGCCGGTAACGGCGTACTCGCCGGCCGCATCGGAGTTCCGATAGAAGTATGGGTCGCATCCGCCGGACCCGGTCGTGGCGGTGACCGGCCCCGGCCCGATGAGACTCGTGCCGACGATCAGCAGGGCAGATATGAACCCCGCGACAAGACTGATCTGCGCACGCCTAGCAGATGACCCCTGCCCCTGGAACGCTCCGTCAGAAGAACTCATCCCGGTGGCCCCGATCCCCCTGACGCACCACCATCACGTGCGGTCTATGGATTGTTCCACCATGGATCCTCGTTGTCAACGATATGGTGCCTCCGAAGGACAGCGATACTTGACCCAGCGCGGTCACGATCGACACCTCGTGGTGTCGAAGGGCAACCACCATCACAGGCAAGTTGTCGCCAGGCTACGCCGACTCTGCGCGCCCGAGCCCATTGCCTGTAAGAGGACCTGTGGCACGGCCCGGCGCGTTGAGATCGAGGGGAGCGACCCATGGCGGCGGCGAGCCGCCAAATATCAGCCCGGAGCGCCCGCGGCGCCCTTCTCGATCGGCACGCCGACCATCGAGCCCCACTCCGTCCACGATCCGTCGTAGTTGCGCACCCGGTCGAACCCGAGCAGCTCGCGCAGCACGAACCAGGAGTGCGACGAGCGCTCGCCGATGCGGCAGTACGCGATCACGTCGCGATCCCTGGTCACGCCCTTTGCGGCATAGAGCGCCTCGAGCTCGTCGGTGCTCTTGAACGTCCCGTCCTCGCGCACGGTCTGCGCCCACGGGATCGAGGCGGCGCCCGGAATGTGGCCGGCGCGCTGGGCGGTCTCGGTCATGCCCGGCGGGGCGATCACCTCGCCGTTGTACTCGGCGGGTGAGCGAACGTCGACGAGGGCCAGCTGCGGGTCGCCGAGGCGCGGCAGGATGTCGTCACGGAACGCCCGGATCGAGGGGTCGGGCGAGCCCAGCGGGTGGTCCGTCGCGGGGTACGAGGGAACCTCGGTGGACAGCGGGAGGTTCTGGTCCAGCCAGTACCGGCGACCGCCGTTGAGCAGCTTGGCTCGGTCGTGTCCGTAGAGCTTGAGCTGCCAGTAGGCCCAGGCGGCAAACCAGTTGTTGTTGTCGCCGTAGAGCACGACCGTCGTGTCGGGGGCGATCCCGCTGGCGCTCAGCAGGGCGCTGAACTCCACGGGCGTCGCGATGTCGCGCCGGATGCCATCTGACAGCTGGCTCGTCCAGTTCCAGGCGACGGCACCCGGAATGTGGCTCTGGTCGTAGGCGGTGGTATCGACGTCGACCTCGACGAACCGGACGGCGGGATCGTCCAGGTGGGCCTTTGCCCACTCGGCGGAGACGAGGACGTCCTTCGCGTAGCCTGGAACGGACATGCGGTGAAGCTCCTGGGTGCTGGCGGTGGGGACGCGGCGCGGCGGCGCAAGAGCGCCGGCAGAGCTCGAGACGGGGGCCGCGGAGCCGGTCTGGAGCGGCGGGGTCAGGTCGGCGGGCGGACGGCCGGTCGGGACCGAGCCCGCCGTGGACACGCGCACCGGTGCGGAATGGGGAGCGGCACGTCAGCCACCCCCGGACGGATGGTCGCGGCGGGCGAACTCGGCCAGCCGCGCGCGGCACTCGGTCGCCTCGCGGTTCGCCTGGCGGACGATCCACGGGTCGACGCGGCTGGAGTCCTCGATGGTGACGCTGGCGCCGTAGGGGCCGTCCTCGAGCACGATCCCCGAGGCGTTGCGGTAGTCCGCCATCCAGTTGGCCTGGAGCGCGACCAGCGCATCCGCGACCACGCGCGGGGTGAACAGCCAGTCGCGGTACGCGGCGTTGAGCCGGTCGACCAGGTCGTCGATCCGGATGGCACGTCCACGATCGATCCGCGCCACCAGATCCACGACGCGCAGCACGCTGAACGGATCACCCGATTCGGCGATGGTCGGCGGCTGGATCCCCGGATCCGGCATCCCGTCCGGGGCGGGACGGCTGCCGATCACGCCGGGCTCGGCGGTCAGCGGCGTGGCCATGGGTTCTGACGAGCAGGCATCGCATATCCGAGTTGATTGGTCGGGATTGAAAGGCTAGCACACGCCGCCGCGTCCGTCGCGAGCCGCGCGCGGCCGCTCGTCAGCCGGCTGTTGGCACGGTCGCAGGATCCGCGACCCGGGGCAGCTGCCGCCGCACGACCTCCTCGAGCGTGGTCATCGGGACGGACGGGAAGCGGGCACGGCGATCCGCGGGATCGGCACGCATGTCCTCCGTGTCCATGAGCAGGCCGGCCCGCACCTGGTCGGCAAGGATCGGCTTCGCGAACCGCAGCACGGACGCCAGGATGCGCATCATGCCCGGGCTCGCATGATCGACCCGGCCGGTGGCACCCGTCACACGGCGGACCGTCTCGACCAGCTCGTCCATGGTCAGGTTCTCGGGACCGGTGGCGTCGATCACCGTCCCCCTCAGCGACGGCTCTGTCACCGCGAGCTCGGTGATGGCGGCAACGTCCGAGGCCGAGACGAAGTTGATGGGGTTGCGTCCCCGGCCGAACACCCGCGTCCTGCCGGTCGCGACCAACGACCGCCCGACGACGTCGATCCAGGTCTCCATGTACGCGGTGGGCCGGATGATCGTCCCGGCCATGCGACTCCGTTCGAGTCGCTGCTCTGCGCGATGCTTCTCACGGAACAGCGACACCGGGGCATCGGGCCCCGCACGTCGGACCGAGAGCAGGACGAAGTGCTCGACGCCGGCGGCATCGGCCGCGTCGATCAGCGCGACGTTTCCGTCGCCGTCAACCGCCCGTGCCCCGGCGGCGCCCGGACCCCCGAACCCCGTGATCGCCGACACGACCGTGTCGGCGCCGCCCACCGCCGCGGCCAGCGTCGCCGGCTCGCGGACGTCCGCGCGCACCACCTCGGCTTTTCCGCGCAGGTGTTCGGGGACGCGAGCCGGATCCCGCGCCAGGATGCGGACCTGGAGGCCGCGATCGACCAGGCGCGTCGCGAGCTCACGACCCATGCGGCCGGTGCCACCGGCGATGACGATCATTGCGCCCGCCCTGCCATCTCATGCTGCATCGCCTGGCGGATCTGCGCGTCGACCCCGACCCCATCGCGAACCACGGGTTCCATGTAGAAGCGGGTGTGTGCGATCAGCCCCCGCTGGTCGACGGTGGTGATCGTGGCCCCGCGCATCAGGTGCGGCACGCCGTCTCGCCGGGTCCCGGACCACTCCCACTCGCACCACACGCGATCGTCGTCGGCGCGGCTCGACACGAGGACGGCGTGGAGATCGGGAACGCCACCCAGGATCTGCGTCCAGTTGCGACGGACCTGGTCGGCGCCGGTGAAGCTGCGGTCGGGATGGCAGGGATGCTCGCTCACGCAGTCGTCTGCGAAGCAGGCGACCAGGGCCTCGAGGTCGTGCGCGTTCATCGCTGCGCGGAGCCGCTCGATCGCGGCGAGCGGCGTATCGGGGGACGCCATCGCAGTCATGCCTCCTCGCATATTCATCAGACTCTCAGTCTGATCGTTTGACTGCTACTCTAGCGATGATGTCAAGCACCCGCACCTACGACTCTCCGCTGCGTCGTGCGCAGGCGGCGGCGACGCGCCGGGAGGTGATCGACGCCGCCACCCGACTGTTCATCGAGAAGGGCTTCGTCGCGACCTCGATCGACGAGATCGCCCAGGCGGCCGGTGTCAGCCGCGCCACCGTGTTCACCTCGGTTGGCGGGAAGCCGACGCTCCTCAAGACCGCCTATGACGTCGCCCTGGTCGGTGACGACGAGCCGGTGCCGATGCCGCAGCGGCCCTGGGCCCAGGGCGTGCGTCGTGCGACCACAGCCGAGAGGATGCTCGACGCCTACGCGGACCTGGTCACGCTGGTCGCTGGTCGGCTGGGTGCCATCACCGACGCCATCCGGGGCGCCGCCGGCGCCGATGCCGACGTGCGCCAGGTATGGATCAAGATCCAGGACGAGCGACGCGTCGGAGCCGGCAACATCGTCCGGTTCGCGATCGAACGTGGCGGGATCCGCGAGGGGCTGGATCCGGAGGCTGCGGCCGACGTCGTCTGGCTGCTCAACGACCCGAGCCTGTACGTGCGGCTGGTCACGGAGCGTGGGTGGACGCCGGAGGCGTTTCGCAACTGGGTGGCAGACACCCTCAAGCGCCAGCTCCTCTAGGCGAGGAAGCCGTCGCGCGACCGGCCCGGTGCGGCGCCGTCGAGCCGGGGAGCCTCAGAGCAGCTCGTGGTTCGCGGTTGCGGTGGGCTTCCCATCGGCCGGCCGTGGCTCCTCGCCGGGCCCGTAGCTCGCGACCCGATTCGCAGCACCGGTCAGGCCGCACTTCACGCCTCGGCCGACCTGCCCTCGATCGCCCCGACGCCGTAGGGCACCCACTTCGACGGGTCCTTCAGGCGGTGCGTCTCCGTTGCCCCCCGGTCGTGCACCTGCTCGAAGCCGGCCGGCTCGATCCACATCCGCTTGCCGTCCAGCAGCCCGGTGATGCCCTCCTGGCCGGGCTCCGGGCGCGGGTTCTGGCAGAAGCTGCAGGTCGAGCTGTCGTGGGGGGTGTACTCGGCGGGCTCCTCGTACGTCGTGATGTACCCCTCGTAGTTGCGCAGGATCACCTTGTGATCGGAGTAGCTGACGACGTAGTTCGGCATCACGGGGATCTTCCCGCCGCCGCCGGGCGCGTCGATGATGTACTGCGGCACCGCGTAGCCCGACGTGTGGCCTCGGAGCCCCTCCATGATCTCCAGGCCCTTGCCGACCGGCGTCCGGAAGTGCCCGGCGCCCTCGACCAGGTCGCACTGGTAGATGTAGTACGGGCGAACCCGGTTCTCGACCAGGCGCTGGACGAGGTCGCGCTGGATGTGGACGCAGTCGTTGATGCCCGCCAGCAGCACCGACTGGTTGCCCAGCGGGATCCCGGCCCGGCTCAGCTTGTCGCAGGCGCGGGCGACCTCCGGCGTGATCTCGTTGGGGTGGTTGACGTGGATGTTCAGCCACAGCGGGTGGTACTGCGCGAGCATCTCGCACAGCTCGTCGTCGATCCGCTGGGGCAGGAACACCGGGACCCGGGATCCGATCCGGATGATCTCGACGTGCGGGATGTCGCGCAGGCCGCGGATCGCGGATTCGAGCAGCTTCGGCGCCAGGGTCAGGCCGTCACCGCCGGAGATCAGGACGTCGCGGATCTGCGGGGTCCGCCGGATGTAGTCCAGCTGCGCCTCGTGCTCCTTGCGGTTGAAGTTCTGGGTCGGGTCGCCGACGATCCGGCTCCGCGTGCAGTACCGGCAGTAGCTCGCGCACTGCGTCGTGATCAGCATCAGCACGCGATCCGGGTAGCGGTGGACGAGACCCGGGACCGGCGAGTGGCGGTCCTCGGCCAGGCTGTCCTCCATCATCCCGGTGAACGAGCGCACCTCCCGACCGAGCGGGATGATCTGCTTCCGGATCGGGTCGTTGGGATCCTTGGGGTCGATGAGGCTGATGAAGTAGGGCGTGACGTCGACCCGGAACTTGTCGGGCGCGGACAGGCCCTCGCGCTCCTCGTCCGTCAGCTCCAGGATCTGCTCGACGTCGGCCAGGTCGTTGACGCGGTTCGACAGCTGCCAGCGCCAGTCGTTCCACTTCTCGTCGGGCACATCCTCCCAACGGGGCGCCCGGCGGCTGACCGCGAGCATGCCGTCCGGTCCCAGCCGGCGAGCGGGATCCCGATGGTTGACGTACGGTGCGGCACCATCGGCCACCGCCAGGGCCCCGACAGGCCGCTGCGCCCGCGCCTCAGTCTCCATCGAACACCTCCGTCGTCGCCCGCCGCGATGCATAGAACCTATTCATTGTGAATGGTGTCCGATCATAGCGAAGACCCCGCCCGGAGTCCATGGGCGGTCACGCGGGCGCGAGGTAGGATGGCGTCCGCCACGCCGGCGCACGGGGGCTCGCGCGGTCGTCACTCGTCTCTCCCCGATGTCCTCGCAGGAGTGATGTCATGTGGATCGATCGACGCCTGCTCGCAGGGCTTGTCGGGCTCGTGCTGGTGGTCGGCGCATGCGGCTCGTCCGCGGCCTCGCCGACCGCCCCTTCACCAACCGCGACGCCGGGTGCCTCTGAGCCGGCCGCATCCGCGGACGCCGGCCAGAGCGAGCCCGCCGCCAGCGACGAGACGGCCACCGAGGCACCATCCGGGCCCGAGGTCAGCTTCCAGCCCGGCGCCGCCGGAGACCTCGAGGCGATGCTGCCGAGCAGCGTTGCCGGGCTGACGTTCACGAAGCAGTCGTTTGACGGCGCGAGCATCGCGGCAGCCGTCGGCGTGCCCATCGACACCGGCGACCTCGACCCGATCCTCGCGGCGAATGGCAAGACGCTCGCCGACGTCCGGATGGCCATCGCCACGGCAATGAGCCCGACGTCGCCGGCGATCGTCGTCGCGTTCCAGATCCGGGGCCTGGACGCCTCGAAGGTGCTCGACCTCCTGGCCGGGGGATCCGCGTCGGACCTCACACCGACGACCGTGGCCGGCAAGCAGGTCCTGTCGCTCGGGTCCGACATGGGCGGCGGCGTGCTCTACGTCAAGGGCGACGTCGCGTTCGAGGTGATCCTCGCCAACCCGGCCACGCTCGAGGCGATCGTCGCAGCCCTCCCCTGACGGCGCGGCGACCCGGAATCCCGAGGCCCGGCGCGAGCCGGGCCTCTGCTGTGCCATTGACGCCGAGCAGGCCTAGTCGCCGATCACGCTCCAGATCAGGCCCATCATGATGAAGAAGCCGCTGAACAGCGCGATGAGCCCGAGGCCGCCGTATGGCGAGCTCGCGCCCTCGTGCGGCACGAGCTGCAGGCCGACGCCGAACACGACCGCCCACAGGACGAACAGCGTCGCGAACAGCAGCTTGGCGTTGGGTCCCGTGATCCGGCGAACCCATCCCTGGCGGCCCCCTTCGGCAACCATGGCGGACTTTGCGAACACGAACACGAACCCGGCGGCGATGGTCGTCGCGGCCACCAGGATGACCAAATTGTTGGGGAAGTTCTGGAACCAGATCGTGAAGATCGTCACGCGGAGGTCCTCGACGGGAGAACGAGTTGGCGTCACGGGGGACGGAACGGCGGTTTCTGGATGCTAGCAGAACGCGCCGCACGGGAGGCACCATGTCGCCGGGAGTGGCACGGCGCATGCCGGCGCGTCACCGTATAACATGCTACTTGTCAAACGCATGTTGTCTGCACCGGCATGATCGCTGACCGCCGGATGTCCGGACCCGCACGGGACCACCGATGACCTTTGATCGCCTCGGCCGCTTTGCGGTCCGCCGCCGCTGGTGGATCGTCGCGGCGTGGGCGGCGCTGATCCTGCTCGCGGTGCCCTTTGCCCCTCGAGCACCGGGCGCGCTGTCGGCCGGCGGGTTCACGCTTGATGACCTCGAATCCGCCCGCGCACGACAGGTCCTCCAGGACGAGCTGGGCACCGACCCGTCGGCGTTCGTGCTCGTGTACACCTCGGACACGCTGACCGCGGGCACGCCCGGCTGGATCGCCGCCGTCGCTGCCGCGACGCGCGATGTCGCCACGGCGCCGCACGTCACCCGGATCCTGAGCCATGTGCTGACGCCCGGACAGGTCTCCTCCGACGGCCATACCGCGTACGACGTCGTGTTCCTGGATCTCCCGCCCGACGACTCGCCTGACGCCATCCCGCCCGTCGAGGCGCGACTGCACCCGGTGCCGGGCCTCACCGTCAGGATCGGCGGCGGGCCGGCATTCTACGGCGACGTCCAGTCGGTGACCGAGACCGACCTGCGCCGCAGCGAGTACATCAGCCTGCCCCTGGCCGCGCTGGCCCTGCTGCTCGTGTTCGGCTCCGTGATCGCCGCCGCCATCCCGCTCGCCGTGGGCGGTGCGGCCGTGCTCGTCGCGCTGGCCGGCATCTTCGTCGTCGCCTCGCTGACGCCGATGAGCATCTTCGTGCTCAACCTGGCGACGCTCCTCGGCCTGGGGCTGGGCGTTGACTACTCGCTGCTGATGACCAGCAGGTTCCGCGAGGAGCTCGCGCGTCGGACGGGCCCGGATCGCGTGGCCGAGGCAGTCCGGGTGACCGTCGTCACGGCCGGCCGCGCCGTGTTCTTCTCGGGGCTCACCGTCCTGCTGGGGCTGCTGGGTCTCGTGCTGTTCGAGTTCATGATCCTGCGCTCGGTCGGGATCGCGGGCGCGATCGTGGTCGGGCTGGCGGTGGCGGCCGCGCTCACCCTGCTGCCGGCGATCCTCGCCATCGTCGGGCCGAGGATCGACCTCCTCGCCGTCCGACGGGTCACGGTCCAGCCCGGCGCCACCGGGCCATGGTCGCGACTCGCGCGGCGCGTCATGCGTCAACCCGTCCGGGTCCTGCTCCCCACGCTTGCCGTCCTGGTCGTGCTCGGCGTCCCGTTCCTCCATGTGCGCTTCAACGCGCCCGACGCGACGATCCTCCCGTCATCCGTGCCGTCCCGCGAGGCGTACGACGTCCTGGCCGGAACGTTCGGGGAGGGTGCGTTCGCGCCGCTCGTGATCGCCGTCCGGACCACCGGTGACGCGACGAGCCCGGGCAACGTCGCCCTGCTGTACGACTACTCGCGGCGACTGGCGGCCGACCCGCGGGTCACGCGAGTGGCCGGCATGGTCGACGTCGATCCGCGGCTGACGCTCGCCCAGTACCAGCTCCTGTATGCCGCCCCCGCGGGTCCGCCGGACCGGTTCGTGGCCGCCACCCTCCAGGCGACGACCGCGGGCGACCTCACGGCTTTCACCGTGTACACGCCGTTCGGACCCAATCGCGAGGATGGCCGCGCCCTGGTCCGGGAGATGCGCGACCCGACCAGCGTCCTGGCCCCGCCGGCGGGAATGTCCGTCCTGGTGGGCGGCGGAGCGGCCGACGTCGACGACGTGGTGTCCCGGGTGTGGTCCGACTTCCCGCGCACGGCCGCGTTCATCGTCATCACCACGTTCCTGGTGCTGTTCGTCCTGCTGCGCTCGGTCGTGCTGCCGCTCAAGGCGCTCGTGATGAACACGCTCTCGATCGTGGCCAGCTTCGGTGCGCTGGTCTGGATCTTCCAGGACGGGAACCTGTCCGCGATCCTCGGCTTCCAGCCGCTCGGCTTTGTCGAGACCACCCAGCCGGTGATCCTGTTCTGCGTCCTGTTCGGGCTGTCGATGGACTACGAGGTGTTCCTCCTGACCCGGATGAAGGAGGCGTGGGACCGGACCGGTGACAACACCGAGGCGGTCGCCAGCGGCCTCGAGCGCAGCGGCCGGATCGTCAGCTCGGCCGCCCTGGTCGTGGTGGTCGTCGCCGGGTCGTTCGCGTTCGCCGACATGGTCCTGATCAAGGCGCTCGGCCTGGGCGTGGCGATCGCCGTCGCGCTCGACGCCACGGTGGTCCGGGCGCTCCTCGTCCCGGCCACGATGCGCCTGCTCGGCCGCTGGAACTGGTGGATGCCGCGACGCCTCGAGGAGGCGCTGCGGGGCGTGCTCCCGCCGAGCGAGGCCGAGGCCGAGGCGACGGCCCGATGAGCCGCCGGGATGGCATGGGCCGGCTTCGCTCGTTCGTGGTGGTGATGATCCTCGGCTCGCTCGCGGCGTGCGGCGGTCCGGTCGCGGCCAACCCGCCGGCCGCCCACCCCGTGGTCACACCGTCGCCCACTGCCACGCCCGGTCCGCCGGACCCGCGGGCCGTCGTCCTGCCCGCCGACGATGCGCCGCACCATCGCCTCACCGAGTGGTGGTACTACACCGGCCACCTGCGCGACGAGGCGGGCGGCAGCTGGGGCTTCGAGCTCGTGGTCTTCCGGGCCGAGCGGGGCGGCTTCCCGGTGTCGTGGGCATCGCACCTGGCGCTGACCGATGAGCGCGGGGGCGAGTTCCATTACGCGCAGCGCGCGGAGGTCGGGCCGCAGGTGAACGTGGACCGGCTCGACGGGGAGGACGCCGGCAGCTCCGGCGGGCGGCCGGGGTTCGACCTCCGGATCCGCGGCGTCGACCCGCTCGGGTCATCGACGGTGGCACGCGAGCCGTGGGTGCTGACCGGCCACGACGGCGTGGATACCATCACGGCAGCTGCGGGGGCGGACGAGGTCGCGGGCGATCCCGCAGCCGGCTTCGGCCTGGCGCTGTCGCTGACGGCATCGCGCCCGCCGACGCTCCACGATGGCGATGGATACGTCGACTTCGGCGCGGCGGGCGGGTCCTACTACGTGTCCCGGACAGCCATGGCCGCGCGCGGGACGGTCTCCGTGGGCGATCGCACGCTGCGCGTCAGCGGCTCCGCCTGGTTCGACCACCAGTGGGGCGACTTCATCGCGGTCGGGGCCGGCGGATGGGACTGGTTCGCGATCAACCTCGCCGACGGGACCGACATCATGCTGTCGCTCGTGCGGGCCACCGACGGCACGTACCCCCTGGTCTATGGCACCTACCTGCCCGCATCAGGGCCTGCTGAGCACCTGGACGCATCCGCGTTCTCGGTGGAGGTCACGGATACCTGGACCAGCCCGCACACGCGGACGAGGTACCCGGCGGGCTGGTCGATCTCGATCCCGGGCCACCGGCTCCGGATCGACCTGGCGCCAACCGTGGCGGACCAGGAGCTGGATACCCGGGCGACGACGGGCGTCGTCTACTGGGAGGGGTCGCAGGTGGTCACCGCAGACCGGGCGGGCGAGTCGGTCGGCGGACAGGCATACGTGGAGCTGACCGGCTACCTGCCCGCCCCGTGACCGATGGACGTCGCCGTGCGGTCAGCGAAGCGCAGCCGGGATCGCGATCTCGGGAAGCGTGATCCCGGATTGCGCCGCGAGGTCGCGCGCCGTCGCATCGAGACTCGCGATGCTGCGAAGCGTGGCGAGGATCGCTCGCGCCGAGCTCTTGTACGAGTCCGCGCTCGTCACGGACGCGCCCAGGCCGGTGTTGATCTCACCCGTCAGCTGATCGTAGAACGCCTGGAGCTGGGCCTGGTGGCTCGAGGCCAGCGGCCAGTCGGTGAGCGACCCGACCATTGCGGTCGCCGCCCGGGCGTCGCTGCTCATCCGGCGCAGCACCTTGACCACGTCCTGCACCGGGAATGACGTCTCGGCGAGCGCCGCGGTCAGGGGCTCCGCCTCCGACGCGAGCCGGCCGTTGAGGGCGGTGGTTCCCCGCAGCGCCGCGGCCGCATTGGCGGAGACGGGAACGAACGTCGGTGCGGCATTGCTGGCCGCCGGCCCGACGCCGGCCGTCGCGTCGTCACGTGGCAATGCGATCCCGACGGCAAGCCCCCCGACCACGAGCCCGGCGAGCATGCCCGCACCGACCAGGAGCGACGCCCTGCCGGCGGGGACACCGAGCATGAGCCGGCGTCCGCACGCCGCGCACCTGCGTGCTCCCCTGGCGATCGGCTCGCCGCAGCCGGGACAGTGGGCGCCTCGCTCGCCAGCTCGCGTTGCCGGGGCGGCAGCAGCACGCGCGAGGGGGTCGGACTGGAAGTCGAAGCGGTTGCCGGCACGCGGCGCCGCCGCGAGCTCGCGCCGTTCGAACTCGCTCGGTTCGAAGCCAGATCCCCGGGCAGCGGCAAGTGGCAGGCGGTCGTCGTCGGGCAGCGGATCGAGCGCCGGCGCGGGGGCCTGGCCGGTCCCCCGGACCCAGCGTCGGGCCGGTGGCTGACCGACCGGCTGCGGCAGCCATGCCGGAGTCTCGCTCCCAGGCGTGGGTGCGGGTCCGGCCTGTGCGGCGAGCGTGTCGAGCGTGCCCGCGGGCGGGCCCCACTGGACGCCTGACCCATCGCCGGGCGATCCGTCGCGTGTCGTGTCCTTGGAGTCACCGCGGTTGAGAGCGGATCGGAGGCCCCGGAGCGCCATTCGCTCCCTCCTGTCCGCGGCTGGTCACCGGCCGCGACGGACCGCCCGGTCGTCTCCCGGCGGCCCCCGCATCGTAGGGCCCGCGGGCAAGCCGGACTCCCCGACGATGGTCCGGGGCCCGCCGGTACCGCTCGATCAGCCTGTTCGCAGCGCGAGACCCGTCACGCCCAGCGACGCCAGCACCGTGATGGCGTAGGTGACGCACCACACGCAGATCGCATGGATGACGAACAGCTCGAGATAGGTGAGATACGCGACGGCGAGCGTCGCGAGCAGCAGCAGGCCATAGGCCAGCAGCAGGACCCGCCGGTCCGCCCGACGCCACCACCAGGCCGCACAGGCGGCCAGGCACACGGAGAGGAGCAGGCCGAGCACGGCAACGGGCACGCCCGCGATGGTCGAGTACTCCGACGTGGTGACCGTCTCGCAGCCCCGGACCGGCCCGCACGACGGCGCCTCGCCGAGCAGTCGCACCGAGACCAGATAGCCGGACACGCCGAGACCCACGAGAGTCACGATCAGCAGCGGCAGGCCGAGCGGACCGCGCGGGGGACGCTCGGAGCGGGGCGCCGTCAGGGTGCGCTGCTCGCCGTTGCGTCCGCGCTCGAGGCGGCGGGCGATGCCGCCGAGGAGGCCGCCGGGGAGGCCGCAGCCGCCTCGATCAGGGCACCGAGCTCGCTGGCTGACTTGAGGCCGACGATCCGCTGGTCGCCGATGAACATGGTCGGCGTCGAGTTGATCTGCAGGGCCAGCGCCTTGGACGTTGCGTCGGCCACGGCCTGGATCGTGGCCTGATCGTCGAGGCAGGCGCTGAACGTCGCAGCGTCGAGCCCGGCCGAGTCAAGGCCGGCCGCCTCGACGATCGCGGTCAGCCGCTCTCGCCGGAAGCCGCCGGCGTTCTCGCCGTCCTGGTTGTCATAGATCCAGTGTGCGTACGTCCAGTACACGCCATGGTCGTTGGCGCACGTCGCACCCGATGCGGCCAGCTTCGATTCGTCGTCGGCGCCGCCGCGACCCAGGATCGCGATGTCGTGGTGGACGATCCGCAGCGTGCCGGGCTGGACGTACTGGCTGACCAGGATCGGCTCGATGCTCAGCGAGTACTGGGCGCAGACGGGGCACTGGAAGTCCTCGTAGACGTCGAGCGTCACCGGGGCGTCGGCCTTGCCGATCGCATGCCCGTCGAGGAGGGTCGCCGGGTACGCCGTGGCGGGATCGTTGAACGTCCCGGACACCTTGCCGCCCAGCTGCTGGGTCGCGACGAATGCGACGATCAGGACGCCCACGATCACCGCCGCGATCGTGATGTTGCGGGTCGTCATCACCGTCGACCCACTTCCGCCCCGGGTCGTCGCGCGGGCACGCCGCTCGTCGCGGGCGACCTCGAAGCGATCGCGTCGCTCCGCGGCGCGGCGCTCGCGACGGGTGGATTGGGTCGGCTTCTGCTTGGGGCTCAGGGGAGTCCTCCAGTCGTGGTCGATCGTTGGAGCGTGTCGATTGTCGCGCAGATCTGCCCGGACAGCCTCGCGGCTGTCCGGGGGTCGGCGGAAGGGACCTTGGTCCCGGCCGGTGGGTCCGTGCGGCCCGGGTCGTCCCCGCAACGCGGATCGCCGCGTTCAGAGGGTCGCATCAAGCCACCTTGCACGGCCGGGTCTCAGTTGATACTCTGTCTCATATGCAACCGCCGACACCGCCCGCGTCCGTTCCGATCCATGACCACCTGTCCGTGTCCCCGGAGCACGCGCTCCTGCCGGCTCACGCGCATGCCCATGCGGACGTCTGGCTGAGCGACGTCTCCGCGGGCTATGGCACGCGCACGGCGCTCGACCACATCACCGTCGCCGTCGAGCCCGGGAGCCTCCTTGCCGTGGTCGGCCCCAACGGCGCCGGCAAGAGCACCCTGCTCAAGCTGATGGCCGGCCTGCTCCAGCCATGGTCGGGCAGGATCGAGATCCTCGGCGCGCCGGCGGGGCGCGAGGCACGGCGCGTTGCATACGTCCCGCAGGCGGAGCTCGTGGACTGGGCGTTCCCGGTGACCGTCGAGGAGGTCGTGATGATGGGCCGCTATCCGCGGCTCGGACGGCTTCACCGGCCCGGCGCCGACGACCGTCGCGCGGTGGCCGGGGCCCTCGATCAGGTCAACATGGGGGACCACCGCTCGACCCAGATCGGCCGGCTGTCGGGCGGACAGCGGCGGCGGGTGTTCCTCGCCCGGGCGCTGGCCGCGGAACCCGACCTGTTCCTGCTCGATGAACCGGTGACCGGCATCGACGCCACGACGCAGGAGCTGCTCATGGACCTGCTCGAGGCCCAGGCCGCTCGCGGCAAGACGGTGGTCGCAACGACGCACGACCTGGCCTGTGCCGCGCAGCGGTTCCAGCAGGTGCTTGCGGTCAACCGGACCGTCGTCGCCTACGGCCCGGCGAACATCGTGCTCGACGCAGATGTGCTGGCGCGCGCGTACGGCGGTCACCTGCTGATGCTCAAGGGCGGGGCGGTGGTCATCGATGATGCGCATCACCACGACGATGCGGCGCCCGGCGAGCGCCACTTCCATGATCGGGATGGACACTGATGGACGCCCTGCTCGAGCCGCTGGCATTCGGGTTCTTCGTCCGCGCCCTGATCGCGTCTGCGCTGGTCGGCGTGGTGTGCGCGGTGGTCGGGACCTACGTCGTCCTCCGGGGCGTGGCGTTCATCGGTGATGCGATCGCGCATGCCGGCTTCCCGGGCGTGGTCGCGGCGTACATGCTCGGTATCTCGACATACATCGGCGCCGCCGTCGCCGCGGTCGGCACCGCGCTGGCAATCGGCCTGGTGACGAAGCGCGCGGGGATCCGGCAGGACACCGTGATCGGCGTGATGTTCGCGGGGACGTTCGCCTTCGGCATCTTCCTGTTCAGCACCATCAAGGGCTACGTCGCCGACCTGTTCAGCTTCCTGTTCGGCAACGTCCTCGCCATCAGCCCCGCGGATCTCACGGCCCTGGTCATCCTGGGGCTCGGCGTGATCGGGATCGTGGCGCTGATGTGGAAGGAGCTCCTGTATGCGACCTTCGATCCGCTGGGCGCGGCGGCGTCCGGGATCAAGGTGGACGCACTCGAGTACCTGTTCCTCGCCCTGGTCGCGCTGACGATCGTGGTCAGCCTCCAGGCCGTCGGGATCATCCTGGTGGTCGCGATGCTGATCACCCCGGCGGCGACGGCGCAGATGCTCACCGTCCGGTTCATGCGGCTGATGCTGCTGGCGGCCGTCGTCGGGATCACCAGCGCCGTGATCGGGCTGTACCTGTCGTACTGGCTGCACGTCGCGAGCGGCGCGACGATCGTCCTCGTCCAGACCGCCCTGTTCCTGGTCGCGCTGGTCGCCGGCCCGCGCGGCCTGGTGGCGACTCGACGTGCGGCCGAGGCGGTCGCGGAGGCGCCGGCGTGAGCGCGATGACCGCAGCCTCGATGGGCGACTTCACCCATGCGACGGTGGCACCGAGCGAGCCGCGGTCCACCCAGGCGCTGATCGATGCCCTCGGGCGGGCCGGGATCCGGGTGACCGCACCGCGGCGGGCCGTCGCAGGGCTCATCGCCGCCAGGTCCGGGCACTTCACGGCAGCCGACCTGGTCGCCGACGCCCGACGCGCCGCTCCCGGGATCGGCCGGGCGACGGTGTTCCGCACGCTGGACCTGTTCTCGACGCTGCGGCTGGTCGAACGGGTCGATCTGCCCGCCGGTGACCATGCCTACGTCGCCTGCGAACCCGCCCATCACCATCACGCGATCTGCACCGGGTGTGGCCTGTCGTTCGACATCGAGGATGTGGGCCTGGCCGACGTGCTGGCCGTGATCGGGGAGCGGTCCGGGTTCGAGGTGACCGCGCACCGGCTCGAGGTCTTCGGTCGGTGCCGGGTCTGCCGCACCCGTAGCGGCGGCGGCTGACCGATGGCGAGTCCTGAGCGGCCGGGCAACCGCCGATCGCCCGTTCGGCCGATCCTGCTGCTGGCGATCGCGCTGGTCGTCTCCGCCTGCGGCCTGTCGTCGGGCGGGGATCAGGCGACCGATGCTGGTCCCTCGCCGGCACCGGACGCACTTCGCGTGGTCACGACGACCACGATCTTCGCGGACCTCGTCCAGCAGGTCGGCGGCACGGCCGTGAGCGTCCAGAGCCTCGTCCCCAAGGGCGGCGAGGTCCACACCTTCGATCCGACGCCTGCCGATGTGAAGCAGATCGGGACGGCAGGACTGATCGTCGCGAACGGGCTGGGGCTGGACGACTGGCTCGCGAGCCTGGCCTCGGACGCCGGGACGGCGGCACCGATCGTGCGCCTCGGGGAGAACCAGCCGGGCGTGACCTACCTTGCGGGCACCGGGAGCGCTGGCCCCAACCCGCACCTTTGGCTCAACGTCGCCTACGTGTCGAAGTACGTCGACCGGATCGAGACGGCACTGGCGGACGTCGATCCGGCGCATGCATCCGAGTTCCGCGCGAATGCGGATTCCTACCGCGCGAAACTTGACGCCCTCGACACCGAGATCCGCGACCGGATCCAGGCGCTGCCGGCCGCGAACCGCGTGGTCGTCTCGTTCCACGAGGCGTTCCCGTACTTCGCGGCGGCCTACGGCTTGACCGTGGTGGGCTCCATCGTCGATGCGCCAGGACAGGACCCGAGCGCGGGCGAGCTCGCGGACCTGGTCCTGAAGATCCGCTCGAGCGGTGCCCGCGCGATCTTCGCCGAAGCGCAGTTCAGCCCCGAGCTGGCCGACACGATCGCCGGCGAGACCGGCGCCACCGTGGTGACGGACCTGTACACCGACACGCTCGGGGACCCGCCCGCGGACACGTACGTCGGGATGATGCGCTCCAACCTCGATCGCATCCTGGCTGCGCTGACGAGCTGACTGGCCGCGCTGACGAGCTGACTGGCGGGCCGGTCGGCTGACCGCCGGAGTCGTTGGTACCGGCCCTGCGCGGGACCATCGGCCGCGCCAGCCGTGAAACCTTGGGGCGGTGACGCGCCTCAGAACGGCACCGGACCATCGCTGGGAGCCGTCATGCCGCACCGTCTCGCTCATCCCGAACGCCGACCGTCCGCTGCATCCGCGCGGGTGCCCCGATGCGCCTAGGCGCGGCCACGCTCGTCTCCCTGGGTGCGATCGCCGCGCTCATCGCGCTGGGCGTGACCGACCAGGTCCTGCCGGCCGCCGATCCCCACGTCGTGCAGGTCCGGCCATGGATCGCCGCCCGCGCCATGGGCGTCACCGCGTACCTGCTGCTGGCGCTCGAGGTCGCCTCGGGCCTGCTGCTCAGCCACCCGAGGAACACCTCGACGTGGCGCCTGACCAAGCCCACGTTCCCCTGGCACGAGATGATCTCCGTGTTCACCGGTGCCTTCCTCGCGCTCCACGTCGCGCTGCTCGCGGTCGATCCGTTCGCACGGGTCGGCGTGATCGGCGCGCTGGTGCCCGGCTTCTCCGAGTACCGGCCGCCGGCGGTTGCCATCGGATCGATCGCGCTGTACGCCCTGATCGTGACCGCCGTGACCGCCAAGTGGACCCGCCTCCTGCCATCCGGCTGGTGGCTCCGGATCCACCGCGTTGCCGCGGTCGCGTTCCTGCTGGCGTGGGTCCACGCGGTCCTCGCCGGGACGGATGGCGGCACGCTGACCCCGCTGTACGTGGCCACCGGCCTGCCCATCCTCGCGGGCGTGGCACACCGCTGGTGGACCGCGAAGGCGCGGCCGCAGCGCCCGGCCCAGGTCCCGACCTCGCCAACGACCACACCGATCAGCCGGCCCGTGCCGGTCCACGCCACCATGGAGGAGCAGTAATGTCCGGGGATCTCCTGCGTCGCCTGCTGCGACGAGCCGTCGTCCTGGCGGCCACCATCGCGGTCATCGGGATCGCGATCGGCACCGTCAAGGTCGCCGCCGACTGGCGCGCGGAATCGGCACCGTTGGACGTGGCGCCGGTCGCGATCGATACGATCAACGCCCAGCTCGTCGCCGAGACCGACCGCGCGGGTGTCCTGTCGGACCAGGTCGGCTCCGCGGCCGACCAGATCGCCTCGCTCAAGGCGGCGCTGGCCGAGGCAGGCGATCACATCACCACCGACGCGCAGACCGCCGCCACGCTTCGGGATCAGCTTGCGGCTGCGACGTCCAAGCTGCAGACCCTCCAGGGGCAGCTCAAGGCGGCCCAGGCGCGACTCGCCGAGCTCAACAAGGCAGCTGCGCGCCAGGCGGCGGCCAACGCGGCGCCTGCCCCCGCCACGTCGGGTGGCTCCAGCGGCGGTGAGCACGATGACGACTGAGCGCATCCTTCCCGCGGTCGCCCTGCCCGTCCCGACGCGCCTGCGGCCGGGCGGGGGCGCCACCCACGCGGACGTGCCCGCGCGGGGCGTGCCCGCGCCGGGCGCGCCCGCGCGATCCGGAACGCATGCACGCACGGCGACCGCACGCAAGGAGGCGTGGCTCACGACGCCGGCGCGGGCGGGGATGCTGCTCGGGACGTCGGCGGCGATCTATGCCGTGGCGCTGGCCGGGGTCGCGGGCCTCCAGGCACAGAGTGACGCCGAGCTCGTGGCGCGCCATCAGCCCTACGTCGAGGCGCTCGCTCGCGCCCGGGCTGCGAACGACGCGCTCGCCGCGGCGCTTGACCGGACCGATGCCGATCTGCAGACCATCGGCACGTCGTATGCCGGCACGGGTGAGGCGGTGACCGCCTACGAAGTCCGGCTCGACGCGCTGGCGGCGCTGGTCGCCGAGGTCCAGGGGTCGGCGGCGGCGCTGCCCACGCGGATCAGCCTGCCCGCGGTGACGGTCAGCTCGTCTGGCAGCCGCCCTCCGAGGACGAGCACCACCACCGGCGCCTCGGGCGTGCCCTGACGCACGGAGCGTCGACCGTGGCGGCGGTGGACAAGCAGGCGGATCGTCTGATCCGGTTTGCTGCGCGCTCGCTGGGATCGGCATTGCGCCTCCAGGTCCGGATGGATGACCGCCCGGGGCGCGACCCCGACGCGCTCGCGGGTGGCGCCTGGGACGCGGTGTGGTCGGAGTTCGATGCCGTCGACATCGCCCTGTCGCGATTTCGGGCGGACAGCGAGCTCACGGCGATCAACCGGCGCGCGGGCACACGCCAGGTGGTCCGCGTGTCGGGGCGCCTGCGGACGGCGCTGGCCATGGTGCATCGCGCGGGCCGGCTGACCGACGGCCGCTTCGATGCCCGCATCCTCTCGACGCTCGAGCGGATCGGCGAGCACGGCGCGACCCTCGATCCGCGGGGAGAGCGGCCGTCGGTGGCGGTTGCGAACCCCGATGCCCGGTTCCCGGCCGTGGTCCCCGACGCCCCGCTGGACATGGGGGGCGTGGGCAAGGGACTCGCGCTTCGCTGGGCGGCCGCGGCCGCGACCGCCGCCCTGCCGGGCGATGCGGGCGTGATGCTCGAGGCCGGTGGTGACGTCGTCGCGGCCGGGATCCCGCCCGGACCCGGCTGGCTGGTCGGGATCGAGGACCCCGTCGCGGACCCGGGTCCGGATGCGCCGCCGATCGCGGTGGCCGGGCTCCACGACGGAGCGATCGCGACGTCGTCGATCAGGGTCCGGAACTGGATCGGGCCGGACGGCCGTCCCGTGCATCACCTCATCGACCCCCGCACGGGCGAGCCGGCCAGGACCGGTCTCGTCGCGGTCACGGTCGCAGGCATCGACCCCGCCTGGTCCGAGGTGTGGAGCAAGGCCCTGTTCCTGGCCGGCCGCGGCGCGATCGGCGACGAGGCGCGCTCGCGCGGGATCGCCGCCTGGTGGGTAGACGACACGGGCCACCTGGGCATGACGCCCGAGGCCCGGGTGCGCAGCGTCTGGGTCGCCGAGGATCGGCTCGGGTAGCGCCGGGACATCGGTTCCCGATCCGGCCGGGGACGCGCAGGGCCCGATGCGGGCGCTCGACGCGGCGTGCGCCGCACGCAGGGTGCGTCAGCCAGCCGTGTCCCCGTCCGGGCCGGGCGCTGAACCCGTGGACGTGGGGTCACCGGCGTCCGGCCCCCGCGCGGTGGTGCGCGGGCTCGCCTCGCCCAGTGCAGCCTCGAGCTCGGCCAGCGTCGGCATCCCCTCGCGGGCGCCTGCCCGCGTGACGGAGATGCTGGCCGCCATCACCGCTCGCCTCGCTGCACCCTCGAGGCCGACACCGGTCGCCAGCGCCGCCGCGAGCGCGCCGTTGAGCGCATCACCGGCCCCGGTCGCATCGACCGCCTTGACCCGTGGCGCCTTGATGTCCACCGGCGGTCCGTCACGACGGACCAGGACGGCGCCCCGGGGCCCGAGCGACACGAGGATCGCCTCACCCGCCCCGGGACCCTCCGCCGTCGCCTCGAGCAGCATCCTGGCGGCACGGACCGGCTCGTCGGGAACGGCGGTCGTCCGCCCGGATCGTCGCGCGTCGTCGGCGGCGAGACGGGCAAGCTCGCCGCGGTTGGGCGTCAGGACGTCGGCCAGCGACAGCACCGACCGGTCGAGGCCGTCGGCGGGAGCCGGGTTGAGGACCGTCCAGGCTCCGCCCTCGCGGCCGAGCCGCAGCGCCTCGCGGGCGGCGGCCGTCGTGATCTCGTGGGTCACGATCACGACATCGCCTTTGTGGGGCGCCAGGCGCCTGAGGGCCTCGCGGACATGGGCGGCCGTCAATCCCGCGTTTGCGCCGGGCGCGACCGCGATCTGGTTCTCCGCCTTGGCATCGACCAGGATCAGGGCTACGCCGGTCGCCGTCTCGTCGAGCGTGACCAGCACGTCGGTGCCGACGCCTTCACGTGCAAGCGCCGCTCGCGCCTCCGACCCGAACGCGTCGTCGCCGAGGGCCGCCACGAGCATGACGGGGACCCCGAGACGCGCGGCCGCCACCGCCTGGTTGCCACCCTTGCCGCCGTGGAACCGCGTGAACGTGCCGCCCACAACCGTCTCGCCGGGCAGCGGCAGGCGCTCGCCCTGGACCACCAGGTCCACGTTCACCGATCCGACGATGAGGACCCTGCCACTCATGGGCCCGTCTCCCTCTCCATGCGGCGCCCGACGCCGTGCTACCCGGTGACGTACTCGCCGCCGTCGACGCCGATGACCTCGCCGTTGATGAACTCCGTTCCCTCGCCCGACAGCGCGAGGATTGCCCTGGCGACATCCTGCGGTGTCGTCATGCGGCCGGTCGGGTTGCGGCGTGTCGCCGCCTCGATGATCGCGTCCTTCTCGGGGATCTTCATCAGAGCCGGGGTCAGGGTGACGCCCGCGCGGATCGAGTTCGCCGTGACCCCGGTCCCCAGCCGGGCAAGCTCCATCGCGAGCTGGCGGATATGGGATTCGAGGGCCGCCTTCGCCGAGGACACGACCCCGTAGCTGGGCACGACCCGGGTCGAACCCTCGGACGTCATCGCGAAGATCTTCGAGCCCGGCTCGAGGAAGCCCCCGCGCCACAGGTCCTGGACCCAGTACACGAGGCTGTTCGCCATCACGTCCTGGGTCATCTCCATCTTCTTGCGGTCCACCCCGGCCTTCGGATCCTCGGTCAGGAACGGCACCAGCGAGCCGAACGCGAGCGAGTGCATCACGACGCGGATGTACGGGTGGCGTCCCTCGGCGCGCGACCGGTCGAAGCGCTCGCGCAGGGTCTGGAGCGCCGCGGCTCGCTTGTCGTCATCGGCCGCGTTCATGTTGATGTACAGCGCCTCGGAGCCCGCGTCGGCGATGCGGCCCTTGACGTCCTCGACGTGGGCGAGCGCGGCGCGGAAGTCGAGGTGCACGCCGGCGACCCGGTAACCGGCCCCGGCCAGCGCCAGGGCGGTGGCCTCGCCCATCCCCGATGACGCGCCGAGAATGAGGGCCCATCGCTCGCGATCGTCGGTCATGGAGCTCCTTCGGGACGTCGAATGAGGACCGCCGGCAGGGGGCAACGGGCGGACTGATCGAGTCTACCAGCGCGACCACCGGGACCGGGTCCTTGGGGTCGCGTCAGCGACGCTCCCGGCGTCGCCGCCGATGCGCGAGCACGCCCCGCACGCGGCATGATGGACGCGCGCGACCAGGTGGCGTCGCCGCCCGCGGTCCCGGCGACACGGCCATCGTCTGCGCATGCGACTGGGGGTCCGATCCCGACCACCGGCGATTCGGAGGTGCATCGTGGGCATTGGCGGACTGGACATGCTCACCCCGGAGCTGCTGCTGCTGCTGGTCCCGCTGCTGCTCCTCGAGCTGGGGCTGCTCGTGTTCGCGGTGATCGACCTGCTCCGCGACGATCGCGTGGTCCGCGGCGGCAACAAGGGCCTGTGGGCCGTCGTGATCGTGTTCGTCAATGTGATCGGCCCGATCGTGTACCTCCTGGTCGGCCGCGTCGACGGTGTTCCGGAGCCAAAGGCGCCGGGACCCGGCGCGATGCCCGGCTGGGGCAGCCCGCACGACCCCCCGTTGGTCGTGAGCCCCGAAGGAACGCCGCTGCGAGATCCCGTGGGCGGTGCCGCGATCGCGACAGCCGCGTCCGCTGCGCTGGCAGACCGGCCGGCCGTCTCGCCTGGACCGGTTGGGGTATCCGCACGCGAGGCCAGCATGCCGTTGCCGGACGGCCCGCCCGCGATCGAGGTCGAGGGTCTCAGCAAGCGCTACCCGGGTGGCGTCCTTGCCCTCGATGCGCTGACGATGGTCGTCCCATCCGGCTCCGTGTTCGGGCTGCTCGGCCCCAACGGCGCCGGCAAGACCACCTGCCTCCGCCTCCTGGCCGGCATGACCCGTGCGACCGGCGGAAGCGCCACGGTCGCCGGCCTCGCGGTCGCTTCGGACGGGATCGCCGTCAGACGCCGGCTCGGATACCTGGAGCAGGACCCGCGCGTGTATGGCTACCTGACCGGGCGCGAGCAGCTCCGCCTGCTGGGCCGGCTGCACGGGCTGGATGGACCCCACCTCGAGCGCGCGGTCGCGGACGCGCTCGCCCGGGTGGATCTCGCGGGGGCCGCGGACAGGCACGCCGGGACCTACTCGGGCGGCATGCGCCAGCGGCTCGGGATCGCCGGCGCCCTCGTCCACCGGCCACCGGTCGTCATCCTCGACGAGCCGGTGAGCGCGCTCGACCCGGAAGGTCGCCGCGACGTGCTCAACCTGATTGCCGACCTGCGGGGCGAGATCACGGTCCTGTTCTCTACCCACGTGCTTGCCGATGTCGAGCGGATCTGCGATCGGGTCGGCATCCTCGCCCATGGCCGCCTGATCGTCGAGGGGCCGCTGGCAGCGCTGCTCGACCGATACGCGCTGCCCGTCTACCGCATCGAGGCGGAGCCCGGCCAGCCGGGAGCGCTCGAAACGCTCGCCGCGCGGCTGCGCGCCATGACCTGGGTCACCGACACGGGCATTGAGCACGGGTTGCTGACGGTCGCCGTCTCGGACCCCGCAACGGCGGGTCGCGAGCTGTTGCCGGCGATCGCCGCGGAGGGATTGAGCGTGCTCTCGGTCGCCCGTGCGCGCCCGACGCTCGAGGACGTGTTCCTTCGCCTGACCGGCGAGACGCACGAGGCAGTGGCATGAACGGATTCGGGATCCTGGTTCGCAAGGAGCTGATCGAGGCATGGCGCACGCGGCGGCTGCCGGTCCTCGCCGTGCTGTTCCTTGTGGTGGGCATGATCTCGCCACTGACCGCGAAGTACCTGCCGGACATCCTCAAGGCCGCCCTCGGCGACCAGCTGACGGTGCCCATTCCGACACCGGTTGCTGCCGATGCCCTTGCGCAGCTGCAGAAGAACCTTGCCCAGATGGGTGCCCTCGCTGCAATCGCGCTCGCGATGGGCAGCGTGTCCGGTGAGCTCGACCACGGGACCGCGGCGCTCGTGCTTGCCCAGCCCGTCACCCGACCGGCGTTCCTGGTGGCGAAGCTTGTCGCCATCGGCTCCGTCCTTGCGGTGTCCACCGGCGTGGCAGTCGTCGCGGCCTGGATCTACACCGCCATCCTGTTCGAACCGCTCCCGGTCGGCGGGTGGGTGGCGATGGCCGTGCTGTCCTGGCTCGCGCTCATGGCATGGGCCGGCATCACGTTCCTCGCCTCCGCCGCGACAGGGTCGACCACAGCCGCCGCAGGGCTCGGCTTCGCCGCCTGGATCGTGGTCAGCATCGCCGCGATCGTGCCCGTGCTCGACCGGTTCCTGCCGAGCGGCCTGTCCGTCCCGGCGATCCAGCTGGCGGCGGGCTCCACGGCGAACCTGGACGGGGCGCGTCTCGGCACCGCGATCCTGGGAACGGCGGTGCTCGTCGGCCTGACGCTGCTCGGGGCACTGGCCGGCTTCCGCCGGCGGGAGCTGTGACGGCGCAGGCCAGGTTCGCGGGCGGGAAGGCCGGCGGGCGGGTCGCGCCGCGGACCCCCCGCGGGTCGCGCCGCGAATCACGACGGCCCCGCCGGTGGCGGGGCCGTTGCCCGGTCTCGATGGGCTGACGCCTCAGGCGCGAGCCTGGCGCTCCATCCGGCGCTGGAACCGTTCGACCTGGCCGGCGGTATCGATGATGTTCTGCTTGCCCGTGAAGAACGGGTGACAGTTGCTGCACACGTCGATGCGCAGCTCCTCCCGGGTCGACCCGACCTCGAACTCGGTCCCGCACGAGCCGCAGTGGACCTTGGCCTGGAAGTACTTGGGATGGGTATCGGTTTTCACTGGTGCTCCTTCGACGCCGTCCGTTCGGGACAGATGCCCGCCGGTGGTCGCCGCTGCTGGCCGGCGCGTGCGGTCACGCCTCGGCTGGGATCGCCTCCGCGGCCTCGACCGGGACGACCCGGATCCGCTTCTTGTTCCGGGTCTCGTGCTCGAAGCGCACGTGCCCGTCGACGGTCGCGAAGACCGTGTAGTCGTGGCCCAGTCCGGCGCCCTCGCCGGCCTTGAAGGTCATCCCGCGCTGGCGGACGATGATCGAGCCGGCCGTGACGAGCTGGCCGTCGCCGGCCTTCACGCCCAGCCGCTGGCCGACGCTGTCGCGCCCGTTCTTGGAGCTTGAGCCCGCCTTCTTGTGCGCCATCGCCTAGTCGTCCTTCTTGGTGCTGGTCCGCTTGCGCGGCGCCTTGTCGGTGCTCTTGGCCGCATCCGCCGGCCCAGCCTTCGCGGCGGGCTTGGCTTTCGCCCCCGCCTTGGTGCCGCTCTTGGCGGCGCCCTTCGTGGACGCGTCGGCCGCCGCCGGCTTCTTGTCCGATGCCTTGGCCCGGGCCCGCTTGGGGGCGGGCTCGGTCGTCGATTCCGCGGTCGTCTCGGCCGGCGCCACACCGACCGCCAGCTTGGCGGCCAGCGCCGCATCCTCGGCCGCCTGGCGGGCCGCCGCATCCTGGAGCCGCTGACGCTCGGTCTTCCGGGTGTCCTCTGCCTTCGCCTCCGCCGCAGCGGCGCTCTTGCCGTTGAACCGGATGTCCGCGATGCGGAGGACGGTGTAGTCCTGCCGGTGGCCCTTCTTCACGCGCCGGCGTGCCTTCGGGCGGTACTTG